>JAPLRZ010000047.1 GCA_026398895.1 Methylococcales bacterium
CTATGGCGGTCATTAGTAACTGTTATCGACTACAGAGAGATTTGTTTAACGAGGTGATTGCTTCGTTCATTGCTGGCTTTATGCCAACCATGCAACATTTGAACCCACAATTTGAATCCTCCGTCAATGCGTAACTTCTAATAATGTATTTTTTATTTTTATCGTGAAAAAATTTCATATTACACTGCTCAACAAAGTATGTGGTTTATGTTGAAAAAATCATCGGTAGTTGATCGCATAACACACTTTGCAATTGAATGTTATACTATAACACTCACTATCCTGCTGCTATCATCATGACACTAAATGATTTACCTAATCAAAAACACAACCATAAACAATGCGTGAGTAACGCACTCGCAATGGCTGAACAGGTTTGTCTGGAACGTGGGGTGCAATTAACGCCGATTCGTTATCAGGTGTTAGAACTAATCTGGGAAAGTCACAAAGCGGTCAAAGCTTACGAATTGCTAGATCGTATCAAACCGCTACAAATGGCAGCAAAACCACCGACTATTTATCGGGCTTTAGAATTTTTGAGCGAACAAGGCTTTATTCATCGCGTGGAAAGTCTGAATGCGTTTATCGGTTGCCGCTGCTCAAACGCACCACATGAGCAATTATTGTTGATTTGTAAAAACTGTCAGGAAGTTGAAGAACGCACCGCGCCTAAGGTAATGCAGGCATTATCGGAAGAATTCAACGACGCGGAATTTATTGTCCATAGTAAAGCGATTGAGATTCATGGGTTGTGTAGTCAATGTGCCGCCTCTGTAGCTACAGATTTATCTGATTAAAATTACGCTTGAAATATCATCCAATAAATGCTTGCCTGTAGTTATGTTATAACATAACATACGACATCCTTTATTAATCCAGATGTTTACCATTATGCAAAAAATCCTTCCGCTTGTTTTCCTATCCATCACAACAGCACAAGCTGCTGACAACGGAATTAAAGAATTAGATACCATACTGGTTAGTTCACCAATGCCAATATCCAGTTCAAAATCAGCTATACCTGTCACTGTATTGACGGGTGATGCACTGCATACAAAAATGGGAACGACCATCGGTGATACATTAAAAAATGAATTGGGCGTGACCAGTCAATCGTTTGGTGCGGGTGTCGGTTCGCCTGTGATACGCGGACAATCAGGACCACGCGTACAGGTGTTGCAAAATAGCATGGGCAATAATGATGTGTCGTCATTGAGTCCAGACCATGCCAACGGGGTTGAACCCATTTTAGCCGAACGCATTGAGGTATTTCGTGGCCCGTCTACCTTGTTATACGGTAATGGAGCGATAGGCGGTATCATCAATGTGATAGACAACCGCATCCCTGAAAAAACGTTCGATAAAATAATCGCTGGGGCAGGGGAGCAACGCTACGATTCTGTCACTAATGAAACCTCCAGCGTCATTAAACTAGAAGGTAGTAAAAGCGGCTTCTCCTATCATGTCGATGGATTTTATCGTGACCAAGGTAATACTCATATTGGCGGCACAGCCATTGATGAAGCGGCAGTGCAAATTAACGACCCTAGTTTTGTCGCACCTCAGAATTCAACAGGCGTAATTAACAATAGCCAAGCTCGTTCACGCGGTGGTTCAGTCGGTGTTTCTATGGTGGGTGAGGCTGGATTAGTGGGCGCGTCTATTAATCAATTAGAGAAAAACTACGGTATTCCCTCCGATGGCACAGGCGGCGCACCTGTCACCGTGGACTTAAAACAAACCAAATACGATTTTAAGGCGCAACTCAATCAGCCATTTGCTTTCGCTGAAAAACTTAAAATGAAATTTGGCTATACCGATTATCAACACACAGAAAAAGATGGCGGTATACCCGCGACCCAGTTTTTAAACAAATCTTACGCCAGCCGCTTGGAATTGGAACAGAAACCTATCGGCGCATTAACAGGTTCACTGGGTTTTCAATCCACTAACAGCCAATTTTCAGCGATTAATGCGGATGGCTCTGTGCCGTTAGTCCCCAAATCTAACATTGATAGTTACGGCTTATTTGCCGTCGAGTCCTATAAACTAGGTAATGTGACTTACGAGTTAGGCGGACGTGGTGAATGGGTGACAATTTCACCCGAAAACGCAGGTAGCCTGAGTTATTTACCGATAAGTGGTTCAGCCTCTGCGTTATGGGAAGTCACAAAACAGCATCAACTCAGCTTAGCCTATACCCATTCACAACGCGCCCCATTAATCCAAGAGCTTTATTACGATGGTGTTCATGAAGCTTCGCGTAGTTATGAATTAGGCAATGCCGACTTGGGTAAAGAATTTTCCAATAATCTGGATGCAGGTTATCGTTTTAAAAGCGATTGGATGAACGCAGAAGTGAATTTATTTCATAACTGGGTCAGTAATTACATTTATCAGCAACGCGCAGATTATTTGTTTAACAGGGATAGCGGGGGATTTGCAGACAGCTGTACACTAGGAGAACCCTGTATTCCTGTCGAAATCAGCCAACAAGCAGGGGCGACTTTTAAAGGTTACGAAGCACAACTGAAATTCCCCTTGATGGAAAATCATTATGGCTTAGTCGATTTAAGTGTGTTCAGCGATTACACACGCGGCACATTCAATAAAGGCAGTGATGTGCCACGAATGCCGCCACTGCGCTACGGCGTACAACTGAGTTATGAGAAAAACAACTTTACTAGCAATGTGCGTTTAACACGCGGAGAAGCTCAAACTCATGCAGGCGCGAATGAAACCAGCACCCCTAGTTATTTATTACTCAATATCGGCACACAATATCATATTGCCACTGTTGCTGAGGCGGACATCATGCTATTTGCCAATGCTAAAAATCTGTTGAATGAAAATATCCGTAATTCAACCTCTTATCTGCGTAATTTTGCTCCCGATGCAGGGCGTAGCGCGGAAGTTGGGATTCGAGTGAGCTATTAATCTACGTTTTTTTTGAACGCTATTAAAAACTGGTAGTGGGTTAAATCTATTGTTTTTACTTTTAGGCATGACTGCCAGTCCTTTAAAGGACTGGCAGTCATTAATTTTCTCTTTAGTGAGAGCGTGGTTATTTTTTCAAGGAGTTAAACAGGTTATTAATTAATGGCCAAACGCGCGTTAGCCATTGTTCTGCTACAAACACAGTAGCGGGTTTAATCGAGCTTGCTAAGGTTTTAATCACTACCCAGACTCTATCTGCAATAGACGCATCTGTGCTGTCACGTTGTTGTAAATAACGCGAACCAAAACCATCGATAAAGACAGGTTTAAATAGCCACATTTCTAACACAGAGGTGACCAACATAAAGGTGAAGGAGATGCCCATACCCATACCTGCAAAAATGACTAACCACGCAAACATCGGGTGAATTTTCGTTAGCCACCATGACAAAATATCAGTCAGTAAAAACGCATAAGGCATACCGATAGCAATACACTTGTATTGGGTAGTCGTTGTTTCGGCAGAGCTAAAAATATAGCCGACAAACATGAAGATAAAACTAATGCCAAATAAGTGAATATGTGACACACGCGTTAATGAAGAAAAAGTCGCGCCTTCATCTTGAGTGGTGTAGGATTTTAGTGTCTCAAACTTAGTAAAATCTGGCAGGCTGGCTGCTTCTTTGTTATGACACATGACGCACTTTTTTTCAATAATTTTATCGATACCATCGTCTTTGTAATCGTCAGCATCTGCACCATCTCTGACCCATTTCATAATAGCAAAACGCTCTTGTTCAGAGGCGTTCTCTTTCATTGATCCATTCAGTTTGACTTCTAATGCTGTACCTGAACGGTTGCCGTAATAGCTGTACACAATATCATCAACCGATAAGCCGAATTTTCCATCCGCCATGCCGTGTGTGAATAATATTTGAATAAGGGCAAAAAGATAACCTACAGCTACGGTACAGAGGTAGCCTGTAAATAATACTTTTAGCGGTGTGTCGTGATCTTTTAGCGGGGTATATTTGTTTGTCATAGTTCTTTAGTAGGAAGTTTAAACTGAGGTTAGTTATACCTACTACAAAGCAAACTGGCAAGCTTAAGCTTGTTGAATAGCACTTAAAACTGTGTACAAGTGGGAGGATTTATCGGAATACTGTCGCGGTGCAGTGGGCAAAATAACGCACGTTTTAGAATTTTTTTCCTTTGGTATCATGAGGTTCAGCCCAAAAACCAGAATGCGTAGAAATAGTTACATTGTCTGCTCTGCTATCTTCTACTCTTAGTTTTCTTTCTATTTTTACAATTTTGCGTCTACGTTCAGCTTTGCGTTTATTATTTCTTCCTCTATCAACCACAGATTTGAACACTCGTCTATCATTGCTCCAATGCCTGACGTGAAATTCTTGCAAACCAATATATTTGCCATTGATTAGTTTTTTATTCAGTTGTCTGATGACGCGCTGACCAACAGAGTCAGGCTCGATGTCAACCAATGCGTAATATTCGATGGTGTTGGTTTGGACGATTTCATACCGCCAAAATGAAATACTTTCTATGCGACCACTGGCACTAAACATCCCACCCTTAAGCACAGGTTTAATGAATGCTTCTACATGATAATCCGAGGTGGTGCTAGGTATTTTTTTTAAAATAATGATCATCAAAACTCCTGACTTCAGGTGTCAAGTAACCCATAATAAATTATTATGAATAAATCACCTCTCTATCAAAGGGCAGAGGCAGCGTCGATTTTTGCTAAGACTTCAACTCCAGTTGACTTAACGGATTATCAAAGAGCATTTATCGCACCAGAAACATTATTTTTATTGCTTTACAATCGCTAGATGTAGTCACGAAAAAATTTTAACGTACCCACTAAAACAAAGTAGGTGCGACTTGTCGCACCTACTTTGATGACCTAACGTTTTCTATTTACTTAGCAAATATAGCAAAGATTTGATTTTTTATCTGCTAACGTGGCTATTTATGCGTAAACTAAGCCAGTAATTTAACCCTGAGTAGTTAAATAATCCTCATAATTACCGTTAAAATCAACGATACCATGTGGTGTTAATTCGATAATGCGTGTTGCTAGTGAGGAAACAAATTCTCTATCATGGCTGACAAAAATTAGCGTACCTGGATAACTTTCTAAGGCGTTATTTAAAGACTCAATCGATTCCATATCCAAATGGTTAGTCGGTTCATCCATTACCATGATGTTATTTTTTTGCAGGATTAGTTTACCAAATAACATTCGACCTTGTTCACCACCTGACAGCACTTTCACAGGTTTATTAATATCATCCGACGTAAATAATAAACGCCCCAGCGTCCCACGCATAGTTTGATCGTCATCGGACTCTTTACGCCACTGCCCCATCCATTCAATCAGCGTTAAATCTTCAGCAAAATCATCAGCGTGGTCTTGAGCAAAATAACCGACTTCTGAATTTTCTGACCATTTGACGATGCCCGTATCGGGTGTTAACTCACCCACTAAGGTTTTAAGCAAAGTCGATTTACCAATCCCGTTTGCCCCTATCACCGCAATACGTTCACCGACTGCCACCATTAAATTCAGATTTTTAAATAATGGTTCGCTACCATAGCCTTTACTCAAGCCTTCGACTTCTAAGGCTAAACGATGCAGTTTTTTAGTTTGCTCAAAGCGTATAAATGGATTGACGCGGCTAGACGGTTTTACCTCATCGAGTTTGATTTTATCTAATTGCTTGGCGCGTGAAGTGGCTTGTTTTGCTTTTGAGGCATTGGCAGAAAAGCGACGTACAAAGGCTTGTAATTCAACAATTTGAGTTTTTTTCTTGGCATTACCTGCCAATAAGCTGGCACGAACTTCACTAACAGCGACCATATAATCATCATAGTTGCCCGAATAAACGCGCAATTCACCATAATCCATGTCTGCCATGTGAGTGCAAATACTGTTTAAAAAATGGCGATCATGCGAGATAATGACCATTGTGCAGTCACGCGCATTCAGCATATCTTCCAGCCAGCGTATGGTATTAATATCGAGGTTGTTAGTCGGTTCGTCTAATAACATAATGTCTGGGTTAGCGAACAACGCTTGCGCCAATAACACCCGTAATTTCCAACCAGGTGCAACTGCACTCATTAAACCAGAGTGTTGTTCTAGCGGAATATCTAGCCCCAGCAATAATTCACTCGCACGCGATTCGGCGGTGTAGCCGCCGTATTCCGCAAACACCGATTCCAAATTAGCGGCGTGCATATAATCGTCTTCCGTTGCTTCTAAATTGGCATAAATAGCATCACGCTCTGACATTGCCGCCCACATTTCCGTATGCCCCATAAGCACAACATCCAACACGCGGTAATCTTCATAGGCGAATTGATCTTGACGCAATACGCCCAGACGTTCATTAGGACTGATACTGACATTGCCTGCGGACGGTTCTAAATCGCCGCTTAATATTTTCATAAAAGTCGATTTACCGCAGCCGTTCGCGCCAATTAAGCCGTAACGATTGCCGTCGCCAAATTTGACAGAGACGTTTTCAAACAAGGGTTTTGCCCCAAATTGCATGGTGATATTAGCTGTAGAAATCAAAGTTTGTTTTCCGAGTGAGTTTTAGTAAGAGGGATTAGGTAGGCATTCTATCAGGTTTTGGGAGTATTCAGTTAGGAGTCCAATAGCGTCAGCGATTAGCTAGAAAATAGCTAACGCTGTTTTACTCCTGTGAGCAGAAAACTACAGTAGCAACTTATTGTCTATGGCAATAAACCGTTGAGCGGCATTAATAAGTGAGGGGGCGGTTAATGTCGGTACACCGTAGACCTCGGTACTTACACCATAAGACTGGCTAACTTTATGCAGTAACAAATCAAAATCACCATCGCCTGATAACAAGGTAATGACATCGACTTGTGCGGCGAATTCCATGACATCTAGGGTGATGCCGACATCCCAATCGCCTTTGGCAGTGCCATCACGCCGTTGAATATAGGGCTTGAGCTTTACCTCA
This sequence comes from Methylococcales bacterium, assembly GCA_026398895.1. Taxonomy (GTDB): domain Bacteria; phylum Pseudomonadota; class Gammaproteobacteria; order Methylococcales; family Methylomonadaceae; genus UBA4132. Next base: position 6,957 of record JAPLRZ010000047.1, read on the forward strand.
AAACCGATGTGTCTGAGTATATCCTGAAAGCCCCGTTGTTTACTGTCGCCTTTATCAATGGCATACGCACACGCTGTTACTATTTCACGATTAACGGTCGCCTGATTCCAAAACCTCTGATAATCAAAATGCCGCTGGTAGGCTTGTTTAGTGGTGTAGTAGATGTTCTGCACATCGACAAATAGGGCGACTTTTTCCACGCAGTTATTTGAGAAATGAACAAATATAATCGGTAGGCGTGTTCACTTTTACAGTGAACTTGGCATTAGCAGGCACACTAAACGCTTCGCCACCTTTAACAGTTTGCCACTCACTTTCGGGTAATAATACCTCAAGCTCGCCATCGATAATTTCCATCAATTCAGCATCGGCTGTGTTAAAGGTGTATTCACCCGCCAACATAAAGCCTAGCGTTTTCATGGTGCCATCGGCAAATTTAAGGGTACGACTACTGACATTGCCGCCAAAATAGACGTTGGCTTTTTTAATCACAGTGACGTTATGAAATTCTGACATGATTTATCCTGACTGAAGTTGGGTAAAGAGGGGCGTAATAATAGCAGATTGTCGGTATACTTGAACGAAAAGAGTTAACTAATCCGAGTTAGATCCAAGCCTCATGAAAGCAAAAGTGGCAAATCGCGTGGTCGCAGATTCTAGGTGCGGATTTATCGGCACATACAAACTTAATCCCCATCCCCCTTACATAATTTGCTACTATTCATTCCTAAATTTGCCACCACCAAAGGCTCAGCCATGTTAGGAATAAGTTATATCAAATTTGATGCCATGACCTACGTCATACACTTCAAAAATGGGCGTATTGCCAGAGAAGGACGGGGTTTGTCATTTTTCTACTTTACCCCCAATAGTTCTATTGCGGCGATTCCTATCGGTAGTAATGACTTACCGTTTATTTTTAATGAAACTACTCACGATTATCAAAGCATCTCTATTCAAGGACAGGTGACGTATAAAATCGCCAATCAAAAACAACTGGCAGAGTTGTTAGATTTTACCGTTGACCAGAATGGGGTTTCTAAAAAGAACGATACCGAAAAACTTAATCAGCGCATTATTAATGAGGCGCAAACCACGCTGTCGGCATTTATTCATGGGCTGGGTTTGAAAGATTCGATTCGTTCAGCTAAAACCGTGGAAACCAAAATTACCGAAGGGCTGAAAACCTCTCCTGCCCTAACTACCCTAGGCATTGAAATATTGACGGTGAATATTCTTGCCATCAAAGCCACGCCCGAAATGGCGCGGGCGTTAGAAACAGAAACCCGCGAGAAATTATCCCAAGAAGCCGATCAAGCGATTTATGAACGGCGCAATTTTGCAGTAGAGCAAGAGCGGCGTATTAAAGAATCAGAGCTTAATACCGAAATTGCCGTAGAAGAAAAGAAGAAACAAATTGATGAAAAACGCATGGAAGCGGAAGTGCAAAAAGCCAATAACGAGCGGGTGTTGCGAGAAATGAAAGTGCAAGCCGATATTGCCATTGAAAACCAACGCAAACTGTTAATTGAGCAGCAAACCGCGAATGCTAGAAAAGAAGCTGACACGCAAGGTTATGTGCCGGATGCCACTCTCAAACCTTATAAAGACATGGATTGGCGCATGATTACCGCACTCAGCAATAATCCAGACCCGCGTTTTAATATTGCTCTCGCCTTTAGACAATTGGCGGAAAATGCGGAAAAAATTGGCAATCTCAACATTAGCCCAGATTTGTTAGAGTCTATTCTAAGCAAAAATGACCATTGAATACGCCATTCTGGTTAAGAAAAAAACCCGTCTTGAAACCCTGATTGAACGCTTTAACACGCAAGCGCAAACTCAGTTTTATATCGAGCGTTCAGGTGGTGATTTTAATGACTATCAACAAGAGCATGAGCAGTTTCATCAATCACTGGCACAGGTTCAGCGACAGCTATCGACACTATTAAAAAACAAAATCGTTGAACAGAGTTTTTTGCCTTCGTTTTTGTTTAATCAAAACCAAGTGGTGATTGTGGTCGGGCAAGATGGCTTGGTTGCCAACACCGCAAAATATGTTAATGGCATTCCTATCATTGCCATCAATCCAGATACTGCTCGTTATGACGGCGTGTTATTACCGTTTAATAGTGATAATTTTATGGGTGCGGTGGAAAACGTGTTGGCTAATCGATTTAATACCAAAGTTGCCACACTTGCCGAGGCGACATTAAATGATGGTTAACGTTTATTGGCGTTTAATGATTTGTTTATCGGTGCGGCAAGCCATGTATCGGCACGTTACCGTATCGCATACCAGCAACAAACCGAAGAGCATTCATCATCTGGCATTATTGTCTCCACCCAAGCAGGTTCAACAGGTTGGCTAAGTTCTGTGTTTAATATGAGCCAAGGCATTCAACAATTTATCGAACAACAAGTACCCAACAAACACACTATCAATTTAGCCGCAGATCAACTGATGTTTGCAGTGCGTGAGCCATTTCAAAGCAAACAAACCCAAGCTGATTTAGTGGCAGGTGTTGTAACGGAAAAAATAAAACTGGTGATTGAGTCGTTGATGCCTATTAATGGCGTGATATTTTCAGATGGTATTGAAAGCGATTTTCTGCATTTTAATTCGGGGGCGATTGCTAGTATTGGTATTGCACAAGAAAAAGCGGTATTGGTGACTGCTGAATAACGCGATTTTTCGCCCTTACTTTCTATCCAATTTCAGATAACTAATCGCTTCACTCAAACGATTGTGCTGACTTTTTGTTAGCCATTTAACAGTGAACAGCCTTGCGACGATAATACACACCGCTGTTAGTTTCCTTTGCATTTAGAATGGCAGCATTGGTATTGCTAAAGCACAATAAAATGATGCCGTTCGTGGTGAGCTGTGAGCTTGTCGAACAGTCGAACCACATTCACGCTTCGACAAGCTCAGCTCGAACGATTTTTTAATCACAAATACTGCTTCAGCTATAGAGTCAGCTTGTGGTTTTAGCAAGTGTAGAGAATGGTCGCAATATTGTGTTTATCCCGTATTGCGTTAACTTGTTTAAATACTTATTACCACCCACGGTAAACTTTTTAAATTTTCTTTGGAAACAACTTTAGGATGTGCGTCTATTGGTTTTAGCTTTCTTTTTAGGGATGTTTCTATATTCTGAAAATCATAACAAGATTGCTTTAATGTACGTCGCGCAGGTGGTTTTTCAATATGTAATACAACTTTTATTTGCGAGCTGTTAACAAAATATTCAGCAATTTTCTTTTCTTCTGGATTACCTGCGTTATTTTTCATGGGTAATATTGCAGATAATGTTGAAATAACTTTTTTCACAATCGCGTCAATTAAATTACTTGAAGTTAAATTTTCAGTATCTGGATGGGTGTAATCTTTTATCTCAATTAAATAACCTATTCCATTATTAACCGCTAAAATATCCACAGCAGCAATGTCATTCTGAATTTTACTAAAATGCTCCCTGTAATATGACGTGTCATCAAATTTTATGGCATCAAAATCGAATATAAAAGATAGATTTCCTTCTTTAATAATAGCCACTTAATTATGCTCTTTGGCTAAAAATCTATCATCTTGTTCTAATTCTTCATCTAAAATAACTATATCGTCTAACTGCTCAAAGTCTTCACTTTGACTGACTCTAACATCACCTTGATAAAACCCTAAGCCGAAATATTTAAATTTATCTTCTTTGGTTCTTAATATTTCCAGTTCTTTTACTAAAAACAAGCTGTGTGTGGCAATAAAAACCTGCATTCCAGCGCGGCTTAATTCAACTAGCAGCTCTGCCATTTTTCTAATTAATCTGGGATTTAAATTTGCTTCGGGTTCATCCCAAAAAAGAAGACTGTTTTTAGTTAATGAACCGTTTGCTATCAGTTGGGCGATGGTGGCTATTTTTCGTAACCCTTCGGCAATTAATGCAATTTCGGTTTTGTGTCCATTTTTAGTAGAGACTAAATAAAACCGTCCGCGTTCTAACAGTATTTTTCCTTCTAATATTTCTTCTAGCCTAGATAATAGCTTGCTTTCTACTGGGTAAGATTCAATGTTTTTTAAAGCCGATAAGCTTAATGATTTTGCTAAGTTGTAATAGATTTCATCAAATGATGATTCTCTGGTTTCATATAAAGGAACAAATCCTTCGTAAAAAGAGAGCATTTCTTTTGCTGGAATAAATACACACTCCTTTTTAAAAAAATTCAGGGGTATATTTTTATTTGCAACAAAACAACCATATCTTTCAGTCATTGAAAATTGAATTGAATATTTATTTAAATCTATATTTGTAACACTTTTATAAACTTCATGATTGATTAATTTTTTCAACTTTTCTGATTTGAAAATATTTATTAAATCTTGTTCAATAATTGCTGATACTGTAGGGCTTAATTTTTCTTTTATTCCATTAACTCCAAACTCAAAATTTGAGCTTCGATTATTAGTTATAATGAGCGCATATAATAGCTTTAGTAAATGACTTTTTCCTGTGCCATTTTCTCCAACAACAACATTCAAGCCATCAGAAAACGCTAACAGTTCATTTTTAAATACCGTGAAGTTTTCTATAGAAATACTTTTAATTTTTATATCATTACTGGAGATTGTATTTTTAATTTCAAATTTAACGGCATCTATCAAAATCTCGTCATTTACTTTTGCAATTGCTTTTATATAAGCACCCTTCGCAGGAAAACTAATCGGCTCTTTTAACATTATCCATTTATCAACAGTCAAATGCTTACCGTCTTGAGCATTTTCTATGCACTTGCCATAATGAGTAGCAGTTGATTCTTCCGCTAATAATAAAATATCTTCAACTTGGACTCGATTAACAATATCCAAGTATTTATTATCATAACCATTTATCCATTCATCGTTATTGATAAACTCTGCTTTTTTATTTTCTACACCGCCCCATTTTGCGCGGACTAACCAATAATCCATGATTTAACTCCTATACATTATTTAATACGGCTAACTAACTACTTTCTATCCAACTTCCGATAACTAATCGCTTCACTCAAATGGTTAATTTCAATTTGCGGTGATTGTGCGAGATCAGCTATGGTACGCGCCAATTTTAAAATACGATGATAGGCGCGGTGGGATAAACCGAATCTATCCATTGCTTGCTCTAATAATGAATAGCCTTGCGCTGATAATACACATAATTGTTTGACTTCTTTAGCGGTCAAAATTGAATTAGCTTTGCCATGACGCGCAACGGCAATATTACGCGCTGCAACTACCCGCGCTCTTATAGTCACGCTACTTTCTTCTCCTTGCGGTGAGCCATTGCGTAATACTTCATGCGATACTCTAGGGACTTCAAGGTGCATATCAATTCTATCCAGCAATGGCCCTGAAATTCTGGCACGGTAACGCATGACTTGTTCTGAGGTGCAATGACAACGCCCAGAGCTATCACCTAAATAACCGCAAGGACAAGGATTCATTGCGGCGATGAGTTGAAAACGGGCAGGAAAATTGACTTGGCGGGCGGCACGGGAAATGGTGATATGCCCTGATTCTAATGGTTCACGCAATACTTCCAAGACTTTGCGATCAAATTCTGGGAGTTCATCGAGAAATAACGCGCCGTTATGGGCGAGTGATATTTCACCTGGTCGTGGATTGCTACCACCCCCAACTAATGCTGCGGCTGATGCGGTGTGGTGGGGCGCACGATACGGGGGTTTTAACCAATTGTGAACATCCCACTCTTGGTCACTAATCGAAGCAATCGCTGCGGTTTCTTGGGCTTGCTGTTCTGAGAGTAGCGGCAAAATAGTCGGCAACCGTGCTGCTAACATGGATTTACCCGTACCTGGTGGCCCTAGCATGAGTAAGTTATGCGCCCCTGCGGCGGCGATTTCAAAGGCGCGTTTGACGTGATATTGACCGTGAACATCAGAAAAATCCACCCCCTCATCGACTCGCTGTTGAGTAGGCTGGGCATATTCCACAGGGATTTGCTTTTGCCCATTCAGATAGGCGCAAATTTCTAATAAATGCACCGCAGGAATAATTTCTATACCTTTGACTAGCGCGGCTTCAGCAGTATTTTCTTTGGGTAAAATCAGCTTACGGTGGTTATTTCTGGCTTGTATCGCAACGGGTAGTATGCCCTTAATCGGACGTAAATCGCCGCCTAATGATAGCTCACCGACACATTCATATTGATTCAAATTAATACTGGGAATTTGCCCAGAAGCGGCAAGAATACCTAAGGCAATGGCAAGATCAAAACGCCCGCCTTCTTTGGGTAAATCAGCGGGAGCAAGATTAACGGTGATACGCTGCATGGGAAAATCAAAGCGCGAGTTTAATATTGCACTGCGTACCCGATCTTTGCTTTCTTTAACGGCGGCTTCGGGTAAGCCGACAATATTGAGTGCGGGTAGCCCGTTAGCAACGTGAACTTCCACAGTAACTAACGGGGCTTCTATGCCTGATCGACCTCGACTAAAGACAACAGCTAATTCCATTAGCGGTTTACAATTCCTCTTTAGTTAGCACTTGCTGTTCTATGTTAGCAACACGCTGTTCTAAGACCTCCAGTTTGGAGCGGGTTTTTGCTAATACCGCTTTTTGCACTTCAAATTCTTCGCGGGTCACTAAATCTAACTTGCTCAACGCGGCTTGCAAAATGGCATGGAAATTTTTGTCCATATCTTCTTTGATAGCATTTAAGTTGGATGGAAGAGCCGCCGTTAAGCGACTAGCAATATCATCAATGGCTTTAGGATCAAACATATCAGTAATCTCTGGTAATGGAAAAAAGTGACCGCTGAGGTTTTTAAAATATCAGCGGTCTAAAAAATTACAAAGGAAAGGCTTTTTTAAAAAACTCAGGTTGCGCTAACGATGCTTTATGAATATCGGTATTGTAATAAACAGTATCAAACGGTTTATTGACACAATCTTGTTCTCTAAAAGCTGATAATTCAGCTTTACTGGCAATCGTCGCACTCCACCAACCTGATGGATACAAACATTGTGGGAAAAATAGCGTTTGCTGATGACTTAAACCCGCATTGCTCATTGCATCACGCATTTCACCAATCAGTTTTAAATGCAGTAACGCTGATTCGCTTTGTTGTACCAGAATGCCGTTTTCTGACAAGCAGTTAAAGCAATCACGGTAAAAGGCTTCACCAAATAAACCTTCCGCAGGGCCGATGGGGTCGGTGCTATCAACGATAATAATATCGACTGAATTAGGCGCGGCATCCTTCACCCATTTAATACCGTCAATAAATTTCAACTCGGCGCGGGGATCATTATTAGATTCACACAACTCAGGGAAATAAATTTCCGCAAGACGAGTAACGCGTTCATCAATATCAATTTGTACCGCGTGTTCAACAGACGGGTGTTTTAATACTTCGCGTAATGTACCGCAGTCACCGCCACCGATAATCCACACCCGTTTGGGATTAGGATGCGTATACAACGCAGGATGACTAATCATTTCATGATAAAAAAAGTTATCGCGGGTAGACACCATTGTGCAACCATCAATCACCATTAAATTACCAAACGTTTCCGTTTCGTAAATTTCAAGGAACTGAAAATCAGATTGTTCCTCGTGTAACTTTTGTTTAATTTTTAATGAAAAAGCAGTTCCCGCGCTGGGAACTTGTTCGGTGAACCATTCAGATGGATTCATTTTTGGTAGATTCCTGAAAAATAAACGAAGATAATTCGGGCATTATATTAGACTTTGACTTTATGCGGCATAAAACCAAACTATTTTTATATGATGGACATAGACGAACACACGCTATTCACTGTTACTCAGCTCAACCGTGCCACCAGTCAATTACTCGCTGAGTATTTTATGACAGTGCGTGTGCAAGGTGAGTTATCCAATTTAAGCACCCCCAGTTCAGGGCATTCGTATTTCACTCTGAAAGATGCTAATGCGCAAATACGCTGCGCGTTATTTCGTACTCAACAACGCAGGCTAAATTTCAAACTAGAAAACGGTAAACAAGTGATTGTTAAAGCCCAAGTCAGTTTGTATGAGCCGCGTGGCGACTATCAGCTGATTGTTGACAGCATGGAATCCGCTGGTGAGGGTGATTTACGTCGTGCTTTTGATGATTTAAAGCATAAGTTGGCAGCAGAAGGGCTATTCGATAGTGCGTACAAACAACGCTTGCCTGTATTACCCAAAGCTATCGGTGTAATTACTTCGGCGACAGGCGCGGCACTGCACGATATATTGACAGTATTAAAACGCCGTTTTGCCGCCATTCCTGTGATTATTTATCCTGTTGCCGTGCAAGGTGAACAAGCCAAATATGATATTAGCAAGGCAATAGCAATAGCCAATCAACGAGCAGAATGTGAGGTGTTGATTGTCGGACGCGGTGGCGGTTCGTTGGAAGATTTGTGGGCATTTAATGAAGAAATCGTAGCGCGTGCCATTTTTGCCAGTAATATTCCGATTATTTCTGCCGTAGGTCATGAAACCGATATCACCATTGCTGATTTTGTTGCCGACTTTCGCGCTGCCACACCATCAGCCGCCGCAGAATTCGCCAGCCCAGATTCGGAACAATGGTTAGCACGCTTTATTCAATTAGACTCACGCTTACAACAGCAGATACAGCGCGTATTAAGCCAACATCAGCAATCAGTAGATTGGCTTAGTAAACGTTTAGCACAACAATCTATTGAACAAAAACTAGCGGGTAATAATCAACAGGTAAATGCCTTGAAACTCAGGCTAACTCAGGCTATGCACCACAAACTGCATCACCAGCAAAATCTACTGGCAATCAAAACCGCCGAACTGTGGCAACACAATCCTGCCGTCACCATTCGCAACTATCAGCAACGCCAACGATATTTGAGTCATCGTTTGCTATCCGCAACCGAACAGCAACTTAAACAACATCAGCAACGCTTAGCGACTGCCAGCCAAACCTTACACGCAGTTAGTCCATTAGCCACACTCAATCGCGGTTATGCACTGACTATCAATCCAACTTCTGGGCAGATTATTCGCTCTAGCTCACAATTAAAACTAGGAGACATTGTCGAAACTCGGTTAGCACAAGGCAGTTTTAGCAGTGAAATTAAAACTATCACGCTCAAGAAATTAAGTTAGTTGTAGGTTAGCGATAGCGTAACCCGACAATCGTATCAATCAAAAGTCGGGTACGGCAAGCCCGAACGTTTGAATTCCTGCATGATATACATCTTAAAACATTGCGACGGGGTGAATACCCCGTCGCGCTTCGGTATCACTTGTGATGGTCATGGTCATGGTCATGCTCATGCTCATCCGCAAGAACGGTAAGGTGGTAAGTGACTTCATTATCGAAATTCCACTTATCACTGATGCCATGATTAACCCCATTATCGAGAGTCCAGTTTGCACTAGCACCATGTAGTGTAAGTGTATGAATCCCTGGTTTCAGTGGAGGTAACATAATCCAATAGCCATCAGTAATCACGCGACCAGTTTTTCCCGCAGGTAAATCTTCTGAGCAACCTGACCTTGATTTAATCCAGATATTATTAGCGGGCAGATTGGCGGTAAAATTCGGCGATTGTGTTCGTACAATAGGTGTCAATAGACTAGAGACTGGAACTCCATCTAAGGTGCTTGTAAGTAGGGAAGCACCATCACCAGCAAACCCAGTAGCAATAACGTTTCTAACGTCTGCATCGGTAGTGTCAGCATCTGCACTATTTGGACAATCGATCCATCCAGCTTCAATAATAGGATAAAACAAAGCCTTATTTGCAGGAATAGGGCAATCACGCACTACCCCAGTTTTGCCAAAGCTACCTGCGAGAAACCATACTTCTCCTTTAGGTTGATTTTCAGCGCAAAATGCGCCCGTTTCATCTGCTATGGGGTTTCTGTTTTCTGGACTAGAGTACGCCCATTGCGACCATTTCGCCGACCACTCTGCGTATGTTTTGCCATAGACTGAGGGATCTTTGTTATCTGCCTTGTTGTCTGCCCCTGCTGTTAGCGGCATCGAAATAGCAGCAATAAAGCCACAAGCCACGATAGTGGTTGTTATAGTTTTTTTGTTCATGATTATTCTCCGATTGCTTGATTTTTCTGGTTACAAAAAACTACGTCCACCTATAGCTAACAGCCAATAAAATGATTATTAAAAGTTCTGCGTGAAAAGCTCATCAACAGAACATCTTTTTTGTCGGCGAATAGCTTTAGCCTGCGCCCATTTTTTTTCAATCGGATTAAGGTCAGGCGAGTAAGGTGGTAAATATTCCAAAATATGCCCCGCCTGTATAATCGCTTCTTGAATATCCTGTCGTTTATGAAAAGAGGCGTTATCCATCACAACCACACTATTCGAGGGCAAGGCAGGCAATAAACATTGAACAACCCAGCCATGAAAAACATTAGCATTGACATTGAAGTCAAAAAGCCCGATTCCCAACAAAATCCCGCCAAAAATAGCCCCAATGACATTGGTTCGCCCCTTGGCTTGCCAATCAAACGAATCCACACAGCGTGTGCCTATCTTTGCATAACCGTAGTGACGCAAGGTGTCTTTTTCAAAGCCGCTTTCGTCAAGGTAAACGATGTTTTTCCCTTCCTTTTCATAGTGTTCCATTTTGTTTTGGAAACTTTTTCGCTTTTCTTCGCAGGCTTTAGGGTGTACTAAACTCTTTTTTTTTCGACTCACGTTTAATCGCTTCAATGCCCTGCCAACACAGCTTTCACTGACTCCCAATCGCATGGCTCGTTCATACTGAAAATCATCGGGCTTTTCCTCTACATCCCGTGCTAACGCCTCACTATCAATCTTGGTCGCGGGCTTGTTTCTCGTTTTGCTTGGCTCAGGTGTTTTCGTCCAGCGAAACAAACTTGCTACCCCCACACCAAACAACAAAGCCGTTTCTAATAAACTGAGGTCTCGCTCTTCTCTTATCGATAAAATTTTTTGTCGGAAATCTTTTGAGTATGCCATTTTGTAATTTCAATTCGCCTCTGTCCCTCATATTATTCCATAATCATTTTATTAGCGGCTAGCTCTACTCTATAGTCTCATTGTCGCCAATTGATTTTTTCACAGATAGCAGATAGAAACTAGCCACTTGCTAAACATGAATCGTCCTACGCCTTGCGGTTTGAACTATATACGAAAAAATCCAAACAGTGCATCCATCAAATGATGGATATTTACGTCTGTGTGAACAAAAAAATCAGCCGTAGCAAATCGGATTGTCTATGTGTAGCGGTCTTACTGAATACGCTGTGGAGTTGGCTACGCGCAGTGCTGGTGGCAACATGATATTTTTCGCGGTAGTCATTAAGCGTTAAGCCATCGGCAAACGCACGACACAGCCGCGCTTCGGTCGGCGTTAAATTGAATTGTTTGTTAAAAAGCTGCCATTGCTGAGAAGGCTGGTGATTAGGATCACGCAGGGTAATCATGTAACGGGCGAGGTGTAAATCGGGTTCGGTCGGTTTGGGTAATTGAAAGCAGTTAAGCAGTAATAGGTCACGCTCGTTTTTAGCTTCCAACAATAAACAGAGTAGATTGGCTTGGTGATTTTTTTCGTTGACAAAAGCGGCAAAGCGGGCGGCATGATGCGCTTGATGCAGGGTAAATTTGGGCGATAAGGCAAGTGGCAAGTCGTACCTTTTTAAGATGGCATCCACTTGTGAGGTCGCGTAAATAACTTGAGTTTCATTGTTCAGCAACAGCACGCCATCACCTTTATGCTCCAGACACGCATGGCAATGCGGCGTTGAAAAGGTTTTATGCAGATCATCGACAACACGATCCTCTACGCGACGCGGCTGAGCGCGGCGTTCGACTCTGATGGGGGGTGGGTGGTGAGGCATACCAAAATCTCCTCGTTGAAACTTCGCGTACCTAATTGCGTAGTGTCAACTGCTTTTGCTTACTGATGTTACGCACTCATAACGAAAAACCAATGAGTTACGAATTTTTCAATTCGCTACAGCTATTGATTATTCTGGAAGTCTGCGTAACATCATTAGGAACAGCGCAAGCTGTCAGAAGCGAGTGAAAACACACCGCCTTCATGTTGTTATTTTCACTTGAAAAGGTAGAAAGAGCAATAGCTCCGAATGGGGTATTTTTGGGTATAAAATAGATATATAAAATACCCATTGAGGGGAAAAATAGACTGTTTCGTAGCGCGAAAAGGGGTAGTGGGTTAAATCTGTTTAAGCCTATAGCAAGACTGTTCGCACTGCACCTGTCGAAGAATAAATGGCTTACTTTACTAAGAATCCTTAACTTTAATCCCACGGTTCGCTCATTTTTTGTAACAGACTTATTTTTATAGAAAAATTGTTGCTATTTGGTAAAAATGCCAATTTCAACCTCTGTAACCAATTGAATATAAATATTTTTTCAAAAATGACCGAACCGAGGGTTTAATGTTAGTGAACTATACCTACTCACAAATCACAATTTTTCAGTAATTTTAGCCCTTAGATTTAAGTTATTAAATAACATAGTCATCTTCTCCAATGATTCCTTTTTGTCTTTCTGCAATAATTCTATCTCTGATTGCGTCAACATTCTTCTTTGAATAGATAAGGTATCTTGCTTCTGATTCGGTAAGGCAGTTGAATCCATAGCCGAAGTAATTAATCCACCAGTGTTCGAGTTCATGATATTTTTCTCGTAATGTTGCTAATGTTTCGCCTGATATAGCTAGCACAGACGAATAATTTTTACCTGTTAAGGTGGTTGCTGCAATTGTTTCTATTTCAAATTGTGCAATATAACCGCGTAAGCTTGCCAATGTTCCGCCTTGTGTCAGTGTATCATCAAAAATAATGGCGTGTTGTGCGGGATTGCTTGGTATTCCTGAAAATGGCGGTGGAAATGCTAATCTTGAAAACCCATCTGAACCTGTACGACTAACTTTTGCCGACTGTACAATATTAAATTCGATGGGCAAGTTAAATTCGCTACCAATAGCAATTGCATAAGCTAACGGTATACGATTGATACTTATGGCTTCTTCTGCATGAACAGGGATAAGTAACGGCTTTTTATCGCCAATAACATCCGCCAATTTTGCAATAGCCTCTTCGCTAATTAAATCAGTAGCAAGCATTAAAGCCGCTTCTAAATCACCACTTTTTGCAGCCAAATAGCTTGAGTGTTTAGACGCATCACCCAACGCAGCATTCAATATAACTTTGGGGAAATCTTTTTGCCATGCTTGCCTGTATGGAGCGATTGGATTAATCATCTCAAATTTATGGGCTAATTTAAATCTTACATCTATTTTCCGATACAAAAACTGGAAAATATTTTCCCCAATAAATCATCGGAACTGAACTGTCCCGTGATTTCGGCTAGGCTGTTTTGCGCTAGGCGTAAATCTTCGGCGACTAATTCACCTGCAAGGCTGGTTTGTAGTTGAATTAATGCGTTGCTGACTGATTCATAGCCTTGGTTTAGGGCTTCGATATGTCGTCTGCGGGCAATAAAAACATTTTCGGTGTTAGCGTTAAAATCGACGCTTTGTTTGAGGTGTTCGGTGAGTAGCTCTAGTCCAGCACCTGTTTTGATGGATAAGTAGATTTCGCTTTGATGTTGGTGTTGTTTGATTTCTGGGGCTATGTTGAGTAGATCAATTTTATTGTAAATTTTGGTGATGTCGATGTGAGAGGGCAGGGCGGCTAATAGTTCGCTGTCTTCGTCGGCTCTGGCATCAATGAGTAATAAGATTTTGTCGGCTTTTTCAATTTCTGCCCACGCACGACGAATGCCTTCTTGTTCGATTTTGTTGTCACTATCACGCAAGCCAGCGGTGTCGATGATATGTAGCGGCATTCCGTCTAGTTGAATGCGTTCGCGTAATACGTCACGCGTTGTGCCTGCTATGTCAGTGACAATAGCGGCTTCGTGTCCTGCCAGTGCGTTAAGTAAACTGGATTTTCCTGCGTTGGGTTTTCCTGCCAGTACGATAGTCATACCATCGCGTAGTAATCGTCCTTGTTTGGCGGTTTTTTGAATTTGTCCTATTCGTTCCAATAAACGGATTAAGCGGGTTTCGACAACGCCATCACCAAGAAAGTCGATTTCTTCATCGACAAAATCAATGGCGGCTTCCACATAAATTCGTAATTCGGTGAGTTCTTCGACCAGTTGGTTTATTTGTTCTGAAAATATGCCCTGCATGGATTTTTGTGCGGAACGCACTGCGTGTTCAGTGCTGCTAGTAATCAAATCAGCAACCGCTTCGGCTTGAGCTAAATCGAGTTTGTTGTTTAAAAATGCGCGTTCGGTGAATTCGCCTGCTTTGGCAAGTCTTGCACCTAGGCTTAATACACGGCGTAATACCATGTCTAAGACGACTACGCCGCCGTGTCCTTGCAGTTCAAGAATGTCTTCGCCTGTATAGGAATGGGGATTAGGAAAGTATAAAGCGATACCTGAGTCGATAATGCTGCCGTCATAATCAAGAAATGATGAGTAAACAGCGTGGCGCGGGGTGATGGGTTTGTTGAGCAATTGTTTTGCAATATCGGCAACTAATAAACCTGAGATGCGAATAATGCCAACACCGCCATACCCTGAGGGCGTGGCGATAGCGGCGATGGTGTCGGTGTGATTTAGCATTGATTCAACGCCTTAGGATTTGATGACAGGTTCAGTCAAACCGTTCGCCCTGAGCTTGTCGAAGGGGGGATAAAACCGTTCATGGTTCGACAAGCTCACCACGAACGGTTTTTATATTAAGGTGCTTTTTCTATTTGCCTAGTGATAATGGTTTGTTGAATAATCGACAGGGTGTTGTTGATAACCCAATACAAAACCAAGCCAGCAGGGAAGAATAAAAAGAACACGGTAAACACGATAGGAAACATTTTCATGACTTTCGCTTGAATCGGGTCTATCGGTGCTGGGTTAAGTCCTTGCTGAATTTTCATGGAAATACCCATAATAACAGGCAAGACAAAGAACGGGTCTTGTATGGATAAATCTTGTATCCATAACATGAACGGTGCTTGGCGAAATTCAACGGTTTCACTCAGTACCCAATACAATGCCATAAACACAGGGATTTGTATCAGTATCGGTAAACAGCCGCCCAATGGGTTGACCTTTTCCTTCTTGTACAATGCCATCATTTCGGTATTAAAACGCGGTCTGTCATCAGCAAAACGTTCTTGCAATTCTTTTAGACGCGGCTGAATTTTGCGCATTTTCGCCATTGATTTAAAACTGGCTTGTGATAGCGGAAAAAACAATAGTTTGATACACATAGTCACGCCGATAATAGCTAGACCCCAGTTACCTATAAAGCTGTGAATTTTATTCAGTAGCGAATAAATGGGTTTACCAACAAAGGTCAACACACTGTAATCCACTGTTAATTCCAGACCATTGGCTACTTGTTCCATCATGGGCTGAATTTTAGGTCCTGCGAATAATTGGGCAGAAAATTTAGTGGTAGTGCCGTTGAGGACAGTGATTGACGGTGAATAAGAGCCTATTAGATAACGACCATCTTTTAATTCATCGGTGTACAGTTTATTTTCTTGGTCTGCGGGTGGAATCCACGCAGAGGCAAAATAATGTTGAATCATGGCAACCCAACCACCTTTGGTAATGGTGTTTTCAAGGTCTTGTTTAGCCATATCATCAAAGCTGACTTTTTGGTATTTATTCTTTTCAGTATAAATAACACCACCATCATAAGCTCTCATACCACCTGTGAGCATATTGCCTTTACCTTCGGTATTAGGAACGCGCAATAGTTGGCTGTATTGTCTGCCTACCCAAGGTTTATTGGTGTTGTTTTGTATGCTTTGTTCCAGAGCTATCGCGTAACTACCACGTTTAAAGGTAAATACTTTGCTGACCACTAGCCCGTTATTATCTGTCCACGTTAACGGTACAGATAGGCTGTCTTGCCCTTCTGCTAAGGTGTAGCTGTCTTTTGCAGAACTAAAAACACTGTAATGATTAGGTGCGGTTGCTGAATCTTTTTCGGTGATAAAACCACTTTGTGCCACAAATAGTTTTTTTGGGTCACTATTAAATAATCTGACAGGTGCGGTATTTTTTTCCGCAACTTCCATACCGACCAAGCTGCGTAAATAATCAACAGTGGTGTTAGATTTTTCTACGGGGTAAGTCAGTAAATCTAAGTTAATAATGCTTCCACCTTGTGGATCAATTTCTAATGAAATTACATCGGTTTTAACGTTGATGGTTTTAGCCACTACTGCGGCTGTTACAGGTACAGAAGCAGTTTGCTCACTGGTACTTGTTGTTGACTCTGTGCTTGTGCCACTCGCTGTAGTGGGTAAATCATCCGCATTAATCGGGGTACTCGCCGTTTCAGCAACTTGTAGCTTTGGGTCATAGTCTTGTTGCCACGCTTGACTCAGCATAAAAATAAGCATTGCAAAGGTAACGACCAGTATAAATCTTATATTATCCATTCTTTTTACCAAATTTTTCTGGAACAGGATCAATGCCACCCTCATGAAAGGGATGGCATTTTAATAATCTTCTGAGAGTGAGATAGAAACCAATCATCGCGCCATAACGCGTCAATGCCTCTAGGGAATAACTTGAACAGCTTGGATAAAAACGACAGTTAGACCCAAGCAAGGGGCTAATAAAGTATTTATAAAACTTTATAAGTGCTATGAGTACGAAGCGCATCGGGTTACCAACCTAAGCCAATGCTTTTCCAAAGACTTTCTTAATAATGCCAGCGGAACACCAATTGCTTCCCTACGAGCCAAAACGACAATATCTATATTTCCCAGATTTTCTTGTAGTCTAAAGTTTTCCCTGACAGTGCGTTTAATGATATTTCTATGCACTGCTTTTTTTATACTTTTTTTTGCAATTGCCAAGCCTAGCCGTGAATAATCGAGATCATTTTGAATGGCTAACAGGGTAAAATAGGTGTCACTGGATTTTACAGGCTTAGCAAAAACTTTTTTATAGTCAGCAGGGGTTTTTAACCGATGCTCTGGGGGAAAACTAAAAGTGTGTTGTTTCACACACGCGTTAGTTGAGCGCGACCTTTTGCTCTGCGTGCTTTAATGACGTTACGACCGCCGACTGTTGCCATTCTGGCACGAAAGCCATGGGTTCTAGCGCGTTTTAATTTACTGGGTTGGTATGTTCTTTTCATTTTACTTAAAGCCTACGGATGAGTGATAACAAAAACGGATAAAAAAGACTGCCGATGATAAAATAAACAACGCCCCCTGTCAATTCTGTAGTGTAATGTTTTGTTAGGGTATAGTGGTATCTCTCTTTACACCTCTCAAATTGTTATCAACTGCACATGAACTCAATCTGGAATAACTGCCTTGCTAAACTTGAAAATGAAATATCTGGTTCAGATTTTAGCACTTGGATACGCCCGCTTCAGTCGGTAGAGAATGCCAGTCAAATAACCCTACTTGCACCCAATCGATTTGTATTAGATTGGGTAAAACAGCATTATTTTGGCAAAATAGAAGACGCTATTCGAGAATTTTCCAATGGTACGCTAGCGTTAAATATGGAAATTGGTTCTAAAAGTTCAGTAGCACCCGCCGCAACAACTGCCAAAAAAGCAAGTAAACCCGCAGAAACTAAAAAAACAACTCCTAACTTCCTTAACAAAGCGTTTACTTTTGATAATTTTGTTGAAGGTAAATCCAATCAATTAGCCAGAGCTGCGTCACTACAAGTGTCTGACAACATAGGTAGAGCCTATAACCCATTATTAATTTACGGCAGTTCAGGACTTGGAAAAACCCATTTAATGCACGCCGTTGGTAATGCAATATTTGCCAAAAATCCTTCGGCAACCATTGTTTATTTACATTCGGAAAAGTTTGTTCAGGATATGGTCAGAGCCTTACAACAAAACGCTATTAACAGTTTTAAAGAATATTATCGTGCCATTGATGTATTGTTAATTGACGATATTCAGTTTTTTGCGGGTAAAGAACGTTCACAAGAAGAATTTTTTCATACCTTTAACAGCTTATTGGATAGAAAACACCAAGTTATTTTGACTTGCGATAAGTATCCCAAGGAAATTGTCGGGCTTGAAGATCGTTTAAAATCACGCTTTGGTTCAGGATTACCCGTGTCCATTGAACCGCCTGATATGGAAACCAGAGCGGCTATTTTGATGAAAAAAGCCGCGCAAACGACTATAAAATTACCGCAAGAAGTGGCTTTTTTTATCGCCAAACGCATTCCGTCCAATGTCAGAGACCTAGAAGGCGCGTTAAGGCGAGTCATCGCTAATGCGCAATTTACAGGGCGAGAAATTACCATTGAATTTACCAAAGAAGCCTTGCACGATTTAATTTCCTTGCAAGATAAGCTGGTCAATATCGACAATATTCAAAAAACCGTTGCCGATTATTTCAAAATTCGCATCGCTGATTTATTGTCCAAAAGCCGTAGTCAATCGGTGACTCGTCCACGGCAAATTGCCATGAGCTTGGCAAGGGAACTAACCTCACACAGCCTTGCTGAAATCGGTGCCGCCTTTAGTGGACGCGATCACAGCACGGTGATTAATGCCTGTAAAAAAGTGAAATCCTTAAGAAGTTCAGATTCCAAAACTGCTGAGGATTATGTCAATTTATTGCGTGCCTTACACCACTAAGCGTTAAGACTAAATACGCTATCGCTATTTCGCCTTATGGCTTACCGTGCTGAACTGGCGCAAAATGACAGGGTTTTGGAGAATTACGCGAAACCTGTAAACAAGGGCGCGAATGGTTGGATGCAGGTTTCCCACCTTTGACTTTAGCCGTCAACGTGTCAGCATTCAAAAGATGATAGGGAAATTGCTGCCACCATTATCGCGATGGAGCCTAATTTAGGCTTTCAAGTGTTAGCCGACGAAGGCGTAGAAAATAAACAACAACTAGATTTTTTAGAAAAAAGGTTGTGATATCTATCAAGGTTATCTAAAAAGTAAGTCGATACCTGTAGCACGCTTTACCAAGTAATTGCAAAACAATAGCTCGCACTTGCAACTGAATTAGAAAATACTTTCCCTTTTAATTTTATGAATAAACATATCCTCGTTGCTGATGACGATTTACATATCCGTGAAGTGATTAGCTTCGCACTGGAAAAAGCGGGGATGCAAGTCACGCTTGCCGAAGATGGACGACAAGCCTTAGAACAGTTTCGTTGTCACTCGGTTGATTTAATCGTACTGGATATTAATATGCCAGAATTTGATGGGCTGGAAGTATGCCGCGAAATTCGTAAAAGCTCCGATGTGCCTATTTTATTTTTATCCTCGCGTGATGATGAAATCGACCGTATTTTGGGGCTGGAAATCGGCGGTGATGATTATGTTACCAAGCCTTTTAGTCCGCGTGAATTGGTGGCTAGGATTAACGTGATTTTAAAACGCACCCAAAATAATACCAAGCCACAACCCACTGCACCCAGCTTACAACACGGTAAATTATCCATTTATCCCGAACAACATACCGCCACTTGGAACGGTTCAACAATTAGTCTGACTGCAACCGAATTTGTCATGGTGCAATTATTTGTTCGTCAACCGAATCGAGTTTTTAGCCGCGATACCATCATGAATGGTGCGTATAACAATATTTATATCAGCGACCGTACCATTGACAGTCATATTCGCCACATCCGCCAAAAATTTGCCGAAGCAGGGTGCGAAACCCTGATTGAAACTGTTCATGGTGTCGGTTATAAACTCGCCTCATGCCAATAAACGCTCAACTGCCGTTTTTTCGCCGCCGCTTATTTCCGTTACGAAATATTTTATTATTCGTAATGTTGATGGTGTTAGCGTTGCCGCTGGGTGGTTTGTATTTTTTTCGTATTTATGAAAATGAATTAGTCCAGCAAACCGAATTAGAGCTTATCTCGCAAGCCGCCGCGCTGTCTGCCAGTTATCGGCAATTAGTACGCATGACGGTTAATCAAGCAGGTTATGGGCGTTACTTGCCAACGTCACCAGCTGTTGATCCCGTTTACGAACCTATTTCGCCTACCTTGAGTTTGATTAATCCGATTCAATCACCACGCGAAGCCGCAATCACTGCGTTATTACCTGTGGATAAAGTGGCGCAAAAAGTTGGTGAGTTAATGACACCGATCATTTTTGATACTCAGCACATTATGTTGTCGGGTATACGTTTGCTGGATATAAACGGTACGGTGATTGCGGGACGCGAAGAAGTGGGATTATCGCTGGCTCATGTGTTAGAAGTGCAACAAGCTCTGCATGGGCATTATGCCAGTATCATTCGGCAACGTATTTCTGACGAACCACCGCCGCCGTTGTATTCCTTAAGTCGCGGCACTAATATTCGAGTGTTTGTCGCCTTTCCTGTGCTAGAAAATCAACAGCTACAAGGCGTGATTTATTTATCGCGCACCCCTAACAATATCATCAAGCATATCTTTGAAGTCAGGAAAATCGTGATAATTGCCAGCTTGTGTTCGTTGCTGTTGGTGGTGTTGCTGGTATTATTAGTGTCTTCCACTATTTCCCGTCCCATTCGAGAACTAATCCTCCAAACTGAGCGCGTTAAACAAGGCTCACAAAAACTCATACAGCCGCTAAAAAATCCTGTCACTTATGAAATTGCCCAATTGTCGGATAGTTTTGCCAGCATGTCGCACGCTTTAGCCGAACGGACAGATTATATTCAACGCTTTGCTACTCATGTTTCCCACGAATTTAAAACTCCGCTCACTTCCATGCAGGGCGCGTTAGAATTGCTACAAGATCACAGCGATATGCCAAGCGACCGCCGCAAACGCTTTATTGATAATTTATTAGCCGATACCCAACGGCTTAAACAATTGGTGAATCGATTATTAGAACTAGCGCGGGCGGATGTTTTAGAACCCAGTCAACAAAATAGCTTATTAGCCGATGTTATTTTTGCTTTACAAAATCGTTATGCTGAGCGCGGTTTAACGTTAACTTATCAAACGTTACCCACTACCCCGTTAGCCATCGCCCCAGATGCACTGGAAATTATCCTAAGCAATTTATTTGAAAACAGCCTACAACACGGCGCGACTCAATTAACGCTAAGTACCATCGAACACGACAATACCCTAAAGCTACATTTACACGACAATGGCACAGGCGTTTCCACAGCCAATCGAAAAAAGATTTTCACCCCGTTTTTTACCACCCGCCGAAATAATGGTGGCACAGGTTTGGGTTTAGAAATTACCGCCTCATTATTAAAAACTTATGGTGGTAAAATTGAATTGGCAGACAGTGAGCAAGGCGCGTTATTTGTGTTAACCCTACTGTTTAATCGTAGATAAGCACACGGTAACAAATTTGGGAGTGCAAGCTTCGCTTGCAAGTCAGGAAAAGCCTGACCTCCAGTATTAAACTCTAAAGCCAGAACTAAGTTTAGTGTTTGCAAGTAATAACTTTTTACACCACAATGCCAAACGAGTCACACTAACGGTGCTAACAACTCATGCCTACCTACACACCAGAACTCAAAGATATAAATATTAATAGCTCAGCGGCTGAGTTGCGTAATTACACCTTGGCGTTTGTATCTGTCTCTTCTACTCCGCTTGTTCATACAGTGTCTTTCCTCATCAGGAAGCACTTGGATACCATTCAGTCTTAAGAAAAAGCGGTGCATGGGTTTTATCTACTTGACAGACTTTTTGTCTCAGCCCGCATACAAACTCTGATCATGCACCGTGATATACTGCTAGCTAGGCAATATATCATTGTCTTGGTGAGATACAAGCCCAGATAAAGCCATAGCAGAATCTGGGTTAGTTTCGGAATTATGCTATCCTACATTCCATAAACTTGATATGGACTACTCACCTATGATTAGAGGGTATCTACAGCAAATTTAAGCCGCAAAATTCGCGCTGGCAAAATCCCAGTTAGCTAATGTCCAAAACGCCGAAGCGTGATGGGGTATTCACCCCGTCGCAATGTTTTGGGTATATCTGTATATCGGAGTAACCGCGTTGATTTGCAACACCACGGAGAAAAACCAATGAACAACCGATTCACAAACAAAAACGTTGTCATCACAGGGGCGGCGGGTGGTATGGGGTTTGAAATGGCTAGACGTTTCGGTAATGAAGGCGCGAGCGTGGTTATTTTGGACATTAATCAAAACCTGCTCGACCAAGCCGTGCAGACTTTGCGTGATGAAGGGCTGACTGTTACCGCGTTTGCGGTTGATGTCACCGATGCTCATGCGGTGGCGCAAGTGTTCGGCGATATAGGCACACATTTTTCTTCCGCGCTTCATGTGCTGGTCAATAACGCGGGCATTATTGATTTTGGTGGTGTTGAAGAAACTGATCTCGATACTTGGAATCGTGTCATGGCTGTCAATGCCACGGGGACATTTTTGTGTTCTAAATACGCTATCGAGTTATTGAAAACCCAAGGCGGGGCGATTGTTAATTTTGCGTCGGTGGCTGCGGTGGTCGGTATTCCAAAAATGGCGGCATATTCAGCGGCGAAAGCGGCAGTGGTGGGTTTGACTAAACAAATGGCAGTTGAATATGCCAGCCTTGGCGTGCGGGTGAATTGTGTTTGCCCTGGCACGGTTGCCGATACGGCTATCGGGCAACAAATTCTGGGTACGGATCGTTCCGATGCGGCGATGCAAAAACGGCTGCAAAAATACCCCATCGGTCGTTTTGGGCAGCCTGAAGAAATCGCAGCGACGGTGTTATTTTTAGCGTCCGATGCAGCCAGTTTTGTGTGCGGTGTTGTTCTCGCTGTCGATGGTGGCATGACGGCGGTATGAGATTATGTACACCGCTACCGACAAACGCTGTACGCTTAGCGAACTTATCAGCCACCTCAAAACAGGCGATTGCTTAGCGATAGGCGGCGGTTTGTCGTGTCGCGAACCAATGGCAGCCTTGCGTGAACTAATACGCGCAGGTATTTCTGATTTAACGGTGATTGGTTCAGCGCATGGCATTGATGTCGATATGCTGTGTGGTGCGGGCGTGGTAGCCATATCGGGCGAATCTTACGTTGGCTTTGAACACGATTTTGGCATGGCGATTAATTTTCGCCGCGCCTGTGAATCAGGGCAGGTGCAAGCGCGGGATAATTGCTGTTATACCTTAGTGCAGCAACTACGCGCCGCGATTATGGGCTTGCCGTTTATGCCCATACGCTCGGTGCAAGGCACGAGTTTTATGGCGTTGCATTCAGAATATAAAACCATGATCTGCCCGTTTACGGGTGATGAATTGGTATTAGTTCCCGCGCTGTCGCCTGATGTGGCTTTATTGCACGCTCACTATGCCGATAATCACGGTAATCTTTATATCGAAGGCGCACCTGTTGCCGATATGCTCTTTGCCAAAGCCGCTAAAAAAACGCTGGTGACGGTGGAAAAAATTATTTCCCACGCGGAACTGGTGCAGAAAGGCATCACCATTCCGTATTTTTATGTCACCGCGCTGTGTGAATTACCGTTTGGCGCACATCCTACCTCCTGTTATCCGCTCTACGCTTATGACCGCAAGCATACCCAACATTATCACCACTGTGCTAAACAAGGCGCGGCGAGTTTTCAAGCTGATTATTTACAGCCCTTTGTTTATGACTGCGCCAGTCATGATGATTATTTAGCGCGTGTCGGTGCATCCCGTTTAAGTGAATTACAAAACTGGCAACACGATTGGTTGAGGTGTTATGAATAAATGCAGCATCGCAGAAGCCATGATTTACCAACTCGCGCTGACGATTGAAGACGGCGGTTTAGTGTTTCACGGCTATGGTTCGCCCTTAGTGCAGATTGCTCTGCATTTAGCCAAACGCACCCACGCGCCTAATATTATTCTGGTAGCAGGTGCAACTTACGCCGTTAATCCCACGCCCGTATTTTTAACACCCACGTCTAATGACGCGGCAATGGCGATAGATGCTGAATGCACCTTAGACATCACAGAATTATTCGACCTCGCCGCCAGTGGACGCATGAGCCGTATGTTTTTATCAGGGCTACAAATTGACGGTTTCGGTAATTTAAACGTCAGTCGTTTAGGCGTTGACCGCCTGAGTTTGAAATTAGCAGGCGGTGGTGGTGGCTGTAATTTATCCTGTGATGCCCAACATTTAACACTTTGGACAGCCGCGCACCGCACTGAAATCGACATCCAA
The DNA here is from genome assembly GCA_026398895.1 of Methylococcales bacterium. Classification (GTDB taxonomy): domain Bacteria; phylum Pseudomonadota; class Gammaproteobacteria; order Methylococcales; family Methylomonadaceae; genus UBA4132. Next base: position 31,141 of record JAPLRZ010000047.1, read on the forward strand.
GGCAAACGCCGTTATCGTTTAGTCAAACACTGCGATTTTATCACCAGCGTTGGACATAAAACGGTAGACGGCAAACCCCGCGCCGCTATGCCCTATCAAGGCAAAGGTGCGAATAGATTAGTCACCGAATTAGCGGTGTTTGATTTTGATGAAAAAGGGCAAGCGCGGTTGATTGAACTTTATCCAGATACCGATGTTGAAATGGTTAAAACGCATACGGAGTTTGATTTTGTGGTTAGCTCAACGCTGAGCGTTGTGCCGTTACCCGATGCTGGAATGGTGGCGTTTATGCGGAGTTTTGACCCGCTGGGGGTTCATCGGCGTGAGTTTCGGGAGAGTGAATTAAAGCGATTTTTTGATTATTGAAATATTATTGGTAATTGAGAAAAACACGAGTAGAGTGAGAAACGTCTAGGGCGAGTTAGCGATGTTTGTGCCTGCCTCTTTTAATTTTTCGATGCCACTAGACAAACAAATGACGTAGTATCTTTTGTTTATTAGCATTAGCTCTTTCACCCACAACCCAACCACCACTATTCCAGCAAGGAGAACATTATGCTTGAACATACTTGGTCAAGTACAGAAACAACCGCCATCATTTTTCTAGCGGGGTTCGCTATTCAACAAATACTTCAAATTATCGACCCCTTTGTTATTTTCGGCATCTATAAGTTCAAGAACCATAGATTGACTAAAGATCTACCTGGTGGTCTCTCTGACGCAGATGTCAAGAAAGCTCTCATGGCTTTTTTATCGTTCTTTTTTGGAGCAGTAGTCATATCCCTTACAAACATCCGTCTTCTAGCACTCCTGAATGCCGATCTAGCGGGTGTAGGCGATTTTTTAGTTAGTGGGCTTGTGGTCGGTACTGGTACTGAAGCAGTCAATACATTGCTGAAATTTCTTGGGTATGTGAAAGAGGCTCAAAAACCTGCGCCAGCACCAGAAATTTCGGTCATCCCAGCGTTAGCTACCGTTAAGCAAAGCACTACTTTTCAGTTCACGGCACTTCTCTCCAATTCAAGTGCGGGAGTTAGTTGGCAGGTGCTTCATGGTGCAGGCGGTGAGGTTTCTAGCACAGGGCTATATACAGCACCCGCAGCATCAGGCACCTATCAAGTCCGAGTTGCAAGTACCGCTGACAATTCAAAGTGTGCCATCGCTATCGTAACGGTAGTGGCGTAGCTTTGTAGTTCGGATTAACGTAACTCGATATTTTTCATGACAAGCAGTGTAAGGGTGGGCAAACAACTTTATTATTTGTCCACCTTTGCCAACAAAAGCGGTGGGCAGAAAAGCATTGCCTAACCATTACTATTGACGGAGTATGTATTATGAAAATTGTTAGCTTTTCGTTAGAACAAGGAAACAAATATTTCGGGGAAATTGACGGTACTCGATTTTTTATCGGTAGCCGAGTTTCTTACGAGGGCGGTAAAGGTCTAATGAACATTAGTGGAACATCAACGCAAAAGTATGATCGAGCCGCATTCCGACCGACCTATGGCTTTTGGGCAGATTTCATCCATCCAACTGCGATGACTGAGGGGGCTTTGTATCATACTCTCAATACTTATGATCGCGCTCGTTTCACGTTCTCGTTCCTCCAATACGCCGCGCACGTTCCAGATGGTGACTTTGTTGTTTATTTTCGCGCCCTTTTAAATTTACCTCTTGCCAAAGATTATTTCCCAGATTTGACTTTACATAATGATCGGATATGTAAGGTCACGGGTAATGGTCTCGTAGCCCTAGAGTCAGAAACATCGACAGCATTGTTACAAGACTATCTAAATCCTACGTTAACAGCGGTCGAAGATACTGAGGTGATTCAGGCTGCTAAGTTTATTCATTGGGCGCAGAACGACCCCGCACATAGGCAAACCCAAATTGAGGTAGGTATCGCACATTTTAAAAACAAAATGGCTCAATACGCGAGTCCACGCGTATACGATCTTGATGGGGTGGATGATGTCATTTGTTTAGTTATTGCAGACATTCGTCATCAAGGTAGAGCGAAAAGTCCAGAGATTATTTCGGCTCTAAGGCATTCTGACCCATTGGAAGCACTCTTAGACATTGGTGAGCGGAAATATCACGAGCGTTTGGTGGTACTACGCAGAGAAATAAATAGCCTTACTGCGGATGGCACGCTGGGAAATCACAAATACAGCACCGCAAAGGAAGACTTTGTTAAAAAATAATGTCCAATATCTGGACGTTAGTATTTTACCCAAATTTGGAGAACAACATGAACGAAGTAGATCGTAAAAAAAGAAATGATGAACGCCTTTTGGAGCTATATCCAACTTTTCGCGTTCGCATCCAACAGGTGATTATTGAGCTTGAAGACAAGGGAATTCGTCCTCGCATTCAGGATGCGTGGCGGTCTATTGCAGATCAAAAGAAAGCCTTTGATGAAGGTCATACGAAGGTTTTGTTTGGTTTTCATAATGCGACAGCACCCAATGGTAAAGACCCAGAAGCTCTTGCTGTTGATATGCTTGATGATGATTCACCTTTGAGTCTGAGCAAAAGCTACCTCTTACAATTAGCCGCTGCCGCAGAAGCAGCAGGACTCGTTACTGGTATACGGTGGGGTGTACCCGCAAAACTAATAGGTGCTATTGATGCGGCTATTGCCTCAAAAAATTGGGATGCCAAGGTAAAGATAGGATGGGATCCGTCTCATATTCAACCAACTGACATCACAATTGCCCAAGTAAAAGCTAACAAAAGACCTGTATAAATAATTCGCATAGTCGTGTAAGTTGGATTGCTTCTTTTTGGCAACCCAACATAAAACAAAGCAGTCGAGGGTTTTGTTGGGTTGGCAATCGCCAGCCCAACCTACAACACTGTAACAAATATACAATTTGGAGGATTTATGCGTTTCCCTATATTCCGAACCATTAGCGGCAGTCTGCTATCTATTCTTGTAATATTTTCTAGTGCCATAGCTGCTGATAAAGAGGCAGAATTCGCAATCCGATGGAATCCTTCGACTGGCGGAGCTAAAACAGCCGAAGAGGTAATTAACCTACTCGCTCTACCGCCTGCCGAAGTGGACGAGTATGAGGTATCGTATTTTTCTATTGCCACTCCCTCTGACCTTCCTGAAGGGTACTCGGTAATTGCTAGACAACGAAGCAAGGGGAAAAAGACGCAACTAATGATTAAGTATCGCGGTGAATCGTCCTTGCCAGACACATATAATGCTGCCACATGGCAGTGTGCGCTTGGAACAAATGCCGAAACGAAGTACGAAGTTGATATTACCGTTCTATCGAAAGAAGAAGTTAAGAAAGCTTATTCACTTAGTTGTTCACTCAAAGCTAAGGAAAAAATTTCTTTTCCTAACAATCTAAATGCTACACAGAGTGGATGTGAAAGCAAAATGGTACGACACGAATTAAAAGACATCAAAATTGAAGAGTGGACATTCTATCCGAGTGAAGAAAAACTCATCGAAGTATCGAAATCGGGCAAAGACAATGAACATGACTTTAATGAATTTATAACTGGAATTGGCTCTAAACTAATTTCATCGGGTATCCAACCTCTCGAAAGTAGCAAATCGGCGACAGGCACTGACTGTATAAGATAGCTCCCTCCCCGTGTTCCGCTACACTCCACAAGGGCTACGAAACTTAGTCGTGTAGCCCGTAGATTGGGATTCGTACCTCACCCACAACCTACATATCTCAAGAGGTGTTTTATGATGAATAGACGACGCTTTATCAAAAAAACCGTAGCCAGCTTGGTGGCACTGAGCGGCTGGTCTGTGCTGCAACAATCTGCGTTGGCGGCTAATCTTGTGACGATGGACAGTCAGGAGTCGCCGATACTCGATACGCTTGAAGGTAAAAAGCCGTTAATCAAACAAACGTTCAGACCGCCTAATTACGAAACGCCTGTTAATTATTTCGACACTGCGTTTACGCCTAATGAGGCTTTTTTCGTGCGCTATCATCATGCACAGATTCCCAAAATCAATGCTAACGACTGGCGGTTGCATATTGGTGGTGACGCGCTGAGTAAGCCATTGGAATTCACGCTTGAACAATTGCGTAACGAGTTTGAGATTGTCGAAATCGCCGCGCTGTGTTTGTGTGCGGGCAATCGCCGTAGTTTGTTTCAACCGCCTGTCGCTGGCATACAGTGGGGTTCTGGTGCGATGGGTAATGCGCGTTGGCGGGGCGTTCGTTTGCGGGATGTATTTGCCAGAGCCAATATTGATAAGACGGCTCTTGAAGTAAGTTTTGATGGTGCTGATTCAGGCATATTAAGAACCACCCCCGATTTTATTAAAAGCCTGCCACTGGCAAAAGCACTGGATGAAAATACGCTGATTGCGTTTGAAATGAATGGCGAACCGTTGCCGCATTGGAATGGTTTTCCTGCTCGCTTAATCGTTGCGGGTTGGGTCGCTACTTATTGGATAAAGCATTTGACCACTATTAATGTGCTGTCAAAACCCGCTAATAATTTTTGGATGCAGACCGCTTATCGATTACCGAAAGACCGCTTTACCGCTGAGCAGTTTGACTCACAGGTGTCTGAAACGACAGTTCCCATTACCGACATTGCAGTGAATTCTTTAGTCACTAATTTAACCGATGGGCAAGTGATAACAGGCATTAAACCAGTGGACATTAAAGGCTTGGCTTGGGATGGTGGGGACGGAATTGTGAGTGTGGAGATTTCCACCGATGCGGGTAATAGTTGGCAACCAGCCGCGCTGATGCAAAATCACGGACGTTTTTCATGGCGACACTGGCGGTATAGTTTTACGCCTAAAGCGGCAGGTGAATACACGATAATGGCAAGAGCTAGCAGTCATTCTGGTATGAGTCAGCCGCTGGTCGCGGTGGCTAATCCGTCGGGTTATCATCATAACGCGGTGCAGAAAATCACCATCAAAGTCGTTTAACGGAGAAAGATTATGCGAATGTTATTTTTGTTATTAGCGTTTTTCGTTAGCTCGGCAATGGCGGGAGAAGAGTCGGTGCAACTTAAAGATGGGAACGGTAAGGAGGCTGTGACGGTGCAATGCGCAATGTGCCACAGTCTGGATTATATTCCTATGAACGCTACCAATAGAGCGGGCTGGGAGAAGACCGTCAATAAGATGATTAACGTGATGGGCGCACCCATTGAAGATGGCGATAAAAAAATTATTATTGATTATCTGGCAAATCATTATGGGCGGTAGCTTTGTAGGTCGGAATAAACCTGTTTGAGCGACAGCGAAAACAAGTGTTTCCGACAAACTTCTACGTTAAAACAGGAGAAAACTCATGGTAGGCGATATTTTGCAAGTTGGCGTGTTAAGGCAACAACAAAACTTTGTTCCGTTGCCGTATCGCCGTGTTAGTTTCCAGCCTTATCACGGTGAGATGAATGAAGCCGCGATTATCGCGCATTTGTTAAATCGGGAAGTGTATCGGCGCACAGATGTGATTGTGCTGCACAATGCTGATAATCAATATGCTGTCGCGGCAGTGCAGCGGCTGGATTCAGAAAACCTATTCACCCGCTTGGCTGCTGTTGAGGTGTTAGCCTTACCCGCTGATTGTGTGTATCTACACGATGCCAATACCGATGTCGCTAATCCGTCCGCGCTTGCCAAAATCGCCCGTTTGAACGGCGTGAATAAACAGCAAACCGCTATCGTGGAAGGCAAGTTCGACCACATCAATATCATTCATCATCCCGACCCTATCATTCTGCGCGTGGTGGAAGTCACGCCGCCCGACCCACCGAAATTATTGGCATTGATTGAACAAGTATTGAGTTATGCCGACCTGCCACCAATTGAACCTGTGTTACACGCGATTGATTTACGCGAATTGTGCCAAGACATTAAACCAGAGTCCTTCCTCGTGCCGTGTCGTTCTGGTGGTTTGGATAAACTTGGTGCGACGGTACATTTTTTAGATGAACGCCCCGCAAAACGCGAGAACTGGACATTAATCGGTTGTGAGCGCAGTTTACAATTTCATCGCCATTATTACGGTGACGAGCCGCCGCGTGTGGAAATGTGTCCACGTCAATTAGTCAAAAATGACGGCACGCTGACTATTTTAAAATGCTGTTTGCTGGAATACGCGATTGAACAGGAAGGCGCGTTGACTGTCGTACCGTGGGGCGCAGATTTAAAAATGATTGAAAAAGCGTTAAGGCAATTGACAGGAGGAAGCGGTGATGTCTGAACTGGCGTGGGAAAACATTATAAAAAACCAACGTGAACCCCGCATCAAAAAGCCACGCAATACAGGCTGTACGATGGTGATGGACGTAGGTAAAAGTTTGCTGGAAACTGAAAGTATTTTGCAGCTCGGTGGCAATTATATTGACCACTGGAAATTCGGTTTTGGCACCTCGGCGTTTATCGATAAAGCGGTGTTGCAAGAAAAACTCCGTTTATTGGCAGCCCATAATATTCTGACTTTTCCTGGTGGCACGTTACTGGAAGTCGCTTTGTTAAGCCATCATTGCCGCGTGTATATGACGCGTGCGAAAGAACTGGGGTTTACGGCGGTGGAAATTTCTGACGGCACGTTGCCCATTCCACGCTTTCGGCGGCAGCGCATTATTGAATGCGTTCTTAAAGCAGGGCTGATTCCGATTACCGAAGTGGGTAAAAAAGACCCAAAACACCAACCGACTACTGATCAAATTATTGCCGAAGTGCAGGAAGATTTAGCATGGGGTGCGGCGTGGGTGATTATTGAAGGGCGCGAAAGTGGTCAAGGAGTTGGGGTTTTTAACGAGTCGGGCAGGGTGGATGAATTTGAGGTAGATAGAATTATTGACGGTTTGGGTGCGAAAACTGAGGCGTTGATTTGGGAAGCCCCATTAAAATCTCAGCAAGTTTTTTTTATCGAAAAATTCGGTGCCAATGTCGGGCTAGGCAATATTGCTATCGAGCAAGTGCTGGCGTTGGAAGCCTTACGCAATGGCTTACGCTTTGATACCCTGAACCGTCTGAGCGATCAACTGGTGCGTAATGGTCGCTGGAATCCCAATGAAACCGAACACAATGGACAATCATAAATTACAAAATCAAGTGCTGGAAATTGGCACACGCTTGAAAACGCCGCCCTCCAAGCTGTTAATTGATACCGTGTTTGCCGTTGAATTAGCACAACAAGAGCATTTATTTTTTGCGATGGGTTTGGCGGATATTGCGCATACCTTAGTTGCCATCGAAAAACAGCTAATTCCTCAAGCAGAGGGCAAGGAATTACTGACATACTTACTGGAATTGCAAGCAAAACCAGATAGCTTTATTGCCACGCCTGATAGAGGCGATATTTATACCAATCGTGAAGCGTGGTTAGCGGAACGTACCACCAGCGTGGGTTGGCTAGGCAGTGGACGGGCTAGGCGTGAAGCTACCACAACCGCATTTCTTTTGGTGATGCGGCAGTGGCTGGTGGAATTCAGCAGCACCCTGATTGCCTTAGCTGAACTATTATGCCAACAAGCAGACGCGCATAAACTGTCTGTGATGCCCGATTACACTTATTTACAAGCCGCGCAACCCACCAGTTTTGGGCATTATTTATTGGCTTTCGTGTATCCATTATTGCGTGACTTGGAACGGTTGGAATTATTGCTCAGCCAGTTAAATTGTAGCCCTATGGGTTGTGGCAGCACCAATGGCTCACGCTTAGCACAAGGACGCGAGCAATTAGCCGAGTTATTGGGTTTTAACAAACCTATTGCTCATGCGCGGGATGCCATGTGGCAAGCCGATTTAGCCATCGAAACAGCGGCGATATTGACCACCAGCATTATTAATCTAAGTCGTTTAGCCGAAGATTTACAAATCTACAGCACGCAGGAATTTGGCTTAATTGAATTAGATGATAGCCACGCCCGCGCCAGTAAAATCATGCCGCAGAAAAAAAACCCGTTTGCATTGACCCACATTCGCGGAGTCGCTAATAAAACACTCGGCGTATTAACTGCTATCGCTGCCACCGCCCGAACCCCCTCAGCACAACCCGATAACCGCTTAGCGATTTATGGCGATTTACCTGAAGCCATGCAAATGGTGAACAATGCGGCGGCTTTAATGACGGAAGTACTGGTACAATTAAGTTTTAACCAGCCGCGAGCCGTAGAGCTAATTGAATCAGGTTGGACAATGGCAACTGATTTGAGCGAAACCTTAGTACAACAATGCGGATTGGATTTTCGCAGCGCACATCAGTTAGTAGCTTTTTTAGTCAGTGCTTATGCGGGCAAAAGTTTATCTACTTTAACCGCAGAGGCGTTAAACCAAGCAGCTAACACCGTGCTAGGGCAACCGTTAAACTTAACAGATGTGCAGTTAAAAATTGCTTTAGACCCCTATCAAGCCTTGCAAGCGCGGTCAGAAATGGGTGGCACAGCTATCGCCAGCATGAACACTATGCTAACGGACTGCCACAAGCGACTAATTGAATTCAGTAGAAAAATACAAGCCAGTAAAACGTATTTTACAGTGAAACAGCAGGCGTTATTGGAGAGCGTTCAAAACCGATGGAGGCAGTCATAGCCAATGTGGGTAGGTTTAAACAAACTGTCAAAAGATTTATGGAAAGGGGGTGAAATCGACGGTGAGAGAGATTGAGCAAGAGGATGGGAGTCTGATTTTTGACGACACCCTTCAAGAGAAAGCATGGACGGATGAAAATGAGGTGATGTGTTGGCATTATGACCATTGCTAAGGGCGGACAAGGACTCAATGGCAAAGACATCATATTTGACATGACGGCTAATTATATTACCAAGCCTACGGGTATGGATTCGTTTGTTTCGATTTACCTTGCAGGTATCAATATGAATAATAGAAGGATGTCTATTCGCGTGTTATTGGCGGAAGATGAAGCGGGCGATGCGCAGTTAGTAAAAATAGAGTTACGACTAAGCAAAGAAACAGCGCGATTTAAAGATCAATTCTCCGTCTTGTTAATACTGAATTTAGATCATTTTAAGCGCGTCAATGATACTTACGGACATTCCGCCTAACAGATGATTTTCAAGGTTGTCATTGACACTCCGCTTTATCAAGCGTTTGATTATCTACCGCCTATTGATGTGCTGTGCGATAACATCCAACTAGGTTCGCGTTTGCTGGTGCCGTTTGGTATTGGCAATCATAAAAAAATCGCTTTTTTAATCGCTATTACTGAACACAGCGATTTTGCACTCAATAAATTAAAGCGCGTTGATAAAATTATCGACGCACAATCATTACTATCCGCACATGACTTAACGCTATTGCGTTGGGTGAGTCGTTATTATCACCATCCGTTAGGTGAAGTCATCAGCATCGCTTTTCCAAGTGGACTGCGCAAAGGCAAAGCGGCGGTTATTAACACCCAAACGCATGAAGTCAATACGGAACTCAAAAACATCGCCTTAACTAGCAATCCCGCCCAACAAACAGCTATCGATACCGTATGTGCAAATCTAGGAAAGTTTGGCGTTTTTTTATTAGAGGGCGTAACAGGTAGCGGCAAAACTGAAGTCTATTTGCAGATTATTCACACCGTGCTGCAACGCGGACAGCAAGTCTTAGTGCTAGTGCCTGAAATCAGCCTCACGCCGCAATTGGAAGCGCGTTTTAAACACCGTTTTGCGGTTAATATCGCGGTCTCGCATTCCAAATTAACCGATAATCAACGTCAAGCGGCGTGGTTACACGCACAACAAGGAACGTGCGTGATTTTACTCGGTACACGTTCCGCGTTATTTACCCCGTTTGTTAATCTGGGTTTGATTGTTCTCGATGAAGAACATGACGCTTCGTTTAAACAACAGGAAGGCTTGCGTTTTTCTGCGCGTGATACCGCGATAGTACGCGGCAAGTTACTCAATATTCCTGTGTTACTGGGTTCAGCAACACCGTCATTAGAAAGTTTGCATAACGTCACTAAACAGCGTTATCAATTACTGCATTTGCCAGAACGTGCGGGCAATTCGGTAGAACCTGTATTGCAGTTGTTAGACATACGCAATAAAAAAATGCGTGAAGGCTTATCGGAAGCCTTGCTGATGGAAATACGCAAAACGTTGGCAAAAAATGAACAAGTGTTACTGTTTCTAAATCGGCGCGGTTTTGCACCCACGCTGATTTGTCATGGTTGCGGTTGGGTGGCGCGTTGCCAACATTGTGAAGCCAATCTGGTTATTCATGTTGATGAAGCTCTGTTACGCTGTCATCATTGCAGCACCGAATACCGTTTGAGTGAACACTGCCCCGATTGCAAAACAGGCGAACTAACGCCATTAGGTTTAGGCACAGAACGCGTAGAAAAAGTGCTAAGCAAAGTATTTCCTGATAAAGTAATACTGCGCTTAGACCGAGATTCAACGCGCCGTAAAGGCGTGCTAGAAGATTATTTAGAGCAAATTAATCAAGGCAAAGTAGACATTATTTTAGGCACACAAATGTTGGCTAAAGGGCATCATTTTCCCAATGTCACCTTAGTCGCCATACTCAATGTTGATAGCGGATTATTCAGTATTGACTTTCATGCCGCTGAAAAACTGGCACAAATGATCGTACAGGTTTCAGGTCGTGCAGGACGGGCAGAAAAAACGGGAACTGTCATTATGCAAACCCGCCAACCAGAACATCCTTTATTAACCACGCTTATTAAACACGGCTACAAAAGCTTTGCCAACAGCGCGTTAGCCGAACGCCAAGCCGCACAATTACCGCCGTTTAGTTATCAAGCCTTGTTAAATGTACAAGCGCGTGATGAGCAATTAGCGCAATCTTTTTTGCAAGCCGTCATCGACTTAGCCGCGCCAGAGCTTAACAATACCGTACATTTATTAGGCCCAGTCCCTGCACCTATGGCAAAACGAGCTGGTTTTTATCGTTATCAATTGCTAATGCAAAGCGCACAGCGTGCCGATTTACAAGTTTTATTGGATAAACTCACGCCACAATTGGCAAAACTTAAATTTAAAGTACGCTGGTCATTGGATGTAGACCCCGTAGATTTACAATAGAGCTAACGCACAATAAAATGATACCGTTCGTGGTGAGCTTGTCGAACCACATTCACACTTCGACAGGCTCAGTGTGAACGGTTTTTTAATAATTTTATTCGCTGTTAGCTATAACACTTGATGAACCCAATTTAAAAACGAATCCTAGGACTACGCCACTGTGAAAAACACCACCACCATTATTTTAGCTTCTGCGTCACCGCGCCGCCGAGAACTTCTTGAACAAATAAATGTTCGTTATAGCGTTTGTGCAGTCGATATTGATGAAACACCTTTAACGGGTGAATTGCCGTTAGCCTATGTGCAACGAGTCGCGGCTGAAAAATCAGCCGCCTGTTTAGCAAAATTACAATCCAATAAACCTATATTGGCAGCAGATACCGCTGTGGTGTTAGGTGAGGTGATTATGGGTAAACCTAAAGATAAAGACGATGCTCTGACCATGCTACGGCTGTTATCAGGTAAAACCCATCAAGTGTACAGTGCGATTTCCTTACGCGGAGCGACGCATAGCCTAGCGGTGAGTATTACCGATGTGACTTTTAAAGACTTAACCGAGCAGGAAATATTCGATTATTGGCACAGTGGCGAACCGCTGGATAAGGCAGGCGCGTATGCCATTCAAGGTAAAGGCGGTGTTTTTGTCAGTGCAATAAACGGCAGTTTTTCGGGTGTGGTTGGTTTACCCTTGTTTGAAACGGCGCAACTTTTGATGCAACATGGCATAAAAGTTTAATTCATCGCTCTAAACGGATTAACGGCTTTACGACCACGCTTTAGTTGTCTGCGTGTCCACTTTTTAGCAACGTGATAAGCCCAAAAATACTGAATGCTAAAATAACCCACCGCTGCACAAAGCACACCTAAAATCAAACAGCCCGTTAAAAACGGTATCCACAATCCACCTGACAATACTGCGTCTACTGAAAACTCAGAAGAAGGTAAATTCAATACCCATAAGCCAACTAAATAGGCGAAATAAAATAAAGGTGGCATGGTGATTGGATTAGTTAGCCAGACTAAACCAACCGCTATTGGCAAATTGCCACGAAAATAAAACGCGCCAATCGCTGCCAACGCCATTTGAGCGGGTACTGGAATCCACGCACAAAATAATCCTACCGCAAAGGCAAGGGACACCGAGCGACGATTCAAATGCCAAAGATTTGGATCATGTAATTTTTCACCCAAAAATTGTAGATTTTTATGCTTTTTAATCATGTCAGCATTGGGCATATATTTTTTAAATAATTGTTTAGGCATAGTCGTCACAATAAACGTTAAAATTACGGGTGAATAAAGTTTATCAAGTTTTTGATAAGCGTGAAAACCTAAAGGAACTCAATGGTTTCATCTGCCCTGTCCTTGCTAGCGGGTATTTTGCTAGTGCAACAACTTCCCGTATTGCCAGAAACTCAATGGCTGATAGCTGGCGGCATAATGGCTGGCATTATGGCATGGTTGCGTTATTGGCGGGTGCTGTTTTTTATCATCGGTCTATTGTGGGCAGTGCTGTTTGCCATGATGCACTTAGCGGATCGTTTACCTGCTGATTTAGAAGGACTAGAAATACCCGTTACAGGTATTATCGTCAGCTTACCTGAACAAGATGACAGGCGTGTGAGCTTTGATTTTGTCATCACTGATTCTGTACAAACTCTACCCCATAAAATAAGACTAAGCTGGTACACGCCAGAGCAACCGATTAAAGCAGGGCAGCACTGGGCTTTCACTGTTAAATTGAAGCGTCCACATGGTAGCTTCAATACCAACGGTTTTGATTATGAACGCCAGTTATTTATCGAAGGCATAGGCGCGACGGGTTATATTCGTCCACAAGTAAAAGCGGTTTTATTGGGGCGCGATTCTGCTTGGTTTCATATATCGGTGTGGCGACAAACTATCAGCGATCAACTGTCAGAATTATTAGCCACTAGCTCCAGTTTGGGTTTAATCAAAGCCTTAACTATTGGTGATGGCGGTGCGATTACCCAAGCCCAATGGGAGGTGTTTCGTAAAACAGGCACAACACATTTAGTGGTGATTTCAGGTTCACATATCGGACTGGTTGCGGGGCTAGTGTATTTTCTGGTGTTGCGATTCTGGGCATGGACGGGAATATTAAAATGGTCACCACAACACGTCGCGGCGATTATTGCTTTAGTGGTCGGCATTTTTTATTCAGCACTGGCTGGTTTTTCTGTACCCACCCAACGCTCAGTCATTATGTTAGCGGTGGCTATGTTAGCTATTATCACTCAACGCAACACTAGACCGTTTCACACCTTAGCGACTGCCTTATTCGCGGTATTATTGCTTGATCCACTGGCGGTATTATCGGCAGGTTTTTGGTTATCATTTATTGCAGTCGCGCTAATTATTTATACGGTTTCAGGACGCTTAGGTAAACTCAACATTATTTGGGAAACGTTAAAACTCAATACAGTGATGTCGATAGGTTTAGTGCCGCTGACCTTATTATTTTTCCAACAAGTGTCACTTATTTCCCCAATTGCTAATGCGATTGCTGTCCCTGTCATTAGCTTTTTGGTTGTACCATTTGCATTGTTAGCTGTCGTGTTAATGTTCATTACTCCCATGCTAGCAACTTGGTTATTTTGGTTGGTGGATGAGTTATTGCAAGGTTTATGGTGGTTATTAGTGCATTTAGCCGCGTTGCCTTACGCGATTATTAGCCATGCGCAACCTTCGATATGGGCATTATTGTTTGCGGTGATTAGCATTTTAATACTGCTTGCTCCCAAAGGAATGCCCGCGCGTTGGCTAGGTTTAGTGTTATTACTACCGCTTATTTTTACTGAAAGCCAACGCCCTGCAATAGGCGATTTAAAATTGACATTATTAGATGTCGGACAAGGTTTAGCGGTGGTCATACAAACCGCTGAGCATTATTTGGTTTATGATACAGGTGCGAAATTTTCTGCCGACAGCGACCAAGGCAAAAAGGTGTTACTGCCGTTTTTACGTCAACAAGGTGCAAATAAAATTGACCAGCTTGTGATTAGTCATGGTGATAACGATCATATCGGCGGTGCAAAATCATTAATACAAGGCATGACGGTGGAAAAAATATTTACCAGCGTACCCGAACAACTCATCGATTATCACGCCGAATCCTGTGTTTCTGGGCAGTCATGGACATGGGATGGTATTCAATTCACCATGCTGTCTCCTGTTGAACAGCTAAGTTCCGAAAACAATAATTCTTGCGTACTACAAATACAATCTGCACACGGTAACGTTTTATTGACAGGTGATATAGAAGCGCAAGCCGAAGCATGGCTAGTCAAAACTTATGGTGAACAATTAAAAGCTCGAATACTCATCGCACCTCATCATGGTAGCAAAACTTCGTCCACACTCGCCTTTTTACAAGCCGTACAGCCTGAGACTATTCTAATTCCCGCAGGTTATCGCAATCCATTTGGGCATCCACATAGTCAGGTATTAGCCCGTTATCAAACCATTAATGCCCATTATTTAAGCAGTGCTGACAGTGGCGCGATAACCGTTAGCTTGACTCATGGCGTGTGGCAAGTACAGGCTTTACGGCAAACCAACAGCCACTATTGGAATTTTTTAAACTATAATGGCGCGTCACCTAATTAACCCTAAAGCTAACGCATAATAAAATGACACCGTTCGTGGTGAGCTTGTCGAACCACATTCACACTTCGACAGGCTCAGTGCGAACGGTTTATTAAGGTTAGCCATATTGAATTTCATCGAGGACTTATGAACACTCCAGACGCACTGTATCAATCAGAACTGCCTTCATTAAAACTCATTGCGCGTGGCAAAGTGCGTGATATTTACGCCATTGATGACGACACTATGCTGATTGTCACCACCGACCGATTATCCGCTTTTGATGTCATCTTACCCAACCCCATTCCAAACAAAGGGCGAGTATTAACCAGCATTTCAAATTTCTGGTTTAAAAAAATGCGCCACGTCATGCCTAACCATATCGTTGATATTCCTCTTTCTCAAGTGATACCGAATGCCGAAGAACGCGCTCAGATTGAAGGACGCGCTATCGTGGTTAAACACTTAACGCCGTTACCTGTGGAGGCGATTGTGCGCGGTTATCTAATCGGTTCAGGTTGGAAAGATTATCAAAAAACAGGCGCGGTGTGCGGTATAGAATTGCCTAAAGGTTTACAACAAGCCGAACAATTGCCCGAACCCATTTATACACCATCGACCAAAGCCGCAGTCGATCAGCATGATGAAAACGTGTCTTTTGCTGAAACGGTTGCGCTAATCGGACAAGACTTAGCTGAACAAGTACGCGATGCCAGTTTAAAACTGTACAAAGAAGCGGCAAGTTATGCGAAAGAGCGAGGCATTATTATTGCCGATACTAAATTTGAATTCGGTGTTGATAGGGCAGGGGTGTTATACCTGATTGATGAAGTATTAACGCCAGACTCCTCACGCTTTTGGCCAGTCGATCAATATCAAGTCGGTATCAGCCCACCCAGTTTCGATAAGCAATATGTCCGTGATTATTTAGAAACCTTAGACTGGGATAAAAAAGCCCCCGCCCCCACGTTACCTGCCGAAGTTGCCGAGTATTGCGCGGCAAAATACCGTGAAGCGGAGTTGCGTTTAACGCAAGTATAGTAATCACAAATACTGCCCCAGCTATATAAAGCCCGCCTAGTGTGTAGGGCAAAATAGCGAAACGTATTCCACCAAGTGTTTTGGTGGAACAATACGACTACAAGGAAAAACATGAACTATGACATCATCGGTGACATTCACGGGCAAGCGGACAAACTGGTCAATTTATTGGAAAAAATGGGTTATACCTTACACGGTAAGGTCTGGAAGCATTCTTCACGGCAAGTGATTTTTGTAGGTGACTTTATTGATAGAGGATTCCAACAGTTAGCCACAGTAGAGATTGCGCGTAGCATGGTGGAAGCGGGAACTGCGTTAGCGATATTAGGTAATCACGAGCTAAATGCGATTGCTTGGTTTATGCCACATCCTGAACAAGTAGGCGAGTATTTACGCCCACATCCGCCCTATAAAAATGGTGATAAAAATCGCCACCAGCATGAGGCTTTTTTGAATGAAGTCGAACACTTGCCAGAGACACATAAAAACATCATTGATTGGTTTTTAACCTTACCACTTTGGCTTGATCTGCCTGATATTCGCGTGGTACACGCCTGTTGGCATCCGCAATTCATCGATTTTCTGAGTCCCTATCTGACTGCCGATACCCGTATTCCATTAGCATTAATGCTGGAAGCAACCCATGAACCAGACAATTTGGCAGAAAAAGACACTGCAAATCCGTCGATATTCAAAGCAGTAGAAGCGATTTGCAAAGGTATCGAAATACCGTTACCACAAGGACACTCGTTCACCGACAAAGACGGAACTAAAAGGCATAGAGTGCGTGTGCGTTGGTGGGATACATCGGCAACCACCTACCGTCAGGCAGCAATACTATCCAAAGCAGAACGCGAGAATCTTCCAGAATTATTACTTCCAGAACCCGCACGCCTAAATTACCCACTCGATAAAGCGTTATTTTTTGGACATTACTGGATGACAGGGACACCCACTGTACTTTCCGATAAAGTGGCTTGTGTCGATTACAGCGCGGGTAATGGCGGTTCATTAGTTGCCTATCGTTGGGACGGTGAAACCACACTCGATAATGCTAAGTTTATTTGCTCAACGTAATGCTGATTTTTTCTGGTTTACGAAGCCCATTATTTGCGATTAATGGGCTTTATTTGTCAGCCTATCCTATTGTTCTTCAAACGAAAAAAGTTATAACTAAAAGATATAATTATATTTAAAAAGTTATAACTATAACTTTTAATTAATATAACTTTTTCATAAAAAAATAAAAATACCTGATTCACAAAAAGGTGTTATGCTTTCTGGGAAAAAAATTATTTTCTATCTCTGCTTTATTAATCATAACCGATTCTTAGAAATGACAAAAAATAACCTGCCTTATCTCCATCCAGAACGATTGAATATTATTTTTGACCACGTTTATGACACAGTGGGTATTTATAACAGCACACAAAACTTTGATGACGAA
The DNA here is from genome assembly GCA_026398895.1 of Methylococcales bacterium. Taxonomy (GTDB): domain Bacteria; phylum Pseudomonadota; class Gammaproteobacteria; order Methylococcales; family Methylomonadaceae; genus UBA4132. Next base: position 48,257 of record JAPLRZ010000047.1, read on the forward strand.
AAACTAATTGATTTTCTCACCCTATTACAAGCCATACAGTTATTTAATTATAAACACCGTCACGATGACACGCGCCGATTATTTTTTCTACTCGATGGGCTATTTAATTTTGAACGTAATTCCCAAGGCACAACCATCTGGCTAGCATTAATTCTAGCCATACAAGATTTATACCGATTTTCTGATGAAAAACTGGTTTCTTTGATGAAACAGGTTAGTGTAAGAAAATAAAAAACGACCTCAGAACTTAATCTTAATAATACAAATAATAGGTAAATAAGATGCTTAACCCAGTATGCGAATCATTAGACGATGTATTAAGTAAAAAGATTTTTGAGATTCCTGAATACCAGCGTCATTATAGTTGGAAAACTAAGCAAAGAGCCGACTTATTTGAGGATATAGAAAGCTCAATGTCTTCGCAGAAAGATGGTCAGAAAAAAAATCATTTTATGGCGACTATTGTTTGCTTAAAAACGAAAAATAAAAATATATATATTGATGGCACAGAATTCAATTATTACGATATTGTTGACGGTCAGCAACGCTTAACAACTTTGATTATTTTATTAAAAGCCATTAGTGAAAAATTAGATGGCAATGCAGCTAGTGATTTAAATAGATTATTATGTAAATTCGATGGTTGTGATGGTATTCCAATTATAAAAAGCAATCATGATGGGAATCGTATTCTTAAACTTTTTTTACAAAAAGGAGAATATCTATCTATTAATGAGACAGAAAGAAATCATGCTGATAATAATTTGTTAATGGCTATTAAAGAATGCAGGGATTTCGTAAACTCTGGAACAGTTAATACAGGGGAGTTACTTCGTTTTATAAAAAACAATCTTTATTTTATTTTTCTTCCTATGGATGATGAAAGTGCTGTTTACACCGTTTTTGAAGTGCTTAATAGTCGTGGTCTTGATGTTGACTGGCTTGATAAATGTAAAAGTTTATTAATGGGATTGCTTTATGAAAAAATACAGTCTGTAAATCATGAAAAACCTGAGACTTCCAAGGCTGTTTTAGATACGCACTTAGATACTCTTCGTGATCTTTGGAGTAAGATATATAGAACCGTCGGCGTGAGAAAAATACAAGGGTATGAGATAGTTAGATTTTCTGCAACATTAAAAAATATTGACAAAGATTTGCGCAAAGTTATGAGTCCAGAATCTGCATTGGATTTTTTTAAGGAAGACTGTATTTCAGTTCAAAAAATTATTGAGAATACAAAGCACATTGAGGAAGTTGTTTTATGCTTATCTAAGTTATATGACGATGAAAAGCTAAAGGCTGTCACTGATGTATCGCAAGCAAGATTACTGGCTGTATCTATTATGCTCAAATACAATAATGAGGATGATAAAAAAGCCAGAGAAAAACTCCTCGACCAATGGGAACGCACGTCTTTTAAGATTTATACTCTTTTCAGAAAAGACTCACGGTCAGAAGTTGGTAGTTATATCAGTGCGGCAAGTCAGGTTCAACAAGGTATAAAAAGTCCCAGTGAAATACTTAAAGTTATAGCTGACATAGGTAAAAAAGATGGAGTTGATTTGTTTGATATAAATAAAATTGATGAGGAGTTTAAGAAAGATTGGTATAACGGCTATCGCAAAGATATTAGATATTTCTTTTTCAAATATGAAGAGTTTTTAAAAAAAACAAACCAAGAAATATGGTATGGAAAGGAGGGAATATGGAATTCTACTGTTGATGAAACAATAGAACACGTCTTGCCACAGAATTTAAATGATGGTTGGAGTCATTTTTCAAAAGATGAACATAAAAAATATTTAAATTCTATTGGTAATCTTTGTATGCTTTCACAAGGGGATAATTCAAAAGCAGGTGATAAACCTTTTAGTAAAAAAGATAAAAAAGATAATTGCAAAAAAGACATTTATCTAAAAAACTTGGGTATAGAATCTGTAAGCGAGATTTATTATACCAATGAAAAAGAGCGTGTTGTCTGGAATAAAAAAGCGATTGAAGAACGAACCGAACGATTACTTAAGTTTGCAAAAGAACAGTGGAAAGATTTGGACGTGTAATAAATCCGACACAACAATAACAGATAACATCCCTTAAAGGGATGCTATCTGTAACGACTTAAACAATACCTGTCTATTTATTATTAAGCTCATACTATTTTAATAAATAATACTCACACATGATTAATTCAAACCTACTCGCATTACTCGAACAAAACGCGCTGCTGTTCGATAGTTCTATTCATGGGCTTTATCATTGGCAAACCGTGGAAAGAAACGGGCTTTACTTAGCCAAATTTACGGGAGCGGATGTAAAAGTAGTGTCTTATTTTGCTTATTTTCATGACTGTATGCGAGAAAATGAGCATGATGACCCAAAACACGGGGCGCGGGGTTCTCAGTATGCAAAAGAACATAAACAATTATTAGATTTAACCGATGAACAATTGGCTATGTTGTGTCATGCGTGTAGCGGGCATACTTATGGACGACAATCGGCTTGTGCAACGGTGTCAACGTGTTGGGATGCCGATAGATTAGACCTTGGGCGCGTTGGTATTGTGCCAGACTCACGCTATTTGTTCAGTGATGAAGCAAAACGTATTGCTGATGAACAAGATTTTGAAATATTAATTAGTTATGAAGAAACAATATGATTTTACATATCCCCCACGCTGGAACAAATACATTAGGTAGACATATTGAACAGTTTGATATTGATTATCTGACCGACTGGCGTACCGATGAATTATTTTATCATTCAAATTCAGATAGGTTAATTCAAAAGGTTTCAAGATTTGTCTGTGACGTAGAAAGATTTACAGATGATAAAGAACCAATGTACAGTCAAGGTCAAGGTATTTGTTATACAAAAGGCACTAGAGGCAATGATATTGAGGTTATTGATAAAGAAGACATCATCAATAATATCTATAATAAATGGCATCTCGATTTGATTCAATTAATTAATAAAACACTCTGTTATTTTCCTAAAATTGTTCTTATTGATTGTCACTCATTCCCTGATAAAGAAGGGTATCCAGATTTTTGTATTGGCACTACAGAACAAACGCCAAAAGAATTAGTCGATTTAGTTCAGGATTTTTTAATAGATTATGATGTAAGAATTAATTATCCTTATTCTGGCAGTATGATTCCAGCTAAATTTGTAGGTAATCCTGATGTTTTTCCTATTATGATTGAAGTGAATAAGAAACTATATCTTAATAACGAAGATGATTTTAATACGATTAAAATAGTAATCAATCAATTATTAGGTGTCATAACTGAATACGAAGATAGTTTTGAATAATTATAAATATCCCCCGCGCTCACAACAAGGTGCATTATGAATATATTATTTCTACATGGCAAATTAAGTACCCCAGAAACCAGTCATTCTGCACTGGCAATAAAAACATTCTTCACTGCTAAAGGCATGACTGTTTTTATCCCCGATTATAAACCCAACGATTCTTCAAAACAGGAAATAGATCAATTCCTCAACAGCTATATTAAGGATAATAATATACTCGCCGATGATACCGCGATTATCGGCATTTCATTAGGCGGTTATTGGGCATTAAATACTGCCAATAAAAAGTATTTTGAAATGTCTCTCGATGACTTTAAATGTATTTTGTTAAATCCAGCATTGGATTATTACGATGATGCTATTTATCCAGTCAATGATTTACCTGTCACTTGTTTTCTAAATGAAGATGATGAATTATTGGATAGTCATAAAACCTACGACTATTTAAAATCCAGATGTGATTGCCGATTATTTAAAACAGGCGGTCATAGAATGTCTAATATTAATGATCTATTACCCGACATTGAAAAAGCAGTAAATCAATTTAGCCCTTCTGGAATAACGAATGATTAGTAAAAATAAAGGTGATGCTAATGAGTAAAAAATGGTCAGATGGTTTAATAGAAGAAACACGCGATGTGTTAAATTTAAATTTCAGGGGATGCAGTGATTTTGTGCATTTCAAGAATATTAATGGTGGCTATGGAAAAATGAGTTTAAGTAATTTGCTTGCTGGAGAATTTATTATTCAGGATAAAACAACGAATATAGAGACAACATATAACACCCATGCTGAATTAATCGAAGCAGGTTGGGCAATTGATTAATCGATTACCTGCTGATAGATGTGTTCTGTGCCAAAAAACATTGGATGAAATTGGCGGACGACGATTGACGGCGACTGGTGCTAATCTTGTGAAATTATCAAGTCAGTATTTGGGCGGGGGCGACAAAAGATTTCCTTATCAATCGGTTAAGTTGACCGATGATGGCGATAATTATGTTGTCGTTCAAGGCACAGCATGGACAGCAGAAGCAATTGATAGAGCGAAAGAAACGTTTTTAAAAGGCTTACGCCCTTGGTTTTGTCAGGTGTGTGGTCATCGTCAATGTTCTAAATGTGGGTTTCCACTAAATTATCCAGTGGCAGCCGATGTGCTTTACGATGATGGTGAAAATCCTCATTGCATGATAATACCCGCTGATTTGGGTTGTATTAATCCACGGTGTGAGAAATATAAAATTTTTATTCGTAATGGTTTTGATCCACGCATTAAAAGCGATATTCCCACAACGTAGACGGAGAACAAGCTCATGCCACAGCGAATTGAACATATTGATGCGATTGCTCGAAAGAAACAACGCGGTGTGTTAATCGTCACCTTTCATGCCAAAAATGCTAAAAATAAGTTTTGCCCTTGGTTGGATTTCTCGTCTGCTAAACGCCATAAATGGGAATCTGATAAAAGGCGTGACGCGCTCTGTCACTGGCTGACTGAACAGCACATTGATTGGCAACCCTGCGGAAGTGTTGCCAATGAAAATTCTATGATTAGCTATCAGGGGGAAATTTATATTGATGTGCCTTACGATGAGAATAATCCGTTATATGTGCAGGCGAGAGATTATCTGGAAAATCCTGATGGCACTATGCGCTTTGATACGATGAGCTTTTGGCATTTACCATTGGCAAAGGCAATGGAAAACGCCCATCACGATGAACCTGACTTTTGGGAAAAATGGGCTGCCGATTTTGGGGATTGAAGTGAGTAGCTTGCGGAATGCGGGGCTTTTCGTGTTCCCTGTGTTTCGCTACGCTCCACACGAACCACATTCACGCTTCGACAAGCTCAGCACGAACGGTTTATTAAGGTTAGCCATATTTGAATTTCATCGGGGACTTATGAATATTGCACGATTATCAGGGTAGAAAAGCGTTTTCTACCCTACTTCCACGAGAAGCTAGAGTCAAGACTCAATGGCATTTTGGTTGTCAAAATACCAGTACACGTTAAAACCAACAGCCGTTTTAATAAACTACTCACGATCTATTCACTGGTTTAAAACAACCGTCTATCTGGTAGTTTTGCCCCTTAATTATTATCCACTGCTTAGCCAGCTATAAAAATAACGTGGCTATACAGTATGTTAGCTAAGTTTTTTAATTTGGCTTACTTATTGCTTTTTGATTAGGAAGAAACTTTAACTGCTGGACTTTTCAAATGGCTCTTTCGATAACTACGGTCGATAACAAATCTAACGTAACACTACAAAAAATAGCCACGGGCTTTAGCTTGCTGACGATGCTGTTAGCAATACGCGTGCTTACCCTAGGATTTTATCCTTTGTATGATCCTTCCGAGTCAAGATATGCGGAAATGGGTCGTAAAATGTTGGAAACCAAAAACTGGGTAACACCCTTAATCGATTATGGTGTACCTTTTTGGGGAAAGCCTCCCTTGACTGTTTGGATGACCGCATCAAGCTTATGGTTAGGCGGCAATAATGAATTTTTTGCCAGATTGCCCTCGTTCCTTTTAAGTTTAGGTATGGTCTGGATTATTTTTCATTTAGCCAGCGTACAACGTGGCTTGGATAAGGCGTGGAGTGCTGCCATTATTCTGAGTAGTACAGTACTATTTTTCGTCATGTCTGGCACGGTGGCAATGGATGTCGCACTGAGTTTTGGCATTACACTGGCTCTCGCTGCTTTTTGGCTGGCATTACAAAAAGATAAAACTTTCTGGGGCTATCTGTTTTTTGTCGGGCTGAGTATCGGTTTGCTGGCAAAAGGTCCTATCACTATTGTGCTAACAGGCATCACTATAGGACTTTGGACGGTTATTACGGGCGAATGGCTGACTATTTGGAAACGCATTCCTTGGTTCAAAGGCACGCTGTTAATGCTCTGTATTAGCGTACCGTGGTATTTAATTGCCGAACAAAAAACCCCTGGATTTTTAGAATATTTCTTCATTGGTGAACACTGGCAACGTTTCACCGTCCCCGAATGGCAAGGTGATCTTTATGGTCATGGGCATGGTCGGCAACGCGGTATCATTTGGCTTTTTTGGTTGGTTGCCGCTTTTCCTTGGTCTTTTGTTTTTCTAAAAATCGTATTAACAGCATTAATGAAAAGAAAGCCTAGCGAATGGCTGAAAGCCAATAATAGCTGGCGTTTATATTGTTTGCTGTGGATGCTATCACCGTTATTGTTTTTCACCTTCTCAGCAAATCTTATCTGGACTTACGCGCTACCTTCATTAGCAGGTTTCGCTTTGTTGCTTGCCGATTGTTTTGATTTACCTAAATATCGAACTGTGTTAGCTTCGTGTGTACCGCTCTCATTTTTGGGCTTAGTCATCGCTTGCCAGTTCCCTAACGTAGATTTTTTAGCTTCTCAAAAATCATTGGTATCCGCTTATACACAAGTCGCACAACCACAAGAGCAGTTAATTTATTTCATGGACAGACCTTACTCAGCGGAGTTTTATCTGCAAGGCAAGGCGGTATTTGAAACTGAGATTGCTCAACTGCAAACGAGCCTAGCATCACCTAATCATAATTTTTATATCGTTAGGAAAGAAAGTGTTAATGATCTACCAGAAACTGTTAAATCGCGTCTTGAACCGATTAAAGATTATGGTGCTTACGCGCTATTTCATGATAATGGCGGTGAGTAATGGTCAGTTGCGAACCGATTTATCTCATCATCAATACGATGATTATGAGCATTTTCCCTGTAAGTTCATGGCAATAAATAATTTAAAAAATAAACAATGGCTTTATTCATAGAAACTGAAACGGTTAAAAATTCATTATTATCCATAATTACTAAAACGCCCACGGCAATAGTAAAATTTTTTATCGACCATTGGTCATTACGACCCTTGTTTTATTTATTTTCTATTGTGTATGTCATTCTATCGATGCACTTGCCAGTATCCATTTATACAGGGGCGATTTATGATGATGCTTTATATTGGAGTAATGCGCGTTTAATACTAGGTGGACACTGGCTAGGTGATTATAGTCAAATGACTTTAGCTAAAGGTGCAGGTTTCCCCTTGTTTTTAGCTATAAATGGATTAATAGGGATACCAATTACCCTAGCGATCGCGCTTTTTTATCTATTTTCTTGCGGACTACTTGCAAAGACATTGCGTGTATTAGGTGTAAATAAATATATTGTTTTAATATTATTTTTTGCTACTCTTCTTCACCCTGAATTATTTCCAACCCATATAACCAGAGATAATATTTATCCAGCCTTATTATTAATTATAATATCAGGCATAATTAAATTGGTGTTTACGCCACAACAGCAAGACATGAAACTAAAGAACATCATTCCTTATGGCTTAGCTTTTGGTTTATTTTGGATAACTCGTGAAGAAGGTACTTGGATAATTCCCAGTTTATTTATTTTAGTATTGTTAAGAGTTATGCAATTAAAACAGCAAAAATTACCGATAAAAGAAGTTACTTATAGATTTGCATTTTTTTCATTGGTAGCTATAGCATTTGTTAGTTTAATTGGATTAACTAATTATGGTAAATATGGAAAATTTGAAGTAGTCGATTTTAAGGGGGAAGCTTATTCTCAGGCTCTTAAAAACTTAAATAGCGTGGATGTTGGGCAGGATTTACCTTATATACCCGTTTCATTTGCCAAAAGACAGGTAATATATAAAATCAGCCCAAGCTTTGCACAATTAAAAGAGCTTCTTGAAGACAAAGCGAAAATTGAAGCTACCGCTGGCTGTGCCTTATATTCATGGACGTGTGGCGATTATGCGGGAGAATTTTTTGACTGGGCATTAAGAGATGCTGTTGCCAATAAAGGTTATTACCAAACCCCTGTTCTTGCCGCCGAGTTTTACAATAATATAACCAAAGAAATAGCAACAGCCTGTGATAGTGGTGCTATAAAATGTAGAACGAATCCTCTGTCTTTTATGCCCAATATTACGCTGGCACAATTGCAAACCATGCCCGAAAAAATAAGTGAGGCAATAAAGCTGGCAATGGTTCAACTTCCAATAGCGGCGACAGGTGGCGCAAGCGAAGAACCCTTAGATCAATTGCAAAGAGTACGTCTTTTTTTGGGTAATCCAAGCACTATTTTTGCACCCATTGAACAAAGAACCATATTAACAGGTTGGTTTTATTCAACGACTGCTGATTGGATAGTTCTTAATTGTTCAGTGAACGGAATAACCGTTAAAAAAGAAATTGATAGAATAGACGGTCATGATATTACTGAAACCGTCAAAAATCCAACTGCAAACCATCAAGGTTTTTTAATTGACGTATCAGATTATGATAATTGCAGTATTGCTATCGACACGTCACCCTCAAAACCATTGCTGATTAATTCATTAGTAGAGCAACAAGATACTACGCTAGGTTTTGGCGAGAAGGGTATATTTCATATTGAGCATATTTATCAGTCATACATCTATAATGATAAATACGCGCCCTCTAAACTTAAGAAGTTATTGGGTAAACTATATAAATTAGTGATGCCTATCATTGTACCATTGGGTGCTTTTATATATCTAATATATTTTTTTTTGATAGTGGTAAAAAAAATACCAATAACAGATATATTTATAATAAGTACCCTGATTTGGTGTCTATTTATTTCTCGAATTTTTATCACTGTTCTTGTTGATATTAGTTCTTTTGCTACTATTAATGCGACTTATATGTTGGCTGCATTTCCAGTATTATGTCTAGCTGCTTTTTTGTCCTTGCAATTAATTTTTTTTAAAAAAGATAAAATTTGAGCTTATTAATCGGCAAGTTGATTCCGTTCGTTGAGTCCTTCGGCTTCGCTCAGGAGGACCTTGTCAAACCACATTCACACCATTCGACAAGCTCAGTGCGAACGGTTTTGTAATTATTTCATTCTAGTGATACGTCTCGTGTCTTGCAAATCCTGCCCCCTCATCAAGTTCATAATTATGAAATAGTCTTATTCTATCAAAAGGTTATGGCGTTGTTGGTAATCGTATGACCTGAAACAAGAAAAGCAAGAATACTTATTCATTATTTCTATGTGGATTTAGAAATTGAAAAGTTGTTGAAATGCCAAATTCCGCGTATCGCTGATACAGGCTATGAACCCGTGTCTTTAAAAGTAGTTGATGCACCCAAAAAGAATGCACCGCATAAAGACACAGGCAAAAAAGATTTTCGGCATACTAAAAAACCAGCGAAAGCCAGTGATAAACGTACGACTGGCAAAACGGGTAGAGGCAGACCACGATAAATTTATCAATTCTTCAATCGTTGCACTGCCCGTTTTTGTAGCCAGCGCGTGATACCTGTGATGTATAGCACTAGCGGTGCAAGTCCTACAAAGCACCATAATAGCCGACCAGTAAAACCAAGTGCTTCACCGCTGTGTAAGGGCCACATGATATTTAAAAAAGTTTCACCTGCGGTAAATTGATTGGGGTCTTGAATTGCCAGCACGTTGCCACTGTATTGATCTATCCAGACTTTGCTACGCGACCAACGGTGATTGGCTTCGCCCTCCTGCATCTTATGAACCGCATAAACGCCTTCTTTGCCATCAGGGGTAGAAAGTCCACGCAATTTAGCAGTCGGAAAAATGGTATCGGCTATGGCGATTGCATCACTGACTGAAATCGGTTGTGCGTTATCTGTCATGATGGACTTAACCACAGGGTCTTCTAAATGTTGGGCTTTAACGCTGGAAAAACAACGAATCACGGGTTTAAGGTAGTCGGCATAAGCAATGCTAAAACCCGTAAAGGCTAAAGTCAGCAACATGAGTGAACTGTAAAAACCGACGATTTTATGCACATCAAAACACCAGCGTTCGATACTCGCACCGCGTTTGATAGTCAGGGCTTGTTTGATTTTGTGCCACGAAGGTAGCCAAAGAGTTAGCCCTGTGAGTATTGATATAAAGAAAAACAAGCCTAAAAAACAGATGCCGTTAAAAAATAACCTGCCGATTTTAACACCTACTTTGCCCATCAATAAGGTGGCATGAACTTCGTAAACTAACGACCATAGCGTTTTCCCCCAGTAATGTTCGGCAACAATTTCACCTGTGTAAGGCTGAAATAACACGCGAAATGGGGCGTATAGTTCATCGGCGGTTTCGGGTGGTTTTAGGTATTCCGCCCAGATATAGTCATTGCCGTATTCGGGTAATAATAACGACCAGTTACCCGTTTTTTCTGGGTGTTTAGTTTTGAGCGTTTGAATGATGTCATCCAGTTTAATTGGCTGGGCATTGGCAGGGATTTGTATGCTGGGTAATGTTGATTCTTCTAGCTCAAGGTAAAAAACATTAAACGAACCTGTTAGCCCTAGAATGACGAAAAATAAGCCAACAACTAGGGCGATGGTTAGATGAATGTTAAGCCAGAAGTGACGTAAACGCCGATGCCATAAAGGTTTGCTATTTTTATTGATGGTGGGTGTTTGCACTATAACCTCGTTTTTTATTAGCGCATGACTGCCAGTCCTTTAAAGGACTGGCAGTCATCAAAAATCACTGTTGTCGAATGAATGATTGCGAGTCCATCGCACTTTTTGAGATAGTCGGGATTAAAACTCCACGCGCAACGAACCTGTTGCCATTAATGGCGCACCAGGCGCAACGCCCAGCGCGGGTGAAACGTTAGATTCAGGATCGGTGGATTCGTAATAGCGTTTATCCAACAGATTGCGAATATTAAATTGCGCGGTGACTTTGGATTTTTGCACTTTAAATGAATAGGCGGCGAACATATCCATACGCACATAACCAGGTAATTGGAAGGTGTTGTCGATATTACCTTGACGTTGACCCGCAACAACACCCCCTAAGCCCATGCTAAAACCGTTTAACGGTTTATAGTGGCTAAAGTCATATTTAACCCACAAACTGCCCGCGTTTTCAGGGACGTTACTCAAGCGTTTGCCTTGATAGCCGCCGTTATCATGCGTGACTCGCGCATCGGTATAAGCGTAACTACCAATCACACTTAAGGCATCGGTAATTTGTCCTGTTATATCCATCTCAACCCCTTGGCTACGTTGTCTGCCAGTCGATTTACTGTCAGTGGGATCGGGGGTACTTAAATCAGGCGTGAGTAGATTGTCTTTGGTGACGTGATAATAAGCCAACGTACCGAGTAAGCGATTATCAAATAGCGAGGTTTTTACACCCGCTTCAAATTGTTCACCAATTTGTGGTTTAAAGCTTGTACCCGTTGAAGATACGCCGTTATTCGCACCGAATGACGTTGTCCAGTTGCCATAAATACTGAACTCTTTAATAGGCTCGTACAAAATGCCTACACGCGGACTAAAACCACTGTCAAAATGTCTAGCAGTCAGTAGTGCGTCACTGGCGGCGGCATAGCTATCGCCGCGCCCTCTGCCTGTTTCTGTCCAGTCATAACGTCCACCGCCCATGATATGTAGTTTGTCCCACAGGGTGATTTGGTCTTGAAAATAAATGCCTTCCCATTGGTTGTAAAAAACATTACGGTTAATGGGTTGTTCAGCCGTTCTTAACGCGGTATCAAAAACGCTTTTGGGAATACCATAAGTGGGCTGGTAAATATTGATGGCTAACGCGGGATCCGAGGTCTGATAAAAGCCGTTCCAGCCATAATTGTGAAACGAGCGATAAAAATCCGTACCTAGCAACACTTCATGCTTGCTAAAACCCAGATTAAATTTACCCGTCAAATCAAGGTTAGTCGCGTATTTTTCACCCGAATCTTTTTCACCAAATACATTGCGCTGCATGATGCCTGTGGTTTGATCTAAGGCGGTCGCAGGGTCGAATGCAGGCGTGGGATTTACAAAGGTTTGGCGGGCGTTATCGAAACTGGCAAGAAAGCGACTGTGTACCGCCCAATCATCATTGAATTTATGATTGAATAGCGAGTTAAGCTGTACTTGGTTGAAATTACTTTTCGGTGTGTTGGAATCATCCAATGAGCGACTAATGGGGATAGATGCAGGGCGATTGCCAATCACAGGCTGACCAAAATCCGCCTTAAAATCTTGATTAACAACTTGTAATTCAAGCGTTGCATCGGTTTTATCAGTGGGTTTCCAAGTGATACTCGGTGCAAATAACATTCTGTCGTTAAAAGCGAAATTGCGAAACGAATTATTGTTTTGATACGAACCTGTAAAACGATATAACAAAGTTTTATCTTTATTAAGTGGACCTGTGGCATCCCACTCGGTTCGATATAAATCATAAGAGCCAAAGCGTTGCTCTAACGAATAATACGGCGTATCCAGCGGTTTTTTAGTAGTCAAATTCACTAAACCACCTGGTTCAGTGCGTCCATACAATTGTGCAGGACCTTTCAGCACTTCAATACTTTGTAAATTGGCAGTATCGAGTTCAACAGGAAAATCATCGTTGGATTTCAAGCCATTGCGGTAAACATTTAGATTGGCAAAACCCCGAACAATAAAATTATTACCCATGCCTAGAGTTTGTTGAGAGCGAACACCACTGACGTTTTCTAAGGCATCGCTGATGCGAGTGACTTTTTGATCGTCCATAACGGCTCTTGGTACGACTTGTACCGACATCGGTGTTTCCATTAATGGCGTATCGGTTTTAGTGCCTGCTGAACTGTGAGTGACTGTGTAATATTTACTTAACGGATCATCACCGCCCGCTTTATCTGTCACTGTCATAGTAGCTAAGGCTGTGACTGAATTATCAGCGTGTTGCTCTGTTGCTGATTTTGCTTTAACCGCCACGTTGTTATTACTTGTGAAGGTGTGGTTTAAACCACTGTCTGCCAGTAATATTGCCACGGCTTGCTGTTGGCTGTAATTACCTTTTAATGCGGGGCTTTGTTTACCTGCCACGACTTCATCGACATAAAAAGGCTGTAAACCTGTTTGTTGGCTGACTGCATTTAACGCAGAACCTAAGGGCTGGGCTGGAATATTGAAATTGTAGGTATTTGATTCAGCGAGGGAACAGCCCATGTAAACCGCTAGTGGTAGGGTTGCCATGAGTTTAGGTAGTGTACGCATTCGAGTCTCCTTGTGAGTTAGTTTATTGGTAGCACTACACATAAGACTGAATGAACGGGGTAACACCGCCACTTTTTTGAAAAAATTATACGCATGGTGTGCAGGCTTTGCCTATCACTTGCAAGCAAAGCCTGCACTCCTAATCAATCAGCCGCTTGAATCACAAACGCCATTGCTCCAGTGGACGTTATTTTAATGGGCAAGGCACTGGCAATGGTATTCAAGGCAACAGACAAATCATCACTGGGAAACACACCACTCACTTTAAGCCCTTGCAAGCGTGGGTCGGCTATTCGCAAACTCACGTCATGATAACGCGCCAGTTGTTCAATAACGATGCTCAATGGCTGGGCTTTAAACACTACAAGTTTTTTCTGCCACGCGGTGGTGCTATTCACATCTACTTGAGAGACGGGGGTGAGTTGCCCGTTGTTATCGTAATCGAGTTGTTGATTGGGTTTTACGTTGTGCGGTGTTGAATTATTAACTGTGGTTATACTGACCTCGCCTTCCAACACAGTGACCGATACCTTAGCCGCTTGTTGATACACATTAAACCGTGTGCCGATGTCTTTAATCACGCCATTGGCAGCAGTGACTGCAAACGTTTTCCCACTGTTATGGGCAACAGTAAACAGGGCTTCGCCGTGCTGTAGTTTTACATTACGCGCCTCATCCGTGTACTGCACGCTCAATTCAGTATCGGTATTGAGTTCAATTTGTGAACCATCACTGAGTTCAATACTGGCGTGTTCACCTTTGGCGGTATGGTAATTTTGCGTATGCAGCCACGACCAAAAAAATGGACTGGCACTTACCACCAGCAATAGCGATAACAGCGTTGCCGCCCGTTTGCTGGAAAATGGTCGCCGCGCTTGGCGTTTATCACGCAAATACGCCCGCGCTGCCTCTAGTTCAACCCCAGCGTGCGGTTCAATGTCTGCTAATTGTTGCCAGAAAGTCAATACCTGTTGATAAGCAACACTGTGAGTTTCGTTTTCGGCTAACCAGTCATCAAACGCATAACGTTCAGCTTCCGTGCAGTCGGCTGAATGCAGGCGTGTCACCCAATGACTGGCTTGTTTTTGAATAGTATTGTTCATCTTAGGATTTATCGTGAAAGGTAGCTGTAAAACAATGCGCTAAAGCTTTGGCACAATACCGCTCAACAGTGCGTTGTGGTACAGCTAACGCCTCGGCAATTTCTTTGTGTGATAAGCCATCAACACGGTTGAGCAAAAACACATGACGATACACATCAGGTAAGGTTTCCAATGCCAGTAAACACTTGTTCAATAATAGCTGCCCATCCATTAATGTCTCAAGTGAGGGAAGTGGTGAAATGAGACTATCAGGTTCGATGTCATTCGGTTCGAGATACTGATGATGAACACTGGCACGATGGTGATAATCAAATCCCAGATTGGCAATGATTTTGTATAAATAAGCACGTGGATTATAAATAGCGGCGCAATCTGGATGCTGTAATAAACGTAAATAGGCTTCTTGTACTAAATCTTCTGCTTCTGAATGAGCAATATGCGAATTAGCGAAAGCAACTAATTCCATACTATGACGGCGAAATAGTTTATCGAGTAATGGATGTTTAGGCATTATAAAGTTTGTCTACGGTATTCGTTAAGTACAGCTTCAAAATATAGCAAAAATTATGCCTAGTATCTTATGTCCTTGGAATACTTGCTCTCTGTGCATTCTGCGCAGAGCTGCATTATTTAAACGGCGTGATATAACCTATTCAGTACGGTATATAACTTACAATTATTCAGAAAACTATTGAGTATCTGTTTTTTATAGATAAACTACTGTGAGCTATTCCGTTCTGGAATACATTAAAAATACGATTTTTTGAGGAGGTCTTATGTCTAAGTATTATTCCCGTCGTCGTTTTTTAGCCCATTCTAGTGTGGGCTTATTGGCTTTTGCAGGACTGCCGCACGTGTTGCAAGCTATGGAAGGTATGCACGGTATGCCCAAAATCAGCCCTAATAAAGCGTCGCCTAATTTTAAACCCGATGTTGAAATAGAACTGTTTTGTAAGCCTAATTGGGTGAGCATTTTACAGGGTAAAAAAACATGGGTACAACAATATTCCGCTCGTTTACTACAAGGTCCAAAAGAAACTGTCACTGAAATAGCAGGTTCATATCTAGGCCCGATTATTCGTTTAAAAAAAGGTCAAAAAGTCCGTATTCATTTGCATAATGAATTGATACAGCCCACTGTCACGCACTGGCATGGGCTACACGTTCCTGCCAATATGGACGGGCATCCACAATACACGATTGAACCCAATGAAACCTTGGTGTATGAGTTTGAGGTACTGAACCGCGCTAGTATGGCTATTTATCATCCGCATCCCCATGAGCTAACCGCACAACAGGTTTATCATGGCTTAGCGGGTACTATCATCGTCAATGATGAAGAAGAGACTGCCTTAGAATTGCCTTCGGGTGAGTATGAAATTCCGATAGTGATTCAAGATCGCCGTTTTGATGCCGACAATCAATTGGTGTATGCAGGACACATGCGCGACCGTATGATGGGTTTTTATGGGGATCGTGTATTAATCAATGGTCATGCTGATTTTCAACTTGATGTTGCCAGCCGTGCTTATCGCTTGCGGGTATTAAACGGTTCAACGGCACGGATTTATAAACTGGCGTGGGATGATGGTACGCCAATTACTGTGATTGGTGTCGATGGCGGTTTGTTGGAAAAACCTGAAATTAAACCTTACGTTATGTTAGCTCCTGGTGAGCGATTGGATGTATGGGCAGATTTTAGCGGTCGTGCCGAAGGTTCTCAGCTTGTTATGCGTAGCGCGGCGTTTTCAGGAGCATTGCCTAAAATGGGCATGATGAACCACGGCAGTTTACCTATGGGCAGTGAGTATCCGCTGTTTACGGTGAAAGTAACCCGCAAAGTCAGTGAGAGTCACAGTTTACCTAGTCAATTATCGAAAATTAATTGGTACAAAGTCAGCGATACCGCTAATCCCAATAAACCTATTCCTATCAGTATTTCCGAAGGACACATGGCGATGGTGCTTAATGGTCGCCCTTATAAATATGACGATTTGCAAGATTTTGAACGTATCAAAGTCAATACTGTTCAACTCATGGAGATTTTCCATGCGCATGGTGGTATGGGGCATGGCGCAACATCCACATCAGAAAGCGGCGAAGATCATCAAAGTGGTGGTATGGGCGGTATGAGAGGTGGCATGGGCATGGGACGCGGTGGTATGGGAATGATGGGCGGTATGGGTGGCGGTATGATGTCTATGGCACACCCGATTCATTTACACGGTCAACAATTTCAGGTGCTTAGTCGTAGTGTTAGCAAAGGCACAGAAGATGACTATGCCACTGTGAGCCAAGGTTTTATTGAAAGCGGTTTGAAAGACACTGTGCTGGTTATGCCCAACGAAACGGTACGCATCATTAAGCCATTTCAAGATTTCAAAGGCTTATTCATGTATCACTGCCATAATCTTGAGCATGAAGATATGGGCATGATGCGAGATTTTTCGGTCGAATAGGGAAATTTATATAAACAGGAATGAGTACGCTAAACTTGTAAAGATCATTGCCTAAACCTTGTCGTATTTACTAGCACTGATTTCTGAAATGAAATCTTCATACTCATTCCTGCGACCATTAATTCGTTTATTGTTATTTTGATTACGAAGATAAGAATAGCCGTGATTAATTCTCCCATCATTATGCCAAGTTCTAACTTTGTATTCAGAGACAGCAATATACTTTCCAGCGAGATATTGTTTGTTTAGAGCTTTTATAACTCTTTTAGCAACAAAATCAGGCGATATATCAACTAAAACATGATGACGCACAATATGTGTCTCAATATTTTTTTGTATAAATGTTAGTATTCTTTCTATTCGACCGCGTCTGTTTAGCCAATGTCCATAAACCGCTGGAGTAAGAAAATCTGTTACATCTTCTAGTTGGGTTTTTGGAGAAACTTTTTTTAGAATAATTATCATGCTATTCACCTTAAAATGTTGTAAGTAAGTTCTTAACAAAAAGTCGGCGTGTCTATTTATCCATCTTCATTTTGGCATCCCTGCCAGAATGACGGGGCTTATACATCCGACTAATTACGATAAAATTGTAAACCTGATCGCAGAATTTTTTACTTCTACTATCATCGCTGTTTACAGTTTACAGTCTACAGAAACAGCAAGTTATCGTGACTCATTTTTGTAACAGAGTGTAACAATTTCATCTTTTGTTACACTCTGTTACAAATCTTGTTAAAAAAATTGCAAACCCTAAATTAGGACGGGTATTCTTTGGACTCAATAGATGAAAATCCAAGCTTTACTTGGCGCATAGGTGTCAACACAGGTAAACTTTGCGGAAGCTACCGAAATAGTGCCATTTTAGCAACTCATTATTGTCTACTAAATTATTTTTTAAAGGCTACGAATAAGTGATTAATGCTCTCTAAATAATTTATGCAACCAATGGGTAACTCCTAAGTGTATTCATTAAACTTGATTCAGCTAGTCTGCACCTAGTACCGCGTAAAAATGCTAAAATCCCCGCTTTGTAGCCCTTAGCCTTTTTCTATTCATGACCAACCCTCTAAAACTACCGATTGAAGCCCTCAAATTAAACATTGATTTAACAGGATTTGAATTCCCCCCCGCACCACGTTCACAAAATACGCTGTTAGGACAAGACAGAGCGCGGTCGGCGTTGGCGTTTGGTGTAGCGATGCCTAATCCTGGTTATAATATTTTTGTGATGGGCGAATCGGGATCAGGGCGCGTGTCTTTAATTACTAATCATTTGAGTGAGATAGCGCAAACTTTACCCGCGCCGTCTTCTTATGCTTATGTGGATAATTTTGATAACCCCAGAGAACCGATTGCCATTGAATTGCCTGCCGAACAAGGGCAAGCGTTTTGTAAATCTATTGAAAAAATGTGTGATGATTTACTGGCAACTTTCCCCGCCGCATTTGAAAGTCCTGCTTATCAGCAAAAAAAATCAGCCCTCGAACGTCAATTGACGCAAGCGTATAACAACGCCGTGGATTTGGTGGATAAAAAAGCCCAAACCTTAAATATTGCCTTATTTAGAGATAATGACAGTATCACCTTTGCTCCGATTCGCGGTCATAAAACCCTTAATGAAGAGCAATTCACCCAATTACCGCAATCCGAGCGCGAGTTATTTCACCAACAGGTTGAACAACTGGAAGAGTATTTGAGTGATGTCTTATTGGAACTACCGCAATGGCGTAGAACTTTAGTTGAAAAAACCAAGCAACTCAATAATGATACGATTCATACTGCCATTGAACCTTTGTTTGCTGAACTGAATCACGTTTATCAAAATATTGATGATGTCATTAGCTATCTAGCCGAAGTTAGAAAAAATCTCGATAACACTGTTGCGGATTATCTTAGCTCTACACGCCTTGAGCCGCGTGATACCAGTAATAAACGGGCTTTACTCACCGAGCAGTATATGCCCAATATTCTGGTGGATAACAAACAGGAAAACGGCGCACCTATTGTTTTTGAACCCCATCCAACTTATCAAAATCTATTTGGACGTATCGAATATGTCAGCGACCAAGGTACGTTAGTCACTAGCTATCGAAAAATTTGTGCAGGTTCATTACACAAAGCCAACGGCGGATATTTAATTTTGGATGCTGAAAAACTGTTGATTTATCCGTTTGTCTGGGAGGGTTTAAAACGCGCCTTACAATCCGCGACCATTGAAATCGAATTGCCTTATTCAGAATTAGGTGTGAACACCATCACCCTTAAGCCCGAAGTCATTCCGCTCAATGTCAAAGTTATTCTCATTGGTTCTTGCGATACCTATTATTTGCTGGAAGAATTGGATAGTGAATTTAACGAAATGTTTAAAATTCTTGCCGATTTTGATAATACTATTCCACGCACCCATGAAACCACCCAAGGTTTTATTGCCGTGATGATAAAACAAGCTACCGACTCAGGCGCGAAACCCTTAACCCAAGAGGCTATCGTAGGTTTAATAGAACACAGTTGTCGATTATCAGAAAACCAACTGCAATTTTCTGCGCGGATTAATGATTCCTTGGAAATTATTGCTGAGGCCAATTTATTTTGCCAGCAAGCTCATGATAATGCCATCGATAAAAAGCATATTGACCTAGCTCTAACCGCACGCGAATACCGCAATGGTCGGCTGTCACAAGTCATCCTTGATGAAATGCTCGATGGCACGGTTTTGATTGATACCGACGGTGCGGCAATAGGCAAAATCAACGGCTTAACCGTATTAGAAATCGGTGGTAGTAGTTTTGGCGCACCTGCGCGTATTACCACCACCGTTTATCCTGGTTCACGCGGTATTATCGACATAGAGCGCGAAGCCGAATTAGGGCAATCTATTCATTCTAAAGGCGTGCTGATTTTAACAGGCTATTTAGGGCATTTTTACGCTCAACAATTTCCCTTAGCCATTTCTGCCAGCATTGCCATTGAACAATCCTACAGCTATATCGATGGCGACAGCGCGTCACTGGCTGAACTGTGCTGTCTAATTTCCGCACTCACCCGCACTCCCATTCAACAAGGCTTTGCAGTAACGGGATCAATTAATCAATACGGCGAAGTGCAGGCGATTGGTGGTGTTAATGAAAAAATTGAAGGATTTTTTCGCCTATGCCAAGCACGGGGATTAAACGGACAGCACGCGGTCATTATTCCAGCGGCTAACAAACGTAATTTAATGTTAAAACCAGACGTAATTGATGCGGTTGCACGCGGTGTTTTTGCGGTTTATGTTGTTTCTAGCGTTAATGAAACACTGGAATTACTCACAGGACAAACCGCAGGCACGATGGATGAAACGGGAAATTATCCAGAAAACAGCATCAACTTTAAAGCCATTTTGCGCTTAAAAGAAATTGCTGATTTAGATATAGATGAAGAAGAGGAAAAAGGCTAAGGAGTTAGTGAGTCGGGAATGCCCGCCTAGATGATATAGCTAACCGTGGATAAAATGATTACAAAACCGTTCGCACTGAGCTTGTCGAAGTGTGAATGTGGTTCGATAAGCTTCACCACGAACGGTATCATTTTATTGTGCGTTAGCTCTAGCGCGGGGCGAGTGTTTCCGACAAATAGTGTGAAATTAAAAAAACGACATTACTTCCTACGCACTCAAAAGTTGTTTTATGTGTTGAAAAACATCGGTAAATTCAGCTTTAGTCAGGCGTTTAGTTTGGACGTTGTAACGGCTGGTATGATAGGAATCGACTAGCGTTAAGTCATTACCTACAATATATTGTGCGTTGTGGGCGAATTTTGCACTACTGGGTTTTAATACCAAGGCTTTTAATACCGCTTGATGGGCAATTGTGCCTAAGGCAAGAATGACTGCACCTTTGGGTAATGTGGCTAATTCGGCGGCTAAAAAATGATTGCATTGCTTGATTTCATCGCCTGTAGGTTTGTTTTCTGGCGGTAGGCATTTGACAGCATTGCTGATACGGCAGTTTTTTAATACTAAGCCATCGTGTAAAGATTCTGATAATAGTTGATTGCTATAACCAAATTCATACAAGGCTTCATAGAGCAGTAAACCAGCATAATCACCTGTAAATGGTCGCCCAGTGGCATTCGCACCGTGCATTCCAGGGGCTAAACCGACTACCAATAATTTGGCATTGTTATCACCAAACGGCGCAACGGGTAGGGCATGATAATCTGGGTATTTTTGTTTTACGCCATCCAAAAAATTAGCCAGTCGTGGACATAAGCGGCATTGTTGGTCGAATATGGCTTTACTCAGCATGGTGTTGTTGCTCTGTGTAAAAAATATAATCCGATGAATAATTAACCGATTTTTCCAAGCCTAAATGATTGCCGTCACAGCCAGTGACAGGCGGTAAACCGCCGCGTGTTTTTACCCGTTGAATAAAGCTGATATTGGCAAACACGCCGTTGCCGTGATGTTGAGTGGCTTCTAATAGTAACCAAGCGACGGTTGTGTCGGGTGCAAGCTCAACTTTTTTTATCATTTTACCCATGACACGGCTACCATCTTGATATGTCCATTCTGGTCCAACCGCGTGACTACCGACTAAATGACCTTTACTATCAAACAACTGCGCTTTAGGGGCTTGCCATTGCCATGAATACTTGCTTTGTTGGCTAGTGCATTGATAAATCTGCTCGCCTTTAGCGTGTAAGCTCAAAACCTGAGTATTGCCATCAGGCACTGCAATTTCTTCAGGAATAATGGTTTGAGCGATAGCGAATGCGGGTAACAATAGACATAAATACGCAATTTTTTTCAACATAATAATTTCCTTAGTGACGTGACATTCTACACCGCTAACAATTTATGTGTTCCGCGTGTTGAAAAGTAGTGGGCAATAAAAAAGGCTTAAGTTATAACAACCTAAGCCTTTGAGTTATTTGGTGGGATGTGAGAGGCTCGAACTCTCGACCTATGGATTACTTTACTACTTTAGCTTTCACTAACCGCTGATAGTTGGCGTTGTAGTCTGGACTTTCTCATCACCCGCCGTGTTAGCGGTTTGGGTGTGCGGCGTTAAGTCTCTGAGGGCTTTCTTAACAGGTTTATACAGATAATCTGTTGTCACAAAAGCATTCACTACTGTAACTGTCTGATAATCATTAAAACTTTATTAAGAGTTGCCTGCTGATTGCCCAATCTTCAACATTTTTACGCTGAATGACGTAGTTGAAGCTCTCAGGGGTTTCCAGCATACAGCTACATTTTCAGTTCATTGTTCCCAATGAACGCTCCTATTTTTGTTAAGAGTCCACTGCTCTACCAACTGAGCTAACATCCCCAACGCGGCTATTCTAAGTCAGTTACTAACCAAAACGCAACCATAAACAAGCCTTGAAAAAAATTAACCCGCCCCCATACAGGGGGTTACTTACACAATCATGGGACTATAAAATGACCGTAGCAGCACACAAAGAAACTTTAGGTTTTCAAACTGAAGTAAAACATTTATTACATTTGATGATTCATTCCTTGTACAGCAACAAGGAAATATTTTTACGCGAGCTGATTTCTAATGCCTCAGATGCCGCTGACAAATTACGCTTTGAAGCCTTATCGAATGACGGTTTGTATGACGGTGATAGCGAGTTAAAAATTCGACTCGACTTTGATAAAGACGCTAAAACCATCACCATTAGCGATAATGGTATTGGTATGACCCGCCAAGAAGTTCAAGAACATATCGGTACCATTGCTAAATCTGGCACGAAACAATTTTTTGAAGCCTTAACAGGCGAACAAGCCAAAGACAGCGAGTTAATAGGTCAGTTTGGCGTAGGTTTTTATTCAGCGTTTATTGTTGCTGATAAAGTAACCTTGACTACCCGCAAAGCAGGCGCGACTAGCAGTGAAGGCGTGCGTTGGGAGTCAGCAGGGGAGGGCGATTACAGTATTGAATCGGTTGAAAAAGCAACGCGTGGCACAGAAATTGTGCTGCATTTGAAAGAAGCCGAAACTGAATTTTTAGATGGCTATCGTCTTCGTGGAATCGTTAGAAAATTCTCCGATCATATTTCTTTACCTATCGTCATGGATAAAGAAGTCACGCCCGCTTATGATGCCGACGACAGTGAAGAAGAAGGCGAAGAACCCGCAGAAAAGCCAGTACCTGAAATCGTTGAAGAAACCGTGAACAGCGCGGCGGCATTATGGACTAAAGCCCGCCAAGAAATTTCCGAAGACGATTACAAACAATTTTACAAGCACGTTGGGCATGATTATCAAGACCCATTAACCCATATTCACAGCAAAGTCGAAGGTACCAACGAATACACTTTATTGCTGTATGTGCCATCACGCGCCCCGTTTGATATGTGGGACAGAGACACCAAACACGGCGTTAAATTGTATGTGCGCAAAGTGTTTATTACCGATGACGCTGAGCAGTTAATGCCGCGTTACTTGCGTTTTATTCGCGGTGTAATTGATGCCAATTCTTTGCCGCTGAACGTATCACGCGAACTATTACAACAAAGCAAGCAAATCAGCGCGATTAAATCAGGCGCGGTAAAAAAAGTGTTAACCATGCTGGAACAACTGGCAAAAAATTCGCCTGAAAACTACGCGACTTTTTGGGAACAGTTCGGCGCAGTGATTAAAGAAGGTCCAATTGAAGATCATGCTAATAAAGAGCGTGTGGCTAAATTAATTCGTTTTGCCTCTACCCATAACGATACCGATAAGCAAGACATCACACTGGAAGACTATGTTAGCCGTATGAAAGAAGGGCAGGAGCATATTTATTATGTCACTGCTGATAGTTTCGCGGCGGCAAAAAACAGCCCACATTTAGAAATTTTCCGCAAAAAAGGCATTGAAGTATTATTGCTGTCGG
This sequence comes from Methylococcales bacterium, assembly GCA_026398895.1. Lineage (GTDB taxonomy): Bacteria > Pseudomonadota > Gammaproteobacteria > Methylococcales > Methylomonadaceae > UBA4132. The sequence continues at coordinate 72,053 of JAPLRZ010000047.1, forward strand.
ATCGTATCGATGAATGGTTAGTGTCTAATTTAGATGAATTTGATGGTAAACATTTACAATCGGTTGCTAAAGGTGATCTAAACCTAGGCACATTAGCCGATGAAGAAGACAAAGAAAAACAAGAAGAAGTAAACAAAGACTTTGAAACCGTCATCACCCAAATCAAAGACGTGCTAGGCGATAAAGTCAGTGATGTGCGTTTAAGTCATCGTTTAACCGAATCTCCCGCGTGTTTGGTGGCTGATGTTTATGGCATGAGTTTAAACATGGAACGCATCATGAAAGACGCTGGGCAAATGATGGGTATGGGCATGGGTAGAAAACCCGTGTTTGAAATCAACCCACATCACGCCTTAATCACTCGTTTGAAAGCTGAACAAGACGATGCCCGTTTTAGCGATTTAACCCATATTTTACTAGACCAAGCGGTATTAAGCGAAGGTGGACAGTTGGATGATCCAGCCGCGTTCGTGCATAAATTGAATGGGCTGTTGCAAGGTTTGTTGAACTAAAGCAAGTCAGTATCGGAGTACAAATTCTGTCCTGAGTTTAGCGAAGAGCTAGGTTTGTACTCCATCTTGTCGTATAGAACTATAGGATGTGCCAACGATAGGAGGCACATCATTCGCGTCAACTCGAACAAGCCGTACCTCAATACATCCTAGAGCTAACGTACAATAAAATGATACCGTTCGTGGTGAGCTGTGAGCTTGTCGAACAGTCGAACCACATTCACACTTCGACAAGTTCAGTGCGAACGGTTTTATAATCATTTTATCCACGGTTAGCTATATGTAACGCATCTTATCGCGTTGGCAGTTTAAACAAGCTGTTAAAAACTGACCACCAAACAAAATCGTGACATCAAAAATGCGTTATAAAACATAATGAGCGAACACATTTTATTTTTAACAGGTAGACTGGCAGAAAAGCAGTTGCGGAGCATTTTGGCAAAAATGCAGCCAGAATTTACTTATACCGTGCATATTTTGGGTGTTAAAGTTGCGGCGTTGATGACTACTGATATGATTGCGAGGCGGTTAACTGATTCTTTCGGTGCGAATCGTATTATTATTCCAGGACGGTGTCGTGGTGATTTAATCGCGTTGAGCGAAACTTTAGGCGTACCCGTTGAGCGGGGTCCTGAGGAAGTAAAAGATTTGCCGCAATATTTTGGTAAAAAAGCCCAACAAGCGGATTTAAGTCAATATAAGGTAAAAATTTTTGCTGAAATTACCGATGCGGCAACCATCAGTATTGAAGAAGTGCTGAACCGTGCTGAATATTATCGACACAATGGCGCGGATGTTATCGACATTGGTTGTTTGCCTAGCACCGATTTTCCAAACTTAGAAATCATCATACAAACCTTAAAACAGCGCGGTTTTATGGTGAGTATTGACTCATTGGAAGTGGATGATTTATTGCGCGGCGGCAAAGCGGGGGCGGATTATCTATTAAGTTTGCATGAATCTACGTTATGGATAGCCGATGAAGTTGCGTCAACGCCGATTTTAATTCCCGAAAAACATCAAGATTTGGCTACGCTGGACAGAGCTATTGCGATTATGCAGGTAAAAAATCGACCGTTTATTGTTGATCCGATTTTAGACCCGTTGCATTTTGGTTTTACCGAATCGATTGTTCGTTATCATGAAGTACGCAAAAATCATCCCAATGTGGAAATGATGTTAGGCGTTGGTAATATCACGGAATTGACTCATGCTGACACGGCGGGTATGAACGCGCTGTTGCTGGGGATATGCTCAGAGTTAAACATTAATCATATTTTAGCGACCGAAGTGAGTAAACACGCCAGTCGAGCGATTAAAGAAGCTGATTTAGCAAGACGTATTATGTATGCGGCAAAAGAGCATGATACGCTGCCAAAACATATTAATTCAGATTTAATGGCACTGCACGAAACCGCACCGTTTCCTTATACGCAAGCAGAAATTAAAGACTGGGCAAGAGAAATTAAAGACCCTAGTTTTCGCATTCAAACCAGTACCGATGGCGTTCATGTTTATAACCGTGATGGTTTTTATACCGCGCTGAATCCGTTTGATTTTTACCCAAATCTGCACGTTGAAAATGATGCCAGTCATGCGTTTTATTTAGGTGTAGAACTGGCGCGGGCGCAAATTGCGTGGCAGTTGGGCAAGCGGTTTACCCAAGATCAAGAATTAACGTGGGGTTGTGCGGCGGATAAAACCGAAGTGGAATTTGATTTGCACACCTTTAAACCTGCGGGTACAACTTTACAAAAAAAATCATGATTCAAGAATTAATTGTTAGTACACAAAACCGTGCGGGCGTAGTGCATTTCGCGCCGATGGGCATTCATCTGAATGGTGATGAGATTATTATTTTACCATTTCGTCCTTCAACTACCTTGAATAATTTGCTGGAAACGGGTGCTGCGGTTCTGAATTATTGTGACGATGTGCGCGTGTTTGCTGGGTGCTTAACAGGGAGGCGTGATTGGGCATTAAATCCAGCAGAAAAAATACGCGGTGCTATGTTAGCGTGTGCTTTAGCGCATACGGAAGTGGAATTAGTGCGCATTGAAGAGGATGACACGCGCCCCAAGTTATTTTGCAAAGCCATTCATACCGTCAATCACGCGCCATTTATGGGTTTTAACCGCGCTCAATATGCAGTGTTGGAAGCGGCGATTTTAATCAGCCGTTTAAAAATGTTGCCCTTAGAAAAAATCGAAACGGAAATTAATTATTTGCGTATCGGTTTGGAAAAAACCGCAGGCGATAAAGAATTAGAAGCATGGGGCTGGTTAATGACAGTGATTGAACAACACAAGGCTACTTTATGAGCAAAATGTTAGCCAGCGTCAATAGTGTCGCGGAAGCTTTATTAGTCTTGAATGCTGAAGTCGATATTATTGATTTAAAACAGCCTGCGCTTGGTGCGTTGGGGGCATTGGACACGGATTTAGTGCTTGAAATTGTAGAAAATATTGCAGGACGTTGTCCTGTCAGCGCAACGGTGGGCGATTTACCGATGCAGGCAGAGCTGATTTTTAATGCTGTCAACGCAATGGCAAGCACAGGCGTGGATTATATAAAAATCGGTTTTTTTCCTGATGGCGATAGCTTGGCTGTGGTAAAAAAATTAGCCGAGCTATCCTCACAGTACAAGTTAATCGCAGTGTTATTTGCTGATACACAGCCTGATTTTGCCCTTATTCCCGCTTTAAAAGCCGCTGGTTTTGCAGGTGTTATGCTTGATACTATGAATAAACAGCAAGGCTCACTCACTCAAGTGATGACCTTATCCGAAATAGCACGATTTGTTAAACTAACCAAAACCCAATCGCTGCTGTGTGGCTTAGCAGGTTCTTTAAAGCTAGCTGATATAAATATACTCAAACCTTTTCAAGCAGACTATTTAGGTTTTAGAGGTGCGTTGTGTGTGCAACAGCATCGAACAGGGCAATTGGATTCATCAGCAATTGAGCAAATCAAGCAAGTAATAACGCAATTTTAAAAAACCTTCACCTTCCAGTCCCCTTCATTATCGTCATTAAAAACGGCAACAATTGCCGACGTTAATTGTGATTATTACTGATTTTTTATTTATTCAGTAATTAAACTGTGTTATTTGCACGGGTCTAGTTGTTGCATATAAGCTATTTCTGTTGTTTTCAGTAATAGATACCCTCAATAGCTAAAATTAATTGTTTATATTCATGATGTTGAAATTAGGCATATTTTTTGCTTTATACTTTTTACCCTGCTCAATAAATCAATATTCCTGTTTTGAATCCTATAATAGCTCACTATAATAACGGTCATTACTTTATGATTACTTAATTGGTAGGCGCAACACACTAAAAAATTTTATTTAAAAATCAATAAGATGTATTGAAAAATATTTTTCAATACAGTCATACAATTCATTTATTTTATAAATGTCACTCTGTTAGTGAGCAACTCCTAACTTATATTTTTTGGAAACAACAATGAAATTCAAATCTCAACTGGTTGCTATCGGCTGTATCGCTCTTAGTACGGGAATCGCTTGTGCGGAAACTGTGAAACCGATAGACAACCCCAAAAAAACCGATGAACCAGTGCTTTTAGATACGGTTATCGTCAAAGCACAATCAGAGAATAATCCCAATCAAGCGTTTGAATCTTTTCTCAGTCCATCAAAAATAATACGATCCAGAACGGCGACCAGCGATACCGCGCAAATGTTCGATCACACCCCTGGTGTTAGTTTTTCTGGGGGTGGTGGTATTTCTAGTCGAATTATTCTTAATGGGATGGCAGATGATCGTGTTCGTGTGCAAATCGATGGCATGAATTTAATTTCGGCGTGTGGCAATCACATGAATCCCGCGCTCTCTTACGTTGCCCCTTCCAGCGTATTGAGTGCGCAGGTACTCGCTGGGATCACGCCAGTCAGTATGGGTGGTGACAGTATCGCGGGGACTATTCGAGTACAGTCAGCTGATCCATTGTATGCTGAAGACGGCAAAAAATATTTAGTCATGGGACAAGGTTCATCGTTCTATCGTAGCAATGGTAATGCGTGGGGCGGTAATATTTCAACCACTTTAGCCAACAAAAATGCCTCGTTGACTTATACAGGCTCTACCGTCGAGTCTGGCAATTACAAGGCTGGCGGTAATTTCACCACCAAAAACGTAGCTAATGCCAATGATGTCGTCAGTTCATCTGCCTATAAATCACAAAATCAATCGCTGTCGTTGGCGTTGCGTAATGACGATCATGAAGCCATTATTAAAGTGGGGCTGCAAAATATTCCCTATCAAGGCTTTCCAAACGTGCGTATGGATTTGTTGGGTGATGATAGCTGGTTTGCTAATGTCAGCACTAAAAGTAAATTTGACTGGGGGCGACTGGAAACCCGCGCCTACCATGAAGATGTTCAACATTACATGAACTTCCTGCCTGATAAAGCGAATAGAGCCGTCCCACCCCGCAATATGCCAATGAATACCTATAGCACTAATCAAGGATTATCAGTTAAGGGCATTATCGATGTGACAGACAAACATCAGGTAACGTTAGGCAGTGAATATCAGCGTTATCGTTTGAATGACTGGTGGCAGCCAATCGGCAATAAACCGATGACTATGATGAACGGCCCAAGTCCTTTTGTGAATATCAATAATGGGCAGCGCGATAGACTGGATTTTTTTGCTGAAGTGGAAAGCAAATGGAATGATAAATGGCTAACGCAATTTGGTGTGCGTGGTGGTCTGGTGGAAATGAATGCAGGCGATGTCAAAGATTATGGCGTAGTAACACGCGAAGCTGCACTGGTTAATAATCAAGATAAACAACGTACCGATGCTATTGTTGATGTGACTGCCTTAGCGCGTTATACGCCTGCTGATACCCAACAATATGAATTAGGCTTTGCCAGAAAAACCCGTGCGCCTAGTTTATATGAACGGTTTGCGTGGTCACGCGGACTTATCATGGGTGCAAATACCATGCCGATGTCGATGCTGATGAATAACTGGTACGGTGATGGTAATGGCTATGTGGGTAACAATAATCTGAATCCAGAAGTGGCTTACACCGTCAGCGGTACAGCTAACTGGCATGATGCTGAACAAGAAAACTGGGATGTTAAAATCACGCCATTTTACACTTATGTAGATAACTACATTGATGCAGGTTTTTGTCAAGCCGCTAATGGCGTAACGTGTGCTAATCCAGCCGCAAACGCGACCACTCCACACGGTGGCGGTGGTTTTAGATTGCTGCAACTGGGTAACTATAATGCGCACTTAGTCGGTGTTAATGCCTCAGGTAGCAAAACATTATTGCAGACTGAAAAATACGGCAGTTTGTCTAGCAGAGCTATTTTGAGTTATGTACGCGGACGAAACCAGACTTCGCATGATAATTTGTATCAGCAAATGCCGTTGAATTCGACTTTAGACCTTGATTATAAATGGGGTAGTTGGACAGCAACTGTCGAAACAAAATTAGTGGCAGCTAAAGATACCGTGCAAGCGATTCGTTTAGAACCTAAAACCGCAGGTTATGCACTGCTGAATTTACGCACTAGCTATGACTGGAAATATTTGCGTGTTGATGCAGGCATAGAAAACGCGCTTGATAAGAATTACAACTTGCCTTTAGGCGGAGTATATCTAGGTGAAGTCGCTGCTGCGGGAACACCAATACCAGGTTATGGTCGCTCGTATAATGTTGGTTTAACTGTTACTTACTAATCGATCAGGAGTCCAAAACCTGTTTTGGACTCCTGATTTCTCTTACGGTCTACGCACACCCATAAAGTGCTGTTGCCAGTAATTATTTTTCAGACTGGACACCAGCACTCTACCCGTTCTTGCGCTAGGCGCATGAATAAAACTATCGCCATTAATATAAAGCCCAACATGGGAAAATGCTGTGCCGTTAGTATCAAAAAAAACCAAATCACCTGAATGTAGCGCGTCTTTTTCTACAGGCGTTAGCGTATTCGCCAACTCTTGTGTGGTACGCGGCAAGCTAATTCCTTGATGCTGATAGACGTGATGCACAAATCCACTGCAATCAAAACCATCTTCTGGATTATCCGAACCATAATGATAAGGTGCGCCTTGCAAACTTAACGCATAAGCGACTACAGGAGATGATGCGGGTTGCTGGTAGCTTATCGGTACGACCTCAGGATCACTGGCACAGCCTGACAGTAAGCTAATAATAATCGGTAAACTGGCTAAAAAATAGCACGTTGGGTTTTTCATTGTTGTTGTCGAATACCTCTTAAAATTTTTTAACTCACCCACTGTGCTTGTAATGCCTGCTTATTCAACGCCAGCCATTGAATCGCTAAAATCGGAATCGCCGAATCTATTTCATTGCTTTCCACCATTCGATAGGCTTCAGAAAAATCAACAGTGCGTACTAAAATATCTTCTTGTTCTTCTGTCAAGCCGTGTACGCCTTCGACAATTTTCGTGCTGTCCACTTTGCCACAAAATAAAGTAATGCGTTCAGCCGCACCACCAGGGGTAGTATAAAATTCACTAATCACCCGCAACTCTTGAATAATACAACCTGCTTCTTCCAATGCTTCACGGTGTGCGACCTCTACCGCCGTTTCGCCTTCTTCAATTGCCCCAGCGACAATTTCAATCAGCCACGCTTTATTCGGATTAAGTATAGCTCCTACCCGAAACTGTTCAATTAACACCACTTTATCAGCGTGTGGATCATACAACAGCACAGCCACACACCGCCCACGCACAAATAATTCACGACAGATTTCTTCACTCCAACCGCCGTTATATAAAGTATGCGTTAGCCAGTATTTTTCCAGCCGAAAAAAGCCAGCGTAGGCGACTTCTTTTTTGTGAATGACAAATTGCTTGCTCATTGTTTAGCGGTATAAGTGACTTTATAAATCACGCCTAGCGTATCATCACTGATTAACACGCTACCATTTGGCAGTGTCAAAATATCGACAGGTCGTCCCAATACCTCACCTTTATCGGTTAGCCAGCCACTGATAAAACTTTGTTCAGCCACAGGTTTACCGTCTTTAAATTTCACTAAAGCAACCTGATAACCTTGCGGTTCAGTACGATTCCAAGAACCGTGTTGCGCAACCAATAATTGATTTTTATACTCGACAGGGAACAATCTACCCGTATAAAAGCGCATTCCTAACGGTGCGATATGGGCTTTATATTTCCACACAGGCGGAACAAAATCGGCGCATTTTTTATTCTTGCCAAACTCAGGATCAAGCGTATCGCCTGCATGACAATACGGATAACCAAAATGTTCGCCTTTGGCTGTCCAGTGGTTTAATTCATCGGCAGGTTCATCATCGCCTAAATGATCGCGTCCATTATCATTGAAAAACAAAGCATTGGTTTCAGGTTGCCAATCAAAACCCACAGTATTTCTGATACCACGCGCCAAAATTTCAATATCGCTACCGTCTGGATTTAAGCGCACCAGCGAAGTGTAAATCTCTTTATCGGGTTCACAAATATTACACGGCGCACCCACAGCGGTGTACAGCTTATTATCAGAGCCAAAACGCAAATACTTCCAGCCATGATGTTTATCATCGGGGAATTTATCAGTCACCACCACAGGCGCGGGTGGATTATCCAAATGGTGAGTAATGGCATCAAAACGTAAAATCCGATTCACCGCCGCCACATAAAGCGCACCGTTTTTATACGCTACGCCATTAGGCATATACAAATCCTTGGCAATTACATACGATTTATCGGCAACGCCATCATGATTAGCATCGACTACCGCATACACTTTGCCTTCTTTTGCAGTGCCAACAAACAACACGCCATCATCGCCTAACACCATACTACGCGCATTCGGTAACTTATCGGCATAAATAGAAATAGAAAATCCAGCGGGTAACGACAGTTTTTTAAGCACATCCTGAGCATTATCAGGCTGTGCCAACACCAAACCCGTATTCAATAACAGCAGGGTGGTTAAAGCAGATTTTAAAGAAACCATGAACGTAATCTCCAGTAATGACAATACGCTTATAGTATCATCCTACCCTGCTTTTTCCTGTGTCGAGTGCGTGAATTTTTTTAATCCGTTAAACAACCACCACTTCATCACTAAACGAATCTTCAACTCTTGCACCATTGCAAAGCACGGAATACACCATGCAATCTAGCCGATGTTTTTGTGCTGTGACGATTTGCGTAAATTCAGGTGATAACTGACAATCGCCGTCTGAGATCATCAACACATCGGCTTTTTTATAGTCTTTTTGCAAGGCAATAATTTCAAATGCGCGTTTCAGAGGTGATTCAAAATCCGTACCGCCACCAAAACCCTGTTGCAAAAATGCCAGTAATCCTGCCGCGTTATTTTCTCTATCCATAGAAAATTCACGAATTTCGCCAGACGCGCCAAATAATAAAACGTGCAACGAACGCTCTTCCTGTTTCAGAATATTGGCAATGGCAAGTAACAGGGCTTTTGCTTTCAACATCGGCGCACCTGCCATGCTTCCTGAGGTATCCAAACACGTGACCACGGGCCCTGTGCGTTTTTTAGTCTCTTCTGTTTCTTCACCGTTCTTAAACGTCACGCCTTGCAGTTCATAAGTCAGCAGGTTTTTTTCCAATAGTCGGGCATAAAACAAAGTTTCCAGCGTTTCATCTTCCAGATTCAATAATTCACTGGGTAGCAAGCGCATTACATCATCACTGCGATGCGTGCCGTACACTTCGCTTTTACTGGCTTCGGGGATTTTGATTTGCTTCTTTTTTTGTTCTGAAATGTAATCGCGCCCCATTTTTTTAGCGAGTTCTTTAATCGTCTGGTTATTTTGCAAGATTTTTGCCAACGCAGAAAAATCTTCGTTACAGGCTTTTAAATCGGCATAAGAAAAACGGGCATCGGGATTTAACGCTAAAAACTCTTTGACCTGTTCATATTTTTGCGAAATATCCGCGAGATTTTGCCGAAAACTGGCTAATTGCTGGCGAATAGATTGCGGGATGGCTTCATCGGCAATTTCTGCTTCATAGTCTTGTGTTGCTGCAAGTTCGGCGCGAATTTGTTCAATGCTGTTTTTATTCAATGCCTGATGAGCAAAAAAATCTTGATGTGCTTGCCAATCGGGTTCGGGTGTTGGCTGTTCTGTCTCATTATCCCAATCCCATAGCCGCCATTTAGTCGCGCCCAAGCGTTCACGCGCCGCGTTTTTAAGTGCCAGCATGGACGGTTCCCATGTTTCACCGACATTTGAAAACGAAAACAGCCTGGAAAAAAACGACTCATCGTTCTGCCCCGCATAATTCACGCACTTGGTAGAAAAATGGTGACAATTTTTAATCACCAAGCCATAAAACGCCCGTTCGCCAACGTGCGAATCCGCGCCGTGTCTGACAGCATCATCACCTACCGCGCCGTATTTATCGCAAGACACATAAATTTTACGTCCCAAGGTACTTTTGGAAGTAAAACTACGCGGGCTGGACAGTTTCACTTCGCTTTCTGCCAAACCATCCACCACAATATTTGAAATGTCACCATCACCGACATAAATACCCGAATGCTCCACCGCCAGCCACAAATCGCAATACAGCACACTACCTGCAACAGGCGTAACTTTGTCTCGAAACGTGCTATCAATAAAATACTTGAGCGACTTGATACCCATCGGGATAGCCGCTTGCAACATATTCAGCCCAGACTTGGCGAAATTAACAAACGTGGAAAGCATAGATTTTCTCCTGATCGCTAACATAAAGTGTCCACAGGAATAAAGCAGCTTTAGCTGTTTTTACAATAGCCAAAGCTATTGCACTCCTGTATTTTTATCAGCTAACAGCCAATTTAACAGTTTTGCCAATTCGATTTAGCATATTTAGCAATGCGTCAAACGTGAACTTACTAACTTTTTTATTAACCAAATCGGATATACGCGGACGGGTAACGCCTAGTATTTGCGCCGCCTCTACCTGTTTAAAATGATTATCAGCAATCCATTGTGATATTTCATTCATTAACTGCTCTTTTAAAGCCTTAGTATCATTAATATACTGTTGAGATTCAGCATAAAGACAAGTCGCTTCATCTTCATCAAAACCTAACTCTAAAAATATATTATCGCCTGCTTTAGTAACATGGCGGATTTCAGTATCAACATTCATGGTATATAACCTAATTATTAATGCTCTATAAACAAATATAAAAGCTTATTGAATAATATTCTCTAGTTATTTTGCTTTTTAATCGCTTGATAACGAGCCTTTATAATATCTCTATTATGTAAAGTTATTTTGTTATCTTTCTTTTGAAAACAATGTAATACATAAATAGCTTCCTCTAATTTGGCAAGGTAAATAATTCGATAATTACCTGCATTATCTCGAATACGAATTTCTTTTATGCCTGAGCCGATATTATCCAAAGATTTCCAATCATCAGGCTCTAATCCTGCCTGAATTTTACTTAATTGAAAACCCGCTTCCTTACGGGTTTCTTTTGGAAAAGCCAGCAGGTCTTCTTTACTGGAACCCATCCAACGAATTTCTTTTTCCTGTGTCATGCTGCCCATCTAATCATCTGTGATTTGTGCGTATAAAATTTTATACATTTCACGGAGTTTGTCAATTTTGTGAGTAACTACTTAGCCTTTTGCTGCATTCAAGACCATTTTATCGTTCCAACGCTCTGCGTTGGAATGCGTCTGAGGACGCACCAGCGTCCTCATTTCAGTGTGTGTTTTATTGAGGTATCCCGCTTAAATAATGAAGACGCTGGAGCGTCAACGGCTGCATTCCAACGCGGAGCGTTGGAACGATGATGTATTTGTTACAGCCAAATATTGGCGTGGATTTGTTGGGTGAGTAAATCTACCGTATCGGCTTGTGGGGCGGTGGGTTTTGCGGGCGATGCTGCTTTTGCATTCGCGCCCACTGAACGTAATACGGGGTGATTTTTTTGGTCATCCCATTGCCACACGGACTGAAAATCCCAGCCTAGGGTATGTTCAAAATATCGTTGATTAAATAATGCTGGTGAAATGCTTTTGCCGTCTTTCTTCTCGTCATTCTGTGTGGCTGGATTGCTATCAATGGAGATGTTATTTTCCAGCGTTGAGTTGTTTTTAATGTCGTTAGTAATGCGCCCACCCCAGCCTGCGTCTTTCAATTCGACTCTGCCGATAGCGCACTGGCGAATGGTGCTGGCATCGCAAGTTCGCGTAACTCCATAAAATTTATAATCGTAGTCGTGTAGGTCTACTTCTCCTTCTCCTGTCACCAAACACCGTTCAACGGTGCTGTTAGCCAGAGTGCGGGAAATGCCGTCTAAGTTTCTATCTTTAGAAACACCACCAAAGAAACCAAACGAGCCAATGCTAGAAAAGATGTCAAATTCTTCATACATGACTAACGAGCAATCTCTAATCGTACAGTTCTTTACCATATTCAAAATCAAAGAGCTACCCGATTGGCAAGCCGTTATAGTACAGTCTGTTGCATTATCATTGATTAAGCTCTTGTCAGATTTACACCACTCAATATGGCTACCCGCTACGTTTTTGGCAAGATTTAAACCGCGTAGTTCAAGATTTTTAACACTGGATTTTGCTTGAATGCCTTGAAAAAGTGCGCCTCTCTGATATTGAACGAAATGTCCGCCCCCATCATAATGCCCTTGCAGGTTGATGTCTGACCAAGTGGTGATAACTGTGCAGTCAATATCAGCGGTTTGTAAAAAATAATAGCCTTTTTGTCCAATACCATCCAAGCCCATTAAATCCTGCACGTTTTCAATCAAAATCGGGTCTTCTGCTGTGCCTAGCCCTTTATAACCTCTTTCCTTGGCATTCAACTGTCCTGTTTTTTTGGTTTCGCGGCTAAGAGTTTCGCGAGCAAGGCTCGCTCCTACATTAGTAGGCGTAGGAGCGAGCCTTGCTCGCGAATGAAGCGAATGAAGAACAGGAATCAAGGTTTTACCGTCATCATCGAATTCATACAACGGCAAATCATTTTCCAAAGCCGCTTGTTTTGGTACAAGGCGGCTATAACGCTGCAAAGTTTTTAAAATCAACTCCCGCACTTTCAGCGCGTTTTCCTGATGATTCCATAAACAATCTTTCAGCAATAACACATCCGATAAATCCAGTTCACTACGCCCATTGGTCACGGCAGACACGCGCAACAAATGCAGCACTTTTTTTAAGCGGCGGTCGGATAAATATTCGCGGCGGTCTTCTTTGAAGCTGTCTTTATGGGCAATCCATATCGTTTGAATCACTTCGGCAATCTCTGGCGGAATGGTCACGCCCTGCACGGTGTTTTTAATATGGGCTAAGTCATCGGCAGTGATGGGCGTTTGTACGTTTGGTTCTTCGGTGTGTTCAAATAAACGCAACAGATTTTCGTCACGGACATAATCGACAAAACTGCGTACTAAAAAGCGGTCATACAGGGCATTGAGTTCTTCCTGATCGGTGGGCAGTTCATTGGACGCGGCAATCAGGGCTTGCAATGGCACTTTTTGCGCGGTTGCCCCGTTGTGATACAGACGCTCGTTTAAAATGGTCAGCAAGGCGTTCAGAATAGACGAACTGGCTTTGAATATTTCATCGAGAAACGCGATTTTTACGCTGGGTAAATAGCCTGCCGTGTTGCGCTTAAAACGGTCTGCCTTAAGTTCGCTAATGGATAAAGGACCAAAAATTTCTTCAGGCGTGGAAAACTTAGTTAGCAGGTATTCAAAATAACTGTTGTCGTTTTCATGCGCAAAACTTTCGGCAATACGCCGCGCAATCAGGCTTTTACCCGTTCCTGGTGGCCCAATCAAGACCAGATTTTCGCCTGCTAATACTGTCAGCAATGCAGTTTGGAGGGTTTGTTCACGCTCAACCAGTCCGTGGTTTAGTTCGTTTAGTAACGCTAGTATTTTTTGCTTCATAATGTCCCTTGCTTAATTTTTGATGTGACTGATTGTAAATTGTTACTGAGTCCAGCGTTAGAGCTAACGCACAATAAAATGATACCGCTCGTGGTGAGCAAAGTAAGCCCCGCTTCGCGACCAAGAAACAGCCGCTGTTTGACGTAATTCTTGCATTTTTCAATGCTCATAACATATTGATTTTTAAATATAAAGAAGCCATTTATTGAGGGCTTGTCGAACCATTAACGCATTAACCGTCCACCCTTCGACAAACTCAAGGCGAACGGTTAAAAGCCTAGCTAGTCGTCAATAACGAGTCGTCATCATGAAGGTCTTGGTCAGACAACTCGGATTTTGGTAGCGGTATCTCTGGATGCCGCTTGCGTTTCGTCCTGCCTTCAGTGCTGATTGTCGCCACACGTCGGGCAGGTGATTTCTTGATAGCAGCTCATAGCCGAATATCCTCATATCGATTGCAATGTTATCTGACTAATTATAAATCGAATTACAGGTTTAACCCACTACCCCAATTTGTAGCTCATATCGATAAACACTTGAGGGTACGTTTTAATGCCACGGTGTACGGGGCATGGTTCAGCTGAACGTGGGCGTGGTTCGAGTGCCTTACGCGCCGCCGTGGATACGGATACAGCATGATTAAAAACGATGCTGAGGTAATTAATTTAACCTGTACCAAAATGAAAGACGCGGCACATCCCTTGCCTAAGTCGTTTTAAATTCGCTCTATTGAGTTGAATATTGCCGATGAAAAAGGCAATCCTGCTAATGGCTCTGTATTAACTGCCACGCATTACACCCCAACTACACCCAAAACCAGCGCGTTAGGTAAGAGCCAAAAACTAGGTTTAAGTGCGTTGGCTATGTTGTTAGAAGAATTGCAAGACCATCTGGAAAGTATTGGCAAAAATCCAGATGATGCAAAAGTGACGGTTAGTGACTGGCAAGAGCGGTTAGATTTTCCTACTAATCGCTTTTATGAGGTTAGGGACGGCTTGAAAGAACGGGGCTTTATTAGTATAGAAAAAGGCTTTGTTTATCAGCTAAAAAAGTGAGTTTGAATAGGGTGGTTTTTAGGCTATTTTGAATTAACCGAACCGTTCAGATGTGTATATATAAGTCGGAACGGTTCGGTTTTTTCAAGACAGACAAAAGCCAATAATTACAACAACTTACACGGATTTGTGATTTTTTGGCAAATCGGATAAAAACAGCCATTTTTGACACGCTTTAAGCAGGTAAAAACATGATTAAATTCCCTGAAATAATCACCTCAAATGTCATTCAGTTTCCAGTGCAAAAACAGCCAATTCCAGTAAGTGATAATGTTGTCTTACCCTATGTCATACAGTATTATAATGGAAAAACAACCCACCTAGACGGGCTTACACAATGACAACTATTCCATTTGATACCTTAGATTTTTCCACTGAATTAATAGAAAGCGGCTTACCAGAAAAGCAAGCTAACGCCATAGCAAAAGCGGTTAGTAAGGCACAACAAAATTCAATGACCACCGTTATTGAGCAAGTAAAACATGATCATGACATGGATAACTTGACCACTAAACGCGATTTAAAAGAAACGGAATTGAGGCTTGAGGCGCGAATTAAAGAAACAGAATTAAAAATTGAGTTAGTTAAATCAGAATTAAAGCGTGATATAGAAACCCTAAGAAAAGAAGCGGCTGAAAACAAGGCTGCATTAATCCGTTGGGTAATGGGGGTGGGATTATTACAAATAACCATCATTACCGCCTTGTTGCTGAAATTAGTAGGGCATATTTAGCATTCAATATCATAACGAAAGCCTGTCTTAGCACGGGCTTTTTTTGTATTTATCAAACTGGTTTGAAGCAGGATAATGCGGGACATACTGAAAAACTAACCTGATGACACACTTCTACAAAAACAGCCTAAAAATAATCGAAACCACGGTTAAGACTTGACACTGGATTAGATCATTGGCTTGACCATGAACCGCTTGCCATTATCGAAACCATGAAACCACGGTAAAGGTTAAGGTTTATTCAGTGGTCAAGATTGCCCATTAGTGATGATTGCCAAGTAAGCACCTTTTACTGATCATCATCACCACAAAAACGCCCCATTGTTTCAAGCGGTTTTATCAAGTGTCATTCTATCCATGAAAAAATGTGTACCAATGCGTGTACACACAAAATAACTTAAAAATTAATATTGTTTTAAATCAATTAGTTAACTACATCAAAAATATTTCGATACGAAATATACATCAACGTTGAGGTTAGCATATATAAAACAGGGGTTAATAAGGGCGTGATTGATGCACACAATATCGCCTCAATAAACACAAAGCCTAGCAATTTATACAAGGCATTTTGATGCTTAATCACCGCATAATTACCTTGCTCCTTGGCTTTGCTCCAACTATAACCTTTAAACAGCATCAGCGAATGACTGAACCAACTGGCAAAGGTACTCATCATTAATAAAGTGAAAATCAGGGTGACATTGGCATAACCATAAAGCCAACTAGCCAGTTCACGGCTGGATTTATGGTTAAGGTTTTCGTGTGTTAATTGCCAGTAAAAAAAGAACTGCCCGATTTTCTCAAATTCACCCGAAAAAATATTAGCGAGTGCCATAAACACAAACCAGCACAGCACAATGACTGTTGCGGCTAAAATCGCCAACGGTAGACTTTGATTAATCGCATAAGACAAACTAACGCGCCGCTCATTGGTTTTCATGTCGATATATTTAGCGATACCCACGCCGACAAATAAACACGTCACTGATAAAAAAATCCCTAGGGCGGCAGAAATTCGCCCCAGCACTAACACCACACCCATAAATAAGGTATAGCCAATCCAAACCACAGGTTCACGATTGATAAATAGTAAGGATTGTTTTAGCCAATCGCTAAATTTTGCAGGTTTCACGGAAAAATCCTAGAAATACCGACCGCTTTACGCAGTTCTTTCATGAACGGAACGCTAATGGCGCGCGCTTTTTCCGCGCCTTCTTGTAATTGCTGTTCAATGTGTTCAGGGGCATTTAACAAGGCTTCGTAGCGTTCTCTAGCAGGGGTAATGTGTTCATTAATATGTTCAAACAACACTTGTTTCATCTCGCCCCATGCAATGCCTTCTGCATAACGTTGGCTTATTGCGGTAACTTCAGCAGGGGTCGCAAAGGATTTATAAATACTAAACAGGGTACAACCCTCGGTGTCTTTAGGTTCGCCTGGTTCTAGGGAATTAGTTTTGATTTTATTAATCAGCTTGCGTAATTTCTTTTCAGGTTCAAAGAGGGGAATGGTGTTGTTATAGGATTTACTCATTTTACGCCCATCTAAACCCGCCAAGGTCGCGCCATGTTCGTCAATCACTGCTTCAGGTATTACAAAATGTTCACCATAAATATGATTGAAGCGTCCCGCTATGTCTCTTGCCATTTCAATATGCTGAATTTGATCTTTACCGACTGGCACTTTATGAACATTAAATAGCAAAATATCCGCTGCCATTAGAATGGGATAACTGAACAAACCCATAGTAATGCCTTTATCAGCATCGTTTTCACCGCTCTGTTCATTGTCTGCGACAGCGGCTTTGTAAGCGTGCGCTCGGTTTAACAAACCTTTAGACGCTACACAGCTTAACATCCATGACAATTCTAAAATTTCTGGAATATCCGATTGTCGATAAAACACCGCATTCGAGGTATCCAAGCCTAACGCTAACCACGTTGCCGCGATTTCCAAGCTGGATAGTCTTATACGTTCAGGCTCTTGGCATTTAATTAAGGCATGATAATCAGCCAAAAAATAAAACGGTGCGACGCTAGGATCTTTACTCGCCGCAATAGCAGGTCGAATCGCGCCTACATAATTACCTAAATGCGGTGTACCTGTGGTGGTGATGCCTGTTAAAACGATAGTTTTAGTCATGGTAAATTCTCATAAGTCCAGTTTATGTGTAGAGCGTCATATTACCTAAAATTGAGTGCTTATATCTAGTAAAGAGTTAATGACTGTGGGTAAGTGCATTGCTAGATATAGCCAAAACAGTTGTGTTGATTACAAAACCGTTCGCACTGAGCCTGTCGAAGTGTGAATGTGGTTCGACAAGATCACCACGAACGGCATCATTTTATTGTGTTTTAGCTATATACGATTTTTGAGTCAAATGGGAGTAGATGATGACCGAATTAAAATAATTGAAGTTTAAGCGTATCACAAGCAAAATTTTTTCGGGCTTTTCATGGATAATAATCCCTTTTAACCTTTATGCTGTGAATATTTATCATGATTAAAACCGATGTTGTTATTATCGGCGCGGGTGCGGCGGGTTTGATGTGTGCGATTGAAGCGGGCAAACGCGGCAGAAGTGTCATTGTATTAGATCACGCTAACAAAGCGGGCAAAAAAATTCTGATGTCGGGTGGTGGTCGGTGTAATTTCACCAACATGAAAGTTGAACCTAGCAATTATATTTCCAACAATCCACATTTTTGTAAATCTGCGCTCAGTCGTTATAACCAATGGGATTTTCTGGCGTTAATTTCTCGTTATCGCATTCCCTATCATGAACGAGAACATGGGCGATTATTTTGCAATGACAGTGCCAAAGATATTTTATCTATGTTATTGACCGAATGTGAAAATGCGGGCGTGACCATTCAGCTAAACACCAGCATCAACGCTATTGAACAGCGTGAGCAACAATTCCAGCTAACGACCAATCAGGGTAATTTTATCGCACAGTCGTTAGTCGTTGCGACGGGCGGTTTATCGATACCGAAAATGGGAGCGACTCCTTTGGGTTATAAAATTGCTGAACAATTTGGCATTCAGGTGTTACCGACTCGTGCGGGTTTAGTGCCGTTGACTTTACAGACCGATGATAAAGAAAAATTATCCGTCTTATCGGGTATTGCAGTACCTTGTACAGTCAGTGATGCCCACGGTCAGGCGTTTACTGAAAACCTATTATTTACCCATCGCGGTTTAAGCGGCCCAAGTGTGTTACAAATTTCGTCTTATTGGCGGGCGGGTGAAGCGATTACTCTTAATCTATTACCATATATTTCGCTAATCGATGAGCTAAAAGCTAAGCGTCAGCAAAAAATCAACAGCACCCTAAAAACACTGTTAGCCCAGTATTTGCCCAAGAATTTGCTAAGTTGTTTATTGCCTGAGCAACTACTAAACACCGTGTTACAAGACTGTTCAAATCAACAAATTCAACAACTAGCCGAACAATTGCATCACTGGACAATTAAACCCAATGGCACAGAAGGCTATCGCACTGCCGAAGTTACCATTGGCGGCGTTGATTGCAATGAGCTGTCATCGAAAACAATGGCAAGTCATAAAGTTCCTAATCTGTATTTTATTGGTGAAGTGGTTGATGTGACGGGGTGGCTAGGGGGTTATAATTTTCAATGGGCGTGGTCATCGGCATGGTGTGCGGGGCAAGCGGTGTAATCACTTTTTTAGTGCGGCAGTGTACAATTAGCAATTGTCTTATCCACAAGGAGTCTATCACCATGCGTTATTTACACACCATGATTCGTGTTCATGATTTAAGCGAATCACTAGATTTTTTCCGCAATAAACTAGGCTTGGTTGAATGCAATCGTTACGAAAGCGAGCAAGGTCGGTTCACGCTGGTCTATTTATACGCACCGCAGGATGTTAATGAAGCTGTTCTCAGACAAGCTCCGTTAGTAGAACTGACTTATAACTGGGATACTGAAGACTATACAGGCGGACGTAATTTTGGGCATCTGGCTTACGAAGTCGATAATATTTACGCGACTTGCCAAAAACTCATGGAGGCAGGGGTGGTAATTAATCGCCCGCCGCGTGATGGACGCATGGCGTTTGTGCGTTCACCTGACGGCATTTCTATCGAGTTTTTGCAAAAAGATGAACCCTTAGCCCCGCAAGAACCGTGGCTTTCTATGCCCAATACAGGCAGTTGGTAAGTATTCAGGGAGTGCAAACAAAGCTTGCACTCCCGTTTAGCTCATTGGAAAAATAAGTCTTTTTGGCAAAATATTTGCTATCATCACACCTTTACACGCTCATTAAAAAACCTACTTATGCAACAACCCATGTTAAATACTGCCATTCGTGCTGCTAGAAGCGCGGGTGATCTCATTCTTCGTTCAGCCGATAAAGTGGGGTCACTACATATTGATCAAAAAGGCAGAAATGATTATGTCAGCGAAGTCGATCGCATGGCTGAACGCGAAATTATCAATATCATCAAAACTGCTTATCCCGACCACGCAATTTTGGCAGAAGAAAGCGGCGCACACGCAGGCAATGATTACGTCTGGGTGATTGATCCTTTAGATGGCACTACCAACTTCTTACACGGCTTTCCACAATACGCAGTGTCTATCGCCTTAAAACATAAAGGCAAACTGGAAGTTGGCGTTATTTATGACCCCTTACGCGATGAATTATTTACCGCAAAACGTGGTGGCGGCGCGATGCTCAACAATCGCAAACTGCGTGTTACCCAACCCAATAGTTTAAAAGGTGCGTTGTTAGGCACAGGTTTTCCGTTTAAAACCGACACCCATTTAGACGCATACATCGGTATGTTTCGCGCCTTGACCACTGAATGTGCGGGTATTCGTCGCGCAGGTTCGGCGGCATTAGATTTGGCTTACGTTGCAGCAGGTCGCTTGGATGGTTATTGGGAAATCGGCATCATGGAATGGGATATGGCAGCTGGCATTTTGATGATTAAAGAAGCGGGCGGCGTAGTCACTGACTTTTCGTTTAATGATAAATACATAGAATCAGGTAACGTCATTACGGGTAGCCCAAAAATGCACCAATTGATGTATGCCTTAATTGAACCACACGTCACTGACAATTTGAAATAACCAGCGGAGTAAAACAGCTTTAGCTGTTTTTTTTAACGCCAATAGCTAAAGCTATTGGACTCCTACACCCTCTTTTTAATTTAACGGAGCTTCAAAACCATGAGCGAAACCATCTCAAACAATGCCATTATTTACGCGATTCTCGCCCTGAACAGCGAAGTGGCTTTACAACAAGAATACTTAGAATCGGACGATGTTCCCGAAGATGAACAAGAAAATGAAGAAGGGATTTTGGAAGACCTTGAACAATCCTTTATGGAGTTCGTCGATATTTACAAAAAACGTTGCAAGGCAGATAAAGAACTGCCTGATTTAGATGAGTTATTAAATAGCCAAATCTAAGAATTCTGATGTTCACGCTTTACGGCATCAAGAACTGCTCAACAGTAAAAAAAGCACGCGATTGGCTGGAGCAACACGGCATCGCCTATCAGTTTCATGATGTGCGTGTTGATGGCTTAACGCTGGAACAATTGCAAAGTTTCGCCACGCGTGTTGATTGGCAATGTTTGCTGAATCGTTCTAGCACCAGTTGGAGGCAATTAACACCTGAACAAAAAACCGATGTGACACTGGAAAAAGCCGTGCAGTTATTACACGACACGCCAACGTTATTAAAACGCCCTGTGTTAGATACGGGCGAACGGTTGATTGTTGGGTTTAAGATTGAGGATTATCAAAAACTATTGTAGTTCGTAGGATGGGTAGAACGCAGTGAAACCCATCATTTACGCGGAGTTGTGATGGGTTTCGCAAGCTCTACCCATCCTACGCGCTGTAGCTAAGCAGGTTGGGTTGGCTTTTCATTTATTCCGCTATTGAAAAGTTTAACGGCAAAACTAAGCGGTTTACAAATTAAGGTGTTCATATGAAAAAAATAATTTTAACTTTAATTTTATCAAACCTTTTTGGTATTGCTATTGCGTCAGAGCAGGAAACCAGGGCAATCGCGCTTAAATTATCTTGACTTTAATAATTATCAGATAATCAATTAGTTACAAATTGGTCTATGTCAAGATTCGTAGTTTTTTGCCAAAAATAGCAAAAATGATATTTGTAACACATTGATTATTAATGATTAAAATTTAAGCGCGATTGCCCTAAGCAGGAAACCGAAATAATACCAAAAGCTGTCACTCGCACATTAAGCAAAAACAACAATATCATTCAATCTGGCATTAATTGTGCGGCAGAGTTTACAGCTAAAAATTGCGGTAAAATTGCTGTTGCTACAGCAGTTGAAACCGCTGCTATTCCAACTGCTGTTGGAATAACATCAGCAATGGGAGTCACTGCAAGTACAGGCACAGCGATAGCTGCATTAAGTGGTGCAGCAGCAACAAGCTCAACATTAGCTGCTGTAGGAGGCACACTAGCGACTGGTTTGGCTACAGTGGCTGGTATAACAGTAGCACCTGCTGTAGTTGGAGGTGCAGTTGTAATAGGTGTAGGTGCATTAGTTGCAAGCGGAATAAATTCGTTGATATTTGATGATGAAGACGAGGTGAAACCGAAATAAGCCTTGTAGGGTGGGCAAACGGCTCTATCGTTTGCCCACGCTGAATTGGCATAATTGGTGGGCAAGCAAAAAAGACGCTTGCCCACCCTACAAAACTAATTAGCGTTAGGTGTTAGCGAGAATCAGATGAAAAAATCAATTTACTTTCTGCTCTTAGTGGTGGTTTTCTTCTTTGGGTGCGCCCTCGTCCCTGTTGATGTTCCTGTAAAAATATATAACGTTGATAATGGGGATGTATTTACTGCGGTGTTCAAATGGACAGGTCGGCAAGGCAGCGTATCAACCATAACACCAAACGGAAGTCAGTGTTCAGGTGAGTATTTTACTCAAAACAGCTCTGTATCTGGTTCATCAGAATCATGGGGGAACATTTACGGATGGGGATACAGTGGCTTCTTGTCCGCTAGTAACTCATTTTACGCGAACCAAGGGTCTGAACTGGGAACAGCTATCTTGCGTTGCCAAGATAGAAAAGTTATTCAGTGCGAGTACATTGCTAATCGTGATATTCATGGAAATGGATTTTGTCGTGATAATCAGAACAATAAATATCGGTTCATGTTCTAACACGATAAACTCGTAAGCCGTGTAGGTTGGCTTGCCGTCTTTTTGGCAACCCAACATTCTCTAAAATTCGTTGGGTTGCGAAAGAGCCGCAACCAAACCTACCTTTGTACTGTCACCATGAGTGAAACCCTAGAATTTTTAAAAGACCTAATCCGCCGCGAATCCCCCCCCCGCTGGAATAAGTGGGGTTAGAGTAAAAGGTAATTGCACGAACACCGCCTATTTAGTGCGGCAAAACGTGATAGCATCATATAGATAACAAAACGGGTAAAACTATGGCAACTTTAACTTTTGATACGCATGAATTTGTTAAAAAGCTCAAAGGTGTTGGGTTTAGTGAGGAACAAGCCGAAACGCTAACTGATTTACAAAAAACAACCGTGCTTAATACTTTGGAGCAGGCGCGGCATGATTATGAGCTGGACGACTTAGCCACCAAGCGTGATTTAAAAGAAACTGAATTAAGGCTGGAATTGAAAATTGCCGAAACTAAAGCTGACTTAATCCGCTGGGTAGTGGGTGTGGGATTGCTTCAAATAACAATTATTGCAGGGCTACTTTTTAGGCTGACAGGCAAAATATGAATTAGAATAATTTTCTAGTTCCCACACGCCGCGCTGCGTTAAAACAGACCACAGGCGCGGTCATACGGCATTCCCACGCGGCGCGTGGGAACGAGTGAAAAATTACGTTTCCGATACTAACCCATGAGTCAAACCCTAGAACTTTTAAAAGACCTAATCCGCCGCGAATCCATCACTCCACTGGATGCAGGTTGCCAAGACCTGATAGCCAGCCGCTTAACACCGCTGGGCTTTCATGATGAACGCCTTGATTTTGTCGATACGCAAAACATTTATTTAAAACGCGGCACAGCAAAACCCTTGTTCGTTTTTCTGGGGCATACGGATGTTGTGCCAACGGGAAAACTGGAATCATGGGATTCACCACCCTTTGAACCAACGATAAGAGACGGTCAACTTTACGGGCGCGGCGCGGCAGATATGAAAGGCGGTATTGCCGCTTTTATCACCGCTGTGGAACGCTTTATTGCTAAACACCCCAATCATCAAGGCTCTATTGCGGTGCTGTTAACCAGTGATGAAGAAGGCATTGCTACCAATGGCGTGGTGAAAGTCGTCGAAGTATTAGAACAACGCGGCGAAAAAATCGACTGGTGTTTAGTCGGTGAACCATCCAGTGATAAAAAAATCGGCGATGTGATTCGTGTCGGGCGGCGGGGTTCGTTATGCGCAAAATTGACCGTGCAAGGTGTGCAAGGTCATGTTGCCTATCCTGAACTTGCCGATAATCCGATTCATCGTTTCGCCCCTGCGTTAAAAGCCTTAACCGACGAAATCTGGGATAACGGCAATGCGTTTTTCCCACCTACCAGTTTGCAGGTTTCCAATATCAACGCAGGTACGGGCGCGGAAAATATTATTCCTGCCAGTCTTGAAGTGCAGTTTAATTTGCGTTTTTGCACCGAACTAACCGAAGACATGATTAAACAGCGTGTTCATGCTATTTTTGATAAACACGGTCTTAATTATGATGTGGAATGGCGATTATCAGGTAATCCGTTTTTAACCTCAGGCGGTGCGTTGATTGATGCCGCTCATGCGGCGATTAAAACCGTTACGGGTTTTGAAACTATTGATGATACGGGCGGAGGTACGTCAGACGGGCGTTTTATTGCTCCAACAGGTGCGCAGGCATTGGAATTAGGCGCGTTGAATGCCAGTATTCATAAAATTAACGAGCATATTGGTGTAGGGGATTTGGAGATTTTGAGCGATATTTACCAGCAGATGTTGGTTTTGTTGTTGGTTTAAAATTATTGTCCACGAAAAGCACGAAAAATACGAAAAATTTCATGTCTTTTTTTCGTGCTTTTCGTGTCTTTCGTGGACAAATGCTCTATTTCACAAAACAACTTTTCTGTGCGTATTCCTCAGCTTCTTTAATACGGGTTTTCAAGTCCTTAGCTTGTTTAGGATCACGAAACACGCCGCCCGCATCGCCTGTTTGCCCTTTGCCTAAATAAGAAAAGGTTTTCGCCGCTTCATAATCAGCAAAGCTGAGTTTTTCGGCAATTTTATCTATCTTACAACCGCACGCATATTGTGTGACGTAATTCATTTTGCTCAAATTACCGTCTTTTTGTGCGATACAATTTAAGACATATTCAACACGGTCACGAGTTGGATAATCATTGACTAAAACGGCAGGAGTCGCCGCTTTTTTGGGATTCTTGGTTTTTTTTGCTGCAAAAACATTGCTGCTTAATGTCACCACTAAGGCAACAGTTAATATGGAGAGTAGATGTTTTTTTTTCATGGATGATACTTTTATCCCTAATGGTTCAGAAAGTAAAAAATGCGCTCAATTTATGGTTAGCAGGTTTATTGTACTATGAACAACTCAACAAAAATAACAGGTGTGATTTTAGCAGGTGGCCGTGCGCGGCGCATGAACCATCAGGACAAAGGGTTGGTGTGTTATCAAGGTCGTCCGCTAGTTGATTATGCGATTGCTGCACTCGCGCCATTGGTGAATGAGACGCTCATCAATGCCAACCGTCATTATGAACAGTATCAACAATTTGGCTTGCCTGTGATTGCTGACCAAACTGATAGTTTTGATGGTCCTTTGGCGGGCATACTCACTGCAATGATTCATAGCGATGCCGATGTATTGCTGATTGTACCGTGTGACGCGCCATTAATAACCACAGTGCATTTGCAAAAATTGCTAACGGTACGCGCTGAGTTGAATGCAGATATAGCGGTAGCATTCGATGGTGAACGCTTACATCCCGTGTTTTTGGCAATTCACACTCGTTTAAAAACAAGCTTACAAACTTATTTAGCCAGTGGTGAGCGTAAAGTACACACTTGGCTTGCATTGCAAAATACCGTGCAGGTTGATTTTAGTGATGTGCCTGAGATATTTACTAATATTAATACCTTAGCTGAATTGTCTTTGTTAGAAGCGCGACATGATTGATAAATCATGAATTAAAAGCAAAAGCACTTTATAATAAATTCTCTAGTCACCAACACACCGAGAGTATTATGAAAAAAATTATAGTATTAATAGGTTTGCTATTACTTAGCCCGTTGAGTTATGCAGAAGAGACTTTAGTAGAAAGTTATACGGCTAAGTTAAGCTCTGAGGATCATTTTAATAGTGATGGTCAACGCTTAAAAAATGTCGCTGATATTATTCGTCAAGACCGTGCTAATTATCATAAATTTAATGTGCGTGATAATGAAGATAATGCTGATAGTTTTTTTGCGGATAAAGATAATCTTGAACGCATACCCGCTATGTTAAAAAAAGGACATATTGATAAAGAAACTCAAAAAAGTATTCTTAATGGCACACCTGTTGTTTCTGTGAAAATTTACCCTAATTACATCGACATCTATTTACAATGAAATCCTTAGCCGCCGCTATTTTTTTATCCCTATTTAGTCATTATGCTCAGGCAGTTTGTGATAAAAATGCTAATAAATTAATTAAGGCTTATCCTGAGCATTTAGTCTCCTGTGAGAATAACGCTATTGTTTGGCGTAATGGTGAACGGCAACTTTATGACGATGGCAAACAAAAAACCTTTGAGCAATTATTAGCGCAAGCGGATATAGAAGATATGTTTGCCTTTCCTTATTTAGTCGGAGTTAATTCATACAATCCACCTGCTTTAAATGTGGATGCAGGACGAATTAGAAATGAAGAGTTTTTTAAACGACTGTATGGTGCAACTAAATCAGACGTTCAAGACCATTTAACCACTATAAAATGGCTACCAAAATCAGATGGTGAAATGATTAAAATTCAAAAAACTAATGATGTTGCAATAAAGCTTGAACAAGTATCTAAGGAATTAGATGAATTACCCACTGAATTAAAAAAATATGTTATTAATACTTCAGGTACATTTAATTGGCGAGTTATTAGCGGCACAGACAGATTAAGTAATCATTCTTTTGCGGTCGCTATTGATATTAATACAAAATATGCTGATTATTGGCAATGGGCAAAAGGTGAGTATCAATATAAAAATTCTATTCCCCATCAAATCGTAGAAATTTTTGAAAAATACGGTTTTATTTGGGGCGGAAAATGGTATCACTACGACACTATGCACTTTGAATATAGACCAGAATTACTGAGTTAAAGGAAATAGTATCATGCACGAAATGTCACTTTGTGAAGGTATACTGGACGTTTTGCAACAGCAAGCCGAACAACAACAGTTTGTTAGAGTAAAAACCGTCTGGTTAGAAATCGGTAAGTTATCTAGCGTAGAACCAGATGCGTTGCGCTTTGGTTTTGACGTGGTGATGAAAGGTTCACTGGCAGAATCGGCAACATTGGAAATTATTGAAGTGGACGGGCAAGCATGGTGTTTTGCCTGTCAACAACAGATCATCATAGAACACCGTTATGATGGTTGTCCTTTATGCGGTGCGTATCAACTACAAATTAATGATGGTGAACAAATGCGAATTAAAGAATTGGAGGTAGCTTAATGTGTATCGATTGTGGATGTAATGCAGGGGATGCAAAAATTGTTGGACACTCACACGATCATGATCATGATCACGCTCATAGTCACGACCACGAGCATCATCATGAGAACAGACTAAGCCCAGCTCATGCCCACGCACCGACTATAAATCCCGCGCGGATGGTGAAAATTGAGCAAGATATTTTGGGCAAAAATAATCAATATGCTCAAGTTAATCGGGAGTATTTTCGCCAGCATAAAATTTTTACCCTCAATTTGGTTTCTAGCCCAGGTTCAGGTAAAACCAGCTTATTGACTAAAACGATTGAATTGTTAAAAGCTGAGTTGAGCATTAGCGTTATCGAAGGCGATCAACAAACCAGCAATGACGCAGAACGCATACGCGCCACAGGCGTTAAAGCAGTGCAAATTAACACAGGCAAAGGTTGTCACCTAGATGCGCACGGCATTGGTCACGCCATTGAAACTCTTGCCCCTGAAGATAATAGTCTGTTATTTATCGAAAATGTCGGCAATCTGGTTTGTCCTTCCGCGTTTGATTTAGGTGAAGCGCATAAAGTGGTGATTTTGTCAGTGACAGAAGGTGAAGATAAACCGCTGAAATATCCTGATATGTTTGCCGCTGCCGATATTATGCTGCTGAATAAAATCGATTTATTGCCGCACGTCGATTTTGATGTCACGCAATGTATCGAATATGCGCGGCGTGTTAATCCGCGCATTAAAGTCTTGCAAGTGTCAGCCAGAACGGGCGAAGGCTTAGCTTTGTGGCTACAGTGGCTTAAAGCCAGCCATTCTGTCGCATTGATTGGTTAGCGTGCAGAGCGAATTACCGCCAATTAATTTCTTTGGCGGTTTGTTTATACGCGTGAATTTCCACCAGTTTACGGTGGAAGTTTTTGCGGTGTTTGGTGATTTTTTCATCTATCTTAATCTGAGTTCGACATAAAAATGGAGTGTGGTCAGTAAGGCATGAAATATAGCATAAGAGCTAACGCACAATAAAATGATACCGTTCGTGGTGAGCTTGTCGAACAGTCGAACCACATTCACACTTCGACAAGCTCAGCGAACGGTTTTGTAATCAATTTCGAGGTATTTGCTATGTCTGTTACTGAAACGCTAATGAATGAACATCAGTTAATTTTAAACTATATCGCGTTAATGGAACGCGCTACTAATCATCCAGACACCGCCATTTTATTGGTCAACAGCCATCACTTTATCGACTTTATTCATCAATTTGCCGATAATTTTCATCATGCCAAAGAAGAAGACAGTCTGTTTCGCTATCTTGGTGTAGCGGGTGTTCTGACTCATTGTAATCCAATTCCTCAAATGTTGAATGAGCATAGTCAAGCACGAAGCTTCGTGCAAACAATGGAAGATGAGTTGCTTAAAAATGACCTAACGGGTTTAGTGACGGCTATGCGGCAATATGCCCAATTGTTAAAAGAGCATATTTTCAAAGAAGATAATATTTTGTACCCAATGGCAGAACGTGGATTGTCCGATAGCGCGAAAACCGCGTTGTTAAATGAATATGCAGAGACAGAACAACGCTTAAATAGTGCCGAGATTTGGCAGCGATACCAACACCTTTATACTGAGCTTGCTAATAGTTTTGGCTAAAAACTTAATGGCAATCTCTCAAGCCTTAAAAACACCCAATAATAAAGTCATGTTAAACCGATTAGAATCCTTTGCAGCTAAAAGATTATCCATAGCATCATCGCCTAGGCAATTTTCAGTTGCGCCTATGTTAGATTGGACGGATACACATTGCCGTTTTTTCCATCGTTTACTGTCAAAACAGTGCTTGTTATACAGTGAAATGGTGACCACTGGGGCATTGCTTCATGGCAATGCCCAGCGTTTTTTACAGTTTGATGTGAGAGAAAATCCTGTGGCATTTCAATTAGGCGGTAGCAATCCGCGTGACTTGGCTGTGTGTGCCAAAATGGTGGCAGACTATGGTTATGATGAAGTGAATCTGAATGTTGGTTGTCCCAGTGACCGCGTGCAAAACGGGCGTTTTGGTGCGTGTTTAATGGCTGAACCTGAGGTAGTCGCAGACTGCGTGGCGGCGATGAATCATGCAGTGAAAATCCCCGTCACCGTTAAATCCAGAATTGGCATTGATGACCGTGATTCTTATGAGGAATTAGTACATTTTATCGATACCGTTGCTAAGGCGGGTTGTGACACCTTTATTGTTCACGCGCGAAAAGCGTGGTTAAGCGGTTTATCACCCAAACAAAACCGTGATGTACCGCCATTGCGCTACGATGTGGTTTATCAACTTAAAAAGGACTACCCACAGTTAAACATCATTATTAACGGCGGCATTACTAGCTTAGAGCAAACTAAAACCATGCTGGAACATATTGATGGAGTGATGGTAGGGCGTGAAGTTTATCAAAATCCTTATCTGTTAGCAGAGGTCGATCAACAGCTTTATGGTGCGGATTATTCGCCTGTTTCTCGCCAGCAAGTTATCGCGTTATTGATTCCGTATATTCAACAACAGCTTGCATCCAATAATGGCGTTCGTTTAAACAGTATCACGCGGCATATTTTAGGCTTATTTCATGGCGAATATGGCGCAAGATTATGGCGGCGACATTTGAGTGAAAATGCCTGTCGCACTGGTGCAACTGAGCAGGTGGTATTGGATGCGTTAAAATTCACCCAGCAATGATGTTATACTGCACCACTTTTTTTTAATTTGAGACTCCAAAAACATGGAAAAGCATTTTGCCAGTATTATCACAGCCATAGGTGAAGATTTAAACCGTGAAGGGCTGATTGACACCCCAAAACGTGCCGCCAAAGCATTTAAATTTCTTAACAACGGTTATGAAAAAACACTGGAAGGTGTGTTGAATGGTGCGATTTTTTCCGCCGATACCGAAGACATGGTTATCGTTAAAGACATCGAATTATATTCCCTGTGCGAGCATCATTTATTACCGTTCATCGGTAAATGTCATGTCGGTTATTTGCCCAATGGCAAAGTATTAGGTTTGTCAAAAATTGCCCGCGTGGTCGATATGTACGCCCGCCGCCTGCAAATTCAAGAGCAACTAACCCGCCAAATCGCCGATGCCATCGAAACCGCCGTTGGTGCAAGAGGCGTTGCCGTGGTCATTGAAGCCAAGCATTTATGTATGATGATGCGCGGCGTGGAAAAACAAAATTCGGTGATGACAACCTCAGCGATGACAGGAATTTTCCGCAAAGATTTTAGTACCCGCACGGAGTTTTTAAATCTGATTAATCGCTAATAAAAAAAGGGGGTAGCAGTTATGAAATACTCGGTAAAAGTAGATAAATTACTTAACTACGCTGTATTTGATTTCAGCGAAGATTGGTCAGGTTATTTAGCGTTAGGGTTTACAGAAAAGGATGTGCCTGCATTGTTGCAGTTAGCAAAGGATGAAGAGGCATTGCAAGACGAGGATGGGCTTATTAATTCTGCGCCTTATCATGCTTGGCGAGTATTGGGATTATTAAAAGCTGAATCGGCTGTGTTGCCGCTATTTGCTGCATTTGGTGATGATGACTGGAGTACAGAAGAGATTCCTACTATTTTGGGGCTTATCGGTGAAAAAGCCATTGAACCGATAAAACAGCAACTATCTGATACTGCAACAGATGAGAATAAAAAAGCCACTCTGGTGACGGCTTTTGGAAAAATCATTGCCAACAATCCTGACTATAAGGAACAAGGCGTGGCTTTTTTGACCGAGTATTTGGCTACAATTACTGATGAAAACTCCTATCTGGCGGGTTTTGTTGTTGCAGAGTTAATGGATTTGAATGCTAAAGAAAGCATAGAAACAATACGATCGGCATTCCAGCGTGGTTGTGTTGATATTTCGGTGGCTGGGGATATTGAAGAAGTTGAAATTGAAATGGGATTTAGGCAGCACAGAGAGACACCGAAACCAGATTATCATGGTAAAAAGTTTGAAGAACTTAGGCTGGCACTCGCTGCATTTAGTGCTAAAACAAAGATTGAACCCTCTGAAAAAACAGGTCGCAATGATCCTTGCCCCTGTGGTAGCGGTAAAAAATACAAAAAATGTTGTTTGCATTAATCAAGCCAGTAAGGCGGATTTAAAAACCGCTTTACAGTTTTCTCAACATTCAAAGGTCACACAATGAATCAACTAGAAGTCTTGGAACATCAAATTGCAGAACTGGATGATGATGCGTTCACACAATTACGCGATTGGTTTGCCGAATTTGAAAAAACACGATTACAGGATAATTATTGGGCAGAACAGGCTGAACAGGCATTAAAAACAGGTTTTGCAGGTTGTGAAGAAACAGCCAGACGTTTACAGGAACGACTGAATGCTGAAACTTAATCTCACCAATGCGGCTTTAAATTTTCTCGACGCATTACCTTTCTTATCGTTCCAACGCTCCGCGTTGGAATGCGTCTGAGGACGCTCCAGCGTCCTCGTTTCAATCTGTGTTTTATTGATGTTGTGCTTTAATAATGAAGACGCTGGAGCGTCAACTGAGGCATTCCAACGCAGAGCGTTGGAACGATGAAATGCGTCAATTATTAGTTAATAGGTTATTAAATATTTTATGAGAGAAAAAATCACAAAAACAACAGCTATTAAGTGTGTTCAAAATGGATATACATTTTACACAACTATATTAAATAGTGAGTTATTAAAAGAAAAAGATACCTGCTATGTTTCAAGAAGAGATGAAGATTCAGAGAGAGGTTTTCAGCGTTCTTTGAATGAGTCTCGAGCTAAGGATATTGCAAATTATTTGGATAAAGAGTTGGGTTGTATCCCATCATCTTTAATTTTAAGTATTCAAGACCACGCGCAATTTCAATATCATCAAGAAACATCTCAAATTTGGTTTTCAAACAAACCAAAAATATTTATGGTAATAGATGGTCAACATAGGCTATATGGTCTTATAAAATCTGAAAAAAACTATGATGTCCCCGTCATTATATTTAATAGTCTTAAAACTTCGGATGAAGTTTCTTTATTTATAGATATAAATACAAAACAAAAAGGTGTCCCAACGACACTGTTATTAGATATTAAAAATTTGGCTGGTAGAGAGGATAAAAAAGAAGAAAAACAAAAACAATTGTTTGACGAATTAAATAAAGACAGCGTTTTGGCAGGTCTTATGTCGCCAACAAAAAGCCAAGTTGGTAAAATAACAAGAGTCTCATTTAATGGAGCAACGAATCAACTGTTTGAAAATAGTTATTTTGAAGATAAAGATGTTCATGTGATTTATAAAGGTATAAAAAATTATTTACAAGCAGTTGAAAATATATTTAAAAAGAGTAAGTCACAAAGAGCTAAATTAAATAACGGTACACTTTTTAAAGCGATTTTTAATATTTTTAACGAAGTTATAGATAAAACACTAAAAGAATATGGCAATTTAAGAGTAGAAAGTCTTGAAGAAATTTTAGATCCTATATCAAGAATTGAATACGATACTTATGTTGGCTCTAATAGAGCTACATTACAGAAGCTTACAAGGGAAATGCGATCTGAATTAAATCAACACAAGAAAATGGATATTCCAGTGGATGATATTTTTTGATGATTATTTTTGATACTCGATTTGTTGACTTAAGGAATACCTATATTTTCCCTTTAATTCCTTATGGAAAAAAATGCAAAGATGCAAAACATTTTGACCTTAAAAATATTTTATCATCTAAAGTTGAGGGTGTTGTTATTGGTGTCACAAATAATAATTATAGTTTAAAGATAAATAAGGATATTTTTTTTAGCTCATTAATATGTGATGTTGAACTATTTTATACACGCATGATAGTCCAGTATGTTGATTTACATAAAAATTCTAATATCTCTCACACATGGAAGTATGTTACCTCCTATTATCTGTTCTTTTTTTCTATAACCACTCTTCTTAGATTATTACATAAAGGATTTGTTTTTTTTGACGGTAGCCAAGCAAAAGAACTAAGCGATATTCTTACAATTTTAGGAGGAGAGGCTATTCAAATTAATAAAGGGAATTATAGTTTTTCGGTTTCAGAAATTCTAACGGATTATGTCACTATAGAGCTAAAATCTGCGGATAGCAATGCACATCAAAACGCTTGGAAAAAAATAAAAGAGGTAATTGATGAACCTTGTAAAAAAAATAATGACGAAAAATCTATATTAAATAAGCTGAGTCATATAATGAATCGTAATAATATGGGAGAAGCGTTCCCATCTGAAACCAGAAATAAAATAAATTATAATGGAATATACGGATTAGAGACAGCATTAAATAACATCTATAATAACGGATTAACTACCGATACCGTTTCATTTTTAAAACAAATACTTAGTTATGAAAAACCACTAAGCGATGATATTAACAGCCAAATAAAATATTCATGCTTATATGGTTCTTATGTTTTTTCGCTTACACATAAACTATATGAAGAATATAGAACGAGAAGTAAAAAACCTGAAAATTATTTTCATAATTTGAGAGCTAAATTATTAAAAAGTAGTAATATCGAATTGAAATTTTTAGATGATTGTTAGTGGCGTAGGTTGGGTTGCTGCTTTTTGGCAACCCAACAAAAACAACGAATAACTTAAAATGTTCGGGGCTTGCAAATTCACTCATAACCTACCAATAATTAGATATTAAAGGAATAAAAATGCCTACTATCGATTTATTAGCATTACCACCAATAGCACAACAAGAATTACTCGATTTTTATCAATTTTTAATCGAAAAAAACAAAGTGGTTCAAGAATCAACAACAAGCAAACCAGATTTTAAAGTATTCTTGCTTAATGCGCCTAAGATAGATGAAATAGATTTTGAGCGTCAGCGGGATTATCCAAAGGATATAGTATTTTGAAATATTTACTTGATACCTGCGCTATTTCTGAATTTACCAAACCCGAAGCGGATACTGGTGTTATTGAATGGTTTAATAATGTAAATTCTGACGACTTATATTTAAGCGTTATCAATATAGGTGAAATCAAAAAAGGCATTAATAAACTACCTGCTTCCAAGAAAAAACAGGATTTATTATTTTGGCTGGAAACCTTATTTGAAGATTATCATAATAGAATTTTAACTGTTGATTTAGCTGTAATGGAAAACTGGAGTTTAATCGTTGCCAATGTTGAAAAAAAAGGGCAATCCGTTGCTTCTATGGATAGTATTATTGCCGCAGTTGCTTATACTCATCATTTAACATTAGTCACACGCAATGAACGCGATTTTTATGCCTGTAACATTCCTATGATTAATCCTTGGATATTGTGAATTTAATACACTCAATAACAGACGTTGTGCGACATAAAAAATACCTGATTATAAATATATTCCCTTTACAAAAATTAAGTTTTTTATATAACGTCCAAAACCTGTTTTGGACTCCAGATAATATTTAAACTAAACCACTAAAACCATGACAAAAAAAACTGGCGTATTACTGGCAAATTTAGGTTCACCAACCGCACCAACTACCAAAGCAGTGCGGCGTTTTCTGGGTGAGTTTCTGTGGGATAAGCGGGTGGTGAATATTCCGCGTCCTGTGTGGTGGATTATTCTCAACTGTCTTGTGTTGCCGTTTCGCCCAAAAAAATCAGCTCATGCGTATCAAACAATATGGGATGCAGAAAAAGGTTCACCATTAGCTTTTTTAACGCGTCAATTAGCCGAAAAAGTCGCTGAGCAGTTAATAGCCAAAGATATAACGGTGGATTATGTGATGCGTTATGGCGAACCATCAATGACAACACAATTGCGCCGATTTAAAGACCAAGGCATTAACAATATTATTGTTCTGCCTTTGTATCCACAATACTCGTCAACCACAACGGCTTCTATTTATGATGCGTTAATTAATGAGCTGAATACATGGCGACATTTACCCAGTTTTCGCTTTATCAGTGATTATCATCAAAACGAAGCGCATATTGCTGCGATTGCCGATTCAATTACTCAGGCGTGGAAGGAGCAACCAAAAAATGATTTATTGGTGATGTCATTTCATGGCTTACCTGAGCAATTGACTAAATGGGGTGATCCGTATTTTTATCAGTGCCAAAAAACTGCTAGATTAATTGCGGAAAAATTAGACTTGGCTGACAGCGAATGGATGTTGGTTTTTCAATCTCGTTTTGGTAAAGCGCAGTGGTTAAAACCTTATTGTGTGGACACGTTACAGAATTTACCTACGCAGGGGATTAAAACTGTTGATCTAGTTTGCCCAGGTTTTGCAGTGGATTGCTTGGAAACCTTGGAAGAAATTGCCCTTACTAATAAAGAAATTTTTATTGAGGCGGGTGGTGAGCAGTATCGCTATATTCCAGCTCTCAATGATAGCGATGCACAGGTTAATAGCATTATCAGCCTGCTTGAACTATAGTTAGCGAATACGATTTTTTGGACAATAAGCGGGGCAACATGATCATAGGTACTGCATTAAGCAACAGTGCTACTAAAGCGTTATTATTAGGCAGCGGCGAACTAGGCAAAGAACTGACTATTGCATTGCAACGCTATGGCGTTGAAGTGATTGCCGTTGACCGTTATGCTAATGCCCCTGCGCACCATGTAGCGCATCGTAGTCATGTCATTGATATGACTGATGGCGACGCAGTTAAAAAACTGATTGCCTTAGAGCAACCTGATTTTATTATTCCCGAAATCGAAGCGATAGCCACAGCTACACTGGCTGAAATTGAAGCGCAGGGCTTATGCACCGTTGTTCCTAATGCTAGAGCGATTCAATTAACTATGAATCGGGAAGGTATCAGAACATTAGTCGCCGAAAAACTAAAGCTACCTACATCGCGTTATGCGTTTGCCGAGTCTTTTGATGAATTAAAAACTGCTGTTGAGTCTGGTATCGGTTATCCATGTTTTATTAAGCCGACTATGTCATCATCGGGCAAAGGACAATCGATGGTGAAAAGTCCAGAGCAATTGCAAGCCGCGTGGGACACTGCCAAGGTCAGCGGGCGGGTGAATACAGGCAAAGTGATCGCTGAGGCGAACATCGATTTTGATTTTGAAATTACCCTGTTGACCGTTCGTGCCTTGAATGCCGACGCTGAAATACAAACCTATTTTTGTGAAGCTATCGGACACGTTCAGGAACATGGTGATTACCGTGAAAGTTGGCAGCCGCAAACCATGACTGCCGCCGCGCTTGCCTTGTCCCAAGACATTGCCGCTAAAGTCACGACTGAAATTGGCGGTTTAGGTTTATTTGGTGTGGAATTATTTATTAAAGGTGATGAGGTCTGGTTTAGCGAAGTTAGCCCTAGACCACACGATACAGGTATGGTGACTATGGTCACGCAAGCACAAAATGAATTTGAATTACACGCCAGAGCTATTTTGGGCTTACCTGTAGCAACGCATTTAGAAAAAGTGGGGGCGAGCGCGGTGATTTTGGGTGGTATCAATGCAAAAGCAGTGGTTTATGAAGGCTTAGCACAGGCACTTAGCGTACCCGATAGCGAAGTGCGTCTATTTGGTAAACCTGAAGCTTTTACACACAGACGAATGGGCGTTGCCTTAGCGAGTGCATCAACTGTTGATAAAGCGCGAGCAAAAGCGATTAAAGCAGCCAGCCTAATAGTGGTTAAATCTAACGAATAGTAGGGCGTGGATATGTTGAAAATTACAGTTGTTTCATTGGCATTGCTTAGCTCAACTCAGGTAATGGCGGATGTGTATAAATATGTGGATGCGGGTGGTCACGTTTTTTACACCGATGAGCCTAGAAATAAGCTGTATAAACGCATCATAAAAACCCCGATTCATCCGCCGTCGGTAGCATCATCTGGAAGCCCTTTTATGGCGGCTGTTCTTAAGCGGCATACTTTTTCAGGTGTCAATAAAGCCAAATATAACGAGCTGATTGAAGATGCCGCTCAACGTCATCAAGTGGATGCAAAATTACTTCATGCGGTGATTCAAACTGAATCCGCTTACAATTCAACCGCTATTTCTTCAGCGGGTGCAGCAGGTTTAATGCAGTTAATGCCAGCCACTGCACAGCGATTTGGTGTTATGAATCGCAATGACCCCGATCAAAATGTTGAAGGAGGCACACGTTATTTAAAATACTTGCTCACTTTATTTGGTCCTCGATTAGACCTAGCCATCGCCGCTTATAATGCGGGTGAAAATGCAGTTATCAAACACAACAACACTATTCCACCCTACCGTGAAACCCAAGATTATGTGCGCCAAGTATTGGCTTTGTATAAACAATAAATTTTGGGTTGCGTGGTTTTGTATTGGGTTGCCAAAAAGACGGCACGCGGCTGATCCCAAGCTAACTGAACTCACCGCGAATGGCGGGCTAGAAGCCGCTTTCGCGGTTGGGATGGACGAACAGTGGTCTTATGTAGGCAACAAATCCAACCAACGCTGGCGGTGGCACGCTGTTGATCATGCCACTAACACGGTACTCGCTTATGTATTTGGTCGGCGCAAGGATGACGTATTCAAGCAACTTAAAACCTTGCTTGCCCCCTTTACTTCTACACAGATGATTGGGGAGCTTATCAACGTCACCTTGAGGCTGATAAACATGAAATTGATAAGCGCAATACACAAAAAATCGAACGTAAAAATCTGAACTTTCGCACTTGGATCAAGCGACTTACACGCAAAACCTTATGCTTCTCGAAACTAGAGTCGATGCACGACACGGTCATCGATTTACTGATTAACAAGGTCGTTGTGGGCGCGATATTTATACATAATTACAGATTTAACCCACTACCCTACAATCGACTGGCGGAATGGGGATTTCAACATAAAACCGTCAATCATTCCGCCCATGAATACGCACGCGATGAAGACGGTGATGGCTTTTGCGAGGTACGCTCTAATAGCATCGAGGGCTTTTGGTCGTTATTGCGTCCTTGGCTTTGACCCCATCGTGGTATTTCTCAGGATAAGTTACCTTTATATCTGAGCTTTTTTGAGTTCGTGCATAATGTGAAAAAACGCGGCAAACGCTTGTTATCTTCTCTTTTGGAATCGCTACTTAAAAAGACCTTGGAATCCATATAGAGCCAAATTGTTAATGACCAAAGTGGTATAATTTTGTATAGTGACGCAATTAGATTTTTTATAGCGGGATGAATCTTTATAGGGTCATCCCGTTTTGTACATTAGAGGTGACGTGTTTGACTAAATCCGCATTATTAGTGCTAGAAGATGGCACCGTATTTCATGGCGTATCGATAGGAGCAGACGGTTGTTCTGTTGGCGAAGTGGTATTTAATACTGCCATGACAGGCTATCAAGAAATCTTAAGTGATCCTTCTTATTGCCAACAAATTATCACTTTAACCTATCCGCATATCGGCAATACAGGAACAACCAGCGAAGATGACGAATCCAGAGCCGTGTTTGCCAGTGGCTTGGTAATTCGAGACTTGCCGTTGATGGCGAGTAACTGGCGGTCAGAAAAAACCTTGCAACAATATCTGATTGATAATAACGTGGTTGCGATTGCTGAAATCGATACCCGTAAATTAACGCGCATCTTGCGTGATAAAGGCGCACAACGCGGCTGTATCATGGCAGGTAACGCAGCGAGTGTGGAAACTGCAACCGCTGCCATTGATGGTTTTGCAGGTTTAAAAGGCATGGATTTAGCCAAAGTTGTCAGCGTGACTGAATCATATCAGTGGACAGAAAATACTTGGGATTTGCGCAACGCTCACCAAGAAGGCGAAAATCTAAGCAAGCACGTTGTCGCATTCGACTTCGGTATTAAACGCAATATTCTAAGATTGCTCGTCAATCGAGGTTGTCGTGTCACTGTTGTTCCCGCGCAAACTCCAGCGGCTGAGGTTCTCGCTATGAACCCAGACGGGGTATTTTTATCCAATGGACCAGGCGATCCCGAACCTTGCACCTACGCTATTGAAGCGATTAAAACCATCGTGGAAACTCAAATTCCCGTATTTGGTATTTGCTTAGGGCATCAATTATTAGCTCTTGCCAGTGGTGCGAAAACTGAAAAAATGAAATTTGGACATCATGGCGCGAATCATCCTGTGCAGGAAATCGCTACGGGGCGAGTGATGATTAGCAGTCAAAACCACGGTTTTGCGGTGGATGAATCGACTTTACCTGATAATGTCATCGCCACGCATCGTTCATTATTCGATGGTAGTTTACAAGGTATTAAACTCACCGATTACCCCGCGTTCAGCTTTCAAGGACACCCAGAAGCCAGCCCAGGGCCACATGATGTGGAAGCCTTATTTGATGAATTTATTGATTTGATGAATGTGTGTCAAAAATAAACTTAAACGCGATTTTCAGTTTTTATTCTAATGAATTGAAGGTATGGGAATATGACTGAAGAGATGATTAAGCAATATTTAGAGCATCACAAGAACCTGATACAGGTAGTAATTTTAATCTCGAACCCAACAACACGTCGTTTAGTCGACGTGTATCCTGAACTTTCAGTTCTTAGTTCACTAACCCACCAGCTTTTATAGCTAGCGCAATATAAATTGATTATGCCTTAGCTATACCTCGGCTGGCGACGCTTCCTTGAAAAACACTCTCAACTTACATCACAAACCTTGCTTAATACGGCTTTGGGGAATTAAGCCTTAATGTTCATTTCATCATTGTAGACACCTTCAATATGGGCTGTGCAATTTACGAGCGTAGCCTCCTTGTGGCTAGGCTTGACTGATTGCCGAGTCTGAAATGCCAGTGATTAGTCCATGTATCGAGGCAACCGCACTTAAATTATATTGATTTTTAAGAGTTAAAATTTAAATGCGATTGCTATGTCAAATTATGGTGCTTTTGCTATACAACAGGTTTAATCCACTACTCAAAAATTTTTCATGACCACTTGATGCACTATTGGAGTGCATAATAAAACCATTGACCCACTACAGTGCGTTTTGAAGCCTAGAATAATAAGCTAAGCTTAAGACTATAAGCCGCAACCATTGAATAAACCATAGACTGGCAC
Organism: Methylococcales bacterium; assembly: GCA_026398895.1. Classification (GTDB taxonomy): domain Bacteria; phylum Pseudomonadota; class Gammaproteobacteria; order Methylococcales; family Methylomonadaceae; genus UBA4132. Next base: position 112,038 of record JAPLRZ010000047.1, read on the forward strand.
ATTATGTGCTAAAAGTTTATTGAGTCTTTAAACTACGCATGAGGCATTGCATGAAACTAATAACTGCTATTATCAAACCTTTTAAATTGGATGATGTTCGTGAGGCATTATCGGATATGGGGGTTTCTGGAATTACCATGACTGAAGTCAAAGGCTTTGGTCGCCAAAAAGGTCACACTGAACTGTATCGAGGTGCTGAATATGTGGTCGATTTTTTACCAAAAGCTAAAATTGAAGTCGCTGTACCTGATTTGTTAGTCGATAAAGCCCTACAGGCAATCGCTAAATCTGCTAACACAGGCAAAATTGGTGACGGTAAAATTTTTGTTACTAATTTAGAACAGGTCATTCGAATTCGTACGGGGGAAACTGGCGATGAAGCACTTTAATTCAAAAGGAGGTCACATGAAATCACTATTAAGCATTTTTGTCTTGTGTTGTTTATCAATTTTCGCAAATTACAGTTTTGCTGATCCTGCGCCTGCAACTGCAACCATAAATGCGATAGCCGAGGTAGCTGCTGTAACCCCTGTTCCCAATAAAGGCGATACCACATGGGTAATGATTTCTACGGTATTAGTCATTCTCATGGTGATCCCAGGTTTGGCTTTGTTTTATGGCGGTATGGTACGCGCCAAAAATATGCTGTCGATATTAATGCAAACCTTTGTTATTTTTTCATTGATAGCCGTATTGTGGGCAATTTATGGTTATAGCATTGCATTTACCGAAGGTAATGCGTTCTTTGGGGGCTTTAGTAAGCTATTTCTCAAAGGCATAACGCCTGATTCGATGGCGGCTACCTTTAGCAAAGGGGTCTATATACCTGAGTATGCTTATGTCGCTTTTCAGCTCACTTTTGCCACGATCACTCCCGCATTAATTATCGGTGCGTTTGCAGAGCGAGTTAAATTTTCAGCGGTACTATTATTCACCGTACTGTGGTTTACCTTCTCTTATTTACCCATTGCGCACATGGTTTGGTATTGGGCTGGTCCTGATGCGTACACCGATGCAATCGCGGGCGATAAAGCGTTAGCAACCGCAGGATTTTTGTTTCAAAAAGGCGCGTTGGACTTTGCGGGCGGCTCAGTCGTACATATTAACGCGGGTGTTGCTGGTTTAGTTGGCTGTTTATTAATTGGCAAGCGCATAGGCTATGGTAAAGAATTTCTTACCCCGCACAGTGTTACCATGACTATGCTAGGTGCATCTTTACTGTGGGTAGGTTGGTTTGGTTTTAATGTAGGCTCAAACTTAGAAGCTAATGGTCTAGCTACTTTAGTGTTTGTTAATACCTTATTAGCCGCTGCTGCGGCCACTTTGTCATGGACAGGCGCAGAATGGATTATCCGTGGCAAACCTAGTATGTTAGGTGCAGCTTCGGGTGCTGTTGCAGGTTTAGTTGCTATTACCCCAGCCTGTGGTTGGGCTGGCCCTATGGGGTCTATTTTATTAGGCTTAGCATCTGGCAGCGCGTGTTTTTGGTCGGTGACTATTCTAAAAGCTAAACTGAAATATGATGATTCCTTGGATGCGTTTGGTGTTCACGGTGTTGGCGGTATTTTGGGTGCATTAGGTACAGCAGTGGTTGCAAATCCTGCACTTGGTGGTACAGGGGTTTGGAATTATGTCACTAACGGTGTTGATCCATACAACTTTTTGGGACAACTGGCGAGCCAGTCATGGGGGGTAGTCATCACTATTATCTGGTCAGGCGCGGTTTCTTTTATCGCTTATAAATTGGTTGATATACTCATAGGACTGCGTGTCGCTGAAGAAGACGAACGCTTAGGTTTGGATACCACCGAACACGGTGAAACAGCTTATAACTTGTAATTTCATTCTCGCTTTTCATCTTGCTACTTTGGTAGCAAGATGAATTTAAGTGTTCAATCAGTTGTACTTGACAACTAGCCATTATCTGAGAAGGTGGGTTCATTTTTGTGAACTTCGCCCCTTTACCAGCAAGATGTTTATTAAATCGTGCTTCAACATTGGTAGTAATGCTCGTGTAACTATACCATTCAGACATTCCAGCAAATAGATAAACCATATACAGGGCAGGGCAATCGCGCTTAAATTATCTTGACTTTAATAATTATCAGATAATCAATTAGTTACAAATTGGTCTATGTCAAGATTCGTAGTTTTTTGCCAAAAATAGCAAAAATGACATTTGTAACACATTGATTATTAATGACCCTAATATACAGGGTTTTCAGCTTCTATGTTCCAGATGTTATTTTTGAGCTTGCTCGGACAGTTGCAGTTTCTGGGAATCTACGAACTTCAAGCCCTTAGGCGGTTTTTTGCAGGATGGCTCGATTTTTCCAGCCATAAACCATGATTGGGCGGTTTACAAAAGCAGTGAATACCCTCCCCGAAAGCTGGCAACCATTTCTATTCTAAATCAATGGTGTTGCTAAATGCTAATACCCTTGATTTCATTATCTTTTTTCGACTTATGGGTAGTCGTATAAAATAGTGATTGCGTATTATTGCACCGACTTAGAACCCTTAAGTTAAAATAAGGCTTTCATCAGGCGGCTAAATTCATGCCCCCGACCGCACTACCACTGATGCTGAAATAGTTTCCGTCTTTATCGTTAAGATAAAGGTAGGCGCGATTGAAATCACGCCCACCTTTATTGGTTTACTGCCCAGCAATCGACATCTGTTCAACCAATATTGACCCTGTGCGAACATTGCCGCGAGTGTCCACATCATTACCGATGGCAACGATATTTTTGAACATGGTTTTTAAATTACCTGCAATGGTAATTTCTTCGACTGGGTATTGAATCACGCCGTTTTCTACCCAAAAACCTGACGCGCCGCGTGAATAATCGCCTGTTACTCGATTAATGCCTTGCCCCATTAATTCAGTTACTAATAAGCCTGTGTTCATTTGTGTTAACAGGGCTTCAAAATCTAACTCACTGGGGGTGATGGTTAAATTATGCACACCCCCTGCATTACCAGTGGTTTGTAAGCCCAACTTACGCGCTGAATAAGTGCTTAATACATAGCCGAGTAAAATACCGTCTTTAACAATATCACGCGCTTGTGTAGCGACACCTTCGTTATCGAATACCGAACTGCCTAACGCGCCTAATAAATGCGGTTGTTCGTAAATATGAATAAAGTCAGGAAAAATTTTCGTGTCTATAGCATCCAATAAAAACGATGATTTGCGATACAAACTACCGCCACTAATCGCACTGATTAAAGCACCCAACAAACCCGATGCAGTTTCAGCACAATACAGCACGGGACAGACACGCGTTGTTAGTGATCTTGCTCCTAGGCGTTGCAAGGTGCGTTCTGCGGCTTTTTTACCGACTTCAATGGCAGGCTCTAATCCCAGTGCGTTTCTTGCCACGCTATACCAATAATCGCGCTGCATACTGTCGCCACGTTGCCCTAATACCGAACAACTTAAGGAATGACGAGTTGATAATCGTCCTTGTAAAAAATCCAAGCTATTACCAAACACGCTAATACCTTGATGACTGCTGACGCTCGCGCCTTCAGAATTACTGATTTCAGCATCATAAAACCGCGCCGCATTTTCGCATTCAATCGCTAACGCTATCGCCTCATCCGCACTAATTTTCCACGGATGATAAAGCTCTAAATCAGGAAATTCAGTGGCTAATAATTCTTTTTCTGGCAATCCTGCATACTCATCAGCACTGGTATAACGGGCAATGCTACACGCCGCACTCACGGTTTCTTTAATGGATTCAGCTGACAAATCGGTGCTACTCGCTGAGCCTTTGCATTGCCCAAAATACACGGTGACACCCAAGTTTTGACTACAATCATGCTCAATGGTTTCTACTTCACCTAGCCTTGCGGTAACTGACAAGCCATCTTGCAAACTCAGTCCCGCTTCTGCTGCACTCGCGCCTTGGCGTTTAGCTTCGTCCAAGATGTCTTGCACGCTATTTTTTAACTTATTCATTAATTCTGGATTCTGCACGGTCTTCTCTGTGTGGGTTAATGTGTTGTAGCGCGTCATGATAGCAATATCATCAACTGCTTTCATGAATTTTTGAGCTTTCAATCAATTAACTTGCTTTTGCTTTTGCATGACACCTGTCATTAAAAAGCATTCGATAATAACGGATCCTTAGCACGTCTGCGCAAACCACCCTTACCTGATTGCGACAGGGAGCTACTATCACCAATGGCGCATAAATCACGACTTAACACATTTTGATCGAACGATTGAAGAATTAAATTTGCCAAAGTTCCACTTAAATTCAATTGTGGTGAGGTGGCGTTTATTTGTCCTTTCACGCCATTGGGTGCGGCGGCTTGAATCACGTTGATACCAGAGTAAGGTTGGAATCGAAAAGGTGAATTACCCCCCACAAATAAAAGACTGCCGCTTGGTATTAGTGTGTTTACATTGATATTAACGGTTCCGCCACTTGCTCCTTGTGCCGCTGTATTGGCTTGAATAAAACCACTATTCATTATTAAATAATCCGATTTTATATCAATATTACCGCCGTTCCCTTGCAAACCAAGAACCGATGTTGTGATCGCTGAATCCTGCAACCAAAACATATTGCCGCCATTTATAACAATATTTCCACCATTACCATTATTCGCCAGTGTGCTGATAGCAGAGGGATCCATGTATAAGGTATCAGTAAAGGTTATATTAATATCACCAGCATCTACATTGCCACTTGAATCTGCAACAATTTGGCTATTTGTCATGGTTAAATTGGGGGTCAAAATATTGATATAGGTCGGTACTAAAGAACGGGTGTTGGCAACATTTGCTTTATTGGAAATACTTATTTGCGCACCATTGGTAAGCATCATATTGTTACGAGCAAGAATATCAATAAAGCCAGTTTGTCCACTCGAACCTGCGTTAGCTGTGCTACGGATACCCGTAAAATTTGGTTCGACGTAATGTCCTAACTGGCTGATAGGAATAGCACCCAGTCCCTGAATATTCAAGAGTCCAGTATTTATGGTGACTGTGCCAGCATTGCCCAAACTATTGGTTGAAGAACTTATCAGAGAGCCAGTGTTCATCGTTAAATCTTTCGAGGCAATTGAAATTACCCCGCTATTGCCGAGTTTAGAACTGTCACCAAGACTGTCGGTGGTAATCTTCGAGCCATTACTCATTTGTAACAGACCGCTTGCAACAAGGTTAATATCCCCTGCATTGGCATCACCGTTGGTGGTGGATGAGACGGTTGAACCATCTAGGGTGATTGCTCCTGCTTGGGCATTCAGGGCAATCTTGCCTGTTTGTGAGCTTTGAGTGCCATTCTGCACATCGGTACTGATTGAACTATTGCTTAAGGCAATCCCATTGGGGGTATTGACAGTAATCTGCCCCGCACTGCCTAAACTCTTGCTGGAGGAGCTTATCACTCCCCTGTTCATGGTGAGTGCTTTTGCGGTCACGGCGATTGCACCGCTATTACCTAGTTTAGCACCCGAAGAGTCAGTCGTGATTTTGGCGTTATTGCTCAGTTGTAATGGATCACTGGCAGTCAGGACAATATCCCCAGCATTGGCATCACCGTTGGTAGTTGATGAGACGGTTGAGCCATCTAGGGTGATTGCCCCTGCTTGGGCATTCAGGGCAATCTTGCCCAGTTGTGAAGCCTGAGTACCACTTTGAATATTAGTACTAATTAAACTGTTGTTTGCCAAGGCAATAGAGCCTGTTGTGTTTAACGTAATCTGACCCGCGTCACCTGCATTGTGTGTAGCAGTTACCAATTGATTGGAACTGGAATAAAGGTTAGTAAAATCAAGATTGTTCGCGGTATATAAAATATTGCCATTGGAATCCGTGTTATAACCAAGAAGACTATTACTATTTGAGCTACTTTCTGATTTGATGCTGGCATTATCCAATGCCACCGAACCTGCTGTAATATTGATATGCCCCGCATTACCAAAAGTTTCTGTGCTGCTTAATATCGATGAACCTCCTTTAGCCACAAAGTCATTAGCAACCATGATATTAATATTGCCAGCCAGCGGGTTAATGGGATTAGGAACGGGTATAGTACCTGCTGGAAGATAATTGATATGAGTGGAATTTATTGAACTGGTTGTGATTTTGGAGTTGTTATCGAGCAGCAGTGACTGGGCTTGAATATTAATATTACCCACTGGATTGAACGAAGTTTCAGATTCTATACTTGAAACGTTATCTAGTGTTAATTTGCCAGTTGCTGTTATATCGATACCGCTAAGAGGGATACTTAAAGGATCGCTACTGGAACAAAACCCACCGCAATCGTCTCCATAATTATCAGAAATAATATGCGCGTTACTTAAACTGATATTTCCCCCTCTTACAAACTGGATTTCTTCAGCGTCTCCCCCTGCATTAAGTAGAGTAGTATTAGCGATATTAATATCGCCATTCAGTGGAATAGTGGCTTTTTGCCCATCTAGGTCAACTGTTCCAGCCGTTTGACTGTGTGTTGCCAGCAATAGCATTTGTATACCATCAATATGGTATGGACTAAAACCATTAGCAACGAGATTAACTTGACCAAGAGTACTGCTATTAATATTGATATCATGTCCAACCAGTTCTAAACGGGTATCATCGAACAGTTGTATACGAGTGTTGTTCAAATTTAATGCCCCTGTTTCGTTGCCAAGAAAACCGAAAGAAACGGGGTCAGCCGCTGAAAGACCGCTAGGTTGAGTTCCATCGGCTCGGAAAGAAGTGCCATCCTTGAAATTTAGTATACTTGCAGTGCTGGCATAAAAAGAACCAGGCACATCCACTACCGATCCAGGACCAAAAGTAATACCAGACGGATTAATGAAAAAGAAGTTATTAGCCCAACCACCTAGGGCTGTATTGACTTTCAATGCGCCATCAATAGTCGATGCAGCCCCCCCAGTCACCCTTGTTACTACATTATTCCAACTATTGGTTAAATCAAAAGAAGCGGTATTTCCTGCCCCGACGTTAAACGTGGAAAAACTAAAAAACAGATTAGTATTTCCGCTTTGTACATCTGGTTTACCATTGGCTTCTGTAATCGCATAAACACCGCCCGCATTAGTTATAGTCTGGTTTGCACCTAATGTGCTATCAACATTTATGGCAGTAGTAACTGCTTGAGCCATACTAAAATGGAATATCGTAATGGCAACAATTGCCAGAAAGTGAATACAATTTTTCATAACCAGTTCCCCACTAGAATAAAGGGTGACCAAAAATAAGGATGATTCATAGTGTTAGTGTGCAGCAATTCTAACTGCGCTTGCCGTAGTGCTTCCGCCTTGCCTTGCCCTTGCGTCAGATTGCGATAAAAACTGGTCATCAGTTGCGATGCCGCCTCGTCCGAAATCGGCCATAACGAACCCAACGCACTTTTAGCCTTGGCTCTTAAGGCAGCACCAGCGAATCCCATCGGCGCACGGTCGTCACCTTCGGCAGTTTCACAGGCACTAAAGGTTAATAATTCAAGCGAGCCTTTGTTTCCGCGTAGTAGTGCTTCAAGATCATCCAATTTAAGGATATTGTCGTAAGCCATCAGAAAGCTGTTATTGGCATCCGAAGAAAAAATCCCATGCGAGGCGATATGAATTATTTCGTAGGGTTGTTCGCTGGTGACTTGTTGGCGAAAATTTTCTATGGTGAAGCTTTCATTAAGCAATACATTGTTCTTTAAATTCTTTTTTATGTTATCCAATTCGTTTTCGACACCTGGCAAACTTAATGCTTTTTGCAGTTTTTGCACCGCTCCAGGTTGCCTAAGCATTCTTTCAACACTTCGATCAAGCTCGCGTTTTTTGCTGTCACTGATAGATCTGCTCATCACAGCTCTTGTTCCTAGTAATTCACGTTCAGCAGCTTCTCCTGCGCCTGATTCTGGCTCTAATATCCCGCTTATTGCTGGCGATGGCAGTTTTTCAACCACGGAACCAGGTTTGCTAAGCCCCGCTAACAGCGATAGATAGGAACGTGATTTTATGTTTTCGCCGCCACTCATTAAACTCATTCCTGGCGACACAGAGACTGCATATTTTTCCAGCACATAATGCTGTCCATCGGATAAAGCCGAAAAGGGTATCAAGCGCAATACACCATCAGGAACGATCACTAAGGTTTTGATTCCTGCGTTCTCTAGGTCTTTTTCAATCGGCGCGATTATCCACTGATAGAGGTTTTCAGAAGGCTTTCGGTAAGATTTTTTCAAACCGTTGCGCAGAGCATTGGACAATTTGATCGCCGCTTCACGAACGCTATCTTGTGATACTGAAACGGTATATTGATGAATACTTTTACCGATACTCATCAATATTTCAAGCCTGTCTGGCAAAATAATCGGATACAAAATCGCTGCATTCGTATCGATAGTTTCCAATTCGCTACGTTGCAAACCTTCGATTAGGCAGCGTCCACCAAGAAAATCTTCCATTTCCGTTTGTTTGATTTGTTCGACAGTCTTGCGAGCCAGTAATAACGTCCGCTGCTTGGCTTCGCCCTCCTGATTAGCTGCTTTCTTGAGCAAATGATAGGCATAACCTAGATAGACGGGTTCCAAGGTTTCACGAAACGATGATTTTCCATCATGGTATTCCACAGGAATGTCCATACGCACCGCTTGAATATTATCCACTGCCCTACCAAAAGCGGCTAACGCGTAATCATTACGCCCTAGCCGTTCATAGAGTCTGGCTTTTCGCCACTCCAAATTAATTAACAGATACTCCAAGTCCATTTGATCGACCATCGTGCTTGCTTGCTCACTCAACGCCAGAGCCTGCTCATATTTTCCGTCACTTTCATAAATGTCCGCCAAACTATCCAATAATTCCATCGACAATCGAACATCAGTTATCTTATCACTATCCGCATAGGCTTTTTCGAGTGCGAGTTTCGCAACGTGTTGCTCTCCCCTAGATTTAGCGATTTCCGCTAAATTCACAAGGAGACGACTCCGTTCATTAGGAGAGTCAACGGTTGCAATATTCGTTAATATCTTGTCAGTTTTCGGCAATCCGTCGGTTTCTGGCTGAAATCTCATCCAGTTCAAATCTATTTTCAGTGCTAACAGCTTGTTATCCCCTACTTGCTGTTGCGCCAATTTGAAGAATTTCTGTTGTTGTGCAGTATTGCCAAGACCATGATATAAAACGCCTAAACTATTGGCATAACTGGCTTTATCTTGCGGTTTTTCCGCTGAATTGTAAGCGTCAAGTAACGGTTGTTCCGCTCGCTCAAATTTATTCATGGCTAATAGGCTATTGCCAATCACGCCGTTTGCGCGGGTTTGTTCGGGCTTCGTCGCAGCGTGTTGTAGAGCTGAATTCGCCTCTTCCAAAGCAATTTGGTAGTCCCCTTTTTCAAGAGAGCTATTCGCTTTTATCAAAGCGTCCACCTCTTTCTCGTCAGCGGTCACTTGCTGGTTAAAGGCTATTGTCAATAATGCCAATAACAGAAATATATTTAGGACACGGTTCATTATTGACTCTCCTAGAAAGCATCTAAACGTACTTGAAAGTGAATACCATCGTCTTGTAAGTTTCCGTACTGCTGGATAGTTTTGTTTTCCAAACGATGCGCCCAAAAAAATTCACCGCTGATATGAGGTGCTTGAAACTGAAGACCAACTCCTGTCGAATAAAGATATTGCGTGGTCGGAGTAACAAACGTTATATCGGCATTATTCCATGCTGCCCCATAATCTATAAAAGGCACTAATTTGACACTGTACTCGGCTTGACTATCGCCCAATAGAGGTATGTGTACTTCTGCGCTACCCGTGTAGCCGTTGTCTCTAACCAGTTGATTTTCACGGTAGCCGCGTACTGTGTAACGTCCACCGACCGCCATGCGCTCAAGTGGCATTAATGGATTGTTACTTAACTGCATAGTGCCTCTTAGTATCAAATCACTTTTCACATAAGGCAAATGCCAAATACCTTGGGTTTGCCCTAACCACGCAAAGAATTGGCTATCTGGATACAGAGAATTGCTATTGGTAGACGCACCAAACGAAGCCAAGCCAACGCTAAACGTAGAGCGTAACGCCACCACCACTTTCTCCCAGCGTTCGATATATTCTTGGTTGATACGAACAAATGAAACTTGATTTTTCCCTGTGAGCAGTCCAGGAATAAAAGAAAACGACTGCCCTAATAAGGTCGTTTCATTTTCCTTAAAGCCAACTCCCACACCAAACGTTAACCGCCGTTCAAGACTATCAATCAGAAGTTGGTTAAGTCCGCCTTCAACCGAAAATGTCTTGCTGTTAATATCAAGCCTTGTCAACGGCTCTTCGATGATTGAGGAATTTGAATTATTAAACGAGAAATAGGCTTTAGTACCATAATCGCCCAACGGCATCAGCCAGTTACCAAAATATTGCAAACCCCTACCACCCATAGGATTGCTGGTAAGAAACGTTAAATCAATGACATCACCTTGACCTGTCAAGTTACGAACCCATGTGTTAGCACCAATTGCTTCAGCTCCGATTGATGGCGAACGATAGTTATCCATGATTGCTGAAAACTGATAGGGTCGAGCGCGGACTACATCCAAGTCTAATACACTCAGCCCTCGGTCAGCTCCTGGTAATAATCGACCATTGAGATGGTCAAATAGAGGGTCTGTCAACAATAGCCGAAAGCGATCCTGAAGTTCGTTCATATTTAATGGAGTGTCCTCATCGGGAAGCAAACGCTTTTTGACGTAGCCGTCCCGCAACCACCCCGTCCCTTTGATGTTGATTTCACCTACTCGTCCTTCGACAATTTTAATCCGCAAAGTTTTTTTCTCAATCGGATTGCTTGGAAAGGTTGCGCCAGAGGTTATATAGCCTTTATCAATATAATAGTGCGTCACTAAGCGACGCAATTCTTCTAATTCATCGACACTCACTGGCTTATGTAAATACGGTTTGGCTAGCTCATCAAGTTCATCACTTGAAAATACGCTATAGCCTTCAAATTTAATAGCCTCTAATACAATTTCTTTTGAATTATAATTTTTTTGCACAGAAAATTTCTCTTTTGGTGCTTGCGGAACATCGATGACTGGCGATTTTGGTATTGGATTAGGCATGACTAATGGCTTAGCACTGGGTCTGAGACCACCTGATTCGTTTAAAGGCATTACTAAAGCTTCATTAGCACCATAGACGGAGAAAACAGTCAGCAAAAGCCCCATTCCTACTTCTAATTGATATTTCATACTTCACCGCCTTTCTCTCAATATGCTATGGACAAATAGTGTATAAAGATGTTTTTAAATGAGGGTAATCCTAAAAAACAGGGAATTAATAACCTTTGGTGCTAGTTTAAATTAAGCAGCTAAAACAGTAAGCGATTGTCTTTAATGGAGTCCAATAGCTTTAGCTATTGCTGATTTGTAAAAAGCTGAAGCTTTTTGACTCCTATTTCCTTTTTCCTTCTAATAGCGGTAAACAAAAAAATGTTTTAATCACAACACATTGATTTATTTTGTTTATTTTTATGGAGTTAACTAGCACCAAAGGTTAATACAAAAAAACAATGATATAAAACCCACCGCACTGTCATCGACTTGGCTAATTAACAAGCTTGAGTTTAAATGTGATAAGTTTTTGGCAAAAAGTCAGTGGGTATTACCGTGTGGTGAAGGTTAGCATTCGCCTGACTTTGCAAGCAGAGCTTGCATTCCCAAATACACATCATTAATTGATAAGAGCTTATTTACCCATAATTACGGATTTAAATTACTCCTGATATTACGCATGGTCAATATAAAAAAAGCAATTTTCCCACAAAAAACGAATAGATTGATAGCTCGTATTTTTCGTGGACAATATAATTTACTGCCCAGCAATCGACATCTACTCAACCAGTATCGACCCCGTACGAATATTACCGCGATAGTTATTTCGGCCATGTATTAAACCCGTTATAGCAATATTAATAACTGCCAGTCCTTTAAAGGACTGGCAGTCATGCTTACACAGATTTAATCCACTATTCCGAGTTCATATCAGTGGTTGAAAAAACCATTGCAAATGGTTTTTTTCAACCCTTAGTCTTTTTATATTCATGTTAGCTTATCCTTAACCAATTAATTTTATTCACTTTATTGGTAATAATAATTTATGGCATGAAAATAGCTTTATAGCCTGTAAGCTCATGTGAAAATTGATCACATGAAACTATTGGTAAACCGTTAACTTACATTTCTAGGAGTATTATTCCCATGATATTAGATATTATCCTCACGAGTTTTTTTGGTGTAGCTATTTTTTATGCCCATATTTTTCTCAAAAATATGCCTACTGATGAATAAAGTTTAGACATTCAACTTACAGTGGTTTTACACATGACCTTTCAGATTTTAAAAACGACACTGCTACGCTGCATTTGCTAGTTGAATCCAAGAAATAAATTAGTGGTAAAGGAGTGGAAAAGTGCAGTTTGATGAATTAGATGAAATGATGCGTGTCATTATGAAACTGCGCGGCGCACTGGAAAAACTAGGAAAGATTCAATAATCTCGTGCGCCACGCACAAATAATGTAGCACCCACATCGCTATAGACATCACCATGCAGACTTCCCGCTGGAGCCAACTGATATTCCCCAGCACGCAGCAAAATATCTCCCAGAAACACTTCGCCTTGAAGCATCATGCACTCTTCATCCAGCAGGTGTGAGTGTCCTGGAACCAACGCCCCTGGTTCTAAGCGGTAAATTCGTGATACCCAATTTTCATCAGACCACAAATCCTTCTTAAACACCCCTTCTAGCAATTCTATCCAATTGTCATTTTTATGGGCAAAAATAGTTCGGGAGCTATCTCCACCTAATGGCAGCACGCCGCCTACCAGCTCTCGCAAGATGGGTGGTTTTTTGCCGAGTGATGTGCCGCGCAAAAAAGCCAACGCGCCTTGACGTGAGCGGATACTTGCATGACGACTGCCGATCGGGGAAATATGATAATCCAATGGGCCAAGTGTCAGTTCGCCTATTTCCAAGTCGCCGCGTAACACAATACCTTCTTCCACCCAGCTGTGACGATGCGCAGGAAGGCTTGCGCCAGCAGCAAATTCGATCAACACCGAGCTTCCTTGTGTTCCAGTCCATAGTGGTTTGAAGCGTATGCCCGATTTGAGTGTTTGCCATACGCCGCTCTTCAAACGGACTGTCAACAAGTCAGCCCGCTCGGCAATACTCTGAGCGACACGCTCCATAATACCGATTCGCAGAGTCGCCTGCTGCTTGGGATTGGGAGCGATAGGTGCTAAACCAGCCAACAGGAAGCGGTTCAGATCGACTTGATCCGTTTCGTGGCAATCATTCAGGGATTCTGGTCTGTTATTCATAGAGTTAAATTACCTCAGTGACATTGGCTGTCAATATTTGTTGTAAGGTAAGCAATGCACGCCGTATATGAGACTTGACAGTACCCAGCGGCAAACCTGTATGTCCAGCGATTTCGTCATGACTTAGCCCCCGAAAGAATGCCAAAGACACCAGTTGTCGTGGCAGGGAGTCGAGACTTGCCAACGCGGTATGCAATTGATGTCCTTGCTGCATCGCTATCAGCAAATCAGGGGAAGTATCGTCTTCAGAAGCTTCGAATAATCCCAAAGTTTCTGGTTCGAGATTGCATTCATTCAGATCGATGTGGCGAAGTGCGTCCAACGCTCGACTCCGAGCAATAGTCATTACCCACACTTTTACTGCTCCTCTTTCAGGATCGAACCTCGGTGCCTGCCGCCAAACCTGCCAGAAGGTATCCTGAACCACTTCTTCTGCCAATTGCACTCGCCTTGTGATCCGTAAAGCCAGTCCATAAACCTGCCCGACCAGACTTTCATACAACAAACCAAGCGCGGTCTGATCACTATCCACAACACGGGCAATCCACTCCTGAAGCAATTGTTCGTTAGCTATGAATTGATCGCTTTTCTCCAGCTCCTTGATTTGCTGGTTATCAGGATCATTGTCCATGCTATTTTCGATCCTCTGGTTCATCGTTATCCCTTAATCAACTATACGCAAAAAACAATTACCTAGATGCTGAAACTATAGATACGCCATGTATTGTAAAGCTGGCGTTAGTTGTTAGCAATTGCCTAATTAAATACTGTCCCCGAACCGCCTTATTTAATGCTTTTCGGTTGCACCCATGCTCAGTCCTGACATAACAGAAAAATAAAGTTTGGTTATTTTTATATTTTCTCACATCCACTTGGTCGTTTATTTCGTATCCACAGTGCAATCTAAATTTTTAACACAGGAATCAATTATGAAAAATATATTTCCCCCTACACACTGGCAACTAGCCCTACTTTCCAGCGCATTACTTATGCTGGGTTCTGTCGAATCAGCTCATGCCGCCAATCACCGAGAAGCACCGTTGACCGCGCTTGATACCAAAGCCGATATTACTGACTGGTATAGCTTTGTCAGTTATGACGACCCTAGCAAGGTGACGATGATATTAAATGTCGATCCATTTCTGGAAGCGAGCAACGGACCTAATTATTTCCCGTTTGATCCAGAAATTCTCTATGAAATGAAAATTGACAATAATTTTGATGCGGACGAAGACATTACTTTGCAATTTCGTTTTAAAACTGAAAACCGTTTACCCAGTGTTTTTACTGGCTTTGTGGGTGCAGGTACAGGTATTTTTGCACCAGCGAACTCACCCAACCCAGATAAATTTCCTCCTGGCACACTGATAGTACCCCCTGCGATCACCGCACTCGATGGACCAGGTTCTGAAGGCTTGGGCTTGCGTCAAAGTTATACCATCACACTCATTAAAGGAAAAGGCAGAAATCGGCAAGTGGTTGATTTGACCAATCAACAGAAGCTTTACGCAGTACCCTCTAACGTCGGTCCGAGAACCATGCCGAATTACAACGAGTTGGCTAGCCAAGGGATTTATGATTTATCGGGCGGTGTCCGTGTTTTTGCGGGGACGGTAGACGATCCGTTTTACATTGATTTGGGTGCTGCTTTCGATACCTTTAATTTCCGCGCTGATGCTTTTAGCACGGGTATTCCAGGGGTATTTTCCGAGGCACAGAATAATGCCGATGACCTTAATTTTGCCGCCGACGATGTTGCGGGATTTAACGTCAACACCATCGCTATAGAACTACCTATCGCGCTATTAACTAAAGATGGGCAGCAACATTCCGCCGCTGACGCGCTGGCGGTACTCGGTACTTACGCCACCACCTCCAGACCCCGCACTAAGGAATTTTCTGAAAAACTAGGCGGCAAAACTAAACTCGCCAACAGTTTTACTCAGATTCAACGCATGGGTAATCCTCTGATTAATGAGTTACTGATTGGTACGGGCGATAAAGATAAGTTCAGCATGAGCGAGCCTAAAAACGATGCCGTGTTTGCCAATTATTTACTCGATCCGTTGCTGGCTAGGGTCATCAATGCTGCTTATAGCGGCGCGGTAAAAATTCCAGCCGCCCCAAGACTGGATTTGGCACCGCTAGTATTTTATGCGGCACCGATTTGTCCTGGTTGCACAACGGCTCAACAAGGGCCGATTGCTGACTTATTAAGGCTTAATACTGGCATAGCACCCACAGCGTTTAACTCTCGTAAGCGCATGGGATTTTTGGCGGGTGATAAAGCAGGCTTTCCCAATGGTCGCAGAGTGTCCGACGATGTTACCGATATTGCAGCGCAAGCCGTCGTCGGGGTATTGAATCCAGCCTTTAATGTGTTTCCAAATAATCGGGTTGCCGATGGTGTTAACGCTAACGATAGAGCCTATCAGGAAAGCTTTCCTTATGTTGCTTTTGCCAATAGTGGTCGAAACAGTCGTCACGTCGATCCTAGCGAATCAGGCTGTTCTGATGCTGGATTTTTAACCTTAAGCACTTGCCCAATCGACTAAGTCAAGCTCCCTCTCCTGTTGGAGAGGGCAGGGGTGAGGAGAGGCTTTATCCCTGCTTTCTCCCGCTGGAGAAGAAGCAAATTTACTGGTTTAGATAGCTATGCTCTGGCGCAGAGTAGATTTTTTGGTAACTATTCAGCGACACTAAAATCACACATCATGCCCACTGGAAAGTGGGCAGTAAGGAACTGTCCAGTGAAATACTCATTGATTATCGGCTTGGCACTTTGTGGATCAATTTATAGCTCCGCCTACGCCCAACCGTACACTCCCAAGACTGATAATGAAATTTTGGAGCAGCTGCCCGCACATGGTGAAAGCTGGTTCGAGATTCGAGCATTAAGAAAGCTGGTTGAGTCCAATCCCAATGACTTCCCTAAAGCACTACAACTGGTCAAACGCTACATTGAATTGGGACGCGCCGAATCTGATCCGCGCTATTACGGCTATGCCGAAGCCGCGTTAACGCCTTGGATGAAAACCGCGTATCCGAGTGCTGAGGCACTAACCCTGCGTGCTACGCTATTTCAAAACCGTCATGAATTTCCAGCCGCATTGGAACAGTTGAACAAAGCACTTGCTCAACAACCGCGCTTAGCACAAGCTTGGCTGACCCGTGCTTTGATTCAAGAAGTACAGGGAAATTATACAGCCGCCTTAAATAGCTGTTTGCCGTTACTTAAGTTGGCATCGCCTCTCACCGCCACCGTCTGCATGACTTCTACCTTGAGCCTTTCTGGTCAACTTGATTCTGCCTATCAACAACTTAATCAAGCCATACAAATAGCTCAAACTGAGCCGCCACAAGAAAAACAATGGGCATTAATAACGCTAGCAGAAATGGCAGAACGTAAAGGCGATGCTGAAGTAGCCGAGCAACAGTATCGTAAAGCGTTCGACTTGGAACAACGTAATGGCTATTTGTTAGCCACTTATGCCGATTTTCTACTGAATCATAAACGCTACAACGAAGTTATTAAGCTCTTGCAAAATGAAACCCGTGCTGACGGCTTGTTGTTGCGGCTCACTATGGCAGAACAACAATTGAACTTACCTGAATTAGGCAGCCATAAAGAGACACTCGAAGCCCGTTTTGCCGCCAGTCGGATGCGTGGTGATTCCAGTCATCAAGGCGATGAAGCACGCTTTATGCTTCATGTATTGAATAAACCCGAACTAGCGTTGGAGTTAGCACACAAAAATTGGTCAGTCCAGCATGAATCTCGCGATGCCCGAATTCTACTGGAAGCGGCATTAGCGTCTGGCACAGCCCAGCACGAGGCTCAGGCTACTCTTGATTTTCTCACGCAATCCCGCTTGCAGGATGCCCGTTTACAACCCTTAATCGAGCAATTTAAAAGGATAGACTCATGAAGCACATCATGCTAATCGTTTTTCTGTCATTGGCGAGTTTTAGCGCGATGGCACACAAACCCAGTGATAGTTACCTAGCCTTAAAAGTCGAGGGAAATCAGGTGCAGGGGCAATGGGATATTGCCCTACGCGACTTAGATTATGCGATAGGTTTAGATGGCAATGATGATGGTCATATCACTTGGACTGAATTGCGTGAACGTAAAGAAGCGGTTTACGCTTATGCGTTAAATCGGCTAGAAATCGCTACCAATCAACAAAACTGCCCGCTCAAGCCGACAGACATTTTGGTCGATGAACACAGTGACGGTCATTATGCGGTACTGAATTTTCAAGCAGACTGTTTGGCTGATGTACAAAAGCTATCGATTACCTATGGCTTGTTTTTCGATCTTGATGCTCAGCATCGAGGCCTATTAAAATTAACCCGCAACGAACGCACCGACACGACCATTTTCAGTCCAGATCGTAAACAGGTAGACTTTGCGTTGAACTCAGTTCGCAAACCGTGGCAAGAGTTCCTTAATTTTGCACATGAAGGTGTTTGGCATATCTGGATTGGTTTCGATCACATTTTGTTTCTGCTAAGCCTTTTGTTACCTGCGGCACTGGTTAGAGAAAATTCCAGTTGGTATCCAAAACAAGGTTTTTCACAGGCATTTTGGGAAGTACTGGCAGTGGTTACTGCTTTCACGCTGGCACATTCAATTACCCTTAGTCTAGCGGTATTGGGTTATATATCACTGCCCACACGCTGGGTTGAATCGGCTATTGCCGCTTCGGTCGTCATTGCAGCACTTAACAATGTTTATCCGATATTTGTGCGTCGCCGTAGCGGGTTTGCCTTTGGCTTCGGGCTTATTCACGGCATGGGCATTGCCAGTGTGTTGCTCGACATGGGCTTGCCAAATACCCAAGGACTTATTTCTCTGCTGGGCTTTAATCTGGGTGTGGAAGTGGGTCAATTAGCCATCGTCAGTATTGCTTTTCCGATCATTATTTTATTCAGCCAATATCGTTATTATCCAGTGCTGGTAATGAAATTGGGTTCTACGGGTATTGCCATAGTCGCATTATTCTGGCTGGCTGAACGTAGCCTCGATTTTCAAATGAATATACTTTAAGGCGATATTCAAGCATGAATATACCCGAATTGTTCGCTACATATAATTCGAGCTTGCTTGATAAGTACAAATCCGTAAGCAACGAGAAAGTTATAGCAATATCCTAGAAAATTATTCCCAATAGCTTGGCAGACGGCGCAGAACGAGCTTGATCTCCTGCCCGCCTACAGCTCCGACTTTATGCCTGTTGAACACCTGTGGCAAGGGTTCGTGAGGATGTCACCTACCCAGTCTGCTACGACCATAAAAGCAAGTTCATCACCCAATTTGAAGCGTTTGTGCAATCCATTAATTCAATGCCTACCGCCATTGCTGACCGACTTTTTACTAAAATATCCCTGAATCCTATTGAGAAAAAACTACGGTTTTCAAAATAGATGGGGTTTATCAGTGGTTGAAAAAAACCATTGCAAATGGTTTTTTTCAACCCTTAGTCTTTTTATATTCATGTTAGCTTATCCTTAACCAATTAATTTTATTCACTTTATTAGTAATAATAATTTATGGCATGAAAATAGCTTTATAGTTTGTAAGCTCATGTGAAAATTGATCACATGAAACTATTGGTAAATCGTTAACTTACATTTCTAGGAGTATTATTCCCATGATATTAGATATTATCCTCACGAGTTTTTTTGGTGTAGCTATTTTTTATGCCCATATTTTTCTCAAAAATATGCCTACTGATGAATAAAGTTTAGACGTTCAACTTACAGTGGTTTTACAGATGATCTCTCAGGTTTTAAAAACCTGAGAGATCTATATTCAGTAACTAACTTAGATTGAAATTGCTTTGATCTTTACCACTACCAAATTATTTCGTCCGTTCATACTACATTCAGCAACTACCCATTAACATTCGACCAACGTTCAGCAATAATTGATAAAAAAATAGGTGGTGATAAAAATGAAAACAATCAATCAAAACAAAATACCCGATGTAAACCTTGATAATAATTTTGATGTTTTTTGCCAAGGGTTTGACAACGGCAGCTTTTATGGCTTGGAATATATCCTAGAGGATTTTTTTCAGAATACGACGGTGAAACCCGTTAATCCTGCCAAACATTCCGTCGATTGGTTTGGGTTGAACAGCTAGTGCGTTTAACGGACTTCTAATAACCTCTGCATAACTATCCGCTACACAATGATATACGGTGTGATAAAGTCGTCTATTAGCATGACGACTTTCCGTTTCATTTTCTCAAAAATAACTCTACGTTGCTGTCGTCATACCGTCAAGCTCTCAAAATAAAAGTCGAACATCGCGTATTGATGGATTAAAAATATGTTTTTTTATTCCAGACAGCGCACCAACATTGTCAACTTTACCCTATTGAGGTAAGTCAATATTAACCAAAAACGCCATTCTATTTGATAAACAGGATAAAATAGCGTCATAAGTTGGGTTAAGGTAATCTGACTATTTTGAATGACTACAGTAGACAAGCAAACTATGACAAAACAACCCATAGGTCTCATCATGCTTGATGTTGCAGGGCTAAGCCTGAGCGAGCATGAGCGTGACATTATTAACCATCCTAATACAGGCGCGGTGATTTTATTTTCGCGCAATTATCAAGATCCAGCGCAAGTGACTGAGCTGATTAACAGCATACGCGCTGCCCGAAATGGCGATATTTTAATTGCCGTCGATCAAGAAGGCGGTAGAGTGCAACGCTTTCGTAATGGTTTTACTCGCTTACCGCCCGCATCTTATTATGCGAACGCGCCAGAACTTGCTGAACACGCTGGCTGGTTAATGGCAATGGAGCTGTTAGCGGTGGGTGTGGATTTTAGTTTCACGCCTGTGTTAGACATTGATTGCGGTGTCAGTGAAATTATTGGTGATCGCTCTTTTTCCAGTGATGCGTTTACCGCAACGCGCTTAGCCAGTTTATTTAGAAAAGGCATGAAAGCCGCAGGTATGGCGGCAACAGGCAAACATTTTCCTGGTCACGGTGCAGTGGCATTAGATTCTCACACACACTTGCCTGTTGATGACCGTGATTTGGATACCATACGCACTAAAGATTGTCAGCCGTTTGCACAATTGATTGCCGAAGGTTTAGAGGCTATTATGCCCGCCCACGTTGTCTATTCTAAGGTCGATCCCAATCCAGCGGGTTTTTCGTCATTTTGGTTACAGCAAATTTTGCGTGGTGAATTAAACTTTAACGGTACAATTTTCAGTGACGATTTAAGTATGGAGGGCGCGGCTTCGGTGGGTGATTTTCCAGAGCGAGCGCGGCAAGCGCAACAAGCGGGCTGTGATATGATTCTAGTATGCAATAATCCCATCGCCGCAGAACAAGTGCTAGACGCATTGCCCATCACACAAGACTCGCTCAGAGAACAACGACTGCAAGCTATGCGTGGTAAGTTTCACTTAAACCGTGAGCAACTGATGAATACCGAACAATGGCGACACGTTACTAATGCACTCAACCAAGGGCTGTAAAACTATGCTTAAAGAATTTCAACAAATGCAGGAAAACGCTGATTTAATACACGATGAGCAAACCGTAGAAGCCGCGTTAGACAATATGGCTGCTGACATTAATATCGAGTTAGCGGATAGTAATCCCTTAGTGTTATGCGTTATTAATGGCGGTATCGTAGTGGCAGGTAAACTGCTTACCCGCTTAACTATGCCGCTAACCATCGATGCGATTAATGCCAGTCGTTATAGAAACCAAACTTTTGGCGGTGGCATTGAATGGATACTCAAACCTAGATCCATACTGGAAGACCGCATTGTGTTAATCGTTGATGACATACTTGATGAAGGCATTACCCTTGCTACGATTCATGAGTATTGTATCGAACAAGGTGCGAGAGCCGTTTACAGTGCTGTACTAATTGATAAAAAAATCGGGCGTGATAAGCCCATCAAAGCCGATTTTGTGGGCTTAGAAACTGAAAACCGTTATTTATTCGGTTATGGCATGGACTGTAAAGGTTATGGACGTAACGTAGCGGGTATTTATGCTTGTAAAGAAAACTCTTAAGGAAACTTATCATGACACAATTAGCGATTATCGGCGGCACAGGTTTAACGCAACTTAATGACTTAGTCATTATTAAACGCGAACGCTTAGATACTCCTTACGGCGCACCGTCCGCAGACTTTATCACGGGCGAATTAAACGGCAAGTCGGTTATTTTTCTGGCGAGACACGGAAATCCTCACACTATTGCCCCGCACAATATTAATTACCGCGCCAATATTTGGGGGCTGAAACAATTGGGGGTTACTCGAATTGTTGCCGTTGCTGCTGTCGGTGGTATTACCGAACAAATGGAACCCGCCCATATCGCTATTCCCGATCAACTGATTGATTACAGCTATGGACGTAAACACACGTTTTTTGACGATGTAAACTATCCTGTCACTCACATCGACTTTAGCTATCCGTATAATCCAAAACTCCGCGCTTTATTAATTACAGCAGCAGCGAATGCTAATATTACGATTGTCGCCACTGGCACTTATGGCTGTACTCAAGGGCCACGTTTAGAAACGCCCGCTGAAATTAAACGCATGACACAAGATGGCTGTGATTTAGTCGGTATGACCGCCATGCCCGAAGCCTCACTGGCAAAAGAATTAGGCATTGAATATGCTGCTATTTCTGTGGTCGCTAATTGGGCAGCAGGAATAACCGCAGAAGAAATCACGATGACAGACATCGAACACAATCTGCATAGTGGTATGGCGAATACCGCTGAATTGCTGAAAGCGTTTATCGCTTTGTAGTCACTGCGTTCATTAACACGAGGACAACAAACTGTGCATATTCATATTCTAGGTATTTGCGGCACATTTATGGGTGGGCTTGCGGTATTGGCAAGACAGTTAGGGCATCAGGTCAGTGGCTCTGACCAAAATGTTTATCCGCCTATGAGTGACCAATTGGAGCAACAAGGCATCACCTTAATGGAAGGTTATCGTGCTGAAAACCTAGCTCATAAACCCGATTTGGTGATTATCGGCAATGCCTTATCGCGTGGTAATCCCGAAGTTGAGGCGGTGTTAAATCAAGGCTTGCCTTATACCTCAGGAGCGCAATGGTTAGCAGACCATGTTTTGCAAGGTAAATGGGTGTTAGGGGTGGCGGGTACACATGGCAAAACCACCACCTCCAGTATGTTGACGTGGATATTGGAGCATCAAGGGTTTAATCCTAGTTTTTTAATCGGTGGTATTCCGCTTAATTTTGGTATTTCCGCTCGGTTGAGTGAGTCATCATTTTTTGTGTTGGAAGCCGATGAATATGATTCGGCATTTTTTGACAAACGCTCAAAATTTGTTCATTACCGTCCACGCACCGCTATACTCAATAATCTGGAATTTGACCACGCCGATATTTTCCCTGACCTAGACGCGATAAAAAAACAATTTCATCATTTAGTCAGAACTATTCCCAGCGAAGGTTTGATTATTAGCTCTGCGTGTGATGTGAATATTAATGATGTGCTGACGATGGGTTGTTGGACTCCAGCCGTGAAAACTTCCATTAATGCTGCTGCTGCGTGGAATGCCGTGTTACATAAAGCCGATGGGAGTAGTTTCAGCGTGACTTTTGAAAACAGCGAACAGGGTACGGTGAACTGGTCATTGACAGGTGAGCATAATGTTTACAATGCCTTATCTGCGATTGCAGCGGCAAAACACGTTGGCATTTTACCGAGTGAGGCTATCAACGCGTTAGCGCATTTTAAAAACGTGAAACGGCGTATGGAAGTGATTGCTCAGATTAACAATGTCACGGTGTATGATGATTTTGCCCATCACCCCACCGCCATTCAAACTACCTTGGATGGTTTGCGTAAACAAGTCGGAGCAGAGCGTATTGTAGCTATCGTTGAACCGCGTTCTAACACCATGCGCTTAGGTACGCATCACGACACGCTAGCACACTCGTTTAATAATGCGGATTTAGCAATTATTTATCAGCCATCCAATTTAACGTGGGATTTAACTGAGCTTATTCAGCAAGCGGATAATATTGTTATTTGTACTTCATTAGATGACATTATTGCCAGATTACAAGCGGAAGCTCAATTAGGCGGGCATTTTGTAATTATGAGTAATGGCAGTTTTGGTGGTTTGTATCAACGGTTACAAACTGCGTTAATGCCATAGACAAATATAGCAAAAGCAGTTGTGTTGATTGTAAAACCGTTCACACTGAGCCTGTCGAAGTGTGAATGTGGTTCGACAAGCTCACCACGAACGGTAGGGCAATCGCGCTTAAATTTTAATCATTAATAATCAATGTGTTACAAATGTCATTTTTGCTATTTTTGGCAAAAAACTACGAATCTTGACATAGACCAATTTGTAACTAATTGATTATCTGATAATTATTAAAGTCGCGATTGCCCTGCCACGAACGGTATCATTTTATTGTGCTTCAGCTGTATGGGTGTTGCATCATGGCAAATAAATCCGCCAGTGCATACCGCCTAAGGTTTTGCTTTTGCCACCGTCTAATTTACCACCCAGCATTTGAACGATTTCATGAACCACACTGACACCGATACCGTGTCCGTGAATATTTTCATCTACCCGCGTGCCGCGTTTTAAAATTTGGTTAAATTGTCCGACAGGAATACCTGCGCCATCATCTTCAATGTGTAACAACAATGAATAATTGCGGCGGTCTTTACGAGTATTGAGTTCAATACTGACATTGACTTGATGGTTACACCATTTACAAGCGTTATCCATTAAATTGCCGACAATTTCATATAAATCACCCTCTTCGCAATAAATCATACAGGAATCTGGTAGGCTAATATCAAACTGAATGGCTTTGTCTAAATAGACTTTACTGAGTGATATGTGAATTTTTTGGATTACTGTGCAGATATTAAGCTGTTTAATGACCGTGTGTTCGGCTTTGGCAGATGCACGTTGTAATTGATACATGATAATGGAATCCATGCGGGCAATTTGTTCATTCACCGTGTCTTTGTGATCGCTAAAATTTTCTGTGCAGCCGCGTAGTATAGCGAGTGGCGTTTTTAAACTATGCGCTAAATCGGCGAGGTGATGGCGATGGCGTTCTAAACGCACTCTTTCATGAGTAATAAAAGCATTAAGATTGCTGACCATACCTTGTAATTCGGTGGGATACTGTCCATTTAACAAGTCTTTTTTACCCTGATCGATGGCTTCTAAGTCTTTTACAATACTGCGTAGCGGTGTTAATCCCGAATGTAATACTAAAAATCGAATCACCAACAATGCCAACCCTAAAATAGTCATCGATTCTTGTAACGATTCTTTGAGTTTATTAACCTGTGTGCTGGCAAATAACTCGCCTTCACTCACTATCAGTAAATAATCGCTGTCCTGATTATCCGCATTTTTTAGCGTGAGGGGTTTGTACAGCACATAACGCAGTTTAGTTCTATTGCTATCATCTTTCAAAAACAATGGCTTATCTATGTTTAGCGGTTCGGGGGCTTTGTCTTGTCCAGCCGAGGGTGATTGCCATATTTTTTTATGGTCATGATAAATAAAACCATGCAAATCAGATGAAGTATCGCCAAATAACAGCTCTCTAAAACGATCGGGCATGGCGAATTTATTAGCCTCATTCGAGCTAGTAACTGCTTCTTGCACGTCTCTTTCAAGACTCGCCATAAAATCTTGTAATCTATCTTTTGCCAAACCTTCTATAACTACATAGTCAAACGTTAGCACCACCAACGCGAAAAACGCGCCTAACACCAAACATTCAGAAAAAAATAACCGTAACGTGATCGATTTAGGAATCATGATTCAACAAGAATGCTGTAACCGCGATTGCGTGAAGTGGCAATGGGTTTGCGCGTGCCATCTGGATCAATTTTTTTGCGTAAGCGTCCGATAAATACTTCTATGACATTGCTATCACGGTCAAAGTCTTCATCATAAATATGGGCTGATAAGGTGGTTTTAGAAATCCATTTGCCTTGATGAAATAATAAATATTCCAGCACTTTGTATTCGTAAGCGGTTAATTCTATTTTTACCCCTGCAACAAACACTTCTTGTGCGACTGTGTTGATACTTATATCGCCATGCGTCAACACAGGATGCGCTAAGCCCACTGAACGGCGAATAAGCGCGTTAATGCGAGCTAGTAATTCAGCATATTGAAAGGGCTTGGTAACATAATCATCCGCGCCAGCATCCAAACCTTCTACTTTTTCCTGCCAACTAATACGGCTGGCAGTTAAAATTAAAATAGGCACGGTGACTTTATGTTGGCGCAAATGCTTAATCAGTTCGATACCTGAAAAATCAGGCAAACCCAAATCTACAATAGCGGCATCAATTGGGTATTCATTCCCCATATACTCACCATCTTTTGCAGTATGCGCCACATCAACCGCGAAACCTTTGCACACAAAGTATTGGCGCAATTGCTCACAAATTAGTTTTTCGTCTTCGACAATAAGAATACGCATGATGAACTCCGTGTGCCAGTAATTGAATGGTCGCACTATCGCATAATGAGGTGAACAGAAGCTGAATAAAATCCTTGGAGACGTTGTAGTACAAGGTTTCCAAGGTTTAATGGTCTAGCGCAACGCAGGCGTTTGTAACACGTTACTTAGTGAGTGACCAAAAGATGCACCCATTTTGCCCATGAATTTATCGATGAGTTTTTCAGACTCAGTAAAATCAACTAAACGATCTGCGCCTATCTGATCTTTTGCCACCGAACTGTCATTACCAAAAGCATCGGCAATCCCTAATTTAACCCCTTCTTCACCTGTCCACACTAAGCCTGAAAAGGTATCTGGGGTTTCTTTTAAGCGATCACCACGCCCTTGTTTAACAGCGGCAATAAATTGCTGGTGAACTTGATTTAACAAGGTTTGCATATAGGCAGTTTCGTCTGCTTTAGAAGGTGCAAATGGATTTAACATCGCTTTATGCGCACCCGAGGTGATTAAACGATGCTCCACACCCACCATTTTCATGGTGTCAACAAAACCAAAGCCGTCCATGATGACACCAATTGAACCCACTAAACTGGCAGGACTGACAAAAATTTTATCCGTAGCTGAGGCGATGTAATAACAACCTGAGGCGCACATATCACCGACTACTGCATAAATCGGCAATTTAGGATTGAGTTTTTTGATGCTTCTGATTTCATCGTAAATATAAGCCGATTGGACGGGGCTACCACCTGGAGAATTGGAATGTAAAATTATCCCCTTGGTATTTTTGTCTTTAACGGCAGCGCGTAGGCTTTTAATAACGTTTTCGGCATTAACTTCTTTATCTTCGGCAATCACACCCACAATGTCCACCACAGCGGTATGATCTTTGCCATCAACGCCTATTTCTTTTTTCATGCTGGGATATAGGGCAACACCCATGAGTATCGCCAAATAAAGAAAAGTGAGTGATTTAAAAAACACGCCCCAACGTCTGGCACGAGTTTGCTCGGTGATAGCAGCTAACGCGACTTTTTCAAGCACTTCGCGCTCCCAACCATCGGTTTTTTTCGAGTTATCTTGTTGATCTTCCATAGCGTGTTACCTTAAATAAGCCAATAATTCCGTTGTGTGCGCTAGGCATAACAACGGTTCGTAATGTTGTAGTGTATCTTTTGAATGTGCTCCACAATACACTGCTACCGACGAAATGTGGGCATTGCTTGCCATTTGCAAGTCATGAATAGAATCACCTACCATTAAAGACCGTTCTGGCGGGCAGTTTGTCAGTTGCATAATTTCCAGCAACATTTTTGGCTCTGGTTTGGAGGCGGTTTCATCCGCACAGCGGGTGACACAAAATAAATCCTCAGTTTCTGTGGATTGCAAGGCTTGTTGTAAACCGTGACGGGTTTTACCTGTGGCAACTGCCAGTTGATAACCTGCTTGCTTAAGCTCTACCAACATCTCAACAACATCAGGAAACAAGTCATTCCGACTGAGTTTTTTGGATAAGTACTCTCGACTATAATGTTGTACCAATTGCTCAAGCGTTTGGGCATCAACCTCTGGATGCAGAGTCGAGGTGGCTTTTTGAATACTCAAACCAATCACATTTTTTGCCGCTTGACGCTCAGGAACGTCACAGCCACAGCGTTCGGCGGCAGTTTGCAAGCAATGAGTAATCCAGTCGATAGAGTCGATTAACGTACCATCCCAATCAAAAATAAGTAAATCAAAGCGATTGTTCATGTTTGAGTAATGTGTCTAATTGTGGGGGCAGGGGAGCGGAAACACTCATGGCAACACCTGAAACAGGGTGATTAAATTGCAACGTTTGCGCGTGTAAAAACATCCGCTTATAGCCTTTATGGCGAAAACGTTTATTGACATCATCTTCACCGTAACGCTCATCACCGACAATCGGATGCCCTAAACTCACAGCATGAACACGGATTTGATGAGTACGACCTGTTTTTGGCGAGGCTTCAACTAAGGTTGCATCCGCAAATAATTGCACACGGCGAAATAGCGTTTCCGCTTCTTTGCCTAATGGACTAATAGACACCATGCGCTCGCCGCCTTTTTGGACATTTTTTAATAAAGGTGCGTTTACAATCAACTTTTTACGCTGCCATTGCCCAGCTAACAATGCGATGTAGGTTTTATGAATGTGATTATCACGAAATAATTCATGAAATAAACGTAAGGCACTGCGTTTTTTAGCAATAATCAAACAGCCTGAGGTGTCTTTATCTAAACGATGTACTAATTCTAAAAATCGCGCTTCGGGTCGAATAAGTCGAAAACCTTCGATAATCCCTGAACTGACACCGCTACCACCATGTACCGCAAAACCAGCGGGTTTATTGATAATTAAAAAACCATCATCTTCAAATAACACACTGTGTTGCAATTCGTCCTTTAAACCCTGTGGAATATATGATTCTTCGCTGCGCTCTGCGATTCTCACAGGCGGCACACGAATAATATCGCCAATGACTAAGCGATATTTAACATCCACGCGCCCTTTATTAACACGCACTTCACCTTTACGGATAATGCGATAAATACGACTTTTCGGCACACCTTTTAAATGGGTTAATAAAAAATTATCTAAGCGTTGATCGTTATGGTCTTCGGTAATTTCGACAAAGGTGACTTTAGGCGACTCGCCTTGTTGTTCGTTGCTCATGCTAGGGTCGATAAAAATAAAAAGTACCACTATAACCTATTAACAGGTGACAATAAATGCTGATAGAGTTTTTACAAAAAGCACGAAAGTTAAACACGCCAAAGTTAAAATATTGGCTTCATGTCCATTGCTTAGGTTTTTTGGTATTAGCAGGGTTGTATTCTAAATGGCACTACCAATATTTAATTATTACTCGCATAGAGCATCACCCAACTTACAACCACCTTATCATTTTAGGTATCGTTATTTGTGTCTTTTATTGCAACCAAAAATATGTCCTCAAAACACGATATGAGCCTAAAATGATAGCGTTCGTGGCGAGCCTGTCGAACCACATTCACACTTCGACAGGTTTAGTACGAACGATTTTTTAACCATTTTAGACGGTTAGCTATATAGCTGTTCCCCCATTAGGCTGGACAAATTTGATGTCTAAACTTCTCAAGTAAGTTTGCAATCCTGCATCTTGCATAGGTAATAAATGCGCATCACTAGCCGATTCATTATAGTGCGCGTGCCAGTGACCAGGGGGCGTTATAAAGGCTGAATAGGGTTTCCAATCGACTCGAATTGGATTAATTATTTTTCCTTGAGCAGAAATTTGTGTGCCAACCAAGGTATAACAACCTGCGTCACAATCCAAAATTAAATCCAGAGCCACTGATTGATGTCGATGCGGTAACTGCACTGCATTTTTAGGCAAGATGCCGAGCATCGCCCACAGTGTGTGTGTCACCGTTAAGGTTTGATCCATTGCTTTATTGGCAAGTAGCACACTAATACGATTTCGATTCACCTTATTCGCTTCTTGCCGCGCTTTATCCAATTCGCGTAACGAGTCTTCCGAGGTATAAAGTGTAGGTTTGAATCGTTGAATAGTCGCCTTAACCCCCAAGTAGCGTAACAGCGGTTCATCATGAACTAAGTAAAGGGTTGCATCAGTCATCGCAAAATGGCGTGTTTCCTTACTGACAGGCAATACCACAAAATCACCTGTTTTCCACGGAATATCTAAGTCATCAAACTGAGTGTGTCCACTGCCTTTGATGACATAAAATATTTGTGAGGTGGCATTAAAATGAGTGGCTAAGCTTTCTTCAGCCAGTATACGCACGAAATTCGCACAAAGCGCGGGACTGGTGGCTGGTTTTTCGCAGCCTAATTGTTCGCTTATATCCAGTGGGATAAGTCGAGTGTCGCCTGTTTCATGCAGTTCGCTACCGAATTCTGTGTATGGAATTGGAGAGATAAATCCCGAACCAATAGGGTCTGCGGCTTGCGTATATTCATAATATAAAGCGTTTTCCAGTAAACGCTTGAGTCGGTCTGCTTTGTCTAGCGTAGTCATGAAAATTGCCTCTGGGGGAAATAAGATAAATTATTTGCACACGATTTAATTCATAGACTGAGATTCGCTTAGCCAAGTAGTGTAGGCAAACAGCTTTATCGTTTGCCTACCCTTTGCCGATAAAAAACGCTGGGCAGAAAATGTTGCCCACAAATCTAAATCAAGCTGAAAAAGACGAGCCACAGCCACAAGTCGTGGTGGCATTAGGATTACGAATTACAAACTGTGAGCCAGATAAATCTTCTTTGTAGTCAATTTCTGCACCTGTTAAATACTGAATGCTCATTGAGTCAATTAACACAGTCACGCCGCCGTTGACTACGCTAGTATCGTCTTCGTTGACTTCTTCATCAAAAGTAAAGCCGTACTGAAAACCAGAACAGCCACCACCTGACACATAGACGCGCAATTTCAGATTGTCGTTGCCTTCTTCAGCAATGAGTTCACCGACTTTTGCCGCCGCGCTGTCAGTAAAAATAATGGGATTTGACATAAAAATTCTCTATATATTTGAAATTAAAATAAAACTGGTTATTACCAAGTATTATAATCAAGATTTATGGATATAGTGCTAATATTCTTAATCCTAAGTCTTCTGGCAAATTAAATAGTAAATTCATCACTTGCACCGCTTGACCTGACGCGCCTTTGACTAAATTGTCGATGACTGATAACACCACGATAGTGTTGCCACCTTGCGGTTGATGAATGGCAATTTGACAGTTATTGCTGCCTCTGACATCGCGGGTGCTGGGATGCGCACCTTGCGGTAAGACATCGACAAAGCTTTCGTGTTGATAGCGTTGTTCATAAAGGGCTTGAATATCGTCAACACTGGCGGTTAACTGACTGTACAAAGTCGCATGAATGCCGCGAATCATCGGTGTTAAATGCGGTACAAACGTTAAATTGACCGATTTTCCTGCCGCTAAACTCAGACCTTGAGTAATTTCAGGCAAATGCCGATGCCCGCTGACTCCGTAGGCTTTAAAACTTTCGCCTACTTCGCTCATTAAACCAGTCAGTTCGGCTTTTCGTCCCGCGCCACTGACACCTGATTTAACATCGGCAATTAAATTGCTCACATTAATCAAGCCGTTTTCAAGCAGTGGTAAAAATCCCAGTTGTACGGCGGTAGGGTAACAACCTGCACAGGCAACCAACCGCGCTTGTTTAATTGCCTCACGATGAATTTCAGGCAAACCATACACCGCTTCGGCAATTAATTCAGGGCAAGCGTGTTCCATACCATACCAATGACTCCATTCAGCCGCATCTTTTAAACGAAAATCTGCCGATAAGTCGATGACTTTTACGCCACACGCCAATAATTGTTCTGCCATTAACATCGCCGTGCCGTTGGGGGTAGCAAAAAATACCACATCACAGTGGGCTAAGGTTTCCAACTCTGGTGCGGTAAACAGTATATTGATAACACCGCGTAAACTCGGATAGACTGCATCCACTCGCGTTCCTGCATCAGCGCGTGAAGTTACCACAGCAACCTCTACTTCTGGATGCAATGCTAAAATCCGCAACAGCTCAACACCCGTATAACCTGTTCCTCCCACAATACCTGCACGAATCATTTTTTATCCTATTAAAAGTTTTAGTCGATGTGTTGGGTTACGGGGTTATCGAGACTGTAAAAGTATGTAACGCCCAAAACAGTGTAAAACACATTCTGTGAAATGGTCAAAAAAACGACCATTTTTCTAATATAACGCTCCTACAAACAAAAAATAGGGCTAGAAAGCCCTGTTTTTAAGCATATCCAACCGTTTTTAGCGTATTTCCTGAACGCTGGATACAATAAATCCCTCAGCGCATCAACACCAAGAATGTTTAGTACCCGCGTGTTGTGTAAGCCAAGACCATTAAACGTGTTCTTCACTGCATTTTTCTAAACCACGCATCAAGAAATGATTGATTCCCGCACGGTGTTTGAGTGTGCCGAAGCCTGTCATGAGCTTGTCGAATGAGGCTGTTCGACCAGTGCGCCGCGCTGTTTCATGATAGCAGGGTTTTGTTTCATGCGTTCTTTGTGACGTTCAACCAACGCTTCATGTTCCCAGTTTGTGACTAAAAAGTTGAGTGATGATATTTGTATCATCAACTCAACTAGATAGGCGATGATGGAGTCCAAAACAGGTTTTGGACTCCATGCCAAAAAAGACAGTGTGATAGGATGTACTGAGGTACGAAGCACATCATTTATGTCAACTCCAACGAGCGCGTTCGTACCTCAGCACATCCTATGATTCGCCCATCTTATCGCGTTATCGTGTGCAAGGCATAATCAGAGGGCAAGCAAAAAGACACTTATCCTTCCTACCTGACTACGCGCTCAAACAAATAACCCTTTTCCACTGCATATCTTTCAGAAATTCCATGATGTCGCTTTTTAAAGTCATAGCATCAACCTCATACTCTGTTTGCAATTTTTGATATATGTCATCAACCTTAATTCCAGCAGATATGGTTTCCATTATTTCTTTAGCCGTTGCAGCTAGATAAAAAGTCTCTAAATTGTCATTCATAACAATTAAAAAATCAGTACCATCAAGTCGTGCTTTTCGATAACAGGGCTGAACAGTTAAGTGTTGATATTTTCCATAAATGGAATCTATATAATTCATGCACATAATCCTGTGATTTCTTGACTGGCAATACTCCTGCGTAGGTTAGATATATCACCTAGTGCTTTGGCTGTTGCAACCGCCCCTACAGCCGCGCCCACAACAGCCGCCGCTGCCGTGGCAGCAGAAAAAAATGCTAATGGCACAGCCTCATTAGGAATCATGTCTGTTCTGACTTTTGGAGAAACATATTCTTTACGCATTTGATTCACCTATAATTTGCCGACTTGAATTTAATTTAGTTGCCATCATA
This sequence comes from Methylococcales bacterium, assembly GCA_026398895.1. Classification (GTDB taxonomy): domain Bacteria; phylum Pseudomonadota; class Gammaproteobacteria; order Methylococcales; family Methylomonadaceae; genus UBA4132. The sequence continues at coordinate 144,829 of JAPLRZ010000047.1, forward strand.
CTATCGATGCCAACCATTTTACCTACAGCAACAGAAGCGGCGGCGGCTGCCGCACTTGCTAGACCTATGGCTAAAACAGTTGGTAAACCAGTATTAGCATTGTTACTTATTGCAATTGGTTTTGTATAAATCTTCTTTTTCATAATCCTCATCCTAATTTTATGTCTAGGTCTTGATGGTTTTTGTGAATTGGATGAATACCAAATTCGTCCAACTCAGCAATGTATTTAGTAACAATCTCATGATCCCAGCAATTGCTTCCGAGATTACGCCAAATATCGGTGATATTGTCTTGTAAAACATTACCAATAGTGAACGGCATAGTACAATCCATCCTAACATCACCATTAGGTCTAATCACAACCGCAGAATTTGGCAGATTTTTCTTTCTATTGATGTCCATCATTAAATCACTGCTAGTCAATATATCGATTTTGCCTCTGTATTGGCATTGGCTTTGTTCAATGATGCAATACAATTCATGCAAAAATTCTTCTTCATTAGAGAATAACCCTTTGTTAGCAACCGCCCTTCCGCTAAGCATAACACTACCGCAAACAATGGATGACGCGCCTAATTTATAAGCTAAATCAATCATTTCTGGCAGTCTACTCAAATTATCTGGTGTTACTGCATGAGCAATGCGTAAAGGAAAACCTGCACCTGAAAACAAATAAGCGGCATTAACCGCTTTATCCCAACTGCCAATTTTCCCTCTAAATTCATCATGCGCGGCTTCTAATACATCATCAATAGAAACCTGAACCCAGTAAAAATTGTATTTTTTAAATTTCTTAACGATTTCTTTAGTAACCAGTAAACCATTGGTAATCAGAACAAAGCCTGTTCCATCTTCATGTAATGGATCCATGATTTCAAAAATGCCATCTCCCAATAATAAAGGTTCACCCCCCCTGAAATAATACATTGAAAAATTCCACCTTCTTTGATGACACAATCAACTAATTGTTTCCAATCAGTAAGCGTCATTTCATCCTTACTGTGACTTTCACCAGAAGCGTTGTAACAATGTTTACAATACAAGCCACATTTAGAGGTTATTTCAAACTGCAAACCCAAAGGCATAAAAAAAGATTTTGGGTATAAGCCTTGTTCTTGCTCATGTCTTATTCGATTGATATGTTCTTGGGCGCATTCCGCCTGTTGTGTTAGTAATCGGTGTTGTTTCATTGCGTACCATTCTCCTTTTTCAAATTTTGTAATTGCTCACAGTACACGACTGACAGCTTGTCATAATCTTCTAGTGAAATCTGATCCTTAAGCATTTCATATAAAGCATCGTACTGACATAAATCAGGTCTATTTTCATAAATAGAACATTGGTCATTCACTAAATACTTACATACGCCATTGGTTTGGAGATGTCTCAATCCCTCCACCAAATGAATATGGCGACAACATTCCCCACAACTTACGCAATTAAACTGTTTTGATTCACAAGTCATAACAACAGTTACTCGCTTTTATGAAAACACCAATTTTGAGTAGACAAATTCTAAACTCTTACCAAACCTGCTACAATCAAGCCCAACTTGTTGTTTTATCGGTGGGAGATGGTATTAATGTCGGTACATGAAAAAATTAGATTGATCAGGGAAGCCAAGGGATTGACACAAGAACAAATTGCTGAACAATTGAATATGTCGGTGAATGGTTATGGTGATATAGAACGTGGTGTTAGCGATATAAAACTATCAAAATTACAAAAAGTTTCCGAACTACTAGATATTAAATTATCGGAATTGTTTGAATTAAACGAAAAAGGAATTTTAAATATAGCTTACAAAAAGAATACAACTAACTGGTATATAGGCACATCCGCCACCGAATTGGAAAAGCAACTTATTATTAGTGAATCACAAAGCAAAGAAATTGCGTATTTAAAAGAAATTATTGAGTTAATGAAGAATAGCAAGTAGCCCGTATGGAGCTTGCGAAATGCGGGGCTTTTCGTGATGCCACCACTGTTCCCCGTGTTCCGCTACGCTCCACACGGGCTACACTATTGAAATAGTTTTTTGCCCAACAACCGCAACCTGTAATAGCTTGCGTATTGCATAACGATACTTGTGTCATATTTGTATGAATAACACAGATTCTACGCACTTGTTTCTAACTATTAGCTAAACCCTGTTCATTAAACAGCCCTTCAAACAATACTGAACTTAAATAGCGTTCACCCGAATCAGGCAAAATCACCACAATGGTTTTACCCGCATACTCAGGACGTTTTGCCAAACGCACAGCAACCGCCGCACCACAAGAAATACCCGATAAAATACCTTCTTCACTGGCTAAGCGGCGGGCGTATTCAATAGCTTCGTCGTTGCTGACTTGTTCGATTAAATCCACCAACGATAAATCCAACACAGCGGGAACAAAACCCGCGCCTATGCCTTGAATTTTATGAGGCGCGGGGTTTATCGGTACACCTGCGCGAAATTGTGTCAGAACTGGACTGGCTTCTGGTTCGACGGCAACAGAAATAATCGCTTTGCCTTGCTGTTGTTTAATATAACGCGATATGCCTGTAATCGTGCCGCCTGTGCCTACGCCTGACACTAATACATCAATTTGCCCGTCGGTGTCGCGCCAAATTTCAGGGCCTGTAGTGTCAAAATGAATGGCTGGATTGGCTGGATTTTTAAACTGTTGCAATAAAACATAACGGTTTGGTTCTGACGCGGCGATTTCTTCGGCTTTGGCAATTGCGCCGTTCATGCCTTTCGCGCCTTCGGTGAGAATGAGTTTCGCGCCAAAGGTCGCCAATAATTTACGGCGTTCAATACTCATGGTTTCTGGCATGGTCAGTGTCAACGGAATACCTTTTGCCGCCGCCACAAACGCTAAGGCAATGCCCGTATTACCGCTAGTGGGTTCTATAAGTTCTTTGCCTACGCCCAACAAACCACGCTGTTCTGCAGCGGCTATCATCGCCGCACCAATACGGCATTTGACTGAATAAGCAGGATTACGCCCTTCAATTTTTGCCAGAATAGTGGCAGGGGCATTGTCAGTAATTCGATTTAATTTAACGAGCGGGGTGTTGCCAATACTCAGGGCATTATTCGCATAAAAACTCATGATTGCGTGTCCTCTTGCTGGATTGATTAAATATAATAAAACCGTTCGTGGTGAGCTTGTCGAACCACATTCACGCTTCGACAAGGCTCTCCTGAAGTATCGAAGGACTCAGCACGAACGGCATCATTTTATTATGTGTTAGCTCTAGCCGTTGTGCGTGCAAGCAAAGCTTGCACTCCTTGAACCCTCTTAAAGAAAATAACGATAACATAGAATCGATATTTTTAGATGATGGTATCTAACAATTAAATACGCGGTGTTCACTGGAATGTCACCAACACAGCCTATAATGGTGACATCGTCAACGACCTGACATAACGGAGTCAAAAAAGTGAATGTAAAAAGCTGGACTATTCAGCAATCAGCCCAAACCTATGCCATTGATAATTGGGGAGATGGTTATTTTGCCATTAATGCCAAAGGTCATGTCTGCGTTAAACCGAGTTCTGAGCAAGCAGTAGAGCTGGATTTATACGAGATAGCCTTATCACTCAATGATAAAAATCTATCGTTGCCTGTGTTGGTGCGCTTTACTGATATTTTAAAAGATCGTGTTAAACGCCTACAAAACGCATTTACCAAAGCCTGTGTACAGCACAATTATCAGGGTAAGTACACGCCTGTTTATCCGATTAAAGTTAATCAACAGCGCAAAGTGGTAGAAGGCATTTTAGCCGCTGACAATATTGGGCTGGAAGCAGGTAGCAAGCCAGAATTATTGGTCATTATGGCGTTATCGAAAAAAGGCGTAGTGGTGTGTAATGGCTATAAAGACCGCGCTTATATACGCTTGGCATTAATCGGTTTAAAAATGGGCTTAGATTTATATCTAGTCATTGAAAAACCGCAAGAGCTGGAAGTCATTATTGAAGAAGCGGCAAAGCTGGGCGTTAAGCCGCAATTAGGCGTGCGTATTCGCCTGTCCAGTATTAGCGCGGGAAAATGGCAAAACAGCGGCGGCGAAAAATCCAAATTTGGTTTTCATGCGCATGAAGTATTGCAACTGATTGAACGCCTCAAACAAGCGGATTTGTTTGACACCCTAAAACTCATGCACTTTCACATGGGTTCACAAATTGCCAATATTCACGATATAAAAATCGCTTTAAAAGAAGCAGGGCAGTTTTATGTGGAATTACGTCGCTTAGGTGCGAACATCAAAATCGTCGATGCAGGGGGCGGTTTAGGGGTGGATTATGACGGCAGTCGCTCACGCCGTGAATCGTCTATTAACTACAGTTTGGATGAATACGCCCAAAATATCGTCCGCAGTTTTGCAGAACTATGCGCAGAAAAACAAGTGCCACAACCCGATATTATCACCGAATCAGGCAGAGCGTTAACTGCCCATCATGCGGTGCTGATTACCAATGTCACCGATATTGAATCGGTTTATAGCAATCAAGCAGAACTGTCAGCCTTACCTGATAATCCCAACTCAGTTGAACATTACCACGATGCCCAATTTGCCTTGTCTGAAGCGAGGGCGCAATTTACCCAAGATAAATTAAGCATCACCGAATTGGCAAAAGCAGAAAATAGCTACTCGCTGGTGTGTCAGCAGATTAAAGACCAGCTTAATCCCACTAATCAAAGCGAAGCGACGATTTTGCAAGAACTCAATGAAAAATTAGCCGATAAAGTATTTTGCAATTTCTCGCTATTTCAATCGTTACCCGATATATGGGGTATCGATCAAATTTTCCCCATTATGCCCATACACCGTTTAGACGAACAACCTACGCGCCGCGCTGTGTTGCAAGATTTAACCTGTGATTCCGATGGCAGTATCGATCAATATATCGATGGGCAAAATATTGAACATACCTTACCGACTCATGTTATTGACAGCCAACAACCCTATCTTATCGGCTTTTTTATGGTCGGCGCGTATCAAGAAATTCTAGGTGATATGCACAATTTATTCGGTGATACCCATTCCATCAACATCGAACTCGATGATGACGGCTACCATTTTTATGATTTGCAAGAAGGCGAAGACGTGGCTGATTTATTGGATTACGTCCATATCAGCACAGAAGAATTAAAAATCGCCTACCGTGAAAAGCTAGAAAATAGCCAACTCAGCAAACGCGAACAACACGAATATGAGCATGAAATACTGGCGGGATTAACGGCTTATACTTATTTAGAGAAATAGCCACCTGTGGGCGTGATTTCAATCACGCCTACAATCTATCCAAATCTACTCTATCAGCGGATAAATCAGGGGTAATGGGTCAAATCTGTAAATTGAGTTAAAATCACGCGCAGAAAAAAGCCAACTAGCCCGCACAAAACGTTATGACCTGCTACCAAGAAATCACCTGTCCATTCTGTAAAAGTAACCAGATTGGTAAGTCTGGGCGCACTGCAACGGGAGAATCGCGTTACCGTTGTCGAAAACCTTTATGCTGAACTACCGATACCGAGCGTGCCAAGCAGGGATTAAGACACAGATAGTGGAAATGGCAATCAATGGTAGCGGCATCCGCGATACGGCGCGGGTGCTAAAAATCAACAAGAACACCTCATCAGTACCTTAAAAAAAGCCAATACGCTGGTACAAGTTCATCCCAAGCTAACTGAACTCACCGCGAATAGCGGGCTAGAAGCCGCTTTCGCGGTTGAGATGGACGAACAGTGGTCTTATGTAGGCAACAAATCCAACCACCGCTGGCGGTGGCACGCTGTTGATCATGCCACTAACACGGTACTCGCTTATGTATTTGGTCGGCGTAAGGATGACGTATTCAAGCAACTCAAAACCTTGCTTGCCCCCTTTAATATTACCTGCTTCTACACAGATGATTGGGGAGCTTATGAACGTCACCTTGAGGCTGACAAACATGAAATTGGTAAGCGCAATACACAAAAAATCGAACGTAAAAATCTAAACTTTCGCACTTGGATCAAGCGACTTACACGCAAAACCTTATGCTTCTCGAAACTAGAGTCGATGCACGCACGGTCATCGATTTACTGATTAACAAGGTCGTTGTAGGCGCGATATTTATACATAATTACAGATTTAACCCACTACCCATATATTGTCTACCCCACGAAATCGGGAAGAGCCAAAAAAAACCTCGATTATTGAAGAAGCTATACAGAATGTCTAATACTCAAAAACAGCGTAAAAAATGGGGAAGTCCCTTGCGGGGCTTGTTTGTTATTAGCCTATTCAGCTCACCTTCAGTTATTATCGGTATTCTTGCTTAAATCAAAACACTTTATTAGGATATAACAATGAAAAACACACTGCTACTCACTTTACCTTTAATACTGACAGCTTGCACCGCTTATGATGTTAATCGTTACATTCCTTATGGTGTCAATGTCGGTACTCCTGCGCCGCGTCCTGTCTACATTAATCATACTTACCAACAACCTTATCAGCAACCTAATCATTATGAACATGATAACTACAATGAGCATCATGATAATGGTAAACACAAGGGGCATAATAAACATAAAGATCATGATGACTAGCTTAGCAATCCGCGTTTGCCCTGCAAACCGCCTGTATGCACGGCGATAATGCGCTGATACGGTTTAAATGCTTGTTTTTTAATCAAGTCATAAAAACCATACAGCATTTTCCCTGTATACACAGGTTCTAATGGAATCTGTGCACGCGCTTCAAAATCGTCAATAAATGCCAGTAGTTCAGCATTGGTTTTGGCAAAACCGCCAACATGATAATCCAAGTTTATGTGCCAATTATCCCTATAATTGGGCAGCAAGCTATTCACCTCAGCGTTTAAAAAACCCGCATTTTTTAATGCAGCAAAGCCGATAACAGTGGTATCGGCAGTCACTGCATTGACTATGCCTGCTAAGGTTGTGCCTGTGCCACATGGCACACAGAGGATATCGTAAGCAATATCGATTTCATGTACTAATTCTGCCACGCCTTTTAATGCTAAAGCTTGCGCTCCACCTTCGGGTAGCCAATATTGCCGTGGTTTTAAGTCAGGTAAATCGCTCCATTGTTTATACTGTCTGAGCAATCGATAATCAGAACGAGAGACGAACTTTAGTTCCATGCCCCAGTGCTGCACGTCTTGTAGCGTAGGTGTTAATGTTGCTGGTTGTTCGCCGCGAATTAGCCCAATGGTTTTTAAACCTAAGACTTTGCCTACATAAGCTAATGCGTGTAAATGGTTGGAGTAAGTCCCGCCCATACTGATAAGAGTATCCGAATCCAAACTTAGCGCGTGTTGCAAAATATATTTCAATTTGCGCCATTTATTACCAGAAATAATTGGATGTAATAAATCATCACGCTTAATCCACAATTCGACTTGATACTGCTCAAGCAGAGGATCATCAATTTTTGTCAGAATCGATGGTTTAAAGGTTTGTTCTAATGTAATAAGTTCTTTCAAATGAATTTACAGGAAATTTAACAGGGTCAGCGAATATTTACCAAAAATCAGCTTAACATAAAAAATAATCTAAGCCATAAATAGCCGTTATAATCACAGCCTGCCTCACTATCAACTTTTTTAGCCAATTAAATGAAAGCAATTATACTCGCAGGCGGTTTAGGCACGCGTATCAGCGAAGAAACCTCAACGCGCCCAAAACCGATGGTAGAAATCGGCGGTAAGCCAATACTGTGGCATATTTTAAAAACCTATTCCGCACACGGTATCAACGATTTTATTATTTGCTGTGGTTACAAAGGTTATGTGATTAAAGAATATTTCGCCAACTATTTTCTGCATAGCTCCGATGTCACCTTTGATATGCAAAATAATCAAATGGAAGTGCATGAGCGTCATGCTGAACCGTGGCGTGTTACCTTGGTTGATACAGGGGATGACACACTGACGGGTGGACGCTTAAAACGAGTGGCAAGTTATGTGCAAGACGAGGAGGCGTTTTGTTTTACTTACGGTGATGGAGTCGCGGATATTAATGTCTCAGCACAACTGGCATTTCATCAACGACACGGTAAGTTAGCCACCATTACCGCCGTACAACCCCCTGGTCGTTACGGCGCATTAAATCTGGACGGCGATACAGTGCGTGGTTTTATTGAAAAGCCCCAAGGCGATGGCGGTTGGATTAACGGTGGTTTTTTTGTGTTATCGCCGCGCTGTATTGATTTGATTGTAGGCGATGAGAGTTCGTGGGAAGGCGAGCCATTAATGCAGCTTGCTGAACAAAATGAATTACGCGCCTATTCACATCAAGGTTTTTGGCAACCAATGGATACTTTACGCGACAAAAATCATTTGGAAGCCTTATGGGATAGCGGTAAAGCACCGTGGAAAATATGGTAGTACAATGCGATTTTTGGCAGGACAAAAAGGTTTTTCTAACAGGACACACAGGTTTTAAAGGTGGTTGGTTAGCTTTATGGTTGCAATCTTTAGGCGCGAAAGTCACAGGTTACGCCTTATCGCCACCGACTGAGCCGAATCTTTTTACCGTCGCTAATATTGAACAAGGTTTAATCAATCATATCATTGGCGATATTCGCAATGCGGAACAACTTAAAGCCGCCATGCAAGCCGCGCAACCTGACATCGTGCTGCATTTAGCCGCTCAAGCTTTAGTACGTTATTCTTACGCTAACCCTATAGAAACCTATAGTGTTAATGTCATGGGGACGGTGCATTTATTGGAAGCTGTTCGCGCCACGCCTAGCGTCAAAGCGGTGGTGAACGTCACCACTGATAAATGCTATGAAAACCGTGAATGGCATTGGGGCTATCGAGAAAATGAAGCCCTAGGCGGTTTTGATCCCTATTCCAGTAGCAAAGGTTGTGCGGAATTAGTGACTGCTGCTTATCGGCAATCCTTTTTACAAACGGCAGGTGTGGCATTAGCCAGTGCCAGAGCTGGCAATGTTATCGGCGGCGGCGATTGGGCAACGGATAGATTACTCCCCGATTTTTTACGCGCCATTGATGCGAACGAGCCATTAATTATTCGCTCACCCGAAGCGACGCGCCCGTGGCAACACGTTTTAGAACCTTTATCAGGTTATTTGCTGTTAGCTGAACGCTTATTTACTGACGGTGCGGATTTTGCCGAAGCGTGGAATTTTGGTCCACTCGATGAAGATGCGCGTTCAGTGCGTTGGATTATTGAGCAGTTGGCAACACATCGTCCTGATGTAAACTGGCAATGTGAGCCAGCCCCTCAAGCACACGAAGCTCATTATTTAAAATTGGACAGCAGTAAAGCAGGGCAGCGTTTACAATGGCAACCGTGCTGGCGATTAGCGACCGCATTACAAAAAACCCTCGCATGGCACGAAGCATGGCGCGAGGGTCAAGATATGCAGGTTTTAACATTGGCGCAAATTCACGGATATACTCATGGCACGATTTGATTTTATCCCCACGCCGTTGCAAGGTTTGCTGGTCGTACAACGCCTAGCCATCAGTGACGCACGCGGATTTTTATCACGGTTTTATTGTGCAGACGAATTTCGTGAGATGGGAGTGAGCAAACCCATTGCGCAAATAAATCATACCCTGACACGGCAACAAGGCGCGGTGCGCGGCTTACATTTTCAACACTCTCCCTACTCAGAAACCAAATTAGTCAGTTGTCTACATGGTGAAATATGGGATGTTGCCGTTGACCTGCGCTATAATTCCCCGACTTTTTTACACTGGCATGGTGAAATGCTCAGTGCGGACAATCGCAAAAGCTTGTTAATTCCAGACGGTTACGCACATGGTTTTCAAACCTTAACGCCTGATTGTGAGTTAATTTATTTGCACACCGAAGCGTATCATCCCGAAGCAGAAGGCGGTTTGTCAGTGACTGATCCACGTTTAAACATTACTTGGCAGCTGCCTATCAGCGAATTATCGCCGCGTGACGCTAACCATCCTCTTATTAGCTCAGATTTTCATGGAATTGTGTTATGAAATGCCGCCACTGCCACACCGAGTTAAGTTTATCGTTTATTGATTTAGGGGCAGCACCGCCGTCTAATGCTTATCTGACGCTATCCAGTTTATCCACATCCGAAAAACACTATCCATTGCGCGTACTGGTATGTGGTGAATGTTGGTTAGTGCAAACCGAAGATTATGCCAATGTCGATGAATTATTTTCAGCAGATTATGCTTATTTCAGTTCTTTTTCTAGCAGTTGGTTAGCTCATGCCGAACTTTATGTTACCACCATGATAGCCCGATTCGCCTTAACGGCTAACGCACTGGTTATTGAAGTTGCCGCAAATGACGGTTATTTATTGCAATACGTTAAAGCACGCGGTGTGCATTGCTTAGGCATTGAGCCTACCACCAGCACTGCGAATGCCGCTAGAGCTAAAGGCATAGACATTATTGAAGATTTTTTCGGCGTGGCATTAGCGCAAACTTTAGTTGAACAAGGCAAAGCCGCTGATTTAACTGCCGCCAATAATGTCTTAGCCCACGTTCCTGACATTAATGATTTTGTCGCAGGTTTCGCGCTGTTATTAAAACCATCAGGCGTTGCCACCTTTGAATTTCCACATTTATTGCGTTTAGTCGCTGATAACCAATTTGATACTATTTATCACGAACATTATTCCTACCTATCACTGACCGCCGTACAACGTATTTTTGCTGACAATGGCTTGCAAGTATTTGATGTTGAAGAACTGACTACCCACGGTGGTAGTTTGCGCGTTTACGCACAACGCAGTGATGTCGGTGAACGCGCTGTTAGTCCGAATGTGGCGCGATTATTAGCGATTGAAACGAAGGCAGGTATCACCACGCCTGCGTTTTATAGCGGCTTTCAAGCCCGCGCGGATAAAGTAAAAAATGATTTTCTACGCTTTTTGATTGATGCTAAACAAGCAGGTAAAACAATAGCGGCTTACGGCGCGGCAGCAAAAGGCAACACACTATTAAATTATGCAGGCGTACGCCCTGATTTATTGCCTTATGTAGTAGATCGCAATCCTGCCAAACAACACAAATTCTTACCCGCCAGCCGTATTCCCATCGTTGACGAAATTCAACTGCAACAAACCAAACCTGATTATGTGGTGATTTTACCGTGGAATTTACGCACCGAAATCATGGCACAACTGGCATATATTCGTGACTGGGGTGGACAGTTTGTTACCGCCGTACCCAAATTGGTGATTGAATGAACGAAAAAATTTATTACACAAAACCGTCCATTACGGAAAAAGAAATTGAATATGCAACTGATGCCGCTAGAAATGGTTGGGGTGATCGTTGCTATGAATATATCAATCGATTTGAACAGGGTTTTAAACAACATTTAGCCGTTAATCATGCGATTGCTACCTCAAGTTGTACGGGGGCAATGCATATCGGGCTTGCCGCGCTGGGTGTAGGATTAGGTGATGAAGTAATATTAGCTGACACCAATTGGATAGCCACTGCCGCACCTATTACTTACTTAAGTGCAACACCTGTTTTTGTCGATATTTTGCCCGACACTTGGTGTATTGATCCTGTGCAAGCCGAAGCAGCGATTACATCAAAAACTAAAGCGATAATTGCCACCCATCTCTATGGCAATTTATGTGACATGGATGCCTTAATCGCACTGGGTAATAAATATGGTATTCCCATTATCGAAGATGCTGCCGAAGCCATTGGTTCAGTTTATAAAGGCAAACGTGCTGGCTCAATGGGTATGTTTGGGGTGTTTTCTTTTCATGGCACAAAAACGCTAACTACGGGCGAAGGAGGTATGTTCGTCACTAATAATAGCGAGCTTTACGAAACCGTTTTGACATTAAACAATCATGGGCGTTCACGCAACCAAACAAAACAATTTTGGCCTGATATGATTGGCTTTAAATATAAAATGTCCAATATTCAGGCGGCAATTGGTTGTGCGCAGATGGAAAGAATTGAAAGTCTCATTAATCGTAAACGAGAAATATTTTCTTTTTACGCCGATAATTTACAGCAATTTAATAAAATTCATTTGAATCCAGAAAAGAAAAATACTTTAAATGGATATTGGATGCCAACTGTAGTTTTCGATAAAAAAACACAGATTACTAGAGAAATATTAATTGATGTTTTTTCTAAAGAAAATATAGATGCTCGTGTTTTCTTTTATCCCCTTAGCTCATTATCAATGTTTACCCCAGTTGCCAATTATAATTCTTATGATATTCCAACGCGTGCAATTAATCTTCCATCCTATGATGAGATGACAAAAGAAAATCAAATTTCTATTATTGATTGTATTAAAAAAATAATTAATGAATAGAAAAAAATATATTTTATGGGGAGCTACGGGGCAAGCTAAAGTATTGGCGGATATAATTCACAGTGCTGGTGGAATTATATCTAAAATATTCGATAATAACCGCATTGCTAGCCCATTAAATAATGTTGAAATAGGCTATGGTATAAGCGATTTTGAAAGTTGGTTAACGACTGTTAAAGATATTAATGCCTATTCTGCTATTGCTGCTATAGGCGGAGAAAGAGGCTTTGATAGATTTGAATTTTATCAATTATTTTGTAATAAAGGACTCGCTGTCCCTTCAATTTTTCATCAAACCGCTTTTGTGAGTCAATCTGCAAAACTCGGTGAAAATGTGCAAATTTTGGCAAATGCTTTTGTAGGTGTCGAAGTTGTAATTGGACATGCGTCTATTATTAATAGCAACGCCAGTGTAGATCATGAATGTATTTTAGGTATAGGCACACATATTGCCCCAGCCGCAACCTTATGTGGTTGCGTCACCGTTGGTGATTTTTCAATGCTAGGGGCGGGCAGTACCGTGTTACCCCGAATTAATATCGGTTCAAATGTTATTATTGGAGCTGGTTCTGTTGTTACTAAAGATATTCCAAATAATGTGATTGCTTATGGTAATCCTGCAAAAATAATTAGGAGACGCGAAATTGTTAGATGAAAATTTAGTGACAGAAATGTCAAAAGATACTGAATTACAAGAAATTAAACGAGTTTTTTTTAATAAAACCTGTGAATATAAATATTCTTATAATTTTTCATGGATGGATAGACCTATTATTCAATATCCACAAGACATCGTAGCGATGCAGGAATTGATTTTTGAGGTCAAACCCGATTTAATTATTGAAACAGGTATTGCACACGGTGGTTCTCTGGTATTCAGTGCGTCTATGCTGGCACTTCTGGACATGACTGACGCAATAGAAACGGGTACAACTATTAATCCAGTGCAATCTGAGCGTAAAGTACTAGGTATTGACATCGATATTCGCGCCCACAATCGCGCTGCTATCGAAGCGCATCCAATGGCATCACGCATTCAAATGATTCAAGGCTCCAGTATCGCACCCAACATCATTGAACAAGTTAGGCAAATCGCAAAAGATTATTCGCGCATCTTAATTTGCCTAGATTCTAATCATACTCACGACCATGTCTTAGCAGAATTACAAGCCTACGCATCACTGACCAGCGTGGGTAGTTATTGCGTTGTTTTTGACACTGTCATTGAAGATATGCCAGATGATCTGTTTCCGAATAGACCGTGGGGACAAGGCAATAATCCTAAAACTGCTGTATGGGAATATCTGAAAAACCACCATGAATTTGAAATCGATCAAAGTATTCACAATAAATTATTAATAACTGTCGCTCCTGATGGTTATTTAAAACGAGTACGCTGATGAATAACCCGCAAAAAGTCGCCCTTATCACAGGTATTACAGGTCAAGACGGCTCTTATTTAGCTGAATTTTTACTGGAACAAGGCTATATCGTGCATGGCATAAAACGCCGTTCTTCGCTGTTTAATACCGCGCGTATCGATCATTTATACCGTGATACCCATGAACAAGATGTGCGGTTTTTTTTACATCATGGTGATTTAACGGATTCATCTAATCTTATTCGTATAATTCAACAAACCCAACCTGATGAAATTTATAATCTCGCCGCGCAAAGTCACGTTGCGGTATCGTTTGAAGTGCCTGAATACACCGCTAATTCTGACGCGCTGGGTACATTGCGCATACTTGAAGCGATACGCATTTTAGGCTTAGAGAAGAAAACTCGTTTTTATCAAGCGTCCACCTCCGAGTTATACGGGCAAGTACAAGAAACCCCACAAACAGAAACTACGCCGTTTTATCCACGTTCACCTTATGCAGTAGCTAAATTATATGCGTACTGGATCACGGTCAATTACCGCGAAGCCTATGGAATGTTTGCTTGTAACGGCATATTATTCAATCATGAATCGCCTGTGCGCGGTGAAACGTTTGTGACCCGCAAAATTACCCGCGCCTTAGCGCGTATCAAATTGGGCTTACAGGAATGTTTGTATTTAGGCAATATGAACGCGCTACGCGACTGGGGACACGCCAAAGATTATGTCGAAGCGCAATGGTTGATGTTGCAACAAGACCAGCCCGAAGATTTTGTTATCGCTTCTGGCGAGCAATACAGCGTGCGTCAGTTTGTTGATTTTGCGGCGCGTGAACTTGATATGACCATTCGTTGGGAAGGGCAGGGCGTTGATGAAAAAGGTTACGACGCGGCGGGCAAGTGTATTGTGCAGGTTGAAGCGCGTTATTTCCGTCCTACCGAAGTGGAAACTTTATTAGGCGATTCTAGTAAAGCCAAAAATAAATTAGGTTGGACTCCGAAAATTTCCTTTCAGGAATTAGTACAAGAAATGGTACGCGAGGATTTTAAAGCCGCTGAACGCGATGAATTGGTCAAGCAGCACGGTTTTGGTGTGTATGATTACAATGAATAAAAACGCCAAAATCTATGTCGCTGGACATCGCGGCATGGTGGGTTCTGCGCTAGTTAGAAAACTACAAGCCCAAGACTATCAACACATTGTCGTCCGCACCTCCAGTGAGCTGGATTTAACCAATCAAGCCGCTGTTGCAGATTTTTTTGCTCATGAAAAACCAGATTATGTATTTTTAGCAGCCGCTAAAGTCGGTGGCATACACGCCAATAACACCTACAGAGCAGAGTTTATTTATCAAAACTTAATGATAGAAAGCAATGTAATTCACAGTGCTTACCTTAATAAAGTGACTAAACTGTTATTTTTGGGTTCATCGTGCATTTATCCAAAACTAGCTCCTCAGCCACTGAAAGAAGAGTATTTACTGATGGGTTTATTAGAACCGACTAACGAACCTTATGCGATTGCCAAAATTGCAGGTATTAAACTCTGTGAGGCTTACCGTAGCCAATACGGTTGCAATTTTATCTCCGTCATGCCAACCAATCTTTATGGTACTAACGATCATTATGACTTAAATAACAGTCATGTATTGCCCGCGCTGTTGCGTAAATTTCATACGGCTAAATTGGAAAACGCAGCTACGGTAGAAATATGGGGATCGGGAATGCCTAAACGTGAGTTTTTACACGTTGATGATTTAGCTGATGCCTGTTTTTACCTCATGCAATATTACGATGAAGCTGAGCTAATCAATATTGGTACAGGTGAAGACATGACTATTAACGGCCTTGCTCTGCTGATAAAAGACATTGTTGGTTATACTGGCGACACAATATTTGATGCCACTAAACCCGATGGCACACCGCGTAAACTCATGGATGTCAGTAAACTCCACACCTTAGGCTGGCAGCATAGCGTTGGATTAGCCGATGGTATAAAAGCGGTTTATGAGCCGCTTAAACACATACCTTCTGACGCTTGGTAACAAGCTTGCACTCCATATTATTAATTATTACTCCATGTCACTAAAAAAAAACGTATTTGCTAATTACTTAGGACAGGCGTGGACAGCATTAATGGGTTTAGCCTTCGTGCCTCTGTATATCAAATACTTAGGCATGGAAGCCTATGGATTAATCGGCATATTCACGTTATTGCAAGCATGGCTCACGTTGCTTGATATGGGCATGACTCCAACCTTAAGCCGAGAAATGGCGCGTTATACCGCAGGGGCGCACAGTGCGCAATCGATTCGCGATTTGCTACGCACGATGGAGTTCATCTGTTTTGCACTCGCTATTTTTGTGTGTGGCTTGCTTTGGCTATGCGCACCTTGGTTATCAGAGCATTGGTTACAGACAGAAAAAATATCCGCTGAACAATTAGCGCAAGCGATTTCAGTAATGGGTTTGGTTATCGCCTTACGTTTTGTTGAAGGCGTTTATCGAGGGGCAATCGTAGGCTTACAACAACAAGTTTGGTTGAATGTAGCAGGCGCATTATTAGCCACTTTGCGTTCAGTCGGTGCAGTTTTAATATTAATTTGGATTGCACCCACTATTGAATTATTTTTTCTCTGGCAAGGTGCAGTGTCGGTGATTACTATTATTGCATTCATTATTGCCACTTATCGTCATTTACCCATTAGTAACCATGTAGCTCAATTTTCTTTGTTACAGCTAAAAGCTATTTGGCGATTTGCAAGTGGCATGATGGCAATTACTCTGCTGTCATTACTATTAACGCAAGTCGATAAAATCATACTTTCACGGTTATTAAGCTTAGAACTATTTGGCTATTACACCCTAGCAGGCATTGTTGCAAGCATACTTAGTCAATTAATCACCCCAATTACCCAGGCCTACGCACCCCGTTTTACTGAATTAGTAACCCAAGACGATACTGCTGGGCTAATAAAGAGTTATCATCAAAGTGCGCAACTAATCAGTGTATTAATTATTCCAGCCACTATAATACTGATCCTTTTTGGTAAAAATCTATTATTACTGTGGACGGGAAATCCACTGCTGGCTGAAAATGCCGCGCCATTAGTAGCATTACTGGCGTTAGGTACCATGTTAAATGGCTTTATGCACATTCCTTATTTTCTCACCTTAGCGTATGGTTGGACAAAATTCGCCCTATACCAAAATATTATCGCCGTCATTTTGTTAGTGCCGTCTACGATTTGGGCAAGTCTACATTATGGTGCGATAGGAGCGGCTTGGATATGGGTAATATTAAATGCAGGTTATGTGTTGATTGCTGTTCATTTTTTGTATAGACGGTTATTAGTCACGGAAAAATGGCGTTGGTATGGAAAAGATATTATATTACCAACGCTAGGAGCAGGTGTGATAACGTGGCTTTGTATGTTGGTACAGCCTGCTGTTGAGAGCAAATTAATATGGCTAGCTTGGTTATCAATAACAGGAGTATTTATAGTTGCTGGCGCATGGATTGCATCATCAAAGTTACTCTCAGTAAAACAAATGGATTAGTAATAAATGAAAGCGTGTACACCATTAGTGACTATTGGCATTCCTACTTACAATAGAGCTGAACTGTTAAGGCGGTCAATAGAATCGGCTTTGTGCCAAGATTACGCCATGATTGAAGTGATTATCTCAGATAATGCCTCGACCGATAATACACGAGCTGTCTGCCAAGCATTTTGTCATAAAAATGATGCTGTGAAGTATATTGCGCAATCGTCTAACATAGGTGCATCGGCAAACTTTGCTGATGTTTTAAAAAGGGCTACTGGTAAGTATTTTATGTGGTTAGGAGATGATGACTGGATAGATACTTCATATATAAGTCATTGCGTGTCCTTGTTAGAAACATATCCAGACCTGAGTTTAGTGAGTGGCACACCGATATATTATCAAAATGGAATAAAATCGTATGTTGGTAAGGTATTCGATTTATTGGAAAACTCATGGGCTATTAGAGTTGCTCATTATTACGCAGCGGTGGCTGATAATGGTATGTTTTACGGATTAATGCGTACTGTACAACTTCAGCAACTTACTGCTCCAAACGTTATGGGAGGAGATTGGCATTTACTCGCAAATATAGTATCCATTGGAAAAACTAGAATGAGTACCGTAGTATCTGTACATAGAGAACTTGGTGGCGCAACTACGAGTTACCAGCAAATTGTAAAGTCGCTGGGATTACCAGCAATTCAAGCTATTTTTCCAATGACAACAATAGCATTAAGTGCATTTGACAATATTGTTTTTAAAGGAACTACCTATAAAAAACGACATATTTTGATTAGAATAATAGTGGCAGGTACTGTGTTTTTGCTGGTGATTGCTAAACCTAGTTTAGGTTATGTCAGAGGAGCGAAGCGTTTATTCAAACGTAGCATTCTGTTTTTCGCTAAATAAATAATCAGAACACTGAATAATACAAAATGAAAATAGCCTTCGATTCACAGATATTCACCTTGCAAGAGTATGGTGGTATTTCACGTTATATCTGTAGCCTTGCCACACATCTAGCGGAGTTGGATGGCATAGAAACTAGCATCATTGCGCCTTTCTATATTAATGCGTATCTTGAAAATTTACCCAACGGCATAGTATCAGGAGTCAAAATACCCAAGATACCTAAAACAGGGAGAGTTTTTCATCAGAGTAGCTTATGGTTAGCCCGCAGTGCTATCTCAAAACTCGCGCCACACATTGTGCATGAAACCTACTTCACAGAAAATTCTGTCGCACCTAAAGGCGTGCGTACTGTGGTGACTGTTTACGATATGATTCATGAGTTATTTCCCGAAGCGTTTTCTAAGCAGGATAAAACCTCAGCACAAAAGCGTATAGCAACACAAAGGGCAGATCACGTTATTTGTATTTCTGAAAGCACTCGAAAAGATTTGTTGGAGCTTTTTGATTTACCAGAAGACAAAGTATCGGTTGTTTATCTTGGTTTTGATAACTTGATTCCAGTACACTCAGAAACGCATAAAACCAAACCTTATCTGCTCTATGTCGGACAACGTGGCGGCTATAAAAACTTTGACGGTTTTTTACGCGCTTATGCCAGTTCATTGTGGTTGCGTGATAATTTTGATGTGCTATGTTTTGGGGGCGGTGCGTTTTCAAGTGCTGAAAAAAAGCTGTTTGCTGATTTAATACTGTCTGAAAATGCGATAACACAGATAAATGGCAGTGATAGTAAACTCGCTGACTGTTATCGCGGTGCAGCATTGTTTGTTTATCCGTCGCTTTATGAAGGCTTTGGTATTCCACCATTAGAGGCAATGTCTCTGGGTTGCCCCGTTGCTTGTAGTAATAATAGTTCCATTCCAGAAGTGGTTGCTGAGGCAGGCGAATATTTTGATCCTAACGATATTGATTCTATGCGTATCGCGATGGAGCGAGTATTAAATTCACCCGCAAGACGTGCTGAGCTAATTGACTTTGGGATTGCGCGTCGCGCTCGATTCTCATGGCAGCGTTGTGCCGAGGAAACATTGGCTATTTATAGGAATTTAAGGTGAAAAGAGCGTTGATTTGTGGCGTGAGCGGACAAGATGGCAGTTACCTTGCGCAATTGTTGCTGAATAAAGGCTATGAAGTATGGGGAACATCCAGAGACGCACAAGTTGCTAGCTTTGGTAATTTAACGCAATTGGGCATTAAAAATCGAGTGATATTGCTGTCAATGGCACCCAATGATTTTCGTAGCGTATTGACCGCACTTAGCTGTAGCGACCCCGATGAAATTTATTATCTAGCGGGACAAAGTTCTGTTGGTTTGTCTTTTGAGCAACCTGCTGAAACCTTGGAAAGCATTACCCTTGGTACATTGAATATGCTAGAAGCGATTCGCTTCATGAAAAAGCCGATTAAATTTTATCATGCAAGCTCCAGTGAGTGTTTTGGCGATCATAGACAAATAGCCACTGAAGAAACCCCTTTTCGTCCCTGTAGTCCTTATGGTGTTGCCAAATCATCGGCACATTGGTTGGTGGTAAATTATCGTGAGGCTTATGGTTTATATGCTTGTAACGGCATTTTATTCAATCATGAATCACCGTTACGTCCTGAGCGGTTTGTTACCAAAAAGATTATCTCGGCAGTATGTCGAATTGCACAGGGTTCTCCAGAAAAATTGACGCTGGGACGACTTGATATTGTCCGCGATTGGGGCTTTGCACCCGAATATGTAGAAGCAATGTGGCGCATGATGCAGCAAGAGGTGGCAGATGATTATATTATTGCGACAGGCGAAGCTAATTCGCTGCAAGACTTTGTGGCAGAAGCTTTTGCAGTCGTTGGTTTGGATTGGCGTGATTATGTAAATAGTGATCCTGCACTATTTCGTCCGACTGACTTAGCGAGAAGTCAAGGTTGTGCGGATAAAGCCTTGCATCAATTAGGCTGGCAAGCAACCTTTAAGATGCGTGATATTGTCGGTAACATGATAAGCTCTTATCAACAAATAGGAGTGCAAGCTCTGCTTGCAAAATCAGGCAAAGCCTGAGCTTCTCTATACAGTAATACCTTCTGACTTTTTGCTAAGAACTTAGTTTTTGAGATAATTTATAATGACAGAGGAAAATAAAGCTATTTTTTCATTAGATGATGGCTATGCAACTACGCGTAGAGTTACCTGTCTGCCGCCTATTATTATCAACCAACCCGAAGATAAAATTCAGACTCAATTATTTTTGCCTGTTACCAATACAACAAAGAGTGACGGTGGACTACGCACAAAGGGATATTTTAAAAAAAATTCAATAGATAATCCATTGATTACAGTTATTACTGTTGTATTTAATGGCGAAAGCTATTTAGAGAAAACTATTTTAAGTGTAATAACGCAATCCTATAATAATATTGAGTATATTATTATAGATGGGGGTTCTACAGACAACAGTATTAATATTATTAGTCGATACGGAAATCAAATTGATTATTGGATTAGTGAGAATGACACTGGAATTTATGATGCAATGAATAAAGGCGTTAAATTTTCTAATCAGTCTTCATACCTGTATTTTTTAAATTCAGGCGATTATATATTTGATTCAGACGTTTTGATAAGATTATCAAAACTGTTTGATGGAAAAAATATAGTATTTGGGGGGATACAGTATGATACAGGGGAAATTGTTAAATCTAGTTTATCTATTAATAGATATTTACATAATACTATACATCATCAAAGTGTATTTTATCCAAGCCAAATTATAAAGCATATTGGCTTTGATTCCTCATACAAAATTATGGCAGATTATAAGTTAAATATACAAATTTATAATACGCATAACTATCGATATATTAGTGAAAACTCCATAATAGCATTATGCACTGAAAATGGTTTAAGTAGAAGTAATTTTAATGTGGCAAAAACTGAAATTAATAAAGTTCAATATCAAATGTTTGGTGAAATTTTTGGGAGAATTTTAGCAAAAATATTCAATATTAAATTCTTTATTTGGAAAATTGTTAAAAACAAATGAAAATTTCAGTTTGTATGGCTGTTTTCAATGGTGAGAGCTATTTGTTAGCGCAAATAGAATCCATTTTAGTACAGTTAAGAGCGACTGATGAACTAGTAATTATTGATGACGCATCGCAAGATAACTCTTTAGAATTATTAAAAAATATTAATGACTCTAGGATACATATATACCATAATACTTTCAACTTAGGTATATTGGCATCTTTTGAGAAAGCATTAAGGCTAGCTCAGGGTGATATTTTGTTTTTAAGTGATCAAGATGATATTTGGCTCGCTGGAAAGGTAAAAAAAATTATTGATGTTTTTTTATTGGATTTTAATACAACGCTAGTTGTTAGCGATGCCCGAATCATAGACACGTTTGGGCATACAGTTGCAGAGTCTTTTTTTGCACAACGGCACAAGGAATTTACCAAAGGGGTTTTAACTAATTTAATTAGTAATAAATATCTGGGTTGTACACTGGCTTTTCGCCAGTCTATGTTGAAATATTTTTTACCCATTCCAAGTGATGTGCCGATGCACGATATGTGGTTTGGCATACTCAATGATATATACGGCTCTACATATTATATTAACGAACCACTTATTGCTTATCGTCGCCATATTAATAATGTGAGTCCAGCAATAGGTGCTTCTTTTACACAACAATTTATTTGGCGTTGGCGTTTAGTGAAGAATCTATTTTTACGCATATTGTCTTATCGATTTTCTAAATTATGAAGGATATTTCTATTTCTGTGGTTAGTCATGGGCAGATGAATTTAGTCGGCTTGTTGTTACATGATTTAACTCAATATTGCGATGCTTTGACATTTGAGGTGATTCTTACCCTCAATTTGGATGAGCCACTAGCCTTTGTGGTCGATGAATTCTCTTTTCCACTAAAAATTATTCATAACCCAAAACCACTAGGTTTTGCGGCTAATCATAATCAAGCTTTTGCCCAAACAACAGGTAGGTTTTTTTGTGTGATAAATCCTGATATTCGCTTGATTGGTAATCCTTTCCCCATTTTGCAGGCTTGTTTGCATGATACGGCTGTCGGTGTAGTTGCGCCGCTGATTTTAAATGAACAAGGTGAGATGGAAGACAGTGCGCGTCGCTTTCCAACGCCGCTGATTATTCTCTGCAAAGTCTTCGGTCGCTGTAAAAATGGCGATTATGAAATAAATGACCAACCACTGTTTCCTGACTGGGTGGGCGGTATGTTTATGTTATTCACCCGAGAGTTATTTACCATGATTGGTGGCTTTGATGATCGCTACTTTTTGTATTACGAAGATGTAGACCTTTGCGCTCGTCTGACTTTGCGCGGTTATAAAATTTGTTTATCGCCTAAAAGCAAGGTGATACATCAAGCACAACGCACCAGTCATCGTAATTTAAAGTATTTTAAATGGCATATTGTCAGCATGATACGATTTTTCTTGTCACAGCCTTTTAGAATCATTATGAGTAATCGATTGGCGAAATATACTTGTTTTTTACGAAAAATCCGTTAGTTTCACACTGGCAATGTGAGTGTAATAAACAGAGGAAAGGTTATCTCAATGACATCTACGATATTTAAAGCCGATCAGGTTACTGTATTACTGTCTACTTATAATGGCAGCCAATTTTTGAAGCAACAGCTTGATAGCTTGTATGAGCAGACGTACCCTAATATTAAGATTTTGGTGAGAGATGATGGTTCAACAGATACGAGTCGCAATATACTCGTAGCTGAGCAATTAAAAGGAGCTATCGAACAACTGGATGCGCCTAATAATATAGGTGCTACGCGTAGTTTTTTTACTTTATTGCATCATGCCGCACAAACTAAAACAGCTTATGTAGCTTTTTGCGATCAAGATGATATCTGGCAAGCGAGTAAAATCGAGAGAGCTGTATCGGTCTTGTCTTCGGTTTCTGAGCATCCTGTGTTGTATTGCTGTCGATTAGACATTGTTGATGAGCGGTTAAAGTCGCTTCAGCTAAGTGCAAAGCCCAGAAAAACAGGCTTTGGTAATGCGCTGGTTGAAAATATTGCGGTTGGTTGTACGATAGTTTTGAATCGAAAAGCCATTGATCTACTTTGTCAGCAACCACTACCCAATCACGTCTATGCGCATGATTGGTGGTGCTATCTGGTCATAGCTTGTTTTGGTGAGGTCATTTTTGATGACCACGTTTTGATTCAATATCGCCAGCACAGCAGTAATGTCGTTGGCGCGGCAACCAGCCATTTTGGGGTATTAAAACGAAAATTGGCGCGGTTATTCAATGCAAGACTGTGGATTAGTGAACAAGCAATTATTTTTTATGATTTGTTTGCTGACCATTTGCCACCCACCCACTGTGAGCTGGTGAGTTTGTTAATTAAAGCAAAATCGTCGTTTTGGCATCGTGCGTACTTAGCACTATCTACTGCCTTATGGCGGCAAAAAGGAATAGACAATTTCATTTTGCGGCTTGTTATTTTAATGAACCGTTTCTAAGGTCTGGCTTACTATGAATTGTTATTATTATAAAGTTTGCTTGTGGTCGATGAAAAGACTGTTTACCACCCCAGAAATACTTATGAGGTCTCTAAAAATGAAGCCGAAGTGTTGGTGTCTACTGCTATGATAGGTCATGTTATAGGGATACCTTGCCCTAAAAAAAGACTACCTGAAGCATTAAGAAATAAGGCTCGCTTAGCAGATTATTCTTGCTGTTTTTCATTGTGTTCATTACGCGTTGACACGCTAACCTGTCGATATATCTACAAAACGAAAAGAATTAGTTCAGAATTAGCATTTAACAATAATATTTCTATGGAAGAAGGTATTAGTGAGCTGGTTCGTCATGAAAAATGAACATAAAGTGCGAAAATTAAAAGTGGTTAGAGTGGTTACCGCTTCTTATGTTGTGCCTTGGCATCTGGGTAATACTCTAAAAAGAATTTCCCAAGATTTTGATGTGTGTGTCGTTGGGCAGGATGTATCAAGCTACAAAGATTCTTACCCTGATATTAAATGGGTCGATATTGATTTGAATAGAAAAATTAGCCCGACAGCTGATTTAGTTTCTCTGTATCAGCTATGTCGTTTTTTTATCAGCTATAAACCCGATATAGTGCATTCCATTATGCCTAAAGCTGGTTTACTCTCCGCATTAGCAGCAGCGATATGCTTTGTACCCATTCGGCTTCATACTTTTACAGGACAAGTGTGGGCGACTAAAAAATTCAGATGGCGAATTCTTCTTTACGCTATCGATAAACTGATTGCTAGCCTAAATACGGTTTGCTTAACTGACAGCCCCTCTCAATCACAATTTTTATATGAGAATTGTATTTCCAAATCGGGTAAGCCGTTACCTGTATTGGGTAACGGCTCATTATCGGGTGTTGATCTGAGTCGTTTTGATTCCGTCAATTTAGAAAATCGGGCAATATCTTTGTGTGCCGAATTAGGAATAACCCAACAAAATTTTGTCTTTGCTTTTATCGCCAGAAAAACCCTTGATAAAGGCGCGATTGACGTTATTAACGCATTTTCTAAGGTAGTGCAGATACATCCGCATAGCCTGCTATTATTTATAGGGCCAGATGAGTCAGAAGGACGGCTTGAAAAATTAATGCTGTATACGCCAGAGTTATTTCATAACGTGCTGCGCATTGATAAAGTTGATAATCATGAATTATTTTTGGCAATTACCGATGTACTTTGTTTGCCTAGTTATCGAGAAGGCTTCGGTACTATTGTTATCGATGCCGCCGCATTAGGTGTGCCAACCATCGGTTCAAATATCATCGGCTTGGTCGATGCGGTAGAAAATAACAAAACAGGGATTTTATTTCCTGTGGGTGATATTGACCAACTTATTGCCGCCATGCTGTTTTTTTTAGAAAATCCATTACAGCTTAAAAGTATGGGTGACGCAGCACGACAACGTGTTGAATGCTGTTTTTCTGCCGATAAACTGTATGCTGAGTTAAAATGTTTCTATCTCCAATTAGTTTCAGGTCGTTAAGCGTTGATATTCCCCAATAAGACAAAAGTATTAATCACAGGCGCGAATGGCTTTGTGGGACGCGCATTATGCGCCAGAGCCACTAGCTGTGACTTAGTTATCAAAGGTGCAATGCGTTCTGCGCAAACCTTACCTGCTGATGTGGAATCGGTATTAATTGCTACGATAGATGGCAATACCGATTGGCGTGATGCTTTGCAAGGTATTAATGTTATCGTGCATCTGGCAGCACGAGTGCATATTATGCACGACCACGCTAATGATCCTCTGCAAGAATTTCGCAAAATCAATGTCGATGGCACAGTGAATCTTGCCAAGCAAGCCGCCTTAGCGGGCGTAAAACGCTTTATTTTTATCAGTTCTATTAAAGTGAATGGCGAAAGCACTCACTTAGGACAGCCGTTTCAGGCTGACGATTTACCACTGCCTGTTGATGCTTATGGACTTTCTAAGTATGAAGCCGAAAATGCACTAAAGCAGTTAGCCAGTGAAACAGGCATGGAAGTGGTCATTATTCGCCCACCGCTAGTTTATGGTGTGGGTGTTAAAGCCAATTTTTACAGTATGATGCGCTGGTTAGACAGGGGAATTCCTTTGCCGCTGGGTGCTATTCATAACCAACGCAGTTTGGTCGCTTTAGATAATTTGGTGGATTTAATTATTACCTGCATTGACCACCCTGCGGCTGCCAATCAAATCTTTTTGGTCAGCGATGGTGAGGATTTGTCAACCAGCGAGTTGTTGCGTCACACAGCAAGTGCGTTAGACAAATCGGCAAAACTATTGCCCGTCCCCGTGTGGCTATTACAAATGACTGCAAGTCTGCTGGGTAAAGGAGCGGTAGCGCAGAGACTTTGTAGCTCGTTACAACTAGATATTACTAAAACGCGGCAACTATTGAATTGGACACCTCTCGTGAGTGTCGATGATGCGTTACACAAAACCGCTCAATATTACAGGTCATCGTTATAGTGCCAATTTTTATTTGGATTGTTCTTTTTGCCTTGTTTGCTTCGTTAGTATTAACAGGTTTGTTACGTCGCTATGCTTTAGCCGCCAGTTTGCTCGATATTCCCAATGAACGAAGCTCTCACAGTTTGCCAACGCCTCGTGGTGGTGGTGTCGCCATTGTCATTATTTTTCTGCTGGGGATAGTGCTACTTTTCAAGCTTGGACTATTAGCGACTGCGACACTGTGGGCGTTTTTAGGTGCGGGGGCGTGGGTGGCTGTGGTGGGTTTTATAGACGATCATCAACATATTCCAGCACGTTGGCGATTATTGGCACACTTTATTGCG
This sequence comes from Methylococcales bacterium, assembly GCA_026398895.1. Classification (GTDB taxonomy): domain Bacteria; phylum Pseudomonadota; class Gammaproteobacteria; order Methylococcales; family Methylomonadaceae; genus UBA4132. Next base: position 171,382 of record JAPLRZ010000047.1, read on the forward strand.
GCGGCTTATGGGCTTTTTTGGCTGGGTTTGCCAACGCTGTTCTTATTCGGTATTGATTTAACGGTGCTAGGCTATGTATTAGCGGTATTTTATTTGGTGTGGATGTTAAATCTTTATAATTTTATGGATGGTATTGACGGACTGGCGAGTATCGAAGCGATAACAGTTTGTGTCGGTGGTGTGTTGCTGACTGTGTTAGGCACGGGCGTAAGTAATCAAGCTTATGTATTGCTATTACTAATCGCGGCAGTCACTGGTTTTTTAATATGGAATTACCCGCCTGCAAAAATTTTCATGGGGGATGCAGGCAGTGGTTTTTTAGGCTTGATATTAGGGCTTTTTTCCTTGCAAGCAGCATGGCAAGCACCACAATTTTTTTGGAGTTGGTTGATTTTGCTAGGCGTATTTATTGTGGATGCCACTTGGACGCTAGTACAGCGGTTTTTGCGTGGGGAAAAAGTCTACGAGGCTCATCGTAGTCATGCCTATCAATTTGCTTCACGGTATTATTCATCACACACAACCGTTTCCTTAACGGTTGCCGCGATTAATATTGGCTGGTTATTACCAATGGCGTTATGGGTAGGGTTGGGTAGTTTAAACGGATTGCTTGGACTGGTTATTGCGTATTTACCGCTATTATTTTTAGCAGTTCACTTTAAAGCAGGGTTGGCTGAATGATTTCTTTACCACTACGCACTTGGTTTATAGGGCTTTCTCGACGCACCAAAGCCGCTATTCTCATTAGTGCGGATGTCTTTTTTACTCTATTCGCCTTGTGGTCGGCTTTTTCTTTACGTTGGGGGGTGTGGTATATACCAAAGGGAAATGAATGGTATTTGTTTGCCGTCGCGCCTGTGATTGCAGTGCCTATTTTTATTCGTTTAGGTTTGTATCGTGCCATTATTCGCTATATCGAAATCAGGGCGTTATGGACGATTATTCAAGCAACGACACTGTACGCACTGGTTTTTGCTTTTATTCTCTATGAGTCTGGGATTAAAGTCATTCCGCGTATTGTCTCGCCGCTTAATTGGTTGCTGATTATGTTATTGGTGAGTAGTAGCCGTTTTTTTGTCCGCTGGTGGTTTGCCGATGTGTATTTTAGACCGAGTGATGACAGTTATGACAACATAAATCACAACAAAAAAAACGTTGTAATTTATGGGGCTGGCAGTGCAGGCGTACAACTGGCATCGGCATTAGTGCATGGTGGTGAATTTAAAACGGTGGCTTTTATTGATGATAATCCCCTACTACACAAGCAAAAAATCAACGGTATTAGAATTTATCCATTCGATTCGTTGAGCTATTTAATGGAAAGACGTAAGGTTGCTAATGTACTGTTAGCTATGCCTTCTGCGAGCCGAGCGCGTATTGGTGAAATTATCGGTTTGTTAGAGCCTTATGCGGTACATGTACTGTCTATGCCTAGCTTATCGGATATTGCTCAAGGTAGAGTGACTTTTGATGCCCTGCAAGAAGTTGATATTGCCGACTTACTAGGTCGTGATTCAGTTGCTCCTGTGATTTCATTATTGCAAGCAAATGTCACCGATAAAGTGGTGATGGTTACGGGGGCAGGGGGGTCTATCGGTTCTGAACTGTGTCGGCAAATTATTCAATTGCAACCACGCACATTAGTATTGTTTGAATTAAATGAATTTGCTCTTTATGAAATAGAAAAAGAGTTGACTCAGCTTAGCAAAATAGAATCAACTGAGGCGATAGCGATATTGCCCGTGTTAGGCTCGGTCACAAATTCAACGCGCGTAGAAAAGGTCTGTAAAACTTTTCAAGTACAAACCATTTATCATGCGGCCGCCTACAAACACGTCCCGATGGTGGAAAAAAATCCTGCCGAAGCCGTGTGGAATAATATTCTTGGCACCTTGCGCACAGCACAATCAGCAATTAATGCAGGCGTTGAAACTTTTGTTCTCATTTCCACGGATAAAGCCGTTAGACCCACCAATACAATGGGGGCGACTAAACGCTTTGCAGAATTAATTTTACAAGCACTGAGTGTGAACGCTAACGACAAACAGCAAACTCGTTTCACGATGGTGCGATTTGGTAATGTATTGGGATCTTCTGGTTCTGTTGTGCCATTGTTTCGAGAGCAAATCGCCAGAGGTGGCCCAGTCACTGTGACTGATAAACGTATTATTCGCTATTTCATGACTATACCCGAAGCCTCTCAACTTGTGATTCAAGCAGGTGCGATGGGGCGAGGCGGTGATGTTTTTGTGTTGGATATGGGCGACCCTATACGCATCATTGATTTAGCTAGACGGATGATTCATTTAAGTGGCTTACAAATAAAAGATGACAGTCATCCAGACGGCGACATAGAAATTCAGTTTACAGGACTACGCGCGGGTGAAAAATTGTATGAAGAATTGCTGATAGGCGACAATGTTTCTAAAACCAGTCACCCTAGAATTATGCGGGCAGAAGAATCGATGATTGTTTGGGCGGAATTGGAAAAAATGCTAACTGACTTAGAGCAAGCGGCTCAAAATGATGATTTTGAGCAGATTAGAGTAATTTTACAGCAAGCCGTATCAGGTTTTGTACCGCAATGCGAAATTGGTGACCTACTCTGGCAACAACGAACAGCTATTCATTAGGCAAAAAAAACCTCCTGATACGTCACCGTAGCAGGAGGCAAAAAATCAAGCATATCTAATGAGGAGATTTTGCTTGTAGTCATAACACTAGGAGGACGTAAATCGATAGAACTTAGCTATTACGCTTTGCTCTCATCACAATGTTGCTATAAATAGCAGCACTGGCAAATAATACGGTTGAAATGACGAACTGACCAGAAATGAAACTCCATATTCCGATAATAAACATCAGTCCGATAAAAATATCTTTATTTAAGTCGTTCATATTGTCACCCAAAGGTTGTTTTATCAGTAAGTATGTGCTTACTATACAGTGATATTTTTTGGATACAATATGCGAAATAATTAATGAATTGTTTCCCTATAGGAAACAGTAATCAAAGTAATGGCGATAATTTATTAATTGGGAGCAACTAAAGTCCATGACACGCCGACTATAGCCTAAGCAAAGCATTGGGTGTAATGATGTTACAAAGCCAAAACATATTTTTTGACTTCTTCGTCACTTATAATTATTTGAATTTTTACCACTACCAAACATTTCAATCAGTATGGGCTATTAAAAATGGATAAACTAACGGGTATGTCGGTTTTTGTTCGCGTTGCTAAAGCAGGGAGTTTTGCTGCGGGTGCAAGTGAGATGGGTATTTCGCGGGCAATGGCAACCAAACATATTATGCAGCTAGAAGGTAGCTTAGGTACGCGTTTGTTTAATCGAACCACACGCAGCTTAAATTTAACTGATGTAGGCGCGTCCTATCTTGAGCGTTGCCAGCAAGTGTTGTTGGATATTGACGAAATGGAAGCTGCCGTCACTCATTTACAAACCGAACCTCGCGGGGTATTAAAAATCAGTGCGCCCCCTGTCATTGGAGCTACTCATATAACTCGGGCAGTCGCCGAATTTTTAAAATTACATCCTGACTTAAAAGTCGATATGATTTTACAGAGTAGTCCAATTGATTTAATTGATGAAGGTATTGATATAGCGATTTACTTAGGTGATTTAGATGACACCAGTATGGTGGCTCGAAAACTTGCTAGCTCATCAATGGTGGTATGTGGATCACCTGATTACTTAGCACGTCATGGTATTCCCTACACGCCAGAAGATTTATACAATCACAGTTGCTTAATCAATTGGGCGAGTTCACCGCGTAGCAAATGGAAATTTAAAGGTAAATCAGGCTACACCACCATCAATGTGTCAGGGCGTATGCAGTCCAATGTCGCTGATGCTAATCGAATTGCCGCTGTCAACGGTTTAGGCTTAGTGATGTTAGCCACTTATGTTGTTGGTCGGGATATTGAAAAAGGCAAGCTGATTCCCGTATTAGAAAATTACACCCTACCACCGTTAGATATTCATGCCGTGTATCCACATCGAAAATATTTATCCGCTAAAGTCAGACGATTTTTAGATTTTTTACAAGTCTGGCTACAACCGCGCGTTAATATGCCGAGACCAGAGTAGATTATTCTTGCGGTTATTTAGGTGCTTTTAAACTCGCTGTGGCTTGATGCAACCAAAAGTCCTGTAAGCCCCCGTCTCTACCATAAAGCCCCACCATAAATTGCGATAAAAATTGTAGAATTTGATAAGCGTCAATATGATTAGAGGTGTCCAAATAGTTGATTAATGGTTCTAATGTGTGCCACACATCGGGTGGTATTGCGTGTCGATTGGCAGCTATCAACTTTTTGGATATATCAAAACGACAGCCCCACCAATGGCTAATAAAGGCTTGTTGTACTTTGCGTCCTGCTAACTCATCTAATTTGAATTGGCACAGTACACCTTCTATTCCTTCCCATAACGGCTCTGCATAATACATACGCCCATCAAACCCCGCACTAAGATAAAAGCCCTCAAATGAATTATACATACTCTGTTGATCTGCCCAATTACTACGATCGTAAACCATCCACGCGCTCTTCAAACACATAATATTGCCAACATCAGCAATAAAAAACCGCAAGAATTGATCGTGGTGTGCTAGTTTTACAGGATGTTGATTAACAAAACGAAAATAACGTTGCCAAATTGTTTGACTATAACAACCATAGAAACTAACCGCTGCATCACACGTTGCCCATGCGATTAAAATATCGGTGGGATTTTGACTGCTTAAATCAGGCGGACTCGCCACTGAGGTGTTTTCTTGAGTATGATGTACAACGGGTGCAGAAAATCCTTCATATCCTGTAGAATGTTTAATAGCATGAGCCAATGCCTGCACACCCGTAGAAATAAAAAGATCATCATCACTGACAAACATCACATATTTACTACTCGCGGCAGTAAAGCCTGCAAAAAAATTCTCTGAGGCTTTACAATCGATTTCTGTCTCAGCAAAGGCAATCTCATTCGAAAATTCGCTATGTAATTGTTGAGACTTTTTTAAGCAACCTGAATTATCTGCCAGAACTACCTCAAAACCGTGCTGTAAAAATAAATCTATCGTTGAAATCAGACGGCGTACACTGGAGGTATCAGAGCGATGAGTAGGTATTACAATACTGGCATCAATTTTGTTCATAAGGTAAATTTCTTGATAATAGAAAATGACTGCTATTATAGCCTAGAATTTTTGACTCCCATTGCTCTCACTGAAGAGACGAAAACGACTCGCTTAATATATCCACTTTGCCCCCACCCTAATGAATGCGATAATAGAAGCACCTAAATAAACGGATTGCTTTTTTATGTTGTGATTTGCGGATAGGCTATAGTTGGTTACACTAGATCTCTCATAATCTCGACTATCGACTGGCAAAAGATGAATTCTAACTTTTTTGCCCTATTGATCGTGTGTTTTACCAAGAAAACATCCTCATCGGTCAACACCAGCAAGGCTTACGAAACAAAGCGCAGTTTATCGGACAAAAAATTGGATAGCATCATGATAGAAAACCTAGACTCGCAACAAGCATGGGATTTATTGCAACAAAACCCACAATCTGTATTAATCGATGTCAGAACCAAAGCTGAATATACCGATATTGGTCATCCTATCGGTGCAATTCACATTGCGTGGCAAGAACAATTTGGTGGAGCGATTAATCCTGACTTCCTCACCGAAGTCAATAAGCGTGTGCCTGATTACAGCACTCCGATATTATTCCTGTGCCGTAGCGGAATCCGCTCTTTAAGTGCCGCCAGAGCCTTAGAACACATAGGCTATGAAACCTTGATTAACATTGTCAACGGCTTTGAAGGCGACCCAGATAGCAACCAACAGCGCGGCAAACTCAACGGCTGGCAGTTTTGTGGTTTGCCTTGGGAAAATAATTAGTGCCTTTTGTTATTCATGTAGCGAGGATAATGCAATGACAGCGCAACCTGCTCCTAAAACGCAAGAATTAGAAAATAACATTGATTATTTTTTTGATAATTATCTGCGTCCGACTGATTTTGATATTCGTCGTTTGAAAAAAGAGGCTGAAAATTTAATAAAAATAGATGCGGCTGTTGCTTATAATTATCTAGGACGTATTGCAGCATTAGAAAATAATAGAAAATCAGTTATTTCAAATTATGAAAAGGCAATAAAATTAACGCCGAATGATTGTGCTATACATAACAATTATTCAATTGCATTATCACACTGTGGATTAAATGATTTAGCATTAGAAGAAAAGAGAGAAATTTTTAGCAGATTCTCCAATAATAAGGATGTATTGTTCGGTTTATTTTATTGTCTTATTAATTCTGCTAGGTTTGATGAAGCTCATAAACTATCAAGTAAAATTGAAGATAATAAAGGAACTGAATTAATTAATAATGCCGCAAAAATTTTTGAAGAAGCGAATTTAACCGACGATGAAGCGCAGCAGTTACAAATACTCGCTTTCAGTTTAATTGAAAAACATCAATTATATTTTTATGTGGCTAATATAGGAATTATAGAAAACTGCGTGGAATATGTGATTTATGTAGATAAAGCCATCGAAGACATATTTGAATTAAATTGGGACTTAGCCAATCTTTTTGCAGAAAATGTGGATGATATGCGTTGTGATACACTCAATTTTACCTACAGTTCTGTTGAAGTATTAAGAGAACGGCGACAACATGAACGTGAAATAGGCGTGCAAGCATGACGGTTTCCAGTGATGATTTTTTAACATCTGCTGAAATATTATTGCAAAACACAGATAATAAAGAAATTGATTTTAGAAATGTTATCAGTCGCTCTTATTATGCCGTTTTCCATCTGGCAAAAGAAAAACTAACTGTGTTAGCTGATATTGAAACAATGGAAGAACCAGATAACAACGGAAGTCACAACGCCATTATTGACAAGTTTTATCGTCATAATAATCGCAGTATTCACGCTTATGGAAAAATAATAAAAGACTTAAAGAAACAGCGGCATATTGCTGATTATGATATTGATAAAGATATTTTAAGAAACGAAACCGCTGAACACTTTAATAATGCAAAACATTTAATTACTAAACTCAAAAAACTTAACATCAAATAATACCGTTTGTAATGAGAATAAACGGTTACTTAATTAACAACGCCTCCGCGTTTTTATAACCAATACTTTAACCTTAACCAAAAGAAAATACAGTGATTGAAAAATTAAGAAATATTGCCATTATTGCCCACGTTGACCACGGTAAAACCACGCTTGTGGATAAATTACTGCAACAATCGGGAACGTTTGCCGCGCATACCAAAGTCACCGAGCGCATGATGGACTCCAATGACATTGAAAAAGAACGCGGCATTACCATTTTGGCAAAAAACACCGCGCTGGATTGGAATGGCTACCACATCAACATCGTAGATACACCTGGTCATGCTGATTTTGGTGGTGAAGTTGAGCGCGTATTATCGATGGTTGATTCCGTGTTATTACTGGTAGATGCAGTTGATGGTCCAATGCCACAAACTCGTTTTGTGACTCAAAAAGCCTTTGCTTTAGGTTTAAAACCGATTGTTGTCATCAACAAAATTGACCGTCCAGGTGCGCGTCCTGATTGGGTGGTCGATCAAACCTTTGACTTGTTTGACCGCTTAGGCGCGACTGATGAGCAATTGGATTTTCCGATTGTTTTTGCCTCTGCTATTAACGGTTACGCAGGCTTAACCCATGATATTACTGACGGCGACATGACTCCGCTGTTTCAAACTATCGTTGATAAAGTGAGTCCGCCACCCGTAAACATCGATGGACCGTTTCAAATGCAGGTCTCCAGCTTAGATTACAATACTTATGTCGGCGTTATCGGTATTGGTCGTATTCAACGTGGCATAATTAAAGCCAATCAACAATTAGTCATTGTCAATCGTGAAGGCGTAGAGCGTAAAGGTCGTATGCTACAAATATACGGCTTTCACGGGCTGGATCGTGTCGAAGTCGCTGAAGCGCGTGCGGGCGATATTATTGCCTTTGCGGGTATCGAAAAATTGGAAATTTCTGACACCATCTGTAGCCCTGAGCTGGTAGAAATCATGACTCCGCTGTCAGTTGATGAACCCACTGTGAGCATGACTTTCCAAGTTAATAACTCACCGTTTGCAGGTAAAGAAGGTAAATTTGTTACCACCCGTCAAATTCGTGATCGTTTAGAAAAAGAATTGCAACACAACGTCGCGCTGAAAGTGGAAGACACTGCTGATCCTGATAAATTTAAAGTGTCAGGTCGTGGCGAATTGCATTTATCAGTATTGATTGAAAATATGCGTCGCGAAGGCTTTGAAATGGGCGTTTCGCGTCCTGAAGTTATTATCAAAGAAATCGACGGCAAAAAATGCGAACCGTTTGAAATGGTGACGGTCGAAGTCGAAGAAGAGCATCAAGGCTCTATCATGGAAAAATTGGGTGAGCGTAAAGGCGATTTAACCAATATGGTTCCCGATGGCAAAGGTCGTATTCGTTTGGAATACATGATGCCGTCACGCGGTTTAATTGGTTTTCAAACTGAATTTATGACAGCGACTTCGGGTTCTGGCTTGCTATACCACGTTTTCGATCATTACGGTCCAATGAAAGCAGGTGATGTCGGTAACAGAATGCGTGGCGTAATGATTTCAATGGTCGCAGGTAAAGCAGTAACTTACTCATTACACCCACTGCAAGAACGCGGCGAATTGCTGTTAGTGAATGGCGATGAAGTCTATGAAGGTATGTTAGTCGGCTTGCATTCACGCACTAACGATTTATGCGTCAATCCGTGCAAACCGAAACAATTAACCAACGTCCGTGCTTCGGGTACTGACGAAAGCTTAGTGTTAGCGCGTATTCAAAAATTAACGCTAGAACAAGCGTTAGAATTTATTGCTGAAGATGAATTAGTGGAAGTTACCCCTAAATCGATTCGTTTACGCAAAAAATTCTTGACTGAAAACGAGCGTAAGAGAGCAGCTAAGAGTTAATTATTGCTATAGAGCCAACGTACAATAAAATGATGCCGTTCGTGGTGAGCTTGTCGAACCACATTCACACTTCGACAAGCTCAGTGCGAACGGTTTTATAATTATTTTATTGACGGTTAGCTATACCGTAGCGCGGGGTGTAGAGTGAATAACTCTTTATTCCGAGTTCCTGTATGCAAAGAAAATTTAAAGTGATGGCTTTTTTGAAGGAGTACAAACCTAGGTTTGTACTCCTGATGGTTGCTTATTACGCTTCAAATACTACACTGGCGCGGATTTTTTTCATCGCATTTTGTTCTAGTTGTCTGATTCTTTCCGCAGAGACATTATAGCGTTCAGCCAATTCGTGGAGGGTGGCTTTTTTCTCCGATAACCAACGGCTGGATAAAATATCCAAACTACGTTCGTCTAAGCAAGACAATGCTTTTGCCAGTAATTCCTGCTCATACCCTTCTCGATCAGCATTTTCAAACAGTTCAGCGGGATCTGCACCGTGTTGTTGTAGATAGTTGGCGGGAGCTGAAAAGCTTTCTTCGGCAGATTCATCCATAGGCATATCAAAGGATGTATCACGACCACCTAGGCGCATTTCCATTTCGTAAATATCGCTCAAATCAACGTTCAAATCATCGGCAATAGCTTGAGCTTCGTCATTGGATAACCAGCCTAAGTTTTGTTTGGATTTACGCAGATTAAAAAATAATTTACGTTGGGCTTTAGTGGTGGCAATTTTAACAATGCCCCAATTTTTAATCACATATTCGTGAATCTCGGCTTTAATCCAATGCACGGCAAACGACACTAAACGCACTCCCATATCGGGATCAAAACGTTTAACGGCTTTCATTAAGCCAACATTGCCTTCTTGAATAATATCAGGCATGGACAATCCATAGCCGCTGTAACCTCTGGCAACGTGGACAACAAAGCGCAGGTTGGTCATGACCAGTTCACGCGCAGCGTCTAAATCATCATCATCCCGATATTTGAGAGTGAGTTCACGCTCTTGCTCAGCGGTCAGTCTAGGCATTTGCCGAACCAGATTTAAATAGGCATCAAATGTTCCAACCGACAAATTAACAGGTAAGGCTAATATATTACTCATGGTGTATTTCCTGTGCTAAAAACTTTTTTAAATATTAGCACTCTCATAAGCAAAGTGCTAATAATTTTCTTTACTCAGGTCGCGTATGGCGAAGTTGAAAAACTAATACCGCCCATGAACTTAATACGCCTAGCAGTGATGCAATAAGTAGTAATGCTAAGGTTTCGGTGAAACCTAAAAAGATAAGGTGTAAATCACCTTCGTAAAGCCCCGATAGTTTTTCAACAGGTTGTCTTAAAATAAGCATCAGTATGGCAACAATAAACCACGCCGATATGCCTGAAATAAAGCCTATCCAAAAGCCTGTGTATAAAAATGGACGGCTAATAAATGCGTTGGTCGCACCCACTAACTTAGCAATAATGACTTCATCTTTACGATTTTGCAGCTCTAATCGAATGGTGTTACCGATGATAAACAGCACACCAAGTCCTATCATGAAACTGAATAAGGCTGTTGCACAACGTGCCACTTCAACCATTGATTGCAAGCGTTCTACCCATTGCATATCGACTTGTGCATAATCCACTTCGTTGAATTGTTCAAAGGTTTTAAACAACGATTCTAATTCATGTTTATCTTTCAGGGTATTTTTCGGTAATACCTGTATGACGATAGGTAGTGGATTTTTTTCTAATACAGTAATTGCCGCGCCAAAACCACTATACGTTTTAAATTCCTCTAAGGCTTGTTCTTTGGAAATGACTTTAACCGATTGAACACTGGAATTTTTACGAATATCGCCAGCTAACCTAGCTGCATCTTCATTTGAAACGCTGTCTTTAAGAAATAAGGAGATTTGATTACTGGTTTCTAAATTTTCTGTTAATTGCTGAACATTAATTACCATGATATAAAAGCCACTCGCTAATGCAATAGAGAGTGCTAATACGGTAATAGTCATAATGGAAGTGAATGGTGTAGCGACTAAACGACCTAAACTAGAAAACAAGGCGTGGGCATGGTGATCGCGATAGGCTTGTAATTTATCGATAAAATTACCACCCGCTGTTCTGGTTTGCCGCGTGTCATGTTTAACGGTAGGTTTTGTGGGTTTGCTGGGTCTTTTAACGGGCTTCATAACGCACTCATACCAGTTGACCATGATCTAGTTTTAACAAGCGATGATTCATTTGACTAATCAAAGAAATATCATGTGAGGCAATCAATACCGTTACCCCTACTTGTTGAAACTGTTCAAATAATAACATTATTTCCGCCGATAATTCGGGGTCTAAATTACCTGTTGGTTCATCGGCAATAATAAGTGGCGGTTTATTAACCACCGCTCTGGCAATGCCAACACGCTGTTGTTCACCACCTGATAGAGCTTGTGGGAATTTCCTTTCTTTACCTGATAAACCCACTTTATCTAAGGCAGCACGCACTCTGCGCCTGATTTCCAAATGCCCAAAACCTGCAATAGCTAAGGGCAGCGCAACATTATCGAACACAGTTCTATCAGCAAGCAGTTTGTAGTCTTGATAGATAACGCCCATTTTTCGGCGTAAAAAAGGTAGCTGTCTTTCTTTGACGTGACTTAAGCATTGTTCATCTAAAAAAATCTCACCGCGTGTGCAACGCTCCATGACGGCAATTAATTTCAATAGCGTGGTTTTTCCCGCGCCTGAATGCCCTGTCAGAAAAGCGATTTCACCCTGCCGCAAATGAAAACTGACATTTTGCAGAACATCGCCTGTTTCAGGGTAGCGTTTAGTGACATTATCAAACTTTAACATAGTGACCCTGTTAGTCTTTTACAAACAATGCGTCTACAAATAATTCGGCATTAAAGTCTTGCAAGTCATCAATACCTTCACCGATACCAATGTAACGAATGGGAATACCTGAATTTTTTGCCAGTGCGAAAATCACTCCGCCTTTTGCCGTGCCGTCTAATTTAGTAAGCACTAAGCCTGTTAAAGTCACGGCTTCATTAAATAATTTGGCTTGTGATAAAGCATTTTGCCCTGTGCCAGCATCCAGCACTAATAATACTTCATGCGGCGCGGTGTCATCTAATTTACCCATGATGCGTTTTACTTTTTTCAACTCATCCATTAAGTTAGATTTGGTTTGCAATCGCCCTGCGGTATCGGCAATTAACACATCGATACCTTTGGCTTGTGCGGACTGCACGGCATCATAAATCACTGAGGCAGAATCCGCACCTGTGTGTTGTGCCACCACAGGTATATGATTACGTTCTCCCCAGACTTGCAACTGCTCAACTGCCGCCGCTCTGAAAGTATCGCCAGCGGCTAACATCACGCTATGACCTTGAGCTTGTAAGCGTTTGGCTAATTTACCAATCGTGGTAGTTTTGCCTGCACCATTGACACCGACCACTAAAATAACAAATGGTTTATCCTGTTTAGGAATATGAAGTGGTTCACTGCATGGTTTAAGGATACTGAGCAACTCTTGTTTTAGGGTGGCAAGTAAGGTTTCACTGTCAGTCAGTTGGTGTTTTTCTAAGCGTTGCGTTAATCGATTGATAATGGCGGCGGTGGCATCTACGCCTAAATCGGCCATTAATAAATTGGCTTCAATTTCTTCTAATAGGTCATCCGTCTGCCCTTTACCTAGCGGCAAGTTTGCCAAAATGCCGCTTAATCCAGAGCGTGTGCGTTGCAACTGGGCTTTAAGACGCACATATAAGGATTCAGGTTCTGGTTCTACATAATGAGGTTCGACAAATTTTTCAATAGGCGTGAGTGGTACGCTACTATCAATAACAGGCTGGCGTTTTTCTTTGCTAACTTTGATAACAGTTTTAGGCTCAGGAACAGCAACAAAACCATAACGACTATAAAAAACAATAGTGATTAACGGCAACATCAATAATGCTGCTACTGCATTATGTGCCACAGCGACCCACAACGGCATTGCCAGTTTAAAGCCGATAATGCCTAAGCCAATTTCTATAAACAATAACGCACTTAATACTAGCCCAGCCCTGCTAACGGTTTTGGAGTTGTTGACTGAAGTAGCACTCAATGCCACTAAACCGAATAGTAAAAAGCTGAATGCGGTGACTAGGCGGTGCAACCAGAGTATGGTTTGTTGTGCAGGCAGGGTAAACACGCCATTAATGTCAAACGCGTGTTGGTAATCAGTGGCTGCCGACCACTGTTCAGTACATAACGGAAAATGCGTACAGGCAAACGCCGCATTGTTAACGCTAACCCACGCGCCCAAACCAATTTGTAAAAATAATACCAGCATGGCAAAACAAGCCAACAGACTGCTACTATTTTGTTGCTTGATTACCAACGGATTAACCCGCAAATACAGCCAAAACAAGCACCATAGCGTTATCATGCCTAGCAATAAATGCCCCATAACTAATATGGGTGCGTGTGTGGCAACAGACCATAACCCCAAATAGCCCTGCAAAACCAATAGCGCAAGCAAACCAAATGCTGTGAGCAGTGCTGTCATTCGATGCTGTTGTTCATACCATGCCAACACACCCAGTAACAATACAATCACTGTCAAACCAATGGATGGATACAGGTGATGATCTGCGAGTATATTTTCCAGCAGATTATTATTGGCTGACCATATTTCAGTGCCTGATAAGCGTAAAGTCGCACCTAATACCACAACAATTAAGGCGAGCAGTACGCCACTGAGCGTTATTTTTCTAAACATTTTCTTTTTCCACTAACCGATTTGTGAGGCTTTTAAAAGGCGCATTAGATCATCTTTTACTTTGTAAGGATCAAATCCTGATTCATATTGCATCATGATATTTCCCAATGGATCTATTAGCAATAACAGACCATCGGGTAGGTTGTCTGTACGAATTGCGGTTATTTTTTTGCGTAAGTTTTCGCTAGGCTTAATTTTTATTAAATCTGATTTTAAGACAGTTTCTCGATTTTCAGAGCCAATTAATTGAGTGATTAGCACCTCATCTAAGGAATTTTCTTCATGTAATAAGGTATTAAATAATGCGTCATCGGCAGGCTTTTGTGTTTGTCGTAACCGCCACAATAATGAATCTTTTAGCCACCATTGATTTGCATTGGCTGCTGAAACATCCTTAAAGATAATCACAACGCGGCGAGTGCGTGGAAATTCTTTGTTGAGCATTAGGCGTAATTGTTTAACTTTAAGTAAAGCATCGAGACAGACTTCATTACAATGCTCGCTAGGAATCACATTAGCCAATAGCCAATGCCCAGATAACTCGGATAAGTTAGTTGTTGAAAAAGTATCAAAACCAATGAAATCACTAGGCTCTGTGGTGATAGGCGGGCTAATTAACTGACCAATATTAGTACCGCTCTTCAAAAGAGCTGGATTTTGTTGCAAGCCCAAAGCGATAAGAAAAGGAATAATGGTCATTCCAAAAATAATAACTATGAATAAACGGTTTTTTTTCTGTTGCGGAGTCATCATGATGATTTTTTAACACTGTAAACGATGAATAGTACGGTAAGAGTGAACGCCAAAGCAAACCATTGTATGGCATAGGCAGTATGTTGTTCGGGTAGCATGAGGGTTGTGGTCTGCCATTCGCGTTTAAAGCCATTCGACTGGGTTTTGTCGAGTTCTAGTTGAAAACTAAATAAGGAATAACCCAATTTTTTGGCTAATATATCGCTATCAACAACTTGTACGACCGATGGATTGGTATCACTCGGTATTTCTGCCCCTGCTAATTTTATGCCTACGCTAGGAAAATGATTGGCTCGACCTGTAATTACTGTCGATTCGGCAATCATAGACACATCAGGCAACTGGGTTCGATCTGAATTTGCAGCAATCCAGCCGCGATTAACTAGCACGCCTTTGTTTTCACCCTGTAGCATAAAAGGCGTTAGCACAAAATAGCCGACTTTACCTTCACTCACCTGATTGTCGATTAAAAATTGTTGTCTGGTGTCATAACGACCAGCGACTTCTAATTTTTTGTAGCGCGATGTGTCGGCATTGTCTTCAGTTGCTGTCGATAAAGGGACGGTTTCAACGGTTTGCGCTTGCTGTTGTTGAGACAAAAAATCGCGTTTTTCTTGGGCGCGACCCAACTGCCACATTCCTAAGCTAAGCAGCAAAGCCAATAAGCATAAAAAAGCCAATGTTGGCAGTGTTGCAACTTTTATGGTGTAACGCCGCGTGTTAATTATCATGCTTTTTTCTTCCAGCTATTGGCACAAGCAGTAGAATAAACGAGAATACCAGCATCTGCTACTAACCCACCTCTTACTGATATGATAAAAACCATCGTTATTGTTGCCTTTATACTGATTATTGTCAGTCTTGGTTCTGCACTGTTTCATTTATTCCAAAGTAAAACAGGAGAGCAATCCGAAGAACAAGCTAAAAAAACCGTTAAAGCCCTGACTTTTCGCATTACACTGTCGCTTATTTTATTTGTTTTTGTTTTCATTATGGTTGCGACAGGGCTTTATAAGCCACAAGGCATTGGTGCGGGAATGCTGATGCAAAAACCTGTGGTGACTGAACTCAGCAAATAATTTAAAAACCACTCTGACAAAAAAAAAGCGTTACCTGTTAGGTAACGCTTTTTTTGTTAGAGTTATCGCTTACAGTAAATAAACAAATACAAATAAGCCTAACCAAACTACGTCAACAAAATGCCAGTACCAAGCTGCCGCTTCAAAAGCGAAGTGGTTTTCTGGTTGGAAATGACCTTTCCAGCTACGAAATAGCACCACACTCAAAATAATCGCACCCACGCAAACGTGGAAACCATGAAAACCTGTTAGCATGAAAAAGGTAGAACCATAGACTCCTGAGCCTAAAGTTAAGCCCATTTCAGTGTAAGCTTCGTGGTATTCAAAGGCTTGAAACATTACGAATAAAAATCCTAGCGCGACTGTGACGATTAAACCTTTAATTAATTGATCGCGGTTTTTAGCCAGTAAGCCATGATGCGCCCAAGTGCAGCTCACGCCACTACTCAATAGAATCAGTGTGTTTAAAAATGGCAGCCCCCACGCACTCATCGGCTCAAATTTACCGCCGACAGCACCAGGTCCATTGGTTGGCCAAGTGGCTTGGTAGGCAGAATGTAATAATTCTTTAGTCACTCCAGAACCTAGCCACTGTACGGATAAATTCCGTGTGTACCACAGTGTACTAAAGAAAACTGCAAAAAATATGATTTCTGAAAAAATAAACCACATCATGCCCATGCGGTAGGAAATACCGACATCGTGATTGTACATTCCTGTTTCACTTTCATGGGCTTGTAAGGTGAACCAACCCACTAACATGATAACGAAAACCACTAAACCCGCCACCATAAAGGCAGGGCCAACTGATGAAGAACCATTTAAATAATTTGCAAATCCAGCCAACATAGTGACTAAGCCAGCCGTACCAATGACGGGCCAAGTCGCTTTATGCGGAATGTAATAAGCGACATTTGTAGACATAACCTTCCCCTTTTATTTTTTTACTGATTTTTCAGTATTATCAAAAAATGTGTATGACAATGTAATGGTTTTGTATTGCTCAGGTAATTCTGGGTTAATGACAAAACGCATCGGCATGGTTTTCGCTTCTCTCGGCTTAAAAGTTTGCTCGTCAAAACAAAAACACTGGATTTTTTCAAAAAAGCTACTAATCACAGCGGGCGAAAAACTGGCAATCGCTCTAGCAATCATGACTTTATCAGTTTTATTTTCAGCATAATAATTCACCGTGTGATATTCACCTGGATGGACTTTAAGCTGTTTTTTTTCTGAACGAAATTCCATCGGTGTTGATTCATTGAGTGTAGTCATGAATTCGATGGTGATTTCTCTGCTCATATCAACTTTGTAAGCGACTTCTGGAGCCTTTTTAATATCATCGGGTCTATCACGCTCTATCCATTTCCATTCACATAATACATCGTAAATGGGTACCAGTGCATAACCAAAGCCAAACATACCTACAGCAACTAACAGCAATATCCGCGCTAACTTAGTATTTTTCTTACTAACGTCTTCTTCGCTCATTGCGAAACCGCTTGCGTCACAGCTAAGACATAAAAAGTGATTACAATCACTAATAAAATCACTACCGTTAAAATATTTTTATTTTTTGTTGTCATGTTATTTTCGAGTTATTGCCTGACGTGAGTCAGGCAATAACTCTTTTCATACCTTAATGTGAATCCAAAACGTGTTCAGTTGGAACAACAGCGGGCGGTGTTGTCCATGTGTGGTAAGGAACAGGCGAAGGTAGCGTCCATTCCAAACTGTGATTGCTAGAACCTTCCCAGACTTCAGCCGTTACTTTTTCGCCAGTGCCACCACGAATAGTGTCAATAACAATATACAAAAATAACAACTGACTTAAGCCAAAGATAAATCCACCGATACTGGAAACCATATTCCAATCAGCAAACTGAATGGCATAGTCAGGGATACGACGTGGCATACCTGCTAAGCCCAAGAAATGCTGTGGGAAAAACAGAATGTTCACTGAAATAGCTGACAACCAAAAATGCAGTTGACCAATTTTTTCGTTGTACATATTGCCAGTCCATTTAGGCAACCAAAAGTAACCCGCTGCCATCAGAATGAAAATGGACGCAGGCACTAAGGTGTAATGAAAATGGGCAACAATGAAATAAGTATCGTGATATTGGAAGTCAAGTGGTGCAAGAGCCATCATCAAACCAGTCAAACCACCCATCGTGAATAACACCACGAAGGCAATTGAAAACAGCATTGGTGTTTCAAAGGTCATTGCACCTTTCCACATAGTCGCCGTCCAGTTAAAGACTTTAACGCCAGTAGGGACCGCAATAATCATGGTTGCGTACATAAAGTACAGTTCACCCGCCATTGGCATACCGACAGTGAACATGTGATGCGCCCAAACGATGAATGAGAAAAACGCAATCGAGCCAGTTGCCCACACCATAGAGCTGTAACCGAATAACGGTTTACGCGCAAACACAGGAATGATAGTAGATGCAACGCCAAAAGTAGGCAGAATCATGATATACACTTCTGGGTGTCCGAAGAACCAGAAAATATGTTGATACAGCACAGGATCACCACCACCCGCTGCATTAAAGAAGCTGGTATGGAAGAATTTGTCGGTTAACAGCATAGTGACCGCGCCAGCAAATACAGGCATAACAGCAATCAATAAAAACGCAGTAATTAACCAAGTCCAAACAAACAATGGCATATCCATCATTTTCATGGAAGGCGCACGCATATTGAAGATAGTCGCGATAATGTTAATCGCGCCCATAATGGAGGAAATACCCAATAAATGCACCGCGAACACTGCAAATGGCAGGGCTTTACCGACTGTAATGGGTTGTAACACTAACGGTGGATAAAAAGTCCAACCCGCATTGGGTGCGCCTGTTTCCATCAGTAAAGTGCTAGCTAGTAATAATACACCCGCAACCAACAACCAAAAACTCATGTTGTTCATGCGTGGCAACGCCATATCAGGCGCACCGATCATCATTGGGATTTGCCAGTTAGCCAAACCAACGAAGGCAGGCATAACCGCACCGAATACCATGACTAATGCGTGCATGGTGGTCATGGAGTTAAAAAACGCAGGGTCTACAAACTGTAAGCCTGGTTCAAATAATTCAGCACGAATCACCATTGCCA
Organism: Methylococcales bacterium; assembly: GCA_026398895.1. GTDB lineage: Bacteria > Pseudomonadota > Gammaproteobacteria > Methylococcales > Methylomonadaceae > UBA4132. Next base: position 190,120 of record JAPLRZ010000047.1, read on the forward strand.
TTGCACCACCAACGAAAAACATCGCCAGTGCAAATAATAAATACAATGTACCAATGTCTTTATGATTGGTGGTAATAATCCATCTTAACAGCCCCTTAGCAGGGCCGTGATCGTGATGCTCATCGGCATGATGATCATCATGTTCAGCTACGACAGCAGACATACTCTATACCTCGAAAATAATTAAAAAAGTTGGACTGATAAATTTAAGGAGCGACTTTATTTTTGTCGTCTTCATCATTATCGTCATCATAAACAGGCGTTATTTTATCTGGCTGTATTTCGTCACCAACTTTGTTACCCAAATCGTTTCTAATATAGGTAATTACTTCAGCTAATTCATTATCTTTCAACTTAGAAAATGCGGGCATTTTGCTAGTACCAGCTTGCAGAAAGCCGATTAATGGATCAATACCACCTGTAACTTTTGGACTTGCGGTGATAGCAGGAATTAAACCAGTAACACCCGTACCCTCTATTTGATGACAGCCTACGCAATTTTTTAAATAGACTGATTTACCATGAGCAACCAGTTGATCATGACTTTGGTTACTCAAATCTGGTTTTTGTTTTTGCTGTTCAGATGTTTTTTTCACCCACGCATCATAGTCTGGTTGTTCCATTGCAATAACAACAATAGGCATAAAACCGTGATCTCTTCCACATAGCTCAGTACATTGACCGCGATAAGTCCCCGCTTTATCAACAGAAGTCCATGCTTCGTTAATAAATCCAGGATTCGCGTCTTTTTTCCAGCCTAAATCAGGAACCCACCATGAATGGATAACATCACCTGAAGTCAATACGAAACGAATTTTTGTTTTGACAGGAATGACTAATGGCTTATCAACTTCCAGTAAATAATTCTTTACCGAACGGGGATCAGCACCTTTTGTGCGATGTGCTATTTCACTGGCTTCATCCAAATGACTTTCAAAATGAATGTCATTATTCAAGTATTTATAATCCCAATACCATTGTTTGCCAGTGACTTGAATGGTCATATCTGATTGTTGAACATCAGCCAATTCCAACATGGTTTTAGTTGCTGGAATTGCCATGCCAATTAAAATCAGCGTGGGAATAATCGTCCAGATAATCTCAACCGTGGTATTTTCATGGAATTGCGCAGCCTCATGTCCTTTCGATTTACGATGATGGTAAATCGAATAAAACATAGTACCGAACACGCCGACACCGATAAACACACAAATCCACAGAATTAACATGTGTAAGTCATAAATATCATGACTTACTTTGGTAACCCCTTGCATTAAATTGAGCGCGTAATCCGCGTGTGCGGCTTGTTGACCTATAGTCATTAAGGTCACACCTACGGACAGTTTCTTTATTTTATTCACGGAGCAGACTCCTCGTTGGTAGTTATAAACTCTTGTTGCTTTATATCATCGTTTCGTAATGATTACCCAGAAAAATCTAGGCAATTCCTTTTACTTATAATAATTTGCACAAATAAAGCTGGCGATTTTAACTCATGATGACATTCTATGCCAGTTGTCCTTGAGCTATGATTTTGTTTTGCATAAAAAAGACCTGTGAATCACGCAAATTCACAGGTCTTTTATGTTTAGAGAAACAGTCTATTAACTATTTAACGCGTCAGCATAAGGCATATCAAAAGCAGGAATATGACTATCTAACCAGCCTTTAACCAATTGACCAACGCCATCATCAACCTCTGCTTCACCTGCATGAAACTTTGTTTGTAGACCTGCGCAAATACCCACTAAGGCATCGTGTTCTGCTTTATGACGGTCATAACCACCGTAGCCTTTTGCGATCATTTCTTTTTCTTCATGCGCAAAATGCCCAACCACATACGCAATCAAATCATCCAACTGTGCGCCAATTGCAGAACGCTCTGCACCACCTGTGGCTAAATCGTACAAGTTATTTAGTTTGCCGAACAAAATTTTATGTTCGTCATCTGCAAAACCAACATTAGTGCCGTATTGACTTGCTGTCCAAGTAATTAAAGCCATCGTTAAACTCCTCATTAGTTTATGTTTATGATTAATGCACTATGCACTAAATTGTTTTAAGTAACTGATTACTCAATATCAAATAACCGTATTAATTATGTGATATGCAGATTCTCAAGTCAATTTTAGTATTGCTTTTTTGAAAATTAATCCATTTGGCAATCACCAATCATTGGATAATCGCAGTAAATCCAGTGTTTGGATACTATCGATTACTCAACGTAAACGCACACCACTCACTGCGTCATAAATAGCTGTTTCTTGTGAAAGATCACCCACTTTGCCGTCTAGGATAAAAACATCACAGTCAGCAAAAACGCTTAATACCTGCGCGGCTGTTTTCATTGCAGGCTGAGTAGTCGCATTGGCACTGGTAGATACTATCGCACCCCCATAACACGCACATAATTGCTGGGCGATAGGATGCGCGGTTACTCTAACGGCAAGGGTATTGTGTTCACCTGTTAGCCATGTTGGCACGTTGTTTTGTGCGGGAATAACCCACGTCACAGCACCTGGCCACGTTGGGGTAATTCGCGCTCGTATCTCGTCATTCAAAATCACATAAGGTTCGAGTTGTTGTATTGAGGCGGCAATTAAAATCAGCCCTTTTTCTATCGGGCGTTGCTTGATATACAGTAAGTGCATAACTGCTTGCTCATTGAGCGGATCACAACCCAAGCCATATACCGCTTCGGTTGGATAGGCGATAACCTTGCCTGCTTTCAGTTGTTTAGCGGCGTTATTGATGTCAGAAGAATCATATTGTGTCATAACAAAACTCAAAAATAGTTTAGGGTAAGTGTCGAATTAAAATATGATAGCGGGTTAAATCTGTTTGAACATGACTGCCAGTCTTTTACAAGGACTGGCAGTCATTAATATCACTATAAACAGGTTTAACCCACTACCGTTTACACATTACCTATCTAACTGTTTTCTCGCAATCAGCAATCTAAGTTGAATTTGTTATAATGACTGTTAATTGACAACTAACTAACACAAACACTTTCAATAGTGGGCGTATGTTAAGAGAGAAGGACTATTTTTTGGGCCAATATTGCTCGCCGTTTGCTTTTTTAATAGGCAGATCACGATTAATCTGCACACCAGACGGTGTTACGACGACATCAATGCCTGCACCGCAAGCCGCAGGAAGTACGCTAGTTCTAACGACTTTCAGTGCAGCTGGCGAACCATAGCCGTCTAGTTGGAAGGTGTCGTAAATTGAGCCTGTACCAGAGGGCATCCATATATTGGCACTACCTTCAGTGATTGGCAGTTTGGTCACTTTACAAATATCAGCAATCGCAATTTTAAAGGTTACGCTTTTGGCACATGAAGCTGGATTGATGACGACCTTGCCTGTACGAAAGGGGTTAAGACCCAGATAACCTACACCAGGAAGCTCACCTTCAAGACCATAGAATCCGATTCTATCTGGACTTCCATTGGCTAATTTCAAGCCTTCTTTTTCAAAAACATCAGTATTTTTGATTTTTGAACCGAACCCAGTACCCGCAGTAGTACCAACAGTAACCCAGTTTGTGACATAGTCAGTAATTAAACCGCTCAGTGCTGCCCCAGTAGCTAAATCCGTTATAGGAGAATCGATACCATCTGGAAACACCACACTTTGAGCAATCACAGGATTACTGGTAATAGTTGAACCTATAGGAGCGCAACCATGACCAATGACGACATTATTATAAGTCGCGGTGTTCTCGTTGATAGAGCCTACTTGTAGTGAAGTGTGTGCAGTAGCTATTTGACTGAGTGCAAATGAAGCAGTGATTAGTGTGCAAATTGCTAGTTTTTTAAAAATTGCTGATGTTGACATACGCCCTCCTTAGGACATTGTTATTGTAAGTTTTCTTGTTAATTGACCGACTTTGAATTTCGTCGAAATGTTGAAGTCACTTACAGTAAAGCATTAACTATGCCATGTTTATTTTAACCACCAGCAAGGCTATTTATTGTCGTAACTTAATGATTTTATGAAGCTTATTTTTAAATTATAAAAATATCTGTGCTGTAGACTTAAAGAATGGCTAAGACTGATAAATCATAATTTTCGGGTAATATCAGCCCAGCACCAGCGTTTTTAGGTGATATAACTTACCTTTTTACTCGCCTTGTTTGCCCTCAGCTCTTGTTATAGCTGACTTTAACAAGCCAACACGTCATTTGACGTAAAAAAAGGCGTTATATGGCTGATTGTTTAATGGCTACCAATACGGACAGTAATAAAAAAAGCCCCCAGCTTGATTCCACCAGCGCGGTTTGTTGCGGTTTGATTTTATAGCAGCCGCCACTGAATATGCCGTTGTTCAGGTATTCACTTTGCACTACGGCAGTTAGCTGTTGAATCGCCGCATCACGCCATTGTTCACCGCCTGCAACTTGTTCAGCCAAAGCCAGCATTGCTAATGCGGCAATCACGGTTGCAGAAGGGTCTTTGAGTCCTGTGGGTTCAGATAAGCGATTTAATGGCAAGGGCTGTGGACGGGAACGTATCCAATAATCGCAAGCCGATTGTGCCATACTCAAATACGGTTGCCCCCACTGTTGTGCGGCTCGCGTGATAGCTAACATTGCCCATGCTTGACCGCGTGACCAGTCGCCAGCGGTGTCTATGGCTTGAAAATAACCATTCATATAACGCGCTTCGGCATGACACGCGCCTGTTTTGGTTAAGCAAGCGTCAATCAGGGTATTAGTGTGTTGTCTTGCAATCGCCGTGTGTTCACTATTACTGTGATAGCTGAGCAGATCAATTAACGAAGCTAAACCATCGACGGTGATAATGCGTTGACCTGCATCACCCGCACCCAATGCTGTCCCCAATGGTACGCAACGGGTATCGCTATCGTAAGACGCGGCTAAGGCTGCCGCCGCTGCGGTTGCGAACTGTCGGGCGGTATCATTGTGAAATAAGACATCACCCATTGCCGCACCATACCAAAAAATCAAACTACGATAACTGGAATCAAGCTGGATTTTATCGCCTAACTTTTCGCATAACGCCACGGCTTTTGCATAATCGGCAGTCGATTGTGTCAAGTGAGCGCGTAACCACCAACAGCCCGTCCAAAAACCACCCATCCACGAACCGCCTTGAGAAATAAGCCATTCGTTACTGTCACCCACTGAATACAACGGAAAACCTGACCCGCACTGACTGTCAATGTCATCCAAGCGGTTTAATAAATCGAACATAATGGTTTTAAAAACTGGCATTCAATTCTATCCATGCGGTATCTGCCTCTTTTTTTGCCGAATAATTAGTTTCAATAACGCTACCACCAAAGGCATGGGCATAATAAAGCCGTGCCGATAGGTCTTTAGTGACGTTATACGCTAGATTAACATCCAATAATTGCCCAATCGTGTTATGACCACCTGAGGGTTTGCCATTAAAACCGAATGTGCCTACCCCTGATACTGATGTTGCCCCCAAACCGCCATAAAATAAATCCTTGCTGTTCGCTAAGGCTAGGTGATGAAAATCGACGGTGATTTTGGTTTTTTCAGTCGGTGAGACAATGAACTCTACAAACGCATCTTGCAGATTCATTAAGTTGTAAAAAGGAAATTTGGCATACAATCGCCCACTGGGTAGCATGGAATAAAACGTACCATGACGATTATCTGAGGCATTATTATCACCTGAGCTGCGGTAATAAACAGCGCGTAACCACGGCTTAAGCGGTACGCTTGACCATTGATAACCTACCTCTGCATCCAATGCCCACGCTTGTTGGTGTTGGTTTGTCCAGTTGCCGAATTGATACGCACCCCACAATAAGCCATCAATACTACCATTGCCGATTTTTTGCAGCGTCAAGGTATGTGCGCCTATCGTGTGTAGCTGAATTTTTTGCTTGCTTAACAATGGTTTCACGCTGGTACGATTATCAACGGGTGCAATAGCGCGTTCATCATCGTAATACTGGTAAAACAACCGCCCTTCGCTATTGGGCAACAAGGCATTTTTCTTGCTGGTTAACGCGCTGTAAAATACATTTATTTTACTGATTTCGTCTTGCCCATTGACATTAAAACCGCCTTGCGTTGGACGGACTCCTGTCGCCGTGAAATTAAGCTCTGCGTTATCGTAAACAGCTGAAAAGCCGTCAAAACTGCGTTGTACATAAACCGCATTTGAGCCTAATAGGCGTTGCGCGAGTCGATTCCGTTTCAGTCCATCAAATTTTTCCTCCCCCGATTTATATTCCATCCCATCGGCAAATTCAAAGCGGCCCAGTTTTAATGAGCTGCCTGTTAATCCTAAGCTAGCCAATTTAACAGTCAAATAGGCTTGTCTTAAAAACACCGCTTGAGGTGAAGTTGCGCCATGATTGGCATTGTTGTACGCGCCGCCTAATCCTAATGCACCAATCGGCGCGGGAGCAAAGGCATTATCGGGTAAGCCATACAGTCCTGTGTATTGCCCTTGTACCAGACCATCGACAACACGACTGGTGAATTGCAAGCCTAAACGAGCGCGTACTTCCCATAAATCATAACGATTGGTTAAATTAGGCGTGGCAGGGCGAAAATAATCCCACGCTTCATAACTGGTTTGTAATTCACCCGTCAAACGCAGATAGTCGTTGATTTGCCCTAAGGGTTTGCTTTCTTCGACAGCAAACACCGTGCTGGTAGATAATAAGGCAGCGATGGCAATGGCTGGTTGAATTTTATTCATTTTTCCTCATTCACATTATGAAACACATTACTTCAAAAGACGGTACACCGATTGCTTGCTGGCATAGCGGACACGGTGAAGCATTATTATTAGTTCACGGCACAGCAAGCGATCATGGCGCGTGGAATCCGTTAATTCCTTTTTTAGAGCCACACTTTAGCGTGTGGACACTGGACAGACGTGGACGTGGTCACAGTGGCGACAACAGCGATTATTCCTTACACCACGAAGCCGAAGACATTGTTGCCGTTATTCAGGCTATCGGTGGTAAGGTGCATTTATTAGGGCATTCATTTGGCGGACTGTGCGCTTTGGAAGCCGCATTACTCACTAAAAACATCGCCAGCTTAATGCTCTACGAACCGCCGTTATCACTCGCAGGTAGTGGCTGGTCAGCGAAGCTGGATCAAGAGATGCAAACACTGTTAAATACAGGGCATAACGAAGCGGCGTTGTTATTGTTTTTTCGTGATGTACTTAACACCAGCAAGCAAGACTTAATCGAACTGCAAGCCAGCCCAAATTGGTCAACTCGAGTAGCCATTGCACCGTCCGTTCACCGTGAGTTACAAGCGGTGGATAATTATTCATTTAATGCAGGCATCAACTGTGTAGATCTTGCGGTGCAGCGTCTTTACAGTACACCTACCTTATTATTGTTAGGGAGTGATAGTCCTAAACGCCGTCATCGGATTGCCGAAACCTTACACAATATTCTGCCAAACAGTCAGTTAGTATTATTAAACGGTCAACAACATAGCGCGGTTAGGATTGCCCCTTTGTTATTAGCCAGCAAAGTAATAAAGTTTGTTCACAAGCAGTAGAGCTAACGCACAATAAAATGATACCGTTCGTGGTGAGTCCTTCGATACCTCAGGAGAGCCTTGTCGAACCACATTCACACTTCGACAAGCTCAGTGCGAACGGTTTTGTAATCATTTTATCCACGGTTAGCTATAGCAAGCTTACCGTGTAAGCTTGCTACACTCTATTGTCCGCGCTTTCGCCACTTCATCATCGCTTTCGAGCGCGTCTAAGCGTGCTGTCATAACCGTCAGCGCGGTTTTCAATGCCGTCAATTCAGCAGCGTATTGCATTTCAGCACGATGTCTATGCCGCGTACTCGCTAAGGCTATCGCCAATCGACACGCACATAAAAACACTGCAATCACGAATAACCAACCCAATGGAAACTCACTACTAAAGTGTGTGATATAGGCATACAGCGGCGCACCCAAGGCAAAACCACCAAAAAATGCCACTGACACAAATCCCGAAGCAACCGCCACTACGCCAAATGATGAATTACGCACTAACATACTCATAGCAATCGCATTGGTAGCAACTGCCGTTAAACCAACACCGATTGCGCCTACCCATAATGACCATTGACTTTGTGGATTCGCCTGTAGGGTGATGGCGACTGCGATAGCAGCAATCACACACAAGCTCAACAATAAGTACGATTCATCACGCATTTTTGCCCCGAACGGCGTGAGTACGATGCGTGAAATAATACCCGTCACCCCAAACACCGCAATTAAGCTTCCTGCAAGCGTTGGTGATAAGCCTTGATGGGTAGCAAAAGTGGGCAAAAAAGTGACAAAAGCCGATAAGCCCAGGCCTACGAAAAACTGCACGCTCATTAAGCCAACTAATAGTCTATTAGGTAAGCTAAAGGTAAACGGTTTAACGGTGGTGATGATTTTTTTTGGGGTAATCAAGGGCGTAGTAATCGCTAGTAACAGCGCGACTGGAATAATCAAGCCTAGCGCGATTTGCCAACCGTAATGCAGTGCGATACTAGGCAATATTAAACCTGCAAACAAGGCAGACACTTGTACGCCTGACTGTTTTAAACCGACTATGCCCGCTTTTTTTGCAGGTGCAACTTGTTCAGCAATCAATAAATTAGTGACTGGATTAGCTAAAGCTTGCGCGATACCACATAAGGCGGCGGCGGCCAGCAAACCATAAAAATGCTGTGCTGTAATCATCACCGTGAACGCTAAGGCAATAATGACAAATAGGGCGATTAATCCAGTGCGTGACCCGATGCGATTAACCACTTGCCCTGCCCATAACGATAATAATGAAGCCAAACCAAACGAACTCATCACCACATAACCTAGCCACGCGACTGGAAAGTTTAAGGCTAGACTCAGTGTTAAACCTAATGTGCTAGTGGCGTATAACACCAGCATCGGCAACGCCATTGCTAACAATAACACCAGTCGAAACCATGCTTCGACCAGCCACGTCCGTTGTTCCAGTGTGTTAGTCAAAATGATAATACCCACCGTCTTGGTAATAATCCATTAGCTTGCGTCCAACTGAATTGATTAAAGCCTCGTCTGAACCGTCTAAAATCCGTGAGGTTCGGGCAATACGATAAATACCTTCAATGGGCGTTAATTCGCTAAGTCCTTCCGCGCCGTATAATTGCATCGCTGAATCAGACGCGGTGCAGATTGCTTGTGAAGCCGCCATTTTGGCAATATTAATATCAACATCATTTGGATAACCTGCATCGACACCACGAGCGGCAAGACGTATCAATTCCCGCGCACTGCTAATGGCATGATGAGCAGTCACTAGATGTTGGCGTATCAATTGTTTATCCAGAAAGCGAGAGGATACACCGCGTTCTGAATGAATCCTCGCACCCATTAACTCACAACAGCGTTGCGCTAAACCCACCCAATTCATAGCACGCAATAATCGCCCCGTGTTTAAGCGTTGTCCCATTAAGGCAATACCCGCGCCACAGTCGCCTAATAAATACGACTCTGGTACTTGCACATTGGTAAACGACATTTCACCCTGCCCTAGATGACGACCTAATAAACTAAGCTGCCGTTCGACTTTAAAACCTGCCGTGTTGGTTGGCACAATAATCATCGACAAGGCTTGATGAATTGGCACATCAGGCGCACCAGTACGCGCTAATACCGTGACAAAGGTCGCTCTATCGGTGTTACAGACAAACCATTTGCGTCCATTAATCGTCCATTGCCCATTAATCAATTGGGCGGAGGTACTGATTAAACTAGGAAACGAACCGCCGTGATCGGGTTCTGTCATGCCATACGCAGAAACAGCCAATCCTTTTACTAATGGCTGTAAAAATTGCTGTTGCAATGCTTCTGTGCCGAAATTTACTAGCATCTGTGCATCAAGCGCGGAATGTGTACTAAAAATTGCGTGCGAAAATTCGGTGCGTCCTTCTTGTTCAGCGACTAATAAATAATCTTCTAAAGAAGCAATCTTGCCGCCATGCGATAGCGGATAAAACAAACCCCATAAACCCGCCTCACGCGCCATAAGGTTTAATTGATTGCTTAAGGGCGAGGCTTCACCCGCTTTTACTAGCTCCGCTTCGGCAGGAATAATGTGGGTATCGACAAACTGTCGTACTGCTTGTGCCAAGGAACGTGCGGTGTCACTATGATTTGATTTTGTGTACTGTGTCATGAAGGAAAACCTAATCAGTTATAAACTATGAATTTACTGCACCCGCATGAAACTGAGTCTGCACTTGATTTTGTATGCACTCAACGTCCGCCGTTAATTGTTTTTTGTCCACTTTACCCGCAGGATTTAACGGCAATTGACGGTAATAACGTAAATATTCAGGTAATTTGTTTTTTTCTAAGCCTTGGTCATGCAAATAACGGGTAAATTCTGCTAACGATGGACGCTGCACCCCTTCTCGCATCACTAAACATAAACAGAGACACTGCCCCATATCAGCATCGCTAACAGGCACACACGCCGCGCTGATAACATCTGAATGGGAGACGGCAACCGTTTCAATTTGTACAGGGCTAATATTCGCGCCGCCACGAATGATGATGTCTTTTTTACGCCCTGCTAGCACCAAGTAACCTTCGTTATCAATAAAGCCTAAATCACCTGTACACACCCAACCGTCTTTGCCACGGTATAAGGCATCCAACTCTGGCGCGTTGACATATTGCATCGGTGTCATCGGGCCAAGTGCGGTGATTTCACCAACTTCGCCTTGTTTAACTTCGTGACCGTTTTCATCAATAATGCAAATAGCGCAAACATCGGGATTAGGCTTACCAATTTTCGATAAAATCACCTCAACGCTGTCGGTTAAGCTTGAATGACAGTTCACGCCATCGGCTGAACCGTACAAACTGATAAAACCGCAGTCAAATGCCTGCATACAACGGCGTATCGATACGTTATCAATGGTTGCCCCGCCACTGACAATGGCAATCAAACTGGATTTATCAATGTGTGCCAAGGCGGGATCAGCGGCAATACGTTGAAACATGGTCGGCACACCAAAAATATAATTGGGTTTTAAGTCGCTAATGATTTGAATCGTTTGTGCTACATCAAATTGTGGGTTCACAATGACCGTACCACCTAGCCATGACAAAATACCCACTGTTGCCGATGAGCCAAATGCTGTTCCTAATGGCATTAAATACAAGCCACGAAAACTTTCATCGCTCGCGTGTATTCGTTGTAAAAACCGTCCGCGTCCACCTACCAGCGCGTTATGCGAATACGCTACCCATTTTGGTTCTGATTCTGTGCCTGATGAAATAAGAAAACGCACAGGGGAATTGGGACAAACGCTAGGCAAGTCATGCGCGGCAATCGGTTCGCCTGTGAATAAACTGTCCAATGTATGCCAATTTTGCCTAGCGTCACCATCGACCACTAACAGACGCAACGATAACAGAGTCGGACGCAAGGATTCGATTAATGCACATAAATCAACGCCACCGTGTTCGCTTTCCAAAATAATCATGCGGGCATCACAGCGGCGTAGTAAAGATGCAATATCTAGCCGTCCGCGCCCTGTCGGAAAGGGAGCGACAATTGCCCCTAATGCCGCCGCCGCTAAATCAATCGCGCAACATTGCCAACTGTTCGGCAAGCTATAGGCAATCACATCACCTGCAACAATACCCAACGCGTTGAAGCGTGCGGCGAGGCGTTTTACTTGCGTTAATAATTCGGCATAACTCAGTGTTCGTTCTAAGCTCGTAACAGCCGCTTGTTGTGGGTGTTCACGAACGTGGTCACAAAATAAATCGTACACGCTACGATTGGGATACAGCCCCTTACTTGCCCATAGCTCGCGCATATCACGCGGTACTAAATCAATTAATCCAGCATGATTCATGAAAAACTCCACGGTGAAATAACCTGCGTATAACTGGATGTCGTTAAACAAGGTTGTAATAAAGGATTGTTTAGCAAGTCGGTTAAATCTTCTACTACCACAGCTACAGGGATATTGACTGCTTGAAAAATCGTTAGCCACTGTGCCGCTGTTTTACTGAGTAACAGTTTAGCTAACTGTTGAGACTGGTCTGATTTATCGAGGGCAGCAAATAAACGCGTCACGCTCGCTTCATCAACACATTCAATGGCGATAAGCCCTTGCTGAGTTGCATAGACGCTGTTGATAAGGCTAGTTTGCGTAGGCTCGTTGGTATCGGGACTATAAATGCGCTGTAACGGTTCGGCGCATAACAAAGTCGCCGCGCTTATGAGCGATGATTTGACTTGAATTCGCTTGTTGTTTAACTGCCGCTCAAGCAAAGCAGCGGTAATGCCTTGGGCAGCAACCACGCCGCCTAATACATCTAACACCGTAAATAATGAACCACCCAGTTTGCCTGATTGTTGAGCAATTTGCTGTGCCACACCTGAATAGGCTTGGGTAATAAAATCCGTACCCAGTAGCGTGTGTTCGGTATTATCAGTCGCCCAACCAGCGGCGTGTGCATAAATTAAGGATGGATTGATTGCTTGTAAATCACTCGCCCCCAATTGCATTTCTTCGCCTTTGCCTTCTGCCCAGTTATGTAAAAATACATCGGCATCGCGTACCAATTCGACAATTTCCGCTTTACCTGCGCTGGATTTAATATCGATTTCACGAATAGTTTTATGGCGATTTAGCGCGTCAAACCGCGCTGAAACACCGTCTGCCATTGGTGGCATACCGCGTAATGGATCACCACCAACAGGTTCAATGCGTATCACCTCTGCACCTAATAACGCTAACAAATGTCCCGCTAACGGGCCTTGAATACGGCGACAGGATTCTATAACGGTTAAACCACTAAGTGGTAAGTTGTCACGACTGCCAGTCCTTAAAGGAAGGGCAGTCGTTAAGTCTTCTCGACTAAATGCCCACGGTCCTTGTGAAAATACCCGTTGGCAATCAGCATCAGTCGCCCGTTCTTGTAGTGTTCTCACAGGGCAAACAGAGACGTTATAACGCTGAGCCAATTCGTTAATATACCCATAAGGCACAGATGCAACAGCGTTAATAAATTCATTGGGCAACGGGGCAATCGCTTTGGCATAGCGCAATAAAAACGCCGTCCAACCTTTACCCGCTAACGGCTTATCAATACCTAATTCCGTCCAAAATGCTAACCACGGTTTCGCATCCAGTGTTTCCAATTCAAACACTACGCCATCCGCAGACACAAACGGCGGACAATCGGGGTGAATGATTTGCGCTGGAATTAATTTTTCAGGTAATTCTTCAGCAGTTGCACCCGCGATATATTGTCCGACACTGAGCAAAGCCGCCGCTGACATAGCTACATGACTGTGCATCATCGGTAAGCCACGCAACTGTCCAAGGGTTGCCGCAATCCCACCTTGCAACGCTAACGCCGCACTGAGAGTGGACACATAATTTAGCCCTAACGCTTGCGCCCGTCCTGTTGCCCGTCCGTGTACGGACATCAATCCACAAGCGGCTTGTAATATAGATTCAGTGACGGGTGTCTGGTCATGCACGTCATGCCAACGGCTCACCGTACACTGTACCGATGTGCCGCCTTGGCTTTGTATGTGAAAGGACAAGTCTGCTTGCATTGGCTGTGCTTGACTATGCACTGCAAACCCCAAGCTTCGTGCCTGATAACCCAGCGACTGTGCAACTGCTAAAAAATCGGGGGCTGGATTAGCTAAGCCCCCTGTGAGGGTACAGTTGGTTAAAAACGGATTCATCATAGTCAAACGTTAACCACCTGCCACCGAAGGTAAAATCGTCACCGAATCGCCTTCTTTTACCGCCGTGGCTAAACCGTCACTAAAGCGAATATCGTCATCATTGACGTAAATATTAATGAACTGATGCACTTGTCCATCGGCTAATAATTTTTCTTTGATGCCTGTGTGCTGTTGTTCGAGGTTTTCAATGATGTCCTGTACCGTTGCGCCTGATAATTCAACACGGCGTTGATTATCCGTTAAGGGTCTTAAAATAGTGGGGATATTGACGGTGATTGCCATGTAGTTTCCTTAAGATTAAAAAGTTCGAGAATTAAACCATTTCTAAACGCATTGTTAACGCGGCTTCTTGTTCAGCAACTTGCTTAATGCGTTCTTCAGTCACCGTGCCGTTGACAATGCGAAAACTACGCACGCTATCACTGTGGGTATTGGTAGTGGAAATAATGAGGTAATGTGCCTGTGGTTCAGACGCATATAAAACATCTTCTCGACTGGGATAAGCCGCCGAATCAGTATGCGAGTGATAAATAACAATCGGTTCTTCACCGCGTGCAGTCATTTCCCGCCATACTTGCAATTGTTGTTTTGAATCAAATTGAAAAAACGTGCGTGATTGCGCAACGTTTTGCATAGGAATCAAGCGTTTCGGTTTATTAGAACCCTCTACACCCGCAATGATGCCGCAGGTTTCATAAGGATGTTCTTTACGCGCTTGAGCAATCATGACTTCAATAAGTCTGGGAGTGATGATAAGCATGAGTAATCTCCTGTTTGGGTTGCATTAAAAATAAGAGGTTTAAATCAATAACTGGGCAAAGACGGATCGACATCACGCACCCATGCCAATACACCACCGTCTAAACTTTTCACATTATGAAACCCGTGTTTTTGCATTTCCAATAATGCGTCTTTAGAGCGTCCCCCCATTTTGCATTGCACAACAATCAATTCATCTTTGTTGAATCGCGCTAGACCCTCTGCTGACAACAAGGTATTTTTTGGAATATGTTTCGCGCCTTCAATACGCACAATATTCCATTCTTCTTCATTGCGTACATCAATCAACTGAAAGTCCACGCCGTTATCTTGCAAGGTTTTCACGTCAATCGCGCTAATCAATGGCACGTCTACGGGGTTGGTATCAGGGCGGTTCAGCCCACAGAATTCCTGATAATCGACTAAACCCGTGATAGCCGTTCGCACTGGCGCACGCCGTAACGGAATAAAGCGATACAGCATATCCAGCGCGTCATAAACCACTAAACGCCCTAGTAATGTTTCACCGATGCCCGTGATGAGTTTCACTGCTTCGGTTGCCATAATCGAGCCGATAGAAGCACAGAGAATACCCAACACACCGCCTTCCGCACAGGAAGGAGCCATTTCAGGCGGCGGCGGTGCGGGGTATAAATCGCGGTAATTCAAGCCAACATCATTGGGTGCGTTTTCCCAAAATACCGATGCTTGACCTTCAAAACGGAAAATCGAACCCCAGATGTATGGCTTACCCGCTAACACACAGGCATCATTAACCAAGTAACGGGTAGCGAAATTATCGGTGCCGTCTACAATCAAGTCGTAGCCTGAGATAATATCCAAGGCATTCACAGCTTCTAAACGGGTGATATGTAGTTGCACTTGAGTGTAGGGATTAATGCGCAAAATAGCATCCCGCGCACTTTCAGCTTTTAAGCGACCCACATCGGGCTGCCCATGAATCACTTGCCGCTGTAAATTGGATTCGTCTACCACATCAAAATCGACAATTCCTAATGTACCCACACCTGCTGCGGCAAGATATAGCAAGGCTGGCGAACCCAAACCACCTGCGCCAATGACTAACACTTTGCTGGTTTTTAAACGCCGTTGCCCGTCCAAGCCAACATCGGGGATCAGTAAATGACGGCTATAGCGAGAAATTTCTGCTGTGCTTAATTCTGCAAGCGGTTGTACTAAAGCGGGTAATTGCATTGACCTTCTCATCGTTTATACTTAATGGTGATAAGAGCTGTTAAGCGATAGTCATGCCAAATTATTTGTCATTGACTTTATTTTTTATAACCAATTGAAAATAAATAATTAATTTTATCGCACAGTGATTTATTGCTTTTTATAAGCGGTTGGATTTTTATACACGAGGATGGAATGCGGGATATGACGTAGTGAAATACTGTATATGACCTAAATCAATAGATTAACAGGGAAGTTGGCTAGCATAAAAGCGAGTAAAATCGCGTAAATTATCACTATCATATTGATTCTTAAATTGAAAAAACATTTACCTTGTCCTTAAAAAGTGGGTTATATGACGTAGCTAGGTATTTGACAATGGGTGATGGGGTCTATTACACTGAGTCTAAAACACGTTTTGGATGCTGTTAATCACTCCAAGTCATGCCTTGGACTCCGAAATATAGGCATTACCCGACAATGATCTAAATTGAATTTGTTATAATGACTACTAGCGACAACTACTTACCTTTATAACTATGACTCTCATCGAAAAATCATTGGCTATCGCACTTCGCGCCCATACGGGCATAATCGATAAAGCGGGACACGCCTATATTCTCCATCCGCTTAGAATAATGGCAAAAATGACAACTGAAATAGAAATGTCGGTGGCTTTGCTACATGATGTGATTGAGGATTCTGACATAACCGCCATCGACCTACTTAGCGAGGGTATTCCTAGCGTAGTGGTTGACGCAGTGTTATGTCTTACCAAGCAATCGGGCGAAAATTACCAAGAGTTCGTTTTCAGAGCCAAACAAAACCCTATCGCCCGAAAAGTTAAAATAGCGGATATTGAAGATAATATTAATGTGCTACGCATAACAACCTTAACGGAAAAAGATTTAGCACGGATTACTAAATATCATGCCGCTTGGCACTTTTTGAATGATCTTAGCTAAATCAGCGTTCCAAAATTTCTATCGCATTGCCGTCTGGATCACGAAAAAATAACGCCCGCCGCCCTGATTTACTTAGTGTATAAGCAAGTCCTGCCTTTTCCAAAGACTCTCGAATGGGATCAAGTGCGTCGGTACTTAAGGCAACATGACGGTCACGTCCACCATGTTCTGGGCGACCTGTTGTCGGATCTCTATTAGTCAATTCCAACAAATGAATTTGCTGTTCTCCTAATTGTAACCACGCCCCTGGAAAACCTAAATCAGGGCGGTCAACTTGTTGCAATCCCAGAATACCCACATAAATTGCCAGTGAGGCGGTGGTATCAGAAACGACTAAACTTGCATGGTGTAATCTAAGATTATTTTGTGACATGGTGAAATCTCGTTATGGTTTGAAAAGGGGAATTAAGCGATTGCTCTCATAATAGCTTGCTATTTAAAAGTGGATTGTGTAATTTCAAAAGCTGAGCAGGGCAAAGCAATCGTATCCCTGCCTTGTTAGCGTAGTAGTAGAAAAATAATCAATAAGTAAACATGGGGGTATCAAATGGATATTTCAAAAAATGAACTCAAGCAAAGCAATGAAGACGATCAAGAAGCAAGACAATGGGCGATGTTTTTACACCTATCACAATTAGCGGGCTTTACTGTTTTACCGCTACTTGGATTGATAGCACCTATCATCATTTGGCAAATCAAAAAAGAGCAATATCCCTCAATTGATGAGCATGGTAAAGCCGTTGTAAATTGGATAATTTCTGAACTTATCTATGGTGCAATTGGCTTTACGCTGTTATTTGTACTCATTGGCTTTCCAATACTGGGTATTCTAGGCATTCTTGGCTTGGTATTTCCTATTATTGGTGGTATCAAGGCAAACAATGGTGAACTTTGGCATTATCCAATGACCATCAATATCATAAAATGACGGTAATCCTAGTGGTTAAGCCGTTTTGCGGCTTAACCTAGATAAGCGGAAAACTTAATGCTGTGGTGAATGTGGGTCGTATAAAATAGAAGCACTGGGTCTTTTTTTACCTTCATCAGTTTTGCCATTTTTAAAGTCTTCCTCTTCTCTACCTTTTCTAATCTTATCTTGATCAAGTCTCTCTTTACCGAATTTTGCAATCATTTCTTCCCAACTGGCGTATTTATCATACTCTTTAAAACCAGCGGTTTTACGTTCTTGATACAGGGCTTTACCCATTGCGATAATTTCTTCGGGTTTTTTACCATCAACGACATTTAAAAATGACTCATCATCTTTGTTTGCGTCACGCAACATCCAAAATGACACTTCAAATTCTAATTGTGTTTCAGCTGGCATATATTTTTTTAAGCCTTTGACAGAGCGATAAGCGGTTTTGGTGCTGTGACCGTTGACTTCTGATCCTCTGCCGCAGGAAGCCACTAATGTGGTGCAGCTTAACGCTAATAAAACAATAGCTAGTTTTTTCATGGGAATGATCTCGATTTAAGTTCGGGTTGATGTGGTGGTATTTTATAACGCAGGTTCATCAAACAAAGTAAAATGGTCGGACATTATAACCTTGAGTAAAGTTTATATGCTTGAATTTATCCAGCTATTAAAACAGCGTTACCAATCCGTATTAAGCCAACAAGGTAATGAAGCGCGTAGTGGCGTGTATCAGCAACGCATAGACCAGCTAATTTTAGCGGAAGCGTTTATGCGTAAGGGGCAATTACTGAATAAGGCAACGCAACCATTGCAAATAGCCGTTATTGGCCCGACCCAAGCGGGTAAAAGTTCGCTGGTGAATGTGTTATTAAATCAACCTGTGGCGGGCGTGAGTCCTTTGGCGGGTTATACTGTGCATCCGCAAGGTTTTTGTCAGGGCGTGAACTTGGCTGATTGTCAGAATTTAGCGCATTATTTTGGACGTTTTCAGCAGTTATCCCAAAATGAATTAAGCAAACAACGCTATGACTGTTACTCTTTAACTGCGCTCGATAATGAATCTCCCTGTATGCCGCATGGCGTGTTATGGGATACGCCAGATTTTGATTCGATTGATTCCGCTACTTACCGAGAAGGCGTGATTCGCGCGATTGCCTTGGCAGATGTGCTGATTTTGGTGGTCAGTAAAGAGAAATATGCCGATCAATCGGTTTGGGAGATGATGGCGTTTTTAGAAACCTTGCATCAACCCGTGTTGATTTGTTTAAACAAACTGACCGAAGGTTCAGAAACGCTATTAATCAAGTCATTACAAGAAAAATGGCGTACGCACAGAAGCGATCCTTTTCCTGACGTTATACCGTTGTTTTATGAAAAACAATCAGGCGCACCTCATTGGTCTGTAGCGCATAGCAAGCTATTAACGCAGTTAGCCAAACAAGTTAGCCATAAAAAACAAGCCAGTTTTACCCAAGAGCTATTACAAAAATATTGGCAAAGTTGGTTAGAACCCATTCGTGCTGAACAGCAAGCAGTCACTGATTGGCAGCAACTATGTCATGAGTTAATGCAATCGGCACTTGCCAGTTATCAGCGCGATTTTTTAAATCACCCGCATCATTATGAAACTTTTCAACAGGCATTAGCGGAATTGCTAACCTTATTGGAAATTCCCCTATTGGCAGGTTTTTTAGCGGGGGCGCGGCAAGTATTAACGTGGCCAGTCAAACAAATGATGAAACTTGGACGACAACGCGAACACATTGCCAACACCAGTCACGAAGTCGCGTTATTAAAACAAATTGCCGAACACACCTTAATTCAATTGGTGGATAAATTATTAGATCAAGCTGAACACCAGCAACAAAATCAATGGTGGAAAGCCTTAAACAGTGTATTACGCAAAAATCGCCCTCGCTTATTAGAAGAATTTGCTAATGCAGCACAACACTATCACATCGATTTTCAGCAAGATGTGGAACACACCGCTCAACAGCTTTATCATAAATTACAGCAACAACCACTGGTATTAAACACCTTACGCGCTACGCGAGTAACGGCTGATGCTGCCGTGATTGCTTTGACATTACACACAGGCGGTATTGGTGTGCAAGATTTAGTCATCGCACCCGCTATGCTAACGGTGACTTCTATGCTGACCGAAAGCGTGATAGGGAGCTATATGCACAAAGTTGAAAACGAACTCAAACAACAGCAATTGAGCATCGTTAAACAAACTTTATTTATCGACATACTGGTGAAACAGTTGCTTTTATTACCCGAACAACTGTCTGGCTTAACTTATTTTAATATTCCGCTCGCCTCGCTACAAGCGGCTGAACAACAACTGACCGAAAAACGTCATGGCTTACGATTACTCTAATTTAGTCACTCAAACCAAACTCTGGGCAAACCAAGCGCACGCGCAAGGTTGGCTGAACAGTGACGCACTGCACACACTCAATACAGTGGATACCCGTTCACCTGATGGTTTATTTACCAGCAATACCCGACCGTTAATCGTCGCCTTTATGGGCGGCACAGGCGTGGGCAAAAGCGCGTTACTCAATCGCTTAGCAGCTCAAGCCATTGCACAATCTGGCATTGAACGTCCTACTTCGCGGGAAGTGACGCTGTTTTATCATGCCAGCATTGCCTTGCCGACCTTAGCGGAACAATTGCCATTAGCTAAAATCAAATTGGCTCAACACGATGACGAGCGTAAAAAAGCTATTATCTGGATTGATATGCCCGATTTTGACAGCACCGAACTTGCCAATAAACAACAAGTCTTAAGCTGGTTGCCGCATATCGACATTCTAATTTATGTCGTTAGCCCAGAGCGTTATCGGGATGAAAAAGCGTGGCGATTATTGCTTGCCGAAGGTGGCAAACACGCGTGGCTGTTTGTATTAAATCAATGGGACAGAGGGCAGTTAGCGCAATATGCCGATTTTAATCAGCAATTGCAAAAAGCAGGGTTTGTTGAGCCGATGATTTTTAAAACTATTTGTACCGATGAAAGTTTGAATGATGATTTTGCCGACCTAGAAGCTCTCATCATCACTTTAGCCAATCAACACACCATCGAACAACTGCAACAACGCGGCACACAAGTTCGTAAACAAGAACTGAAACAACTGCTACAAACTACCCAGCTTGCCTTAGGTTCAACGCAACAAACTGGGCAACTAAAAACCCAGTGGCAAACGCAATGGCAACAAACCAGAGCATTATTACAGCAAGGTTTAGCGTGGTCTTGCCAACAACTGGCCCAACATTATGCCGACCATGCCAGTGATTTGATTGCCGCCCCCCCTTTAACGCAATATGCCGATGCCCAGCGATTAATTTTATGGGATGAGTGGGCAAAATCCCGTTTTGATGACGCGCTTGATGAGTTAGTGAGTAGTGCAGATCAAGCGGGTTTGCCCGTATCACCCTTGAAAAAACAACTGATAAATTTACCTGATAAAGCGGCGAAAATAATCAAAACCCAAACCGAACTCTCAGCGCGTCTTGCCTTAGCTAATCCAGGAAATGGTTTGCAGCGTGGATTTTTAAAAGCGATGCGATTATGTGAAATCACCCTGCCACTCAGTGCCATGACGTGGGTAGCGTATCAAGTGTTTATCGGTTATTACCACAGCAACATGACCACCATTCCCTATTTAGGTGTGGATTTTGTCCTGCATAGCAGTTTATTGATTGCCTTAACGTGGCTAATTCCATTTTTTATACTAAAAAAAGCCCAACCCTCGTTAAAAAAGAGCGCGTTAACTGGCTTAAACAAAGGAATTATTAGCGCGTTTAGTCTGATAGAGTACGAAGTATCGGCAGTTATTGATAGCGTTAATCAGCAACACGCTGAACAATGTCAACAGCTAACCGAATTGATGACTCACTGTGACAGCGACCAGCCATTAGTCATCGACAATAACAGCCCGTTAAGTAGGATGTTGTTGTGAGTGAGTGTTTATTTGTTGAGTGGATTATCTTGGGTGTAATGTGTAATCCGATAACAGTATCATAGAAGCCTATCTTCGCGATTTATGGGCTTCGTAACTCAGCCCATCCTATCGTTCTACCAGAAAAATATAGTTTTAACCCATTACAATTTATTGATAGATTAACTTATACAATACCTTATGAAACCCACTAATCCATTATTCAGCGATAAATACCTCAATAGTAAATTTCAACAGTTAGAACTATTGAAAATAGAAAACCTAAGCCAAAAATTAGATATTATCCGTAGCTGGCAAAAGAGTATTAAAAATAACGCCATTATTCAAAGTAAAGAAGAATCGTTACAAGGTAATTTTTTACAACAATTCTTTGTTGACGTATTAAATTACAGCAATCAAAAAGACACAGGTACATGGTTTTTAGAAACTGAACAAAAAGCCGCTGATGGTAAAAAAATGGACGGTGCATTAGGTTTTTTTACCATTAACGATAAAACCATTCATGCCGATGTACGCGTGGTAATTGAATTAAAAAATGCCAAAACTGATTTAGATAAACCACAAACCCGCAAAAATGATAATCGTACCCCCGTACAACAAGCCTTTGATTATGCCAATAGTTTAGGGGGGACGTGTCGCTGGATTATTGTCTCCAATTTTTTAGAAATACGGCTTTATTATCAAACCGATCGAACTCGCTACCAAGTTTTTGATATTAGTACGCTAGATAAAGAAGATAAATTTAAACAGTTTTATTTTTTATTGAATAAAGCCCGTTTAATAAACCAAACAGGCGACAGTATTACCGACAAACTTTATAGCGAACGCCAAGCCGAAGAAATAGAAATTTCTAAAAAATTCTATGCCGATTACAAACAAGCTAGGTTAACTTTTTTTCAAAGTTTAAAAGCCTATAATCCCACTATTGATGAATTAATTTTATTAACTAAAACCCAAAAATTATTAGACCGTTTATTATTTATTCACTTTTGTGAAGATTATAATATCATTGATACTTACACCTTACGCAATCTTATCGACAGTGCTAAAAAAGATGTCTGGAATAGAGACCACGATAAAATATATCGGCGCATCGTGGCATTATTTTCGGCAATTAATGAGGGTTATCCAGAATTGCGCATTAATAAATTTAATGGTGGATTATTTGCCGATGATGAAATTTTTAATAACTTACTCATTGATGATGCGATATTAAAACCTGTGTTAGCGTTAGTTGACTATGATTTAGCCTCTGATTTAAACGTTAATATCTTAGGGCATATTTTTGAACAATCTATTTCCGATATTGAAGAATTAAAAGCCGATATTAGCGGCGAAAATTTTGATAAAAAACAAGGCAAGCGCAAAAAAGATGGTATTTATTATACGCCTGACACGATTACCCGTTATATTGTTGAAGAAGCGATAGGTGGTTGGTTAAAAGATAGACGTACAGAACTGAATGAAGCAGATTTACCCGAATTAAGCGATGCTGATTTAGTATCTATTCGTATTGTGGCAAGCGGCAAGAATAAAGGTAAATTTGAATGTAATGCCGCTATTCAAAGCCATTTAGATTTTTATGATGCCTATAAAGAAGTATTGTCTACTATCAAAGTGTTAGACCCAGCGTGTGGTTCGGGAGCATTTTTAAATCAAGCCTTTGATTTTTTATATATCGAAGGGCAACGGGTTAATAAAGAGTTAGAACAATTACAACCGATACAATCAACTACTTTTGATTTGAATAATAGATTGAGTAAGCAAATTTTGCATAATAATTTGTTTGGAGTAGATTTGAATCAGGAAAGCGTTGAAATTACTAAACTCAGTTTATGGTTAAAAACCGCCAATCGTTATAATCCATTAACGTCATTGGATAATAATATTAAATGTGGTAATTCGTTGATTGATGATGTAACCGTGGCAGGTGATAAGGCTTTTGTTTGGGAATTAGAATTTAAAGCGGTAATGGATAATGGTGGGTTTGATGTTGTTATTGGGAATCCGCCTTATGGGGCGGCATTAAAATCAGAAGCAAAAAAATTCTTATTAAACAAATATCCTTGCTTTAAAGATAATTTAGACAGTTATAGTGCCTTTATAGAGTTTGCTTTTAATTGTGTCGGTAAAGGTGGATATTGCGCTTATATAATCCCAACATCTTGGCAAACTGGAAATAATTTCATATTACTAAGAGAATATTTAAAAGAAAAAGTTATATATCAAGCTATAAAACTACCCTACAATACCTTTGTCGATGCTTATATAGATACTGGAATTTATATTTTAAAGAACACAAAACTAGATAGCTATGAATCTTTAGTTTATGAGTTTCCAGTGAAAAAAGTTGTGGATATGAGTTTTGCAATAAATTTTTTATTACTTCCTAATTTATATTGGCAGCAAGAAAAAGATTTAAAAATAGTTCTAAATCCATTTTATTATACACTATTGCCAAGGATACAAATTGATTCATTAAGATTAGAATCAATATCTGAATCTATAAGAGGTGTCTTAGCTAACGCGGATGATATTTATAACAATTGCTCTGATGGGTTAAAAAAGTTTTTTATTGGTGATGTAGATAGATATAAAATAAGTAATGATTATCAATGGGTATTATATGGAGATAATTTAAAAGAGCGTCCCAAAGATTATGCCTACTTTTGTGGTGATAGAATACTAATAAGAAGAATTATAAATAGAAGGTTTCGCATAATGGCGATTTATGTTAATGATGAGATCGTTAATAAAAAAGATATTTATAACGTAAAAATAACAAATCATAACTTTAATATAAAGTATGTGTTATCAATATTAAACTCTAAGTTAATATCTTTTATAAAAACAAAAGGAGCGACCACAGCAACAAAAGACGACTTTTCTCAACTCACATTAGCTGATATTAGAAATATTCCTATAAAAAATATTAATGTTATTGCGCAACAACCCTTCATAATAAAAGCCGACATCATGCTAGAGCAAAACAAAAACCTGCAACAGCTACAATCCGCATTTTTAAGTTTTATTCAAGCCGATTTAAAACCGCAAAAACTCAGTAATAAACTCCAACGCTATTATGAGTTAAGCTGGGATGATTTTAAAAGCGAATTAAAAAAATCTAAAGTGGATTTGAATAAAACTCATAGTTTACATAAAGTCCGCGAATGGCAGGAATTATTTGAAAAGGAAAAACAGCAAGCCCTAGCCATTAAAACCCTTATCGAGAAAACCGATAAAGAAATAGATAACATGGTTTATCAGTTGTATGGTTTAACAGCGGAGGATATAGCCATTATTGAAAATGCTTAGCAAGTAGATAAGTTGCTACATAAAAGGATTTCGGTATTCTGGAGTGCAAGCTTCGCTTGCAAGTGCAGGCAGAGCCTGCACTCCAGCTTTTTATGTTTACCTGAAAACTTATTCATGATTACTTACTATCCATCCAAATCAATCACTTATGTATAAATATTGGAGTTCGACCCTCACCACAACTTACGGTTATATTTCGTGAAGTTAAAATGAAACTATTAGAAACTATCCCCAATAGCGGCTTAGTTAAAGGACAAGTCGGAACAATTGTTGAAGTTTATAAACCCGATGTTTTTGACATAGAATTTTGTGATATAAAAGGTCAAACTTACCCGCTAACAAACAGGATAAAAAATGACTGAAAACCTATCAGCAACAATAAACAAAGTGACCTACTGGCAACCTTCGGCAGGCGACACCATCGCAGGCCTTATTCAAGGCAGTGGCACTTTTAATAATTCACTCTATGATGAACAAAAAACCCTATTTTTACAGGATGACAATGGCGCGGTTGTGGGTGTTGTTCTAAATCGTTATTTGATGCACAGTTTGAAACAAAATAACGCCGCGTTGGGGGATTTAGTCACAGTGACTTTTCACGGCAAAGAGCAGAAAAATAACGGGCGTTCTTTCAATCGATACACGTTGCTAGTTGATAAGTAGTTAAACATAATTTTTCAGTATCGGTAGATACTGTTATCAAAATCAAGCACCATGAAGAGAAAAATCAAAATTTTTCTCTGATTTTAAAACCCCGAAAGCCACCTGAATCACAAACGCATCATGGCGACAATAATCACTTTAGAAGGCTTACCCGCTATTGTTGCGCGAGAAGAAAACCCACCCGCAGGTGAACTGGCGACAGCTGACCAACCGCACGGTAGACACCTTGGGACAAGCCAGTGAGCTGATAGATTGGTATCGTCCGTTGGCTGATAGAAATTTTCTTTCGCGTATTAAAAAGTGGCTGTCGGGTCGAATCCCTGCAACTGAGTAGCCTAGAACGAGTAGAGCGAAGCCCTCATGATTTACCTCATCATCGGCTGGCGGATTCTGCACGTCGTCACCACAGGACAAGCCTGCCCCAATCTACCTTGTGATGTGGTCTTTGACCCCGAAGAATGGCAAGCGGCATGGACCAGTAAAATATCGACAAAAACCACCACCACAACCGCCTAAACTCGGCGATAGGGTACGCATCATCGCAGGCTTTGGCGGCTTCTTAGGCAGAAAAAATGATGGCTTCCCTTATAGGAAGGCATGGAAAAAAGTCAGGCATTACGCCCTCGGTATCGAAATCGGCAGGGCGGTTTATGCTAACTCTGATTGAGTTGTGGGTAATCGTGTGGCTTATAGTAAACTTAGCATTTATCGATTCGCGTTCGGTTAAATTAAAAGGTCGGTATCCAAAAATAAGCACAAAATTGGAATTAGCAATATTACAAAAACTGTTTAGTAATGGAAAACCGTTAGTTGAATTTTATGATGTTATTTCTGGAAATCCGATTTATTATCGAACTTCTGGCGGCAGGTATTTTAATGTTATTACAAATTATTCAACTGGTTCAACACAAGAAAAATCTATTCATGTAAAAAAATAATTAACTGATTTTGTTGGTGCAGTTTTAAGCAGTAATTTATTTTATTTTTACTAGCAGGTTTATTCTGATGGTCTTCATATAAAACAATTTGAAATAGATACTTTTTCTATCCCAACAGTCACACAGGAAATAGCTAAAAAAATTGGACTTGCTTATTCGGATTATTTAATCGATATTAAAACTAATATCATCAATCATAAAACGGCTAGTTATTCCAATATAAGTGAGTTCAAAGAATAAATTTCATTGGATAATGGCGAAAAACATACGATTGAAGCGGCTTTAGTACACGATTATTGATGAAAAACTAGGACGTAATTTAGTTGAATTTTTAGGCTTGAATGTCACAGGAACATTGGGAATTCTGCTAAAAGCTAAACAGCAAAATAAAATTCCGTCATTTATCGCCTGTGTGAAAACAATGCAAATGCAGGGCATCCGTTATAACAATCGATTGGTCGAAAGGCTTGCTGTACAAATTGGTGAAATAGATTAACTAAAAAGTGAATTGATACGCTCTATGGCTTAATCCTCACGATTACCCACAACTCACTCCGACTCGCCATAAACAGCCCTACCGATTTCGATACCGAGTGCGTAATGCCTGACTTTTTCCATGCCTTCCTATAAGGGAAGCCATCATTTTTTCTGCCTAAGAAGCCGCCAAAGCCTGCGATGATGGCCCAGTTTAGGCGTTTGTGGTGGCGGTTTGTGCGGTATTTCTGTCCACGCTGCCTGCCATTCTTCGGGATCAAAGACCACATCACAGGGTAGATTGGGGCAAGCTTGTCCTGTGGTGACGACGTGTAGAATCCGCCAGCCGATGATGAGGTAAATCATGAGGGCTTCGCTCTACTCGTTCTAGGCTACTCAGTTGCAGGGATTCGACCCGACAGCCACTTTTTAATACGCGAAAGAAAATTTCTATCAGCCAACGGACGATACCCGTCTATCAGCTCACTGGCTTGTTCCAAGGTGTCTACTGTGCGGTTGGTCAGTAGTCGCCAGACGATGGGTTTTTCACCTGCGGGTGGGTTTTCTTCTCGCGCAACAATAGCGGGTAAGCCTTCTAAAGTGATTATTGTCTCCATGATGCGTTTGTGATTCAGGTGGCTTTCGGGGTTTTAAAATAACCTGAGTTCGACTTAAGCATTCACTGACAGCAAAGACATTAAATCCTGTTGGCGAATATCTTGGGCTGATAACAATAAGCTATTAAAGAGGCAATGGCATTGACAAGAAAGTTGATTAACGAACGATGCCG
>JAPLRZ010000074.1 GCA_026398895.1 Methylococcales bacterium
CCCGCTTTTTCAATACCTTACTGATTAATCGCTTTTCTTGCAACTTTGACTTAGACCTGAATTTGATTAAATCCTCACCTCTTTATGAGCAGATTTGTAAGTTCGGGGCTGTGTCTTATTAAAACTGTCCGAACCATTGACATTCTTGATACGCAAAAATATCAAGAAGACTGTGAGTTATTATTCGGATATTTTCTTCATCATTTCCCTTACTTTGGAATGAGAGGAAAAGAAGACGAAGAAAATCTTAAAATGGCGTGGACAGAAACTCGCCAGCTTTACAAAACTCGTTTTGGTGAACTACCAACTGATTTGTGGCTGTCTAGCAAACGTTGTCCAAATTGCGGCAGACGTGCAGATGTAAAAAAATACTCAATGGATGAAAGACCTAGACTTGCTCTTGCTGCTTAGTTTTATCCAAAGTAATTTCTAAAAGGAGAATAATAATGCCAGTAGGTAGACCTTTTGAATTTCCAGTACCAGAAGATAGAACAATTAATCATCCTCATACAATCCTAGAGTCTCGTGAAATTTTAGGATTGTATAATCAAGGAAACAACACAAATGCGCAAAGGGTTGTTGAGTCTGTGCAAATTTGGCTTGAAGAAGAAGCAAAAAAAATCGGCTGGGAAACCGTGATATTTGTAGAAGGTCAAGCAATACTTGGTCTTACTTCTTTACACTATGGTAATTAATTTTTCAAGTTAGATACGCATAAGAAAGCCCAACGCTGAAGCCACCTTTTAAGTGAAACCTACAAAACCGCCTGCGGCAAAAACCAAAGGTGGTTTTTTATTGCCTTGCCATTTTTTACAACTCCCCCGCCTGTATCAAAAAGGCGCGATAAACCGAATCTGAATACCAACGCGATAAGATGCGCTACATTGAACAGGTTGATGCGAAGATGAACTACCTCTCGTTGGTACACTCCTATTGCACTGGCTGTGCATATTTAACCTTACTCTCAGTCAGCGTTTGACACGGCTAGCAGTAAGCCTAAAATATACGTTCCTTAATTTTTATTCGGAACAGCGATGACAAAGCAATACATTTATTCATTTCACAACGGCGATGGAAAAAACAAGGTATTACTCGGTGGAAAAGGTGCGAATCTCTGTGAGATGACGCAGATCGGTTTAAATGTCCCCCCTGGCTTTGTCATTACTACCGAAGCCTGTTTAGATTACTTAGAAAACAAACAATTACCCGATGGCTTAATGGATGACGTTAAGCAACAAATACTAGGCATTGAGCAAGCCAGCGGTAAACAATTTGGCTCTAGTGTTAAGCCATTATTGGTTTCAGTGCGTTCAGGTTCAGCGATTTCTATGCCTGGAATGATGGACACGATTTTAAACCTCGGTTTAAATCAAGCCACTCTCAAAGGTTTAATTGACGAAACCCAAGACCCACGTTTTGCCTACGATGCCTACCGCCGTTTTATTCAATTATTCGGTAAAGTTGCCTTAGGCATTAACGATGAAAAATTTGATGAACATTTTGCCAATGTTAAAAGGCAAGCGGGTATTAAAGCCGATGTTGCTTTAGATGCCGATCATCTGAAAGAAATCAGCGAATTATTCCTACAAGTTGTGCAGGACGAAACTGGCAAACCATTTCCAGAAGATGTCTACGAGCAATTAGAAATCTCTATCAAAGCGGTGTTTAATTCGTGGACGGGTAAACGCGCCGTTGATTACCGTCGTGAATTTCATATTACTCCCAAACAAGCAAACGGTACGGCGGTCAATGTCGTGACGATGGTGTTTGGTAATATGGGTAATGATTGCGCCACAGGCGTGGGTTTTACGCGTAACCCAGGAACGGGTGAAAATGAAATGTACGGTGAATACTTGGTCAATGCCCAAGGTGAAGACGTAGTCGCAGGCATACGCACGCCAAAACCTGTACAAGAACTCGCGGTAGAAATGCCCGATTTGTATCGGCAATTAGTTGAATTGCGCAATAAACTGGAAACCCATTATCACGAAGTCCAAGACTACGAATACACCATTGAACGCGGTGTGTTGTATTGTTTACAAACGCGCAATGGCAAAATGAATGCCGCTGCAATGGTCAGAACCTCAGTCGAAATGGTTGCCGAAGGACTCATCGATAAAGAACGTGCCTTACTGCGTATTGATCCTGAGTGGTTAGAACAATTATTACATCCACAATTAGATCCCAATAATAAAATTCCTGCGTTAGCACAAGGCTTGCCAGCGTCACCAGGGGCGGCGTGTGGCAAATGCGTATTTGAAGCGGATGCCGCAGAAATTATGGGGCGGGCAGGTGAAAAAGTTATTTTGGTACGCGAAGAAACAAAACCTGAAGACATACATGGATTTTTTGCTTCCCAAGGTATTTTAACCAGTCGTGGCGGCAAAACCTCACACGCGGCTGTGGTAGCGCGTGGCATGGGTAAAGCTTGTGTCGCGGGTGCAGAAGACATTAAAGTCGATGTAAAATCCCGTTCCGCAGTGATTGGTGATACCCGTCTACGCGAAGGCGATATTATTACTATCGATGGCACAACAGGGCTGATTTATTTAGGTGAAATAGCGACTATCGAGCCACACGTTTCAAAAGAGCTACATATCTTACTGGGATGGGCAGATAGCGTCGCGACGATAAAAGTTCATGCCAATGTTGATACACCCGAACGCGCTAAAATGGCATTCAGTTACGGCGCAGTGGGTATTGGCTTATGCCGTACCGAGCGTATGTTTAATGCTAAAGAACGCTTGCCTTTAGTGGTTGATATGATTTTGGCAAATGACCACGAAACCCGTACCACTGCATTGGATAAATTATTTCCAATTCAACACCAAGACTTTATTGAGCTGTTCACTGCTATGTCACCTCATGCCGTGACTGTGCGTTTGCTTGATCCCCCGATGCACGAGTTTTTACCGAGTGAACACCAATTACAAGATGAAATTAACGCGCTACAACATTATGAAACCATCGTCAAAGGGCAACGTGTCACCCTTGATACCCTAGGACTACAGCAAGATGCACTGCCTACTCCGTTCGATCATCTTAACGAAGAAGTCATTAGTGCCGCCATTGCCAAAAAATGTGTGATGTTGAAAAAAGTGCTGGATTTGTACGAAGTCAATCCGATGTTAGGACATCGTGGTGTGCGTTTAGGAATGAGCTATCCTGAAATTTACAAAATGCAAATTCGTTCTATTTTAGAAGCGGCGGCAATCTGTATGCAGCAAGGCATAGACATCGCTCCTGAAATTATGGTGCCGCAAGTTATCACCTCGCAAGAGTTGAAACAAGTTAAAGCCTACGTCGATGAAATCGAACAAGATGTAGAAAGTCGTTACAATCTGAAATTGAAATTTAAATTTGGTACGATGGTGGAAACGGTTCGTGCCTGTACTCGCGCAGGCGAATTGGCAAAAATTGCCGAATTTTTCTCTTTTGGCACTAATGACTTAACCCAAGCGACCTTCTCATTTTCGCGTGAAGATGCAGAAAATAAATTCTTGCCGTTATATAACGAAGCAGGCTTGTTAGACGATAATCCCTTTGATGTCTTAGATGTTAAAGGCGTAGGTCAGCTAATGAAAATGACCGTAGAACTCGGCAGAGCCACTCGTCCTGATATTAAAATTGGTATCTGCGGCGAACAGGGTGGTCATCCACAATCTATTCGCTTCTGTCACCATATCAAGTTGGACTATGTCTCTTGTTCAGCACCACGCATACCGATTGCCAGACTGGCGGCGGCTCATGCGAAGCTGTTGGAAGATAGTTATAGTTTGGATTAAAACCGCCAGCCCAACATGACTGCCAGTCTTTTAAAAGACTGGCAGTCTATAGCTAACGCAGTATTTGTGATTATAAAGCCGTTCGCCCTGAGCTTGTCGAAGGGCTATAGTGGTTCGACAAGCTCACCACGAACGGCATCATTTTATTGTGCTTTGGCTATAGCAGGGTTTAACTCACTGCCCTCTTTATGCACCAACCGCCTGTTACTCAAATCCGTTAGCTGATTGAGGATGCTCCTTGAATTGTATGGAATGCAGGCGAGAATACGCGCCATTTTTTTCAATCAATTCGTTGTGTGTGCCTTGTTCAACGATGCGTCCTTGCTCCATCACTAAAATCATATCGGCATTTTCAATGGTGGATAAACGATGAGCGATCACTAAAGTGGTACGGTTGCCCATTACTTTTTGCAATGCAATTTGAATGTATCGCTCTGATTCGGTATCGAGTGCGGAGGTGGCTTCATCCAATATCAATAGCGGTGAGTCTTTTAATAAGGCGCGTGCAAGAGCTAAGCGTTGCCGTTGTCCGCCTGATAATTTAACGCCATTTTCACCGATTTCAGTGTCTAAACCCAGCTCCATATTGTTGATAAATTCCATTGCATAAGCATCAAGCGCGGCGGCTGTTACCGCTTCACGACTTGAATTTGCCAACGCGCCATAAGCAATATTATTGAAAACGGTGTCGTTAAATAAAGTCACTTGCTGATTCACTAAGGCGATTTGTTGACGTAAATTTGTCAGTTTATAACGGCTAATTTCTACACCATCCAGCAATATTTCCCCCGTGTTGTGATTATAAAATCGCGACACTAAATTAACTAAGGTGCTTTTACCGCTACCCGACGCGCCAACCAGTGCGATGGTTTGTCCTGCTTCGGCTTTAAAACTAATGTCAATCAAAGCGGGTTCATTGACACCCTCATATTGAAAGGTTAAATTTTTAAATTCCAGCGTTCCGACACAGCGTTCAATTTCATAATCACCTTCGTCAACTTCGCTTTTTTCATCCAAAATTTCAAATAAAGATTCAGCGGCAACAATGCCTTTTTGTATGTCGCTATTAGCATCGCTGAGTTGGCGTATCGGTCTGGGCAATAAAAAAGCCGCTGTTAAATAACCGACAAATGCACCCGTTGTGGATTCTTTCATAAAAAACAACGCCATGTACATTAGCCCTGACAAGGCAATGGCAATAATAATTTGTAATACAGGGGTATGAATCGAGATAGTGGTCGATAGTTTTAACGACTGACGGCGATTAAATAAACTGCTATCTAAAAATCGCTTCTTTTCGTACTCTTCACCGCCATAACTACGCACCACGCGATAGCCGCTGACTAATTCTGAAGTGATATGGGTAATATCACCGATGGATTCTTGAATGCGTTTACTGATGATACGCAGCCGCTTACTGACATACACCACTATCACCGCAATAATCGGAGCAATCCCAATAAACACTAATGACAACTCCCAATTACTGTAAAACAAATAAGCCAATAAGCCAAGCGCGGTTAAGCCTTCACGGACAAAAGTGCGAATAGCATCGGTTGCCGCGTTAGTGACTTGTCCGACATTATTGGTGATACGCGAAATCATGTGTCCCGTATTATTGGCATCAAAATAAACAGTGGGTAATTCGGTGTATTTATCAAAAATCTCACAACGTAAGGTATGCACCACGTTACATGAGACTTTGGATAAAAAATAGTTCCCTAAAAATGCCCCAATACTACGCACCACAATCAAGCCACTGAACCATATTGGCAACAGATACATTTTCTCGCGGGAGTGGCTCTGTAAGGTATTAATAATATTTTTAATCAATGCCGCAAACAGCGGCTGTGTCGCTGAATAGATTAAAAAGCCGAATATGCTGACTATAAACAGGGCTTTGTGAGGTTTTAAGTAAGTCAATAATCGTCTGTAGATTTTCGCGTTGCCGCTGAGTTCTTTTTTCATTTTTGTTGTTATGTGCTTGGTTTATTACCTAGTGAGAAAATCAGTTACTAATTGTTAAAGATACTGGCAAATCCCTTTTTTAGCGACTATAAAATTTTGATCCGCTAAGCGTTCCATTAAGCGGGCGTAATTGACATCGTGTTGACTGCGGTCATTATGGCTATGCCAACAATGCAATACAGGCACGGCAAAGCGTCCTTCTTTACGTTTGATTCCTGCATGAATTAACCGTATCACTAAATCTGAGTCCTCATAACCCCAGCCTTCAAACAGTTCATCAAAACCATTGACCTGTAAAAAATCTTCGCGCCATAACGCTAAGTTACAGGTCATGGCTTTTTGCCACTTGCGGGGTTGGATTTTTCTCAGAAAACCGAGTGGTAGTTTTAAAAATGGCAGTGTGCGATTAATTTTTCCCTGTAAGCGTAAACCAAGAAAATAATGCGCTGGTTTTTCGTGCAACAAAATCGATTGCGTTAACAGGTCTTGAGTAAAGGATTGACTTAGTAACACTCGATTACCTGCAATAAAATACCCAGTTTCTGCCAATTGCCGATGTGTGGCAATAAAATCAGGGCGAGTAATGCAATCACCATCAATAAAAATCAAATACTCACCTTGGCTTTTGGCGACTGCTTTGTTGCGTATTGTTCCTGCTCTAAAACCGTTATCTTCATGATAAACAATGTGAATAGGCACAGGACTATTTACCGTAGCACTTTGCGTCAATGCCCGATTTTCAGCACTAGAGCCATCATCAGCAATAATAATTTCAAAAGCCAAGTCTGTTTGTGCGTATAAACTGAGCAAACACAGCCGCAATGCCTCCGCCCAATTGTAAGTAGTGACTATTACCGAGATTAGTTTCATTTTTGCGGCGTTTTCAGGTTTTCTAATGCCCATAATTTAACATACTTATAATAAGCTCCTTCCGCATTAGAAATTGCCAACATTAGCCCTTGTTGCCCATCCAAAAACGCCGCTTTTAAAAAATAAGTGCGAATAAATGTCCATAGCCCTTTCATAATGGCTTTCGGCAAGGAACAACGCACACCTTTTTCATACAGCAAGGTCGCACCCAAGGATGAATAATTATTCACTTTATGTAGCACTTCTTCAAAATCGACAAACGCATCATGTAGAAACGGGGTAGTCAATCGGTTAATTTTGCCCTCAACCACAACGCGCTCATGCACCACATGGTTAGTAAAATGCCCACATTCACGGCGAAATAAGCGCAATACATAGTCTGGAAACCAACCACCATGACGCATAGCTCGCCCACAATAATTAGACAAACGGGGGATTTCAAAGCCATTAACCCCAGTCGATTGCATTGCCTGAATAATTTCGGCTTTTAATTCGGGGGTGACACACTCATCGGCATCAATCGATAACACCCAATCCCCTGTGGCTTTATTCAATGCCCGTTGTTTTTGAATACCAAAGCCTTGCCAATCGGTTTGATAAACTTTATCAGTGATGGCACGGCACAGTTTGACGGTATCGTCATTACTCCCTGAATCCAACACAATAATTTCATGCGCCCATGCTACGGATTGCAAACAGCCACCGATATGGGCTTGTTCATTTTTGGTAATAATAATAACGCTAAGGGTTAACGCGGGTTTCAATAGTGCCTCCATCGCGGGGGTAAGTAATTATATGGCATCAATATTTTTTAGATTGTTTGGTCTGGTTTTTTGCTTGAGTGCATCAGAATATGATTGTTAGTGTGATATAGAGCAGTATCGGCATTATTCAGTTAGCGTAATTTTTGAAAATATTCTGAATGAAGATTGTACAATACCTAAGAGCGAATAAAGACTGTTTTGCAAAAGTAGGCTACCGCTAACGTTAAAAATGGGCAGAGGCAGCAAAAATTTTGACAGCACACGCAACCCATTATCACGTCATTATCAACTTTACCCTTACCCAAAATGAATCCACATTTAAACCAATTACACCCTTATCCATTTGAAAAACTAGCTCAGCTTAAACACGGCATTGTTCCACCTGCCGATAAATCGCCGATAGTGTTATCGATTGGTGAACCTGCACACGCTACCCCTGAGATCATAAAACAAGCATTGCTAGAAAACATAAGCGGCTTGTCGAATTATCCCACCACCAAAGGCATACCCGAATTAAGACAGGCGATTGCTGATTGGATCGCCAAGCGGTTTCATGTCAGCGTGGATGCAAATAGCCAAGTGTTACCTGTCAGTGGCACACGCGAAGCGTTGTTTTCCTTTGCCCAATGTTTGATTGATGCCAGTAGCAAGCCTGTGGTCATCATGCCAAATCCGTTTTATCAGATTTACGAAGGCGCGGCATTATTGGCAGGCGCAGAGCCGTATTTTTTAAATACCACGGAAGAAACCGATTATTTACCCGATTTTGATAGCGTACCTGAATCCGTTTGGCAGCGTTGCCAGCTAATTTATATTTGTTCGCCCGCCAATCCATCAGGGTCGGTGATGTCGCAAGCCGAGCAGGAAAAATTATTGAGGCTGGCAGAAAAGTATGATTTCGTGATTGCTTCGGATGAATGTTATAGCGAATTGTATGATGACGAAAACAATCCGCCCGTAGGTTTGTTAGAAACTGCTTATCAAATGGGCAATACAGAATTTAAGCGTTGCGTAGTGTTTCATAGTTTATCAAAACGCTCGAATGCCCCAGGTTTGCGCTCTGGGTTTGTCGCAGGTGATGCAGATATTTTGCAACACTATTTTCAATACCGTACTTATCAAGGTTGTGCAATGCCTTTGCCTACCCAATATGCCAGTATTAGCGCGTGGCGAGATGAAGACCACGTTATTGAAAATCGCCGTTTGTACCGCGAAAAATTTACCGCGTTTATCGATAGCCTTGCCGATGTTTGTGAAATTAAAAGACCACCCGCCAGTTTTTATGTGTGGCTAAAAATACCTGATAATATAGCCTTGAATGACACGGAATTTACGCAACAATTATTTGCTCAAGAAAATGTTACCGTTTTAGCAGGCAGTTTTTTATCGCGTGAGTTTCAAGGCTGTAATCCTGCCGCCCGTCACGTCAGAATTGCGTTAGTCGCGCCTTTGGCTGAATGTATTGAAGCGGCACAGCGGATTAAGCTGTTCATTGAAAATATTTTATAGTTCCCATCGCTCCAGAGGCTGTGAAAGTTTTAGCTATCGGAATCCAAACTCATGAGTTTGGATTCCAGTGAAGCTAATTAAAACAAGGCTTATAACGCAGAGTGTTGGAACGATAAACAGTTAATTTAAAATGCCAGAGGTATATGATGAATTTAAGAGCAATTATTGAGTTTGATACGCAAACCCAATCATTTTCTGCTACTTGCCCTGAATTAAACTTTGTTTCTTCCTGTGGTATGACAAAAGAAGAGGCAGTAAAAAACTTGCAAGAGGCGATTATATTAATGCTTGAACCAATTCCAGAAAAATTTTTAGCCAAAAATAAAATGGCTGAAAATTATGAATTAATGGAATTTGTCATTTAATGACACCGAAAGCAAAAAGATTAACAGCAAAGGAGATTATCAGGATTTTGCTTAAGCATGATTTTGAAGAAGTATCTCAAACAGGTTCGCCTATTAAGTTTTTTAATATAAAAACCAGAAAAACAGTGATTGTACCTTTTTATCAAGTAAAGGAATTACCAATAGGTACATTAAAGTCAATTGAAAAACAATCGGGATTGGATTTTGTTTAATTATGAAGACGCTGGAGCGTCAACTTAGGCATTCCAACGCAGCGTTGAAACGATTAAATCTAGGCGAACACAATGAAAAAATATACAGACGAACAAGTAAATCAAATAAGCCTCTTAAAGGTGGACTATGTGAATAATATTATTTCAGATGAAAAGTTGATTAACGGTGTTTTAGCCATAGCAAAAAACTATCCTCGTGCAAATATAATAGGCGATGCAAAACGATTCGGTCGCTATATGAATGGACATGGTGAGTATGGTCATGCCTTACCTGCTAACTGGGCTAGGGGGGCTTTTGGCTGTTACTAATAATGACCCATTAGTCAATGGTTCGGACAGTTTTAATAAGACACAGCCCCGAACTTACAAATCTGCTCATAAAGAGGTGAGGATTTAATCAAATTCAGGTCTAAGTCAAAGTTGCAAGAAAAGCGATTAATCAGTAAGGTATTGAAAAAGCGGG
>JAPLRZ010000040.1 GCA_026398895.1 Methylococcales bacterium
ATATTTTTTGCTTCCTCATCGTTTCAATATGGTATCTTTCTTCTTGGGTTAGATGGGTGTAGGTACTCACAATGTGCCTCGTTAGCTCTGTTTGGGTCGATGGAAACTATATCATCTAACTTACTTTCTAGGTGTTGCACTTATTATATGAATTCGCGAGTCATCATTTAAGTACGGAATCAAAAAATAGGTTTTTTGATGTCTATTTCACATTTTTACTCGGAGTCACACACATGAAAATCCCCGCCTATTGCCTAGCTCTATGTACCATTTGCGCGGCTTTATCGGTATCAGCCGCTGATTTAACCCGTGCCGAAGTAGAGCAACGGCTGGCTACCGCCGATAAAAACCACGTTGCTGATTTAAAGCGTAAAGACTTAACCGAGCTGGATTTATCAGGTTTGGATTTTAGAAATGCGAACTTATGGGGTTCGGATATGCGCCGCGCCAATTTCAGCAACAGCAATTTATCAGGCTTGGTGTTAGATTTAGCGGTGATGTCAAAAATCAATTTGTCAGGCGCGGATTTATCCAATACCAGCGTGTTTGGTGTTCATGTTGGTGGAGCGAATTTAAGTCATGTGAATTTAACGGGCAGTCGTTTTTGCGACGCTAGACCGCGCTGATTTAAGTCACGCTAATTTATCCAACACTAACTGGGGTGTGGATATGAAAAATCAGTCGATGGGTTTAATGCGAGCCAGTATGAATTATGTCAATTTGACAGGGGCGAATTTAACCAATGCCAATCTTGACCGCGCTTTATTACGGTTTGCTAATCTGTCTGGCAGTGTGTTAAAAAATGCCAATTTATTCGGTGTCGATTTATCGGGTGCAGATTTTAGCAATGCCGATTTAACGAATGCGAATTTAACAGGTACAACGCTGGAAGATACTAATTTTGCAGGTGCTAATTTAACAGGGACGCATTTTGCAGGGATTAAAGATAAAGGCAAACTCAAGGGTTTGTCTGCAAGTAAGCATCTGGAGGCGGCAATTTTTGATTGATATGAGACGTTGCAATGCAACGTCTCTACAACGCTGTTATTTTGCAGCGGCTTCCTTTTCTGGCACATAGACAAAAGAGCCGTCTTTTAGCTGGTAAGTCACACCTGCTTTCATGCCTTCACCTTCACCAATTTTGCCTGTCGCTTTGTATTTTTCCATTTTTTTGCCGTCCTTGATGGTCATTTCCATGTTCTTTTCACCCGGATTTTTAATGACAACCACTTTATCTTCATTGAATGGATTGAGCGGGTTTTCC
Source organism: Methylococcales bacterium (assembly GCA_026398895.1). Lineage (GTDB taxonomy): Bacteria > Pseudomonadota > Gammaproteobacteria > Methylococcales > Methylomonadaceae > UBA4132. The sequence goes on from JAPLRZ010000040.1 coordinate 1,265, forward strand.
ATGACGATGATAAATAAAATGGCGATGATGACTAGAAATACGTCAACGGCATTCACTATCGACAAAATAGGATCATCAAGTTCTTCATCTTCTAAAATATGTAGTCTGCTTTTTGCCACGCTTACTCTCCTATCAATGGGCTAACAGCCCGCAATTCAGTTAATAACCAGCGGCGGCGGACGGTAAGAATCACGAAAGTGATAGAGGCGGCTAATAGCGCGGTGATAACAGCGGAAAACGCCACCACTAAGTTTTCACTGACGTTGCGGCTATTGCCTTCGGTGAGTGATAGCAACGCAGGCCCCATCGGAATCATGGTAGCGACCAATCCCAGCATCGGCGCGGCACGCGAGACAATTTTTAACGGTTCTAATTGTTTTAGAATAAATAACTCCATGTCTTCAATGGTACAATTTTTGATGCTCTTACGATAGCTATCAAGGCGGTTTGGATAGGTCTGTTGTTGGCTATTCGCCCACATTCTTTGCCCTAATTCCATAAAAAATATGCCGAACATAAAAAACGCATACAGAAACATAGCGATGATAAGCAGTAAGACAGGGGTTAAAAAATACTTGGTAACTTCGTATAGCGATAATTCGATAAATGACATGATTTAGTAATTCTCTTATGGGTTTAAATGCTGCTCAACGCGCTTTCTCGTTTCTCGTTCCCACGCGCTGCGTGGGAATGCAGTTTCAACGCGCCGCGTTGTAGTAGACCGCAGCGCGGTCTGTATGAATTCCCACGCAGCGCGTGGGAACTAGGGGAACGTTAGCTGGATGTCAATAACCCCGCTTTTTTATTGCCTTGGTTTGGCTGTTTTTGCATCAGCAATTGCCACAACATACCGCCGAATAAACTCAATAATACGGGCAGTAAGTACAACCAGCGCGTCCAGTCGGGTTCGGTATCACTGGCTTTTTCTTGTTTTTGCAGCTGTTGCCCTTGCACTGATACCGTCGGGGTTTGCGGCGCAGTTGCTTGTTGTGCAGGTGTTGCCTGTGCCGCCGCAGGAGCGGCATTGGCACTCACGCCGTAGCCTTGCGCTAATTGCGCTACATAGGTTTTAAAGGCTTCGTTATTGGTTTGGACATCGTGCTTTTTGGCAATTTCCTGATAAATTTCTACCAGTTCCTTTTTGGTTTGTTCATCGGCTTTCCAGTAATCTTTGCGGATAGCTTCAATCATGCGTTCAGTAATTTGTGCTAACGCGGTCGGATTGGATTTTTCAAACCATTCACGCGTTCCCAGTTTGTATTTATCTTTCACATACACTTCATGAAATTCTTGCCACTGGTCGTCGCGCACTACATTTTTATCCATTGTTTGCCAACCCCAGAAATTATTGACGGTGTTGAGCATTTGCAACGTGCCTGAGTAACCCTCTTTCTGCATTTCTTTCACCCAATTAGGATGCTGATAGACTGCACGCAACTCTTTCGCCATAAATTTTTCCGCGCTTTCCAATTTGGTTTTATTGGGATCTCGCATATTGGAAATGTACATTTGCGGAGCTTTGCCGTCTAACTGTTGTACGGCAAGCGAAATGCCGCCCATAAATTCAAACGGATGGTCGGTATCCAGTAAGCCACGCAAATTAGACGAACGCGAGAACACCACCGCGCTGGTGCCTTTCAGTTGCGCCGCGTAGGTATTGACCTCTTTTCCTGTAGCATCTTGCAGTTTTTTGCTCCAGTTAGCAGGATTAGGCCCGTAGCCCCATGACATTCTGTCCAAATACAGATTTGCCAGTTTACCGTCGTCTTTTTCCCATTTATCAGAAGCCAGCGTTGCTTTGGGTAATTTAGTACCGTATTCACCGCTTTGTTCACCGAAAATGCGTGTCAGGGCGAATTCTTCCGCCTTTTTTTCCTCCACGCCTTGTTTGATAAAGTCGGCTTTAATACGCTGGGTATTGGCACGCACAAAATTGACGTTATCGGCTTCGTCCAGTTTAGCCACCATGACGATGGCTTCATTAAAGCGTTCCATGACATTGGGGAACTGGTCTCGATATAATCCGTTGATGGAAATAATGGTGTCTATACGCGGTCTGCCCAATTCTGCTTGCGGAATGACTTCGATTCCCGTGACACGCCCACCTGCATCCCAGATGGGTTTTACGCCCATTGCTGCCATAATCTGTGCTTCCAGCATTCCCATGTGGCGCATGGTTTCTGAGCTGAACAGGGTGAACGTCAGTTTTTCGGGCAGTTGACCTGCATGAGCTTCTTTGTAGCTGTGAATCAAATCTTCAATGGATTTTTTACCTGCGTCATAAGCGGCACGAGTTGGCACACGCGAGGGATCAAAGCCATACATATTGCGCCCTGTCGGTAATGAATCAGGGTTACGAATGGGGTCGCCGCCATAAGAAGGGTCTATCCAGCGTGACGATAACACCGCACTCACGCCTTCTATTTCATGTTTGGCGTATAAATCAATCAGATATTTACGCCCTAATTCCACTTGCCCCCGCAATTTTTCGTCGCTCAGTTCGGTTAATGGCTTATCGGAAAATACCCATTCTTCGGTGAATTTATAGGGTTTGGATTGTTGCAGTTGTTTGTAATCGGCTTTAAACGTGGCAACCGAATCAATGCCCAAGGCTTGATAGTAAGGCTGACCCAGCATCTGCATCACGTTACTGATTAAATGCCCGCGTTCGGCATCTTTGCCCAAGGTATGCAAACCCAAAGGCTGCATGGCTGAACCCAGTTCTTCCAAATAATTTTCAACCTCGCGTAACGAATCTTCAAAGTTAGTCGCTAAATTTTCAGGCGACATTTTTAAATCCTTGGCGATATTCATTTTAATCGCTTGGTCGATAATGGATTGCCGACTGCTGATTTTCACAGGACCGTCATCCAAAGCGCGGTATTCACGAATGGTATCGTTAATTTTGACAAATTCATCCGATAAACCTGCGGGTGCAAACGCAGGCGTTTGATAACTGACAATTACCCCGCGTCCACGGCGTTTAACGTGAATCGCTTCGCTGATATTGTCAATAATGTACGGGTAGATAACAGGCACATTGCCGACCAGTAAATTGGGGTAATCATAAGCCCATAAACCGCGCTCTTTACCTTGCGACCATTCTTGTGAGCCATGGGTACCAAAGTGGATAATGGCATTGGCGGCGAATTGTTCACGAATCCACAAATAACCCGCCAGATACGAATGATTAAGCGGCAATTTGGTGTCATGAAACATTTTTTTCTCATCGTCATCGATAGCCATTTCACCGCGAGCGGGTTGTGGCATCATCACCAGATTACCCAGTTTCATACGCGGAATCACAAAACCGCGCACGCCGTCTTTATTTGCCAGCCATTTGGCTTTTTCAGGTTCACCAAAGGCTTTATTAACGTCCGCTTGCACCGAGGCGGGCAAGGTCGCAAACCATTTTTTGTAGGTTGCTAACGGCAAAAAATCCCAATACGGGGTTTTCATCAGCGCGTCTATTTCACCGCGTCGATAACGCGGTCTGAGCATGGTGGCGACGGCGGCAATGATTTCCTGTTCATTTGCTTTGTCAAAGACATAACCTTCCGCACGCAGTTGGTCAATCAGGTATTCAATCGAGCGCGGGACGTTCATATTGGACGCACCCTGATTTTTTTCACCCGGAGGGTGATTCCAAAATAACAGCGCGACTTTTTTATCGGCATTTTTTAGCGTTTGTAACTTGGCAAGATTCATCGCTTTGCCCGTCAACAGCGCCATTTGTTCAGGCATCGGCACCATTTCACCGCCTTCGTTAGCGGCTAATACCACAGGGTCTTGCAGTCCGATGTATTCGGCATTGGTGAGTGTAAACGGCAGATAAAAACTGCTAACGCCCGCTAAATCTTTATAATAATCGGCGCGTGTGCCTGTGCGATACGACAGGATATTGATAACAGGAATGCCCATTGCTTGATGCCACGCTTTGCGACCATCGGGATTCATGCCTAAAAAAGTATTGACCATCAACACGTTGGCGATAATTTTGCCATCCATTGTTAATAACGGCTCATTAACAGCAACACTTTGCGCGGCTTTGGGATTCGGAAAACCCCTGTCTGTTGCTGTTGTCGGTGCGGATTCAGGGCGACCGCGTGGTTTTTCGCCGCTGGCTTCTGGACGACCACTGCCCGCTGGTGCAGTCGGTCTGCCGCCTGCTTGACCAACGCGGGTGGCACGATAAAAAATCAACGGCACCCCGCCTGCTTTTTCAATACTGTCAACGGTCTCGTCAAGCATCCGCAATTGACCATCGGAAATATGGCTGGACGATGATTCCATTGCAATCACAGGATTATTCTGCCACTTTTTACCCGTTTGCGTTTCCCACCACGCCAAATAAGCGGGCAGATTATCAAAAATCAACTCGGCAAATTTGGGGTGATAAATCCCGCCATTCGGCAATTTCATCGGTTCGGCAATTTTGCTGACATCACCGCCTGTCAGCAGGGCGTTTAAATACTGAAATAATCGTTCATGATTAATTGGCGTACCACCTGCGTAATAATCAAACAAGCGTTCCGCAACCGCCGCATCCAAATTCACGGGTTTAAGGCGATTGGGCGGATTCATCATGTTAATACTCAGCGTGGGCAATGCGTTGTTCGTCATTGCCCCTGCGCTGACACGCTCAATCAGGGTTATATCATCACTGCGCGGCGCGTCAATAATGACCATATTGGCATTTTCCATCACCCGTTTCACACCCGCTTCACCGTCGCGGTCAACTTGCGTCCACGCCAGTTCCACGCCTTGTTTTTTTGCGGCTTGCTCCATGAGTTTGAATTTTTGTTCCAGCACAAACTGCGTGGATAAAATGCCGATTTTAACTTGTGCGGCAGAGGGAACAGTTACTGATAGTAAAAATATCAGCCATAACAGATTAATTGAATTAAATTGCTTCATAGTGGTGATTTATATTTTTATAAAAACGATAGCAGATTGAGTCGAGGCTCTTTTACAGCACAAAAATACTGTGTTATCAATTACTTTGCATTTTTCAGCCATTGAATAACTATCAAAATAAGGGCAAGTACAAAACCTGCCCCCTACTTTAGATTTCACTTAATGGCAGCGGTGGATGTCCCGAGTGAAAAATAGTTTTATTCTTGTGGGCAGCCGTATTTGCCTTTCATCTTGTCGTGTTTTTCTTTCATTTTTGCGTATTGTTCTGGCGTTAGTGCTTCTTTGATTTGCACACTGAGTTCATCGTGCAAGGCTTTCTTTTTCACTTCATTTTTCTCAACCAACGTGTCAATTTTGGTTTGTTGCTCTGCATTTAAGCCTAAGTCTTTAGTCATCCACGCGCCTTTTTTGCAGTCTTTAGCAGGAGCTACTTCCGTTTTATCAGGTTCTGCTGCCATTGCAGTTAAAGGTAAAACAGTCATTAAAGCCAGTGCGATAAATGTTTTTTTCATGGTATTTGCTCTTGGTTGTGGTTGTGGTTGTGGTTGTGGTTGTGGTTGTGGTTGTTAAAAATTGTATTCCAGCCCTGCGCGGAACTGAAACGGGCTATCACCTATGCCAGCAATACCTCCATAACTTTGAACATTTGCCGCATTAGCAGATACTTTGGATGAATATTTAGTATTTAATAAATTGAGAGCTTGTAATGACAGCGTCCAGTTTTGCCATTGATAGCTACTGCGCAAATTGAATAACATGGGGCGGGCATAGCTGTTGGTATTTTGAACATTGGTTTGGTAGCGGCTTAAGTAATCAGCTTCCAGTTCCACAGTTAAGCCTTTGACGGGATACACGGCAATACGTCCATTCACATGATGCTTGGGTGAAATAGCCATTGTCACGCCATTTAATTTAACCGTACCCGCAGTGTAATTATTGAATACGTTCCAGTTTAAGGTGTGTGCAACGCTAAATTTAACCATCTCATGCGGTTGGTACGCCAAGCTAGTTTCAAAGCCTCTCACAGTGACTTTTCCAGGGTTGCCTGTATAAGAAGCGGTGGTTTTAGCCGTGTTGACCGTGGTAACTCGACCTGTAGTAATCGTGTTAGGCAATTTTGCCCACCCGTTGCACATCGACGGATTATCACTGCACAACACCGAGGCAATGTAATTATCTATGTTGGTTTCAAAGGCGGTGATGTCATAGGTCAGCCCTTGTTCACGAAAAAAGCCTCTCAACCCCAGTTGTTTGGTAATACTGGTTTCAGGTGTTACGTTTTCATTGGGATATTGTGCAGTGACATTGGCACTCGCCCCTGGCACTAACCAACCATCGGCAACCCCGAACCACAGAGTATGATCTTTGACATATTCATAATCTAAGCCTCCTTTTTTGATTAATTTATTAAAATTCTGTCCACTGTTTTTCAGTACGCCGCCTGCGGAATTGTAGGTTTGATAGTAGTGCTGTTGAAAATCTTCATAGCGCAACCCGAAGTTAAAGCGTAAGTTATCCATAGAGGCTAAAAAGCCGTCTTTGAATACGCCATTGAGCGGTGAAAATTCGTACTGCATGAACGGGGCGACTTGGGTTTCGGTATAGCTGGAAGCCGATGCTTTAGTTGTTCTATTGAAGCCATTCGCGGGACGATTCCATATTTCGGTATCTTGATAACCATTAATGACATCGACACCTGTATAAACGCGGGATTTCACAAAATCAAAATCTTGCCGATAAACGGTATGGGCGTTATTCTGACCATAATTAACTTCTTGCTGCGTGGTACTGGAAGCGGCACTGCCCCCACCAGGGTTAGCATCGGTGCCGCTCTTATCGCGCCGTGAAAAAGACACTTCCAACTCACCACCGTCACCCACTTGACGTTTATAAGAAGCAACTCCTGAGATGTATTTAAAATCCTGATACAAATTCAACATAGCAGGGTTGGCTTGCTGCCAGTTATCAACCCATTGTTGTCGAGTAATACTGCCAGAGTCTTGCTGATACCAATCGGTATAATCAAATCGTAGCGTGAGTTTTGACACATCATCGGGATGAAGCACGACTTTTCCCGTGCCAGAATAACGTTCAGATTTTGTTCTATCTTTCCACGGATTGTATTGCATGGCATTAAAGCCAACAAAATAGCCAATGTCATTGATAGGGCTTTTTACCGTGCCACTGGCTGAACCTTGCGTTCTGTATAAATCATACATACCAATTTCCTGAGACAGCGAGTATTCAGGTGATTTACTGGGGTCTTTAGTAATGACATTGATTGTGCCGCCGATACCATTGCTAGGATACAACACCGAAGCAGGACCGCGTATTACCTCGATAGACTCCACTTCCTTAGGATTGATGGTATCGGTCAGACTCATGTTGCCAACCGTGGGTGAACCGACGACAAAGCCATCAATTAAGCTATTGGTATAGGCTTTACCACCATCAGCTATACGGATATTACGCGACAAACTGATACTAGGAACACGACTTAGCTGCTCACGGAGAAAATCGACGTATTTGACTGTTTGCAGCTCTTGCTGATCAATCACACTCCCTGCGATAGGCGTAGTCATGGTCAAATGACCTAGCTCGGTTCTTTTTTGCACAGGTATCGCATCAATATCTTCGGTCAGCCAGTTATCAATACGCGCTCGTGTATCAGAAACCGTCATCTCATTGAGTGCAATAATACGATCTTCGCTACTAGCGGCGTTCTGTGCGGTTGATATTTTCGATTTTGCCGTTTTTGAATCTGATTTTTTATCAGTTTCAGCGGTAGCTGACGTTATCATCGATAGAGCCAGTGCGGGAATAGCTAAAACAATAACAGCAGCTTTAGTAAAATCGTGTCTTGCGCTCTCTGTATTTAATGTGGAATGTTTTAAGTTAATCACTAATAACTCCTGTATAACTTAATTTTATAATAGTTGAACAGTGTATTAAGCAAATTTTATACCATATAAATTTATATTTAAATTCAATTGGTTACTATTTAAAACCTATATAAAATAGGTTATTTAACACATTAGCAGGTTAAATAACCTGTTTTTTATACTGAAAAGAGCAGGAGTAGATATGTTTAGTTTTATCATGAGACAATCGAGGGCTTTAATCGTAGGTATTATTAACTGATGTGTATCAATAAAATTAGTAGCGGTTTATTTGTGAACTGGAACATTATTACAAAACACATCGTAGCGGCAACGGGGCAGACGTTTACTGCGCGTTCTATGCAGCCATTGTTAGGCGGTGATATTAATGCAGCTTTTCGTCTGCAAGATGGGCAAAATAGTTATTTTGTTAAACTTAATCGTCCTGAATTGGTGGCGATGTTTGCGGCTGAATTTGCAGGTTTGCAAGAGTTAGCGAGTACGAAAACCGTGCGTAGTCCTAAACCTGTGATTTATGGGCAATGCGACACGCATTCTTTTTTGGTATTGGAATATCTGGAATTAAGTCATGCTAGTCTCGCTTCAGAGCGTTTATTAGGGCAGCAACTCGCTCATTTACATCAACAAGTGCAGCCGTATTTTGGTTGGCATAGTGACAATACTATTGGCAGCACCTTACAATCTAATCAGCAAAGTAATAACTGGTTGAGTTTTTGGCGTGAACAACGCTTAGGCTTTCAATTACAATTAGCGGCAAAAAATGGTTATGGCGGGCGTTTACAAACAATAGGCGAGCGACTTGGCAGTGAATTGACCGTATTGTTTGGAGGTTACACGCCATCGCCTTCGTTATTACATGGCGATTTGTGGGCGGGTAATGCGGGTACTGACAAACAGGGCAAGCCCGTTATTTTTGATCCCGCTTGTTACTATGGCGATAGAGAAGCTGATTTAGCGATGACTGAATTATTCGGTGGTTTTAGTCGAGACTTTTATGCAGCCTATGAAGATGTTTGGGCGTTGGATAACGGCTATAAGGCGAGGAAATCACTTTACAATTTGTATCATATTTTGAACCATCTAAATTTATTTGGTGGCGGTTATTTACGGCAAGCTGAAAATATAATGACTAAGTTACTGGTGGGAATAGGCATAATTTTATAAAAATATGTTAGTATCAAAATGAATTCATTATTCTTAGAATAGCGTCGGTTATGGCTTTCCGAGTAACCCATGCAGTGAAAAACACGCGATTAAACGTTAAGTGCTGAGTCGTATAGATAGTATGAAAGCAATTGTTTTATAAAATATTTGTGTTTTGTACTACTTCTGTACTAGCGAGATGCCTTGTTCATTAAGTATTGGGCATTGACATCCGTCCCCTTTCTACTTTACAGTTATGCCCGCAAAACAAGTTATTTACTTTCATAAAAACCAAAAATATAACGAAGTTTAAGGTAAAAAATATAAAACACAAGTGATCGGTTCACCTGAAACGACAGCATTGATAATGCTAAGGTATCGCTTATAATGCAAACACTTCTATTTGGAAGAAGCACTGAGAGTTAGCGGTGCTATATGAACGCAGAGTGAATGTCAGACTGAAGTGGCTTGCCATGTCAGCAGTTTGCGTTGAAGCGTTTAGAGAATCATAGGCTACTTTAGCTATGAAACTCATAACTATGTAGTCAAAATTAAACTAATTATAACCCTTCGGAGCATTTATCATGGCAAGACCGTTAATACAAATGGCATTAGATTCATTAGATTTCGATGCAACAGTAAACCTTGCTACCTTAGTAGCACCTCATGTTGACATTTTCGAAATCGGAACTCCTTGTATCAAACACAACGGAGTTAACTTAGTTAAAGAACTAAGAGCAAGATTCCCAAATCATCTTTTATTAGTTGACTTAAAAACAATGGATGCGGGCGAGTATGAAGCAACACCTTTCTACGCAGCGGGTGCTGATATTTGTACCGTTTTGGGCGTATCTGGTCTTGCAACTTGTGTAGGCGTTATTAAAGCTGCCAACGCACACGGTGCAGAAGCTCAAATTGACTTAATTAACGTTGAAGACAAAGTAGCCTGTGCGCGTGCAACTGTTGAAGCAGGTGCGCAAGTTATGGGTATTCATACAGGTTTGGATGCACAAGCAGCGGGTCACACTCCTTTTGCTGACTTAAATGCAATTGCTGCATTAGGCTTACCTGTTAGAATTTCAGTAGCTGGCGGTATCAAAGCATCAACTGTTCAAGACGTAGTCAGAGCAGGCGCAAACATCATCGTTGTGGGTGCAGCAATTTATGGTGCAGCTTCTCCTGCTGACGCAGCGCGTGAAATCCGTGAATTGGTTGACGCTGTATAGAGGCAGAAACCATGCATCAGCAACTTATCTTAGATAAAATCACAAGTATTTTAACGGCTACCGATGATTCTTATGATGAAAAGCTAGTTGGAATGCTTGATAAAGCCAAGCGTATTTTTATCGCAGGTGCTGGGCGTTCCAAGTTAGTTGGCAATTTTTTTGCCATGCGTTTAGTACACGGTGGTTACGATGTCAGTGTAGTTGGTGAAATTGTAACGCCAAGTATTAAAGCAGGTGATTTGTTGGTCATTATTTCGGGTTCTGGAGAAACTGAGCAATTGATAGCATTCACTAAAAATGCAAAAAAAGTTGGAGCTAACATTGTTTTAATCTCTGCGAAAGCCAGTTCAACTATTGGCGATATGGCTGACGGTGTGTTCCAAATTGGGCAACAAGAGCTGTATGGTAAAGTTGTTGGTATGCCAATGGGGACAGTTTTTGAACTATCCACACTGTGCTTTTTGGAAGCCTTAATTTCGCACATAATATGGGAAAAAGGAATTCCTGAAGAAATAATGAGAGAAAGACACGCTAACTTAGAGTAACACTTTAGGGGCGAGTGGTGATAGCCACTCGTTCTCTAGCTCTGTTTACAATATCAAAGAACAACTGTGACCAAATCGATAAAATTGATGAGAGTCACTCACTAGAATTTACTTATCAGTAGGAGAAAAATATGACTTTGCGCCGAGAACTAGCGAACGCCATACGCGCTTTAAGCATGGATGCAGTACAAAAAGCAAACTCAGGACACCCAGGCGCGCCTATGGGTATGGCGGACATCGCCGAAGTCCTGTGGAACGACTACATGAGACACAACCCAACTAACCCAAAATGGTCAAATCGTGATCGGTTTGTGTTGTCCAATGGTCATGGTTCAATGTTGATTTATTCATTATTGCACCTGACGGGTTATGATCTTTCTATCGAAGATTTAAAACAATTTCGCCAGCTACATTCCAGAACCGCAGGGCATCCTGAATACGGTTACGCACCTGGTGTAGAAACAACAACAGGGCCTTTAGGTCAAGGCATTACCAATGCAGTTGGTATGGCAATCGCTGAAAAAGCATTAGCTGCACAATTCAACAGAGATGGACATAAAATTGTTGATCATCACACCTATGTATTCCTAGGTGATGGCTGTTTAATGGAAGGCATCTCTCACGAAGCCTGTTCATTAGCTGGCACATTAGGTTTAGGTAATCTGATTGCATTCTGGGATGACAACGGTATTTCTATTGATGGTCACGTTGACGGTTGGTTTACTGATAATACCCCGCAACGTTTTGAAGCATACAATTGGCACGTTATTGCTGACGTTGATGGTCATGATCCTGTTGCCATCTCTAAAGCTGTAAAAATGGCGAAAGCCATGACTGATCAGCCTACTATGATTTGCTGCAAAACCACTATTGGTTTTGGTTCACCAAACAAAGCTGGCTCTCATGCTTGTCATGGTGCGGCGTTAGGTCAAGACGAAATTAACTTAACTAAAGCGGCATTAGGCTGGGATCACGAAGCGTTCATCGTTCCAGAAAATGTATATGCAGGTTGGGATGCTAAAGCAAAAGGTGCTAAAGCAGAAGCAGAATGGAATGAAAAATTTGCAGCTTACCAAGCGGCACATCCTGAATTAGCAGCTGAATACGAACGTCGTATGGCAGGTGATTTACCTGCAACGTGGGCGAAAGATGCTGACGCATTTGTAGCGGCAGTCAATGCAGAAGCAAAAACCACTGCAACTCGCTTGTCATCATTAGCAGCCATTGAAGGATTCGCTAACTTATTACCTGAAATTTTTGGTGGTTCAGCTGACTTAGGTTGTTCTAACATGACCGAGTGGAAAGGTTATAAGCCAATGCGTGCTGATAAACCTGATGCTAACTACATCAACTATGGTGTGCGTGAGTTTGGTATGTCTGCCATTATGAATGGCTTGGCTCTACATGGGGGTGTAATTCCATTTGGTGCAACTTTCTTGATGTTCTCAGAGTATGCGCGTAATGCGTTACGCATGGCATCATTGATGAAAATTCGTTCAATTTTCGTTTACACCCATGATTCTATCGGTTTAGGTGAAGACGGTCCAACACATCAACCTGTTGAACAAACAGCTACCTTGCGTTTAATTCCAGGTATGCAAGTGTGGAGACCGTGTGATGCTGTTGAAACGACTGTTTCTTGGAAAGCAGCGATTGAACGTCAAGACGGACCTTCTGTATTGGTTTTCTCACGTCAAAATTTGCCCCATGTACCGCGTACAGATGCACAAATTGCAGCGATTTATCGTGGTGGCTATGTGTTGAAAGACACTGATGGTCAAGCTGATGCGATTATCATTGCAACAGGTTCTGAAGTTGAATTGGCGTTAAAAGCAGCGGATGAACTCGCAGCAAAAGGCAAAAAAATCCGTGTTGTTTCTATGCCTTCTACTAATATTTTCGATGCACAAGATGCAGCTTACCGTGAATCTGTATTGCCAGCGGCTGTCACACAGCGTGTAGCAGTAGAAGCAGGTGTAACTGATCTGTGGTGGAAATATGTTGGCACCAACGGTAAAGTCGTAGGTCTTGATCGTTTTGGCGAATCAGCACCTGCACCCGCACTGTTCAAAGAGTTCGGCTTCACCGTTGAGAATGTAGTCAAAAACGTAGAAGCGGTACTTTAATTCTAAAACGATAATAAACTTGGAACGAGACACCTCTAAACTTTAGATGCGGCTGTCGCTAGCCGACATCTTGTCGGGGGTCTCGAACCACTTCTTCCGACTCATAGGTGAACGCGTGAACAAGAATAATTTGACGAAAGGTCTATTTACAGCGTTGCTGCTAGTCAGCAGCGTGGTAAGTGCAGACGAAAAATACCCAGCAGCAGACTTCCAGCCTTCGGTTGTTTATCAAAGCGATGCCGTTAAAAATGGCTCATCAACTCAAACAGCAGTTAAAGCGGCAGCACCAGCGACTGCTCAGGCAAGTCACGAAGTAGATTCAAAATATCCAGCAGCTGATTTCCAGCCTAAGGTTCTTTATACTGATGATAAGTATCAGCACAATAAAGCAGTGCCTGAAAGAAAAACTACAAACAGCAGTGTTTCTTCTGACACAGAAGACTCTAGTGCGGTCACTTTGAATCCACAGCCTTTACCACCTAAAGATTCCAGTGTGACTTACTTACTTGGTTTAGTTGGTTTAGGCGCAGTAGGTTTTTTCTTATTCAGAAAACAAGCAACTCCTGCACCTACTAAAGCTAAAACAGCCAGTATTGCTCCTGCAAGTAGCAAAACTGCTGCAACAACAGGTGTTGGTAAATATATCAACAAAGTTTCTGGCACAGGCGTTTCTCGCTATGTAGATCAACAAGTTAAAACTGAAAAATCAGCCACTGGTGTTGCTAAATATGTTGCACAACAAACATTAGTTGAGAAAGCAAGAGCCGTAGAAGAAGCAGAAAAAAAAGCGACAGGCGTTGAAAAATATATGCGTAATCGGGGGTAAACAATGAGCCAGAATTCCTTGAACAGTTCATTTTTATCTGCTGTCGCAGCGTTTTTTTCGTTTGGAACTGAAGCAAAATCTCAAACAGAGAGTATGTATCGCGTTTGTGCGGGTGACCCCGACGGACTTAGTGGCGTAGAAAAATATCTGCAAAGCCAAGAAGCGTTGTTAGCAAGACAAAAGGCTGAGCAATTGGAAAAACTGGCAGCCCAAGCCGCAGCTATTGCAGCCCAAGCATCAGCTAGTGGTGTTGCGAAGTATCTTGCAGAGCAACCAACGCTGACCAGCGTGGAGCGTTACGCACTTAGACAAGCGATTGCTGACAAGCAAGCACAAAAAGACAGCCCAGCGGTTAGCGGAGCAACAGGTGTTGATAAGTACTTGAAAGGGTTGAAATCAGCACCTGCATTAAGTGGCGTTGAAAAATACTTAAGACATCAAGACAGCTTACCGCAACCCAGCAAAGTTGCTAAATACATGGCAAAACAAGCTCTGATGGCTAAGCACGGTAAATCAGGATCAGCGATTGTCCAGATTGAAGCAACAGGTGTCGCTAGATACTTACAGCATCAAGCCAGTTTACCGCAGCCAACTAAAGTTGCCAGATATATGGCAAAGCAATCTGCTTTAGCGGCATTGCAAGTTAAGTCTATAGTTGTTGAAGTGCAACCAACGGGTGTTGCCAAATATTTACAGCATCAAGACAGTCTACCGCAGCCAAGTCGAGTCGCTAAATATATGGCAAGACAGGCTTTATTAGATGCGCAACAGGCAAAGCCAATCTCTGTGAAACGTAGTGACACAGGTGTTGATAAATATGTGAAACATCAAGACGAGTTACCACAACCTAGTCGCGTAGCCAAGTATTTAGCAAGACAGGCATTAGCAGAACAACAAAAAGTAGACGCTGAGACTAGCGTTGAAAGATATATGCGTCATCAAGGTTGATGACGCAGTTACTTTTGTAGGTTTGTGAGTTGCTTCATGACGATTGTAGTTGCAATCCTATCAATTTTTTAAAATAACCATAAAGGTACCATTCATGGCGCAAAACTTACTTGAACAACTGAAAGCAATGACTGTTGTTGTCGCTGACACAGGCGATATTGAAGCGATCGAAAAATTTACACCGCGTGATGCGACTACTAATCCATCACTGATTACCGCAGCATCACAAATGCCGCAATACCAAGCAATTGTTGACGATACTTTGAAAGCGGCGAGAGTAACTTTAGGCGCGGCGGCATCAGCTGCTGACGTAGTTTCTTTAGCTTTTGATCGTTTGGCGGTTTCTTTCGGCTTAAAAATTCTGGAAATTATTCCAGGTCGTGTATCAACTGAAGTTGATGCAAGATTATCATTCGACACTGATGCAACTATTGCTAAGGGTCGTGATTTAATTGCTCAATACGAAGCGGCTGGCGTTGCTCGTGACCGTGTATTAATCAAAATTGCAGCAACATGGGAAGGTATCCAAGCGGCAGCGGTTTTAGAAAAAGAAGGCATTCACTGTAACTTAACATTATTGTTCGGCTTACACCAAGCGATTGCTTGTGCTGAAAATGGTATTACCCTGATTTCTCCTTTTGTTGGTCGTATTCTCGATTGGTACAAAAAAGACACGGGTCGTGATTCTTACGCCCCTGCTGAAGATCCAGGTGTGGTTTCAGTGACTGAAATTTATAACTATTACAAAAAATTCGGTTATAACACCGAAGTGATGGGTGCTAGTTTCCGCAATGTTGGTGAAATTACCGAATTAGCAGGTAGTGATTTATTGACTATCGCACCTTCTTTACTAGCTGAGTTACAAGCGACTGAAGGTGAGTTACCACGTCGTTTAGACCCAGCAAACGCTGCTACGCTAGAAATTGAAAAATTATCAATCGACAAAGCCACTTTTGATAGTATGCACGCGGTAAACCGTATGGCAACTGATAAATTAGCTGAAGGTATTGATGGTTTCTCTAAAGCATTGGTATCACTAGAAGAATTACTTGCTGATCGTTTAGCTAGCTTAGAAGCTTAAGTTATTAATGATAGCCTCTAGGCTATAGATACTTCGGTATCGATAGTCTGGAGGCTTTCGCTTTTGTAATAGATAGAAACAGGATTACTCTCCATGTCACAAAAAATTTCAGATGTCGTTAAAGCGGGTGTTGTTACTGGCGAAGACGTAAAAAAACTCTTTGCACTTTGCAAAGCCAACCAATTTGCTTTACCTGCGGTTAATGTCATTAACACTGATTCGATTAACGCAGTATTAGAAGCAGCAGCAAAAGTTAAATCAGCAGTGGTTATTCAGTTCTCTAATGGCGGTGCTGCTTTTTTCTCAGGTAAAGGTTTAAAACTGGAAGGTCAACAAAATGCGATTTTGGGCGCGATTTCTGGCGCACAACACGTTCATTTAATGGCAGAGCATTATGGCGTACCTGTCATAGTACACACTGACCACGCAGCAAAAAAATTATTGCCTTGGATTGATGGCTTGTTAGATGCAGGTGAAAAACATTTTGCGGCTACTGGCAAACCGTTGTTCAGTTCACACATGCTGGATTTATCAGAAGAAAGTCTGCAAGAAAACATTGAAATCTGTGCCAAATATTTAACGCGTATGTCCAAAATGGGCATGACGCTAGAAATTGAATTAGGTTGTACAGGTGGTGAAGAAGATGGTGTCGATAACAGCGGCATGGATCATTCGGCTCTGTACACTCAGCCTGAAGACGTGGCTTACGCTTATGAAGTATTAAGCAAAATTAGTGATCGTTTCACCATAGCGGCTTCTTTCGGTAATGTACACGGTGTATATTCACCAGGTAATGTCAAATTGACTCCTACCATTCTGGCAAATTCACAAAAATTTGTATCTGATAAATACAGTGTAGCGCACAATACTTTGGACTTCGTGTTCCACGGTGGTTCAGGTTCTACACCCGAAGAAATCAAAGAATCTATCAGCTATGGCGTGGTGAAAATGAACATTGATACTGATACCCAATGGGCAACTTGGGAAGGTATCATGAATTTTTACAAGAAAAATGAAGGCTATTTGCAAGGTCAAATCGGCAACCCAGACGGTGCAGATAAACCTAACAAAAAATACTATGACCCTCGCGTTTGGCAACGTGAAGGCGAAGTTGGTATGGTGAAACGCTTGGAACAAGCTTTCCAAGATTTAAACGCAGTTAATTCGCTATAAGCGAATAATCTGATAAAAAGCCGATGTTTACATCGGCTTTTTTGTTTGTAGCCAACACTAAAAATTTAATTCACAATCCATAACAAGGAGCTATTATGAAACGTCGTGATTTTATTCGCTTAACTGCCGCAAGTGCGGGCGCGAGCCTTATTGTTCCTACTCTCTCATGGGCTGAAGAGACTAAACCAGTAAGCCCGTCACAGGATATTTATTACACCAAAGAAGCCTCAGGTCGTTGGGCAGGAAAAGCAGCCACCCACGTTCCTGTGATTGAAGTGACCAAAGCCGAAGGCAGTGCGACTGTAAAAATTACCACGCCTCATGAAATGAAAGGCTACGAGCATTACATCGTTAAGCACGTTTTGTTAGATAAAAACTATAAATTTCTTGATGAACATCTATTTGATCCAACTAAAGAGACGTTAGCCGTTTCAAGCTATACGCTTAAAGACTACAACGGTACAGTGTACGCACTCAGTACCTGTAATAAACATGATCTTTGGTTAAGTAGCGCGGAAGTATAACGACTCGTTTAACAGGGACGTTTCATCATTACCCGTTTTCCTAATATCCATTAATATCCGCTATTTTCTTTTAACCTGTATGGGAAAATATTATGAGTGCGAAAATCATCAATCATACTGACGGCATTGTAACTCTCAAAATCACAGGATTATTTACCTATCCTGATCAACTCATCTTCCAAAATGCTTTAATCGATATGATTCCAGTGCAAAAAATAAGCGTTCTTACTATTTTTGAAGATTTTCAAGGTTGGAGCAACGACGATAGATGGGAGGATATATCGTTTCAGGAACAAAGCGATCCGTATATCAAAAAGATGGCGTTAGTCGGTGAAGAAAAATGGCGAGAACTAGCACTCATGTCTGTTGGTGCAGGGTTTCGGGATTTTCCGATTGGGTATTTTCAAACCGCCGAGTTGGACAGGGCGAAAGATTGGTTGATGAAAGATTAACTGAGATATTGCCTGCTTGCTTAAGGGAGATGGGTTTAACTACGATTATTGTGGCTAAAGCCCTTTTCCCCTAGACAGTCAAAAACGTTGGCTATGCAACCGTTGAGTATTGAAAATCCCCCAAGGTTTCTGGTGTGAGTAAGCGGTATTTTTCAAGAACGCGTCGCCGTTAGCTAAGTAGTGGGCGGCGACACAGTGTTGTGCTGTAACCACTTTTTAAGCCGACTGTGATAAGCGTTGACTGTTAGGTAAAGCTCCGTTCACCCGCCGTTTTTACTGAAATTAACGATTTCAAAATTACTTCGCCATACTCCGAGACCTCCTGCCTTTTTGTAGCTGAAACCTAGCATGGATAGGCATTTGCTAACAGAATCTAGCGGCGAATTATTAAGAATTTTATGTAAGTTCATAGACTTAGGTTTTTCAGCTGGTAATGCTTTTATAATAGTGCAATTATTACTGTAAACAATTGCACATAAGCACTTCAAATTTAATAGGTTCTAGTGGTATATTGGCAAGACAAAAAGTGTGCTTTTGAGGCACGGAACCTAATGAGGAGAGTTCTATAATGAATAATGAAGGCGTAGATGAGTCTAAACGCCAGTTTTTGACTACGGCGTTAACCGTAGTTGGTGCTGTCGGCACAGGATATTTAGCAGTTCCTTTTCTTTCGCAAATGCAGCCAAGTGTCAAAACAATGGCAGCAGGCGCACCTGTTGAAATTGATCTTTCCAAGATGGAAACAGGGCAATTAATTAGAGTCGCTTGGCGTGGCAAGCCTGTCTGGGTACTGAATAGAACCCCTGAGGTGCTTGCCACTTTAAAAACCTTAGAGAGTGAACTAAGAGATCCGCAGTCCTTGGAATCTCTTCAACCTGAGAACAGTAAAAATTCAGGGCGTTCTATAAAACCAGAAATTTTTGTCGCGGTGGGTTTGTGTACCCATTTGGGCTGTTCACCAACCTTTCGCCCTGAGGTGTCACCTCCCGATTTAGGTGATAAATGGAAAGGTGGTTTTTTCTGTCCGTGTCATGGTTCTTGGTTTGATTTAGCAGGTCGTGTTTATAGCGGTGTGCCTGCTCCAACTAATTTAGAAGTTCCACCTCATCGCTATGTAACTGATACATTGTTGATTGTTGGCGAACCCACCGAAGGAGAAAGCGCATGAAACCTTCTCGATTAAATGCCTGTGGGGAATGGGTTTTAGATCGTTTTCCACTAGCGAGTCTGTGGAAAGATCACATGACTCACTATTACGCACCCAAAAATTTTAATTTTTGGTATTTCTTTGGCTCGTTGGCATTACTGGTGTTAGTTAACCAGTTTTTGACGGGTATTTTGTTGACCATGAATTACAAACCCGATGCTAAATTGGCTTTTGATTCGGTTGAATACATCATGCGTGATGTCAGTTGGGGCTGGTTGGTGCGGTATATGCACTCAACAGGCGCGTCAGCGTTTTTTATTGTCGTTTATCTGCATATGTTTCGCGGCATCATGTACGGTTCGTTTAAACAACCGCGTGAGCTGATATGGATTTTCGGTATGTTAATTTTTGTTGCCCTGATGGCAGAAGCTTTTATGGGCTATTTGTTACCTTGGGGACAAATGTCTTATTGGGGTGCGCAAGTTATTATTTCTTTATTCAGCGCGATTCCTGTGATTGGCGATGACTTATCGTTGTGGATACGCGGTGATTATGTGGTGTCTGATGCGACCCTGAACCGTTTTTTCGCCTTTCATGTCATTGCCGTGCCATTAGTCTTAGTGATGCTGGTATTTATGCACATAGTCGCATTACATGAAGTCGGTTCTAACAACCCAGATGGCATTGATATTAAAAAACTGAAAGATAAAGACGGCATACCATTAGATGGTATTCCTTTTCATCCCTATTACAGCGTAAAAGATATTGCAGGTGTTGGAGTATTTTTAATTTTCTTTGCCACTATCATTTTTTATATGCCTGAAATGGGCGGTTATTTTCTTGAACACGCTAACTTTATTCCAGCCGATTCGATGAAAACCCCAGAGCATATCGCACCTTTGTGGTATTTCACTCCGTTCTACGCCATTTTACGCGCGATTCCTGATAAGTTTGCAGGGGTTATCGGTATGGGTGGTGCAATTGTGGTATTGTTTTTATTACCGTGGTTAGATAGAAATCCTGTACGCTCTATTCGTTATCGTGGCGGTATTTATAAAAAAGCATTAGCTTTATTTGTCATTAGCTTTATTGCATTGGGTTATTTAGGTACGCAACCTGCAACCCCCGTGATGACTAATATTGCGCGTGTGTTTACCGCGATTTATTTTGGCTTCTTTTTATTAATGCCAATTTATACTCGCTGGGAAAAAACCAAGCCAGTGCCAGAACGTGTCACTGTCGAGCTATCGCTTGAAGAGCAGTTACCTGCATTAATAGAAGCGTTTGAGGAAATTACTGAGTTAAATCCTGTGTCAGAGGATAGTAGCCAGCACCCTGCCTTTAGAAGTGTGTTTTTTAGTCGAAGACCTAATGCTGAGGGTATCCGTAAAGTAACCACTCGATTGGCAAAAAAACTAAAAGAGAGCCTAGATTGATATGAAAAATCTTACAACACTATTGCTATTAATGATCCTCTCTTTTGGGGTTCGTGCGTCCGAGGGTGTAAAACTACAAGAAGCCGATGTTGATGTTGGCGATAAAACCTCATTATTGCGTGGCGCGAAACATTTTGTGACTTATTGTCTAGGCTGTCATTCCATTAAGCAGGTTCGTTATTTACGCATTGCTTTGGATACCCACGCAGACGAAAAAGAAGTATTAAAAGATATTGCCCCCTTCGGCGCGAGTATTTATGACCAGCTGCACAGTGCGATGAATAAGCATGACGCAGAAAAATGGTTTGGTACACAGCCGCCAGACTTGTCATTGGTTGCTAGATCGCGTGGTGCAGATTGGATATACAGCTATTTGAAAAGTTATTACACCGACAAAAATAGACCGTTCGGTGTCAATAATTTAGTTTTTGAAGATACCGCCATGCCTAATCCACTGTGGCAATTGCAAGGCGAACAACGCGAAGTCATTAGAAAAACCATCTACGGTGATCGTATTGACTTAGTTCTCGATAAAGAAGGCGTATTATCGGAAGAAGAATTTGATATTATGGTCAATGATTTAGTTACTTTTCTAGTGTATGTTGGTGAACCCGCACAACTGGAAAGAGAAAGTATGGGTAAATATGTACTCATCTTCCTATTCCTGTTTTTTGGCTTAGCTTATTTATTGAAAAAAGAATATTGGAAAGATATTCATTAATCTTTTTTGCAAGAAAACAGGGATGTTTTCTTAATTTTACTACTACTGTTCTAATTACTTGCGGTCACGGCAAAAACATTCTCTTTCATGATATAATGCCCAATTTACCACCCTACACGTCCAAAGAGGTTGTTATTCGTGGCAAACATTATTACTCGTAAATCTGTTATGACGCTTTTTTCATCGCCAACTTGTGCAATGAGCCATTGCGCCCGTTTTGTTTTACATGAAAAAGGCATTGCCGCAGACATAGAATTTTATGACCCGAATAATGCTCCTGAAGATTTACTCGAATTAAATCCGACAGGCACATCGCCAACTTTAATAGAACGGGATTTAGTTCTTTATGATTCGCGCATTATTATGGAATATCTTGATGAACGCTTTCCACATCCACCTTTACATCAAATGGATCCTGTGTCGCGTGCCAATGCCAGAATGATCATTAAACGTATAGATCAAGAATGGTATCAATTGCTGGATGAAATTTTGCATTCAGGCGAAAAAAAATCAGCTCGTGCTAAAAAAATGCTCAGAGAAAGCATTCTCAATGCCACCCCTATTTTTGCAGCCCGACCTTATTTTATGAGTGATGAATTTTCGCTCATTGATTGTGTTATTGCCCCATTATTATGGCGATTACCCAGTATAGGCATAGATATATCAACGCCAGATGAAGTGATTACCCATTATGCACAGCGTTTATTTAACCGAACTGGTTTTAAACGCAGCTTGAGTGAAGCTGAAAAAGAAATGATCGAGCCTTCAAAATGACCTCGCTAAAACCTTATTTAATCCGCTCAATTTATCAGTGGATTCTTGATAATAATCTAACGCCCTATCTTCTAGTCGATGCTGAAAATAAGGATGCTATTTTGCCACATCAATTTATTGATGACGGTAAGATTGTCTTAAATATCAAACCTGCCGCAGTAGACGCACTTTCCTTAGGCAATGAACTAATAGAGTTTAATGCACGGTTTAGCGGTAAACCTATGTACGTTGTCGCCCCTGTTGTGGCTATCATGGCAATTTACGCTAAAGAAAATGGTAAAGGCATGGTCTTCAATCCAGAAGATGATGAAACTAACGAGTCTACGCCATCGCCGCCAGAACAAACTCCTCCACCCAATAAACCTAAATTACGCGTTGTAAAATAACTATCTGGCTTAACTGTGTGAAATCAACAAAAGCCAGAGTTTACTATGCAAAACGCTATTCTTGTTCTTAATGCAGGATCGTCCAGTCTAAAGTTTTCTGTTTTTGAGTTTCTTGGTGATAGCACCTTAAGTCAGAAAATCACAGGGCAAGTCGAAGGTATAGGCACTGCACCGCACCTTAAAGTAAAGAATAATAACGGGCAAACTCTCATCGATGTAAATTGGCAGCTCGCAGAAGTGGCTAATCATGTCCAAGCACTGCAACACATTACTGATTTTTTACGCAACAATAGCAACCGCTTAGTCGGTGTGGGGCATCGTGTCGTACATGGTGGCCCTGATTATTCCGCGCCGCTACTTATTACAGCAAAGGTGCTGGATAATCTTGATAGCATCACCCATTTAGCACCGCTACATAATCCCCATAACCTCGCAGCAATTCGTGCAATGCGGCAAGAATGCCCCGATTTGCCCCAAGTTGCCTGTTTCGATACCGCTTTTCATCGTCAACAAGACAAACTGGCAAAATTATTTGGTTTACCATATAAATACTACCAGCGTGGCGTACAGCGTTATGGTTTTCATGGGCTTTCCTACGAATATATTACCTCAATATTACCCCCTGAAATTGTCGCAGGGCGAGTCATAGTCGCACATATCGGCAGTGGTGCGAGCTTGTGCGCCATTCATCATGGGCGTAGTGTCACCAGCACAATGGGGTTTACTGCCTTAGACGGTTTATTAATGGGAACGCGAGCAGGTAGTTTGGATGCAGGTGTTATGCTTTATCTGCTACAACAAGAAGGCTTAAGCCCTAAACAACTTGAAGACCTGCTTTATAAACAATCAGGCTTATTAGGATTATCAGGCATCAGTAACGATATGCGCGTGCTGTTAGATAGCCCAGAACCGCGAGCGCGGTTAGCTATCGATTATTTTGTTTACCGTGTTAGCCGTGAAATAGGCTCATTGGCAGCGGCAATGGGAGGCGTAGACGCACTGGTATTCACCGCAGGTATTGGTGAAAATAGCCCCCAGATTCGACAACTTATCTGTGAGCAGGCAACATGGCTAGGCGTAGAATTTGATCCAACCGCTAACGAATCGAACGCAGCCTGTATCAGCCATGCGCACAGCCGCGTGTCGGTTTTGGTACTGCCCACCAATGAAGAGCTGATGATTGCCCGTCATACTCAAACATTGCTGGGGCTTTAATCCACTGTAATGCTGGAGTGCAAGCTTTGTTTGCCCCCTGCAACCGAAGCTTGCACTCCAAAATATCAAACTTTTGATTCTTCCTGCTCAAGCACCACAGTTTTCTTTTCAAGCACGATTTTCTTATGCCATAAGCCGTTACCGGAAAAACATCTCCAGCCCCATTTTAACCAGTTAATTAAAGCACTGGCTAACCACAATGCCCACGCTAACATCAATAATTGATAGGTGATTAACGGCAGGGAAATCACAGTAGCGGCGGGTAGCGTCGATACACTACGGTCTTGATACCAATTTAATACCGTAGCAGAAGAGTGATTGCCTGTTACCTGCATATCAGGTGAACCCAATAAACCTTGTGCAACCGCTGAAAATAACACTCCCAAGGAGACCAGCGTCAATAAACCGATGCTGATTTGTAGCAGATTAAAATAGCGAATTTGTTCGCTGGATTGATTTGCTCGCCAACCTAATACCATTAACCAGCCCACGACAATGCCTGCCGCTGCCATTGGAACTTGACTTAATCCAACCAGCAATAAAAACCACTGCCAGTTTTTTAGTGGTGTTAGGGGAATTTTACCTAGCCCGAATGCCACAATAATAAGCACAATCAACAATCCCCAAAATAAAATAATTGGACCAAATTGTGGACCAAAAGCAAACAGTACCCAACGGTCTTTTCCTAAATTAGCAGTCAGATTACTATTAACACTGTCCTGACCTAAATCAAGCTCTGACATACGCATAATCGTACTAATGGCAGTGTGTTGTTCTTGCCAACTGATAGAAATATTTTGCTTACCTGGATTAATGGGTAAAGTAAGCTTTCTACCCTCTAGTCGTAGCGGTTGCGTCCGTCCATTAATGGCAACAGATAGCAACAGCGATCCTTCGGGTAACGTCAAGGTATGTTGCATACCCTGAGAACTTCTCAGACTGGCGTTTAATACCGCAAGCCTTTCCGAACCTTGAGTAATTTGCAAATGACTACTGTCAATAGTCAGGGTTTTACCTACGACTGATTCAGGACGGGTGATCGCTAAACTAACAGTTTCATTCGCCCAAGGATGCCATTCGGGTAGCCATTGCCCTTCACTATTCAGATGAATCATGGCAAGCCCTGTGGATTCGATATGCCACACAGGGCTTACATCCACTTTCCATACTTCAATCCATTGAGTAGTGTCAGGAGCGATTAAGTCTATTTTGTCGGCTTTTTCGAGTTTAGATTCCCACTGCATGGTGGTTTGCTGCGCCGCCATATTGACTTCAACTTTATCATCTTTAACCCGAATCCCAGCACTGGTGACAGATTCACCTATTAACAACGGCACGGTTAATACTACCGCCGAATCAGCAGGTGAAATACGGGTAATTTGAGTGATGACTCGCCAATCTAAACCCAGTTGCAAGGTGCGTTCCACCCGCACAAAAGGCTTTAATGCGACAGGTTCTAGGGGTTTAGTTTTATCTTGTGGGCTTTGTTGTTGAATACGGCTAAATTGTAATTGGTCATCTGCCCAGCCGTTTTCTTCCAAGCCAACCAATTCCCAACCTGTTTTTTCAACTACAACATAGTTTGGTTTTAACGGTAACGGCAGGGTAAATTTACTCAATAACGGCGTGATACCGCGTAGTATGACTTCATGTTCACCTTGTTTGAGATTAATCCACAGCCCGTTATTAGTTCGATACAAGGCTTGCGAGGCTTTACCATTATCTAGCACTTGATTAGGAAACCACTGTTCGTATTCTGCGGGTAACGGCAAAACCACCGATTCTTGCGCATGAATTTGCAAGGTAATTTGCAGCTCTTTGTCGTTAATCAGCATTTTCATTTGCTGAATATGGGCGCACGCAGGTAAACAATCGGGTATGACTTCTTGCTGTAATTTTTCTTGTAATTGCTTCAACAACTCGTCATCAGGAAAATCCTCCGCATAGACTTTTTGCGTGGGAGTGCATAACAATGGCAATATCAGCAAGCACAATAATAACGGAGTTGCTTTGCCACCGAAGCTCCATTTATTGATGAAAGGTGGCAGGATTTTTTCCGCGCTACCAAACAATAATACCGATAATAAAGCGACTAAAATCACGCGCAAAAAATTTAATAGCATGGTGACAGTGGGTGATAGATACCATAAACTGAGTTGTTGTTCGGCATTCACAGAACCATTCCACGATAAATAAACTTTATGCCATTGCCATTGCGGCAAACCAGGACCTGTTTGTATATTAGCTTTGGGATCAACGCGGACAAAATCAATAGACTTTTTACTGGCATAGCTTTGATTATAAGCACTGTCTTGTTCTTGGAGTGCTTCTTTGGGTTTGCTCAGTTGTTTACGCAAGGAACGTGTTTCCATTTTATGGGCTTGCATTTTAGATTCTTCTATCGCATCTGCTACTTCAGCTTGTACGAGAGGCTGTACGTTAGCAGCAATAGGACTGTCTTCCATAGGTACTGGTGCTGGTAATGAAGCTGGCGGGGTAGCCATAAGACTACCGCCAACTGAGAAATTATTATTATCACTATAAATATCTATCAGCGGATTTTCCAATTGTGGATAAATGCCAATGCGGACTTGATCAACCATAAACGGCAAGGTGATAAACGCCAACGCCAGCCAACTACCACGACGATACCAGTGAGCAAACCTAAAAAACTTACCTTGCGGCAATACGCTAAGCAACGCAGTAGCTGCTAAAATATGTAGCCATACGAACTGTGGCGCGTCTGCTTCATGCCAGATAATCGCTAGCGTGATTAAGGCAAGACCACCCCAATAACGATTCCATAAGTGACCAATTATCAGTGAGGTAATTAACACCACAAATAAATCCATCAATGTCCAACGTGAAATCCAACTATCAGGAACATTATCCACCCCTGTTGCAGCTAATAATCGCCAACCTGGAGGTAAATTAATTTCAGCATTAACTTGATGAAATGTTTGTTCCCAGCCGACGGCGTTTATGTGAGCGATATTACCATCAATGCGGCTATCCGCATCCAGCGTCAACGCACCACCCCTTACTTCAACGCCTTTTTTATCCGTGCCAGTTTGCTGGGTAATTAATTGGCTGTTACCGTCTAAGGTTAATCTGCCTAACTGGGTTTCTGGCAAGGCATTGAGTCGCCAACCACTGGTCATTTTGCCCACGATACTGTCATTGACGGTATAACCTGCACCATCAAAATCTAACCACAATTTTCGACTTAAACTCAATTTATTAGGCTCAGGTTCAGGATCGCCACGCCGAATCACCTTAAAACTCATGGTATCAGTGGGATTCATTTTGTAAGCGGGTAGGTTACGCCAGTCATTAGGCAACGTGGTTTGACTGGCATCAATGGTGCTTAATGAGGCAATTTCAACAACGCGCAATTCAGGACGCGCCTCAAATACCCAGATTTCAGACTTATCGCTATCTTCGGGTAATGTCTCTTTGGGCGGCAACACCAGTTGTTCCCTGTCTTTGTCACTACGCGCCAGAATATCTATTTGCCAGCGACCAGGTTTTAGCTGCACAACTAACTGCCCATCGTCTAACCGTGCAGGTAAAGGGCTTTGCAACTGCAAGGGAATAAAATCAGCTAATAACGCGCCTGTTATTTTTTCCTCGCGCTGCACACCTGACACCTCAATATCCAAATGCGTCAACACTTGCAACGGCACGTCATCAATGACTTTTCTAAATACTTGCACATCAACGGAGTTTTGTACGTTTTCAGGTTTAACTTGCCCCCGCTCACTGTCTTTTAGCCACAGTTGCCCTTCTCTAATAGTGGGTGCGTGAATAGTTTGCCCATTCATTTGCAGATTAATCAGCCCTGCGTCATCGGGTAGGGTTAAATTATCAGGAATTGACTCCCATAAAAACTCCCCTTTGATTTCATAAACTCCTGTGCTTAGCTTAATCGACGGTCTACCGTCTTTATTCATCACCAGTGCGGTTTTACCATTGACAGTCACTGCCAATGGCCAATGCTTGTCGTCACCGAGTAAATAAACCCAGTCATCATCTTTATAGACTTGCCAACTGCCCGTAAAACTGCCTTTATTTGCCTCTAAGTTTACGCTTAACTCAGTAGCCCACTCACAACGTTTTTCTTCAAAACTGTTATACAAAAAAGGACAACCACGTTCTGGATAGTCTTGCATTACCCAACTAATCCACGGCTTAAGCGATTCAGGCACTTTATCAGGTGCTAGAGGTTTAGCTTGAACAAAGGCAGTAAAAAACAAACTGCTGAGCAGTAACCACCAACACACTCGATTCATGACAGACTCCTGATAAACGAAAAGCGATTATAAGCATAGATTATGGCAGAATTAGCATCAATCACTAAGCACTCAATTTTAAGTTAATGGCGGTTATTTGCTGATAACGCATGATAGAATGGAAATTTTGTTACAGAAAAAATATCATGCGTTTACTTAGAGGCTTGTCCGATTTAGAACCCTTTCAAAACGGTTGCGTAATGACCATCGGTAATTTTGATGGTGTACATTTAGGGCATCGATCCGTTATTGAAAAACTGGCAGAACGCGGCAAAACCCTCAATTTGCCTGTCGTCGCCATGACTTTTGAACCGCAACCTTTAGAATATTTTTTAGCGAGTAATTCCCCACCTAGATTAATGCGCTTGCGTGAAAAAGTAATTCAATTTACCCAACTGCCTGTCGATCATTTATTGATTATGCAATTTAATCGCTATTTTGCCAACTGTGATGCCGAACAGTTTGTTGACGATATTCTGATCAACAAATTAAATGTTAAACATCTGGTTATCGGCGATGATTTTCATTTTGGCAAAGCGCGGCGTGGTAACTTCGCCTTATTAAAACAGAAAGGCGAACAGCACGGCTTTAGCGTTGAAGGCACCGTGTCTTGTTATGTCGAAGGGCGGCGCGTCAGTAGCACCCTCATCAGAGATGCCTTATGTGCGGGTA
Organism: Methylococcales bacterium; assembly: GCA_026398895.1. Lineage (GTDB taxonomy): Bacteria > Pseudomonadota > Gammaproteobacteria > Methylococcales > Methylomonadaceae > UBA4132. The sequence continues at coordinate 29,769 of JAPLRZ010000040.1, forward strand.
ACGTAGCACAAGCCGAACGCTGGCTAGGACATAGTTATTCAATCTGTGGGCGAGTAACGCATGGAGATAAACGCGGCAGAACGCTAGGTTATCCAACCGCCAATATCAAAATGTTCAGAAAAAACACCCCCATTAGTGGCGTGTTTGCTGTCACCATCACAGGCATTGATGGTATCGAATTGACAGGTGTAGCCAATGTCGGCACGCGCCCAACCGTTGACGGTAGCTCCCAATTAGTGCTAGAAACCAATTTATTTGATTTTAATCAAGACATTTACGGGCGATACATCGAAGTGCATTTCAAACAAAAAATTCGTGATGAAATGCAGTTTAGCTCTCTCGTCCAGCTACAAGCGCAAATCGAACAGGATGCTGCGGTGACCAAACATTTTTTCGCCAATCAAAGCACACAACCATGTTAGACATTATTCAAATTCCAGTCTTAATTGACAACTACATCTATCTACTACACGATTCCGACTCAGGCGAAACCGCCGTGATAGACCCCGCAGTCGCTGAACCAGTGTTAGCCGTGTTAACCCAAAAAGGCTGGCAACTCAGCTACATCCTCAACACCCATCATCATAGCGATCACATTGGTGGTAATGTGGAATTAAAGCGACAAACAGGCTGCCAGATTATTGCCTCAGAATTTGATAAACACCGAATTCCCAGTGTTGACCGAGGCGTAAAAGAACACGATGTCATTAACCTAGGCACACATTCTGCTCAAGTAATAGCAACAGCAGGGCATACCAGCGGGCATATCGTCTATTATTTTGCTGAAGATAACGCGTTATTTTGTGGTGACACCCTGTTTGTCATGGGCTGTGGACGATTGTTTGAAGGCAGTGCCGCCGAATTATGGCAATCGTTACAAAAATTAAAAGCCCTGCCCTCAAAAACCCGTGTGTACTGCGCCCACGAATACACTCAGGCTAACGGTCGCTTTGCCTTAACAGTTGAACCCGATAACATCGCCTTGCAAGAAAAAATGATTCAGATCGATGAATTACGCGCAAACGGTTTGCCAACCGTACCCTCCACCATCGGCGAAGAACTTGCCACCAACCCTTTTTTAAGAGAGGACAGCCCATCATTACGCAAAAATCTTAACGGCACGACCAATCCAGCCGTTGAGGTATTCGCAAAATTACGGCGGTTGAAAGATAATTTGTAATCGCACTGGATGTCATGCTTTACCTGACTGTCAGGCAAAGTGCCTGACCTCCTTTTAGAATGTAGCCCACATGGAGCAAAGCGGAATGTGGGAGATATATAATATTTGGCGAATTGCCCTAGATCCCGCTACGCTCCATCTAGGCTACTCGACTCGCTAATTCCTTTTCGAGATCATTAAATAGCGCATCAAGGCTTTTGTATGGTTTCTTACTTTCCCAAACCATACCACCCTCATCAAGAATTCTTACCATTGAATCACTACAATCGTCTTGCCCCAATTCAATCCAGCCGTAGTTTTCTATCCAGTTACTTATATTGGGATATTTAGTATCAAGTGTGTTCATTTGAGTATTCCATTGAAATTATCGTTTTATTTGAGAAATCCCCGCATTCCGCAAGCTCCATCTAGGTTACTTGCTGTCAAGCGATGCACCTTGTGTCTCACCATGATTAGTTGATGCGTCATATTGCTTTTCTATCACTTTATAGTTATCCAAGGTCTGATAGCCAAGAGCATTTGCTGTCGATTCCAGTTCCTTGCAACTGGACATTTGAGGCAATGCAAGTATGCCACTCTCAATGGCAGTCGCGGTTTTTCTGCCAATATCATAGTGACCCAACTCATGCACACGCAATGCCGATACATATCTATCAAACACTGCTGTTTGCTCAGCCGTCGCACCGACCAGTTCAGGCAAGGTAATTTTGCTCGTTAAATCTGTCGTTACTGTCGTAATTTTACACCGCCCATCCGCTTGTTCAAACCAGCGGTAATTCCACTTCACATTCCATTTTGTATAAGCATGAAAGGGATTATCATCGACATGAATAGGGGTTGCTTTATTTAAAGATTCTCGCAGTGAACTGTTGGTATCCGCAGTTGCCGTGTAATAAGTGTAAACAAGATTTTCGCTGACTTGTGCGCTGGCGGTGTTTGCTACGATTAGCAAACAAAGTAAGGGTGATTTGTGCATTTGGAACACTTCTAAGTGATATTTTTTATCTGTGTGGGATACGCATTGCGTATCCCACCGATTCAAACTAATTAAACCGCCGCTTTAATCCGCACTAACGCATTTTTCAAATTATCCATGCTGGTAGCGATAGAAATCCGAATATGTCCTTCTGTACCAAACGCAGAACCTGGCACTAACGCTACGCCCGCTTTTTCAATTAAATAGTCGGAAAATTCTAGGTCGTTGTTGATGCCATCTAAACGATCTATGAGTTTTTGGACATTGGGGAAAACGTAAAACGTGCCGTTGGTTTCTAAGCACTCAACACCGTCGATGCTGTTTAATTCAGCCACCACGAAATCATGGCGTTTTTTGAATTCTACGCACATATTGGTGATAAAACTTTGATCGCCTGTCAATGCAGCTTCGGCAGCGTATTGAGAGATTGACGTTGGATTGGAAGTGCTTTGTGATTGAATGGTACACATGGCTTCAATCAAATCGGCAGGGCCTGCGCAATAACCAATGCGCCAGCCTGTCATTGAATAGGCTTTAGACACACCATTCATCACCACCGTGCGATCATAAAACTCTGGATGGGCGTTGAGAATGTTCACAAACGTGTGTTGTTCCCACAGAATATGCTCATACATATCATCAGTGGCAATGATGATGTTGGGATAATCGGCTAACACGTCACCTATGGCTTTGAGTTCATCCAATGAATACGCCACACCTGAGGGATTAGATGGACTGTTGATAAAAATCAAACGGGTTTTATCGGTAATCGCGGCGCGGAGTTGTTCAGGGGTGATTTTGAAATTTTGCGCTTGGGTGGTTTCGATAATCACAGGTACGCCATCGGCTAATAACACCATATCAGGATACGATACCCAAAACGGCGCGGGGATGATGACTTCATCACCTGTATTCAATAAAGCTTGGGTAAGATTGTAAGAGCTTTGTTTACCACCACACGACACCAGCACTTGTTTAGGCGTGTAGTCCAGTCCATTGTCATTTTTGAATTTTGTGATAATGGCTTTTTTTAAGCTGGCGATACCATCAACGGCGGTGTATTTGGTAAAACCTTTGTTCATGGCTTCAACAGCGGCGGCTTTGATGTGATCGGGAGTATCAAAATCGGGTTCGCCTGCACCCAGTCCGATAATATCTTTACCCGCTGCTCGCATAGCGGCGGCTCTGGCAGTAATGGCTAACGTAGGCGAAGGTTTTACCGCGTTGACTCTGTTGGAAAGTTTAATGCTCATAAGTTTTGTGTAGTAGTGGTTAAAAATGGAGAGATTATATCAGTTTCACATTGCTTATACTTGCGTCCAAAGTTCAACTCGCTTGGTTTAGCAAAAGACCTTAGAATCCATATAGAGCCAAAATCAAAGTAATTTCCTAAGGTGGAATCAAAAAACACGGCATAATATTCGCTAAATGTCGTTAAGGTGATGATGATGGATATTGTAGAAATAACAGTGGTGAATATTTTTTTAGCCTGTGTATTGCTCGGTACGGTAACGGGGATATTAGCGGGTTTGTTTGGTATTGGCGGCGGTTTGGTGATTGTGCCTGTGTTGGTGATGTTGTTTACCGCGCATGGATTTCCTGCTGAAATTGTGATGATTATGGCAGTGGCAAGTTCACTGGCAACCATTATTTTGACCGCTGTTTCATCGGTAATGGCGCATCATCGTTTGGGATCGGTGGTGTGGGCGAAAGTGTTTAGTATGACTCCCTCGATTATGCTAGGTACAGCGGTAGGTGCAGTGCTGGCAAAACAAATTAGCGCGGATGCGTTACGGCTGATTTTGGTGGTGTTTTTGTTATATGTTGGTATACAAATGGCGTTGCAAATTAAGCCTAAAACGGGCGATGTTAAGCAGTCGAAACTGTTGGATGCTTGTGCGGGTGTGGTGATAGGAGTGGTATCAGCGATTGTTGGTATCGGCGGTGGTACGCTAACTGTGCCTTATGTGGTACATGGGCAGTTATTGATGCGCCAAGCAGTGGCAATAGCCAGCGCGTGTGGTTTGCCGATAGCGATAGTGGGAACAATTAGTTACGGCTTATTGGGTTGGCATGATGCACGTTTGCCCGCGTGGAGTCTGGGCTATGTGTATTTACCCGCATTTTTTGGGGTGAGTTTGAGCAGTATTTTTACCGCGCCCATCGGAGCAAAATTGGCACATCGGTTGCCAGCGGCAACGCTAAAACGCTATTTTTCTGTGCTATTGTTCATTATGGCGGCTAAATTGTTGTGGCATTGAGTTGTGTTGTATTTTTTGTGCTACGCTAACTATGTCTATAAGCGGGAGTCCAATAGCTTCAGCTATTGGCTAGAAAACAGCTAAAGCTGTTTTACTCCTGTACTCACTCTATTTATATTTGTTAAAGATGCACCATGATTCATTTCACTAAAATGCACGGACTCGGCAATGATTTTGTCGTGATTGACGCACACACCCAAGCGATTAATTTAAGCGTTGAACAGATTCGCTTTATGGCAGATCGGCATACTGGTATTGGCTTTGACCAATTATTGCTGGTAGAAAAACCTGTCAGTGATAATGCTGATTTTAAATACCGAATTTTTAATGCCGATGGTAGCGAAGTAGCGCAATGCGGTAATGGAGCGCGGTGTTTTGCGCGGTTTGTGCGTGATAAAAAGCTAACTGATAAAGATGAAATTCGGGTTGATACCAATGCTGGGCAGTTGTTATTGTGTTTTGATGATGACTTGATTACCGTCAACATGGGCGTACCACGTCATCAACCCTCTGAAATACCGTTATTGGCTGCACACGAAACGTTGCTTTATGACGTGCTGGTCAGTGGACACGCTTGCCAATTTGGCGCGGTGTCGATGGGTAATCCTCATGCCGTGCTTCATGTTGACGATGTGAACAGCGCACCTGTGGCTGAATTCGGCAAGTCGTTGGAAAGTCACGCGCTGTTTCCTGAACGCGCAAATATCGGCTTTATGCAGATTGTGAATCGGCAGACAATAAAACTGCGCGTTTATGAACGCGGGTCGGGAGAAACGTTGGCGTGTGGCAGTGGCGCGTGTGCGGCGGTGGTAATCGGCATCGAACAAAATCTGTTGGATAGTACGGTAGTCGTCGAATTAGCGGGTGGCACATTAAAAATCAACTGGGCAGGTCGTGGCACACCCGTATGGATGACAGGGGCGGCGGTGACTGTTTTTGAGGGTGTAATTGCCTTATGAACCAATATATTACAGCTGATGACGTTGCCGTTTATCTGCAACAACACCCTGATTTTTTTCATGACCATCTGAATTTGCTGGAGCAATTAACCATTCCACATCCAAGCGGCGTGGCGGTTTCGTTGCTTACCAAACAAGTAGAGTTATTGCGTCACAAACAGCATGAACAGGAAGATCAACTCACTGAGTTGGTAGAAATAGCCAGAAATAATGATGCTGCTTTTCTTAGACTGCATCAACTCACGCTTGCCTTACTTAACGCTTTAACACTTGCGGATGTTGTTGCCACACTAGAGCAAGTATTGACCGAGTATTTTTCAACTGATTTTGTTGCCGTGCGTTTAATTCAACGGTGTCCTGATACGGCAGTTGCAAGATTATTTATTGATCCCGCTAGCGAAGACGTAAAACCATTTATGAAAGAGCTAGGCAGCAAACAAACTAAATGCGCTCGTCCCACCTTAGCGCAAGCAAAAATATTGTTTGGCGATTCCGCATTGGAAGTAGAGTCTTGCGCTATTATTCCAATGACACTAGGTAAATCAGCGGGTATTTTAGTCATTGGTAGCCGTGAAGCAGGACGCTTTCATTACAGTATGGGGCAGTTATTTTTAACCCAAATTGGCGAAATTGTTGGCGCAAGGTTATTTTCATTGTTGCGGCAGTTTTCATGAATGCCGATGCCACGCAACAGTTAGCGGATTTTTTTCAGCATCTACAAGTTGAAAAACGCGCCTCACTACACACCATAAAAAGCTATCAACTCGATATTAAGCAGCTAGTCGCTTACTGCAACACAAAAACACTCACACACTGGGCGGATGTCCAGCAAATCGATATTCGCGCTCATATTGCCAGTCGTCATCGGCAAGGCATGAGTAGCAAAAGTTTACAGCGTGAATTGTCCGCTATTCGTAGCTTTTATGATTTTTTGCTAAAAAATCGTTTAGTAGAAATCAATCCTGCCTTATATGTTAAAGCTCCCAAACAAGCACGAAAATTGCCAAAAACGCTAGATGTCGATCAAATCACAGGTTTGCTGGAAGCGGGTACAAGCTCGGTTTTAGAAGTCCGTGATGTGGCAATGTTTGAATTATTTTATTCCTCAGGTTTGCGGCTTAGCGAACTTGCTTCGTTGGATATGACGGATTTGGATTTGGCAGATCAGTCCTTGCTAGTGCGTGCAGGTAAAGGCGGCAAAGCTCGAATATTGCCCATCGGTAGTAAAGCGATTACCGCTATTAATCAATGGCTACCGTTACGTTTAAATGGTTTGGCAATTGGTGAGACTGCCGTTTTTACCTCTAATCGTGGCACACGTTTAGGGCAACGTAGTATTGAATTACGCTTAGATCAATGGTGCAAGAAAAAAGGCATTATCGAACATATTCATCCACACATGCTCAGACATTCTTTTGCCAGTCATTTATTAGAGTCCAGTCAAGATTTAAGCGCGGTACAGGAATTGTTAGGGCATAGCAGTTTATCTACTACACAAATTTATACCCATTTAAATTTTCAACATTTAGCAGAGGTGTATGATAACGCCCATCCACGAGCTAAAAAGCAAGTTAAAACAGAGTAATAGTATGGTAATAATTAGTTTCAGTTTAATTAATAATGGATAAAAATGCTTCTTCGATTCAACAATTAAATGCAGCGTAGCGGTGTCGTTTTTAGAGATTTAGAAGGGGCAACTGTTATAGTTTCATCCCCCTCTCTAAATCAGACCAAAGATGGATAAGCAATGAAAGCACACAAGGGATACAGCGAAGACTTGAAACGGCAAGCCTTGGCGATGTATTTGGAAGGTTTAGGATTTCGGTCAATCGGTTACAATAGCCTATTCAGGCACTATTGGCTAGGTTACGCCGCAAGTCGAAATATTACTCTACGTGCATGTTGTGTTACTTTATTCTGTCACGCTTCTAATGCTGAAACACGATGGAAAATTAGGAGCTATCTTAACTTAACAATGCCAAAAAATTTATGACTGCCAGTCCTTTAAAGGACTGGCAGTCATGTTCACTCTATTGTCTTAAATCTTTAACCACCCGCACAATCTCAGTATTATCTGTCAGCGTTTCAATGCTAAACCCCAATTTTTTTATCAGTGCTAACATGGATACATTGGCAATTAGCACTTCGGCTTCAAAAAAGGCAATGCCTTTATCTTTAGCGGTTTGCATCAGGGTTTTTAACAGCCGTGAGCCTATGCCTAATTTCTGGCAATCATCGGCAACCACAATGGCGAATTCAACCGAGCGACCATCTGGATTCATGGTGTAACGCCCTACGCCTAATTCATTGGGCAGTTTTTTATCTTCAGTGACAGCGACAAATGCCATTTCACGGTCATAATCGATTTGAGTAAAACGCACTATCATTTCAGGGGTGAGTTCTTGTAATGCTTGTTTGTAACGGAAATATTTAGTGCGTTCTGATAATCGACTGACAAAATGTTCTTCCATGATCGCATCTTCTGGGCGTATTGGACGGATGGTGATATTTATGCCATTGCTCAGTTGATAATGCTGGCTTAACTCATGTGGATAGGGATGAATCGCCATGTGTGCGTAGCGAGTCATTTGGTGTGAGGTCTGTACTTTAATGCGTGCATCCACAGCAATTGCGCCGTGTTCATCGACTATCAGCGGGTTAATATCCAGCTCTAAAATCTCAGGCAATTCACTGACCATTGTCGATATATTCAGCAGCACATCAATCAAGGCATTTTCATTGGCTGGCGGTAATTGCCGAAAGGCTTTTAAGTATTTTGCCGCTTTGGTTTTGGCAATCATTTGTTCAACCATGTAAGCGTTTAGCGGTGGCAGGGCGATGGCATTGTCTTTGAGAATTTCCACCATCGTACCGCCTAAGCCAAAACTTATCGCAGGGCCAAATACGGGATCACGCACCACGCCCACCATTAATTCCCGTCCGCTGTGTGAGCGAAACATGGTCTCAACTGTCATGCCCACTTCGGTGATTTCTGGGTGTTTTTGTTTGATAGCGGTTTCCATTTCAAGGAAGTTGCGTGACACTTCTTGCGCAGTGTTAATGTTTAAACGTACACCACCAATATCGGATTTATGGCTAAATTCGGACATATTGACTTTTAATACCACGGGGAAGCCCATGGTTTGCGCGGCAATCATGGCATCTTTCGCGCTAGTGACTTTGATAGTTTGATTGACGGGAATATGAAATGCGGCAAGGATCGCTTTGGATTCTTGAGCAGTCAACACTTGTCTACCTTCGGACAAAATGCGCTCGATAATCAGTCTCGCGCCTTCTACATCGGGTGCTGCAAGCTCATCACTGGGCGAAGGAATTTGTTTGAGTAGGATTTGGTTTTGTGCGTAATTGGCTAAAAAAGCAAACGCATCGACCGCGACTTCAGGAGTAGTAAAGTGAGCAATGTTACTATTGGCAAACAAATCACGTCCTTTTTGCACGCGTGCGCCGCCTGTCCACGCCGCTAATACAGGTTTTTTGCTGTCTTTCGCGACTTCAATAATACATTCGGCTACTTGAGTCGGATTGGTCATGGCTTGGGGGGTTAAAATCACTAACACGCCGTCGATGCTGTCATCTTTAAGGCAAATTTCAAGCGATTGCTGATAACGTTCTGAGGTGGCATCACCCAAAATATCAATCGGATTATCATGAGACCAATGCACAGGTAATACTGCGTTAAGCGCGTCAATACTATCTTCGCTTAGTACTGCCATTTTGATACCGACATCTTCGGCTCGATCGGTACTCATCACACCTGGACCACCTGCATTGGTGATAATCGCTAAACGGTCTTCTTTGACGATGTAGTTATTGGCTAATACGCGAGCGGCGGAAAATAATTCGGTAATGCTATACGCCCGAACCACACCCGCTCTAGCAATCGCTGCATCAAATACATTATCACCGCCAACCATCGCCCCTGTATGAGACATCGCGGCTTTGCAACCTGCTTCATGACGACCTGATTTAATTAAAATGACAGGTTTTAAGCGTGCCGCTGCTTTCAGCCCACTTAAAAATCGTCGCGCATCACGGATACCTTCGACATACATCAAAATACCCGTGGTTTGGCTGTCAGTCGCCAGATAATCCAGCACTTCACCAAAATCAATATCCGCTGCACCACCCATAGACACTACAGTAGAAAAACCAATATCCTGCGATTTTGCCCAGTCTAAAATAGCGGTACACACCGCGCCTGATTGTGACAACAACGCCAACGAACCGTCTTTGACTGTGCCATCACCAAAGGTGGCATTGAGTTGACCGCTCGGACGAATCACTCCCAAACAGTTCGGCCCTATCAAGCGAATACCATAACGGTGTGCAATATCTAATACTTCTTGTTGTAAGCGTTTGCCTTCATCGCCCAATTCACCAAACCCTGCGGTGATAATAATCACCGAAGTTACACCTTTTTCACCACATTGACGCACGATGTTGGGAACAGACGGGGCTGGAGTGGAAATAACGACTAAGTCTAAGTCTTCGGGAACGCTGTTTAAATCTGGATAAGCTTTTAAACCTAAAATTTCTTCGCGCTTATTATTTACAGGATAAAGTCCACCTGTAAAACCTGCTTCCTGCATATTGAGTAGTAGCCGATAACCAACGCTTTCTGGGCGTTCAGACGCGCCCACGATAGCAACAGATTTTGGAGTAAAAAAACGATTTAGATAATGAGGACCCATGAATGCACCAGAGAGAGTAAAATATTTGGTAAGAGTAGCATTTTTAGCTATTTTAGCGGCAATTATTTGCCATGCTTTAATAAAAAACTGATAGTTGCTGCTACTGTTTTTGTCAGACATACAACAGTGCTGTATTCTGAAAATAGATAGGATGACCTATCACGATTAATAACCCGCATAGCGTGTAATAGAATGCGTGAGTGATTGTATTCAAACTATTAAGTAAACGCGTACCCTGACAAACTACAACGTCCCTAACATCAAACTAATACAACAAAGAGGAACACCAGTGACCCTAAACACCGATTTACCGATACAATTTTCCCGAACTCACCGTTTACAATGGGAAGAGGCACAACAAAAAAACGTAATTTTATATCCAGAAGGCATGGTAGAGCTCAACGAAAGCTCTGCTGAAATTTTAAAACTCTGTGATGGAACACGCACTCTCGCGCAAATCGTCAGCGATTTAGAAGAAAAATTTGCCACTCAGGGTTTATATAACGACATTAACGCATTTTTAGAGGTGGCTTTACAAAATGGCTGGATACACCAAAACTAATATTACCCCACCGCGCTGGTTATTGGCAGAACTGACTTACGCCTGTCCGTTGCAATGCCCATATTGTGCCAATCCCATTGATTACGCTAAACATGATAGCGAAATCAGCACTGACGATTGGAAGCGCGTATTGACGCAAGCGCGAAAAATGGGCGCGGTACAACTCGGTTTTTCGGGCGGCGAACCTTTAACCCGCAAAGACTTAGCCGAATTGGTCAAACACGCACGCGACCTTGGTTATTACTCCAACCTTATTACCTCAGGTTATGGCTTAACCGAAGAAAAAATCATCGAACTTAAAGACGCTGGATTAGACCATATTCAAGTCAGTATTCAAGCCAGTAGCCAAGAATTGAACGACCATATTGCAGGCACAACGTCTTTTGAACATAAAAAACAAGTTGCGCATTTAGTCAAAAAACACGGCTATCCGATGGTGTTGTGCGTGGTTATTCACCGCGAAAATATTCACCAAATGGCGGATATTTTGGCAATGGCAGAAGACTTAGGCGCGGATTATTTGGAATTAGCTAATACCCAATACTACGGCTGGGCGCACGCCAACCGTGATTTATTGCTACCGACCAAAGAACAGTTTGAAAAAGCGGAAAAAATCGCTCAAGCCTTCAAAGAAACCGTGGCAGGTAAAATGAAAATTTACTACGTCGTCCCCGATTTTCACGAAGACCGTCCCAAAGCCTGTATGAACGGATGGGGAACAACCTTTTTAACTATTGCGCCTGATGGTGTTGCTTTGCCGTGTCATTCTGCGCGGGAATTGCCTAATTTAGATTGTCCCAACGTCAACGATGTCAGCATCTCAGACATCTGGAATGACTCGAAAGCCTTCAATTTTTTCCGTGGTGATGACTGGATGCAAGAACCCTGTCGTTCGTGTGATGAAAAAGAAAAAGACAAAGGCGGTTGCCGTTGTCAGGCGTATTTATTAGCAGGTGATATGTATGCCACTGATCCCGTCTGTAGCAAATCACCCAAGCATTCAGTGATAGAAGAAGCGATTGCTTCGGCTAGAAAGAGTGCGTTAGCGGAGAATGAAAAACCACTGATTTTTAGGAATAGTAAAAATTCGCGGTTGCTGTCTTGAGCGATACCGTATTAATTTTTTTTAATTTTATCCTCATTTTGCTCAGGAACTAAGAGGAAGAATATCATGTCAGTAAAAATCCCAACAGAAATATCAGGTAATGAAGCTTCAGCAAAACCAAAAACTGAATCTATCATCACAATGACAGTTTCGTAGGGTGGGCAAGCGTCTTTTTGCTTGCCCACCGTTTCGACAGTTCCGCGTGGGCAAACGATAGAGCCGTTTGCCCACCCTACCCGACTATATGTGCATCGCGCTGAATTGGTATAATCGGTGAGTAAGAAAAAAGACACTTGCGCCCCCTACCTAACTGAGAAATATAATGCCAAAGTTTTATGAAGTTTATGGGAATGATGTTTATGACAACACTTTAAAGGTAGTCACTGAAAGGAAATTGGCATATTGCCCTTTTACTGAAAGTACATGTGATGGAGGTGGAAATAGACATCAAACAAAAATTCGTTTAGAAAACTCTAGGCTACAAATGGCGTTCGACCAAAGCTTATCTTCGGTAATCCCAGGGATTTGCTCCATAGAATATGGGAATGATGTATGGATAGTTTGTCCAAGAAGGCTGTTTGGATTTAAGCCGACATCTGGACAGATTATCGTAAATAATTCATTAAAAAATCACGAAAAAGAAGCACTTATAGCCGCTGGTCTTTCATGCGGTATAGAGCTAGGTGTTTGGTCAGAAGTCTATTTACAGTATGGAGACGACCAGACATCCATTAATTATCATTTTGACTTTGTAATATCCCCAATAGTAAGAAACACAACATTTTCAAATATGCTTGCACTCCACGATGTAACGCTTGAATCAGATATTGAAGAATTAAAAAAATCAGCAAAAATTGGAAAATACCTTTCAGGGAGATTTGATCCAGAAAAAACATTAAATTATCTTCCAAATTTGGTATCACCATTCATTATAGAAGTTATGACAGCAAGTACATCTGGATCGGATACTGAAGCAGGAACAAATATAGCTGCATCTTTTACAGATGCGATACTTGGAATGGAGCATAATTGTCCAGGAATAAATAAAAGACAAGTGTGGGGAAGAATGGCAACACAGTTGTTTGCAAAATCCACACTGGCTGAAGCATGGGGAGGAAAAACGATTTGGCTTGTTCAAGATAAATTGTTAAAAAATATAGAGCTAACAACAAAATTAACAGTTGACTCAACGCCTAAGCCAACTGCTGCAGGAACTATAAATTTTTTAAGTATGAAATAGAAGTTACGCATTGACGGAGGATTCAAATTGTGGGTTCAAATGTTGCATGGTTGGCATAAAGCCAGCAATGAACGAAGCAATCACCTCGTTAAACAAATCTCTCTGTAGTCGATAACAGTTACTAATGACCGCCATA
>JAPLRZ010000038.1 GCA_026398895.1 Methylococcales bacterium
AAACTCGAATTCTTAAGTCGTATGAGTAAGGTTTCATTTTAATCTCCTAACAATGTTATTAAATTAATAGTTAGAGTATATTATTGGCATAAAGTTTCTTTTATATGGTAACTAACCTATATTGAAAACACTGTATATGTAACAATAAAGCAGCGAGTAACACATCGCCTTCAAGCAAATTAGCCTGTGTTATCATCAGAATACTGAGTATTTCTACTCCCAATGCACTGATAAAAAAGACTCCTTCAAACAGAAATACCATCATAAGAATACCCTCTGTTACTGTTAGCGGATTCATTGTATCGGCAAAGTTGCGCGATTTTTGATAATACTTTTTCGGGTGAATGGCTGTCGTTTAATGTCCAGCTATAAATAGTGATGTCACTCTCTAAGGTAGGATGAACGCCAGAATTCTCAACGCATATTAAGGTTTCTATATCAATAGAGTCCATTAAATTAAGGCGAGAGAGAAAATTTTTTAAACCTTTTTCATCCGTCAGGGGTAACAAATTAATAATAATATGCCGACCAAAATCATCCTCAAAACTTAATACTTTATCGAGTCCACGCAATTCAGAATGAAATTTTGACCTATATAAATCCTGCGTTTCCATACCCTTGATAATGCTAACGACCACTGCCGCATCCATTTTAAAACTGAGAACTTCTTGCAAAACTCGTCTCAATTCGCACTCAAAATCGAACCATACATTTTTACTTAACCCATTTGTTTCATTACGATGCTGAACCAGATCACCGATATGACCGCCCAACAGCGCGAGCATATCCAACGTATTTTCCTGCATAGCGAACATTGACATTTCATTGATAATCACTATTCCCCAAATTTTCTGAAAAATATCTATCAATGGAATAACCACTAGAATCTCATGATCGATCCCCTCATCATGCGTCCGAATACTGGTAACTTGCCCTGTACTAAGAGCGGTCATGACCAAGAAGTTAGTGGGCCATAAAGACGGTGGATTTCCTAGGCAAGCAATCGGGGTCGATATTATTTTGTTGTCTTCTGAAAGCGCATAAACAGCAGCGGTTTGAATGCTGCCATGCTCACTTAAAATATCGAGTATAGATTCCCCTATGCCACTGAGAGGTGCGCCGTCATTCTTTGATAAGGTTAACATTTGCTTTTTAATGTCGAGTAGCGAGGTACGCAGACTCTTTATATAGTTTTCTGTTTGCTGCTCTAGCTGACTATGAGATGCTTTAAGAATATGGTAAGCGCGTGAAAACTCATTCATTCTTAACGTGAGGTATTCATATTTATACTGCAAGGGCTGTAATTTTCGACACCAAATATCATGAAACTCTGCGGTAATTAGCGTGACTAATAGCATACCAACCACCACTTCTACTGGAAATACTGGAACAACCTCCCAATTAAAACGCCGACACAATGCAAACGAGATGATAAATAAAGCAGTGCTACTCATACCGAAGAGAAAGCCATATCTCAGAGCAATCAATAAAGGTGCTAGCATTAACCACGGAAACGGGTGATTCAAAAAAAATGGATCTGCCGCATTGATGCCATAACCAATGACAACTACCATCACAGTCAATGCCAGCGTTTCCAGCCATGCTGTCTGCACAGTTAATGTTTTTGAATGTACTAACGTTATATTCATATCAGTCACTCTTAATTTTTTAGAAATTAAATTCTCTTAATCTCAAGATTAGATAATAAATCATCAAGCAGTTTTTGGGCTGTACCGCTAACAGTGTCTGAACCCCAGCCTGATTTAGCTCCCGTGGCTGACCACACAACCCTACCTGAAGGAATATCGATAATACGAATATTTAAACCAACGGCAGGTTCTCCACCCGCACCAGTTTTATAAGCCCATTCCTCAATACTGCCAGTGATACCATAATAAAAGTTGCCTTGCCTCGCTGACTTTAAAGCCTCTTCCTGACGATGCTTATCATCCAATATCGACCATATTTCTTCTTTTTTGTTTTGGTACTGGTAAACCTGAAGATTATCTACGCCCCTACCGCGTAGTAAAGTAGCCAGCATTTCTTCAACTTTGTCACCTGCGCGAGGCGTTCCTGAATGATTCTGAAACGGCAGCAGTACCCATGTTTTAGTTGATGCAAACGACTCCATACCTTGTTTATCAATGACAGTACACGCCGATACCGCGCCTAATAAAATCGCAACCAGTAACAAATTCCCGCTACTGAATTGAGTAATACCTTTAAATTTTATGAACATAAGTTTTCTCCTTTTCCATTGATTAAAACCTCACTGTATATTGAGCGTCTATTCCCTGATATGCAGTGTTTGGCTGACCTCCTTGCACACTGCCATAGAAAGCCCCCACGCTAAGAACATCTGCCTTAAACAGAGAAATCCCAGCACCTATTCGACCGTTATAGGTCAGTACATTGGCAGGCATAGCCCAGCCAACCCAGCAATCGACTAATAAATAGGGTTGTCTTGGGATGTCTTGTTCAGATAGGTTATAGCGAAAGCTTGTACCGATGCCCACTACGCCGTAGCTTTTAGGAACAATGGTCTCTACATTGGCATAAGAAGATAGAAATGAATTCCTTAATTCACTGGGTAAACTGTTCTCCAAACGATTACTTTCCCATGAACCCTGTAGTCTCACCTGCCAAGTGGGACTTGCTCTAAGTAACGTATACGCCAAAATGGTTTCAATTTTATAACCGTCACCAAGGGTACTGCCTTGTCGAGTCAGATAGCGATGCCCATCAACACCCAATTGGAAAAAACTTTGCCTAGTTAATGCTGTTGACAACATGAGTGAGACTTTGTCCTTAGCACCTAAGGCACGCAGAGCCGCTGTTTCAGTGCTTAGTTCATGAATACCCACTCTAATATTTGCATCCAAAAAATTAGTTAGTTTGGATGTAAAACTCGTTGAGCCATACACAAGCGATTGTTGACTTTGCAGGTTAGTACCTAAATTAACGTGTAATTTAGACCCTGACTGAAATAAATATTTGCCTTCAGTAGATAAGTCAATTTCATTATTTGCGGGCAGCAAGAACTCTTTATCGGTACTATTCAGATAATTGTGTCTTAATTGGAACGCCAAGGAATTTTTTGATAAAGGCAGTGTGTAGCGTGCTTGGCTTTGATTAATATCGAGGATGCCGAGGCTTCTCATCCCCCATCCCAGATCAAATTGGGAACTTTGCTGGACAGCCAGTTCATTCCGATACCGATAAAGACCAGCCTGACTTGTGCCAATATCGTCAGCCGTTTGTAAATAATTATCCAGTATCGCCAATGCCTCATCAGTTCTATTAAGTCGATTCAGTGGTTCAACACGCTCAAGCGGCGTTAGTTTTTCACTTTCCTTGTTAAGAATATCGGCTAAGGAGGCTTGATCGTTGTCAGCTAGTGCTAACGCAAGTCGTTGTCCAATCGGTGTTTGCAACCGAGCGGCGTGGGCGCGTAATAGCCAGAAACGGGCAGCAGAGAAATTTTCTTGGGATAAATAGGACGCAATGACCAGTTCGCGTACTATTGGATCTTCCATTCCTTTTGTCGAAAAATTTTGCAGGATTTTTTCTTCAAAATCTGCCCCTTCCATGATGCGAAATAATGCGAGGTAGGCGGGTTGCAATAACGTCGCGGTTTCCTTCTTGTTTTTATTGCTCAACGTAGCCCTCAATTTAAGCAGCACATACTGACGAAGCAGTAAACCAGCATCGACATGATTGGCTTTATCCAAGGCATCAGCATAGGAGAGTAACCAAAGGTAGTCATCATGATTCAGCTTAGTCTTGCGCTCAAACCAAGGCAATGCCTGCTCATTTTTCCCCAATTTACTCAGCCCTAGACCATAGACACCCCATAACGACGGAGCTGTCATTGCATCTTGTTGCCAGAGTTGAAGGAAACTGGCGAGACGTTGATTATCGTGTTGATCCATTAATGTCCACAACACACCTTCTCTGGCGATCATGGACGCAGGATTAACGACCAATGCCTGTTGATAGTCTGCTAATACCTGTTGCGGCTGCCGATCATGAGTGTTTAATTGAGCGAGCGTGAGCCAGTACATTTCTAGTTGCTGAAATTGTTGCTTATCAGCCACCGCCGTTTGCAATAGCGGTCTTAAATCGTCCCATAAGCCAAACTGAATGGCTGTATCCATTGCCAGCAATAACCAACGGGGTTGTTTTAGTCGCTGATAGGCTTCACAAGCGACAGCAATCGCATCCTGAGCTTGTGCCTTGTCTTTCAATAGTTGAATTAACCGCTCCGCCATTAAAGCATTCGCCGCCTCTGATTTCCAGAGTGTTCTGTATGCCAACAGTGAATCATCGGACTGTTCAAGCTCCCAACTCAAATCAGCGTAGAGTTGCCAAAATTCAGTATCGTTAGCCATTGCCAATTTTTGGTTTGACAATAATAAGGCAAACGCTTTTTCTGTTTGATTAATACGCCACAGCAATTCAACTTGATGTATGACTGCTTGAATGGGGTGGTCAAAATGTGAACTTATATACTGCCAAGTAACGATTGTCTTTGATAACTGCCCTGCATTTTCTTGGGCGTGTGCAAGTGTTTCCCACGTCGCTTTTTTAGCTGGATATTTAATCAAATAGCCTTGCAAAAAATGGATTAACTCAGCCGAGTTACTGGCATTATTGAAGGCAACTACCAACTCGTTAAATTCAGTATCGGTAAGCACGCGTTTTTTTGACAGTATCGTCAACATTTCTATCGTTGTTTTTCCTGCGTAAAGTGCTTTAGCCAGACGAAGCGCGTTATTTATCGCAGCATTATCAGTCTTATCCTGCCTAACTAACCAAACCCACTGATCTAAAGCTAACGCTGGCTTACCTGCCCATTCGGCAATTTGTGCTGCGCGTTCGTGAATATGACGATCTTTCGGTTTTAGTATCAGCAAGCGTTCACACAGTGACCAAGCAACCTCAAGATTTCCAGCGGCTAATGCCAAATCAACTTGTTTGTTTATTTGTTCAGGATTATTTGGATTTAATGCCAGACGCAAGCTACCCCATGCAAGGGCTTGTTTAGGGTCATTGGTAGCGAGAGCTAACACGACGGCTTCGTCTAAAAGCACTGCATCATTTGGAAATCGCTGTAGATAGTCCTTCATAGAGGTCAGCGCGAGCGATCCTTTATCCGCAGCGCGTAACGCATTAATTGCCAGTAATGCGAATTGCTTGGCTAGCTCAATATCATCGGCTTCCTTGTAGGCTTTATGATAAATTTCTGCTGCCTGTAAGGGTACTCCTGCGGCAACATACCAGCGTCCCGCCTCTTTTAAGCGATCAAAGTGATCTTCGTTATTAATGTTAGCCCAATACTCATAAAGTTTTGCCGCGAGGTCTGGTCGTCCCAACTCCAAGCTCCGTTGAATAACCGTAGGAAACAAGTCAACAGGTACTAGCTCATTGGCAATAAAAGCTATTTTTTTTCTGAGGGCAACAAGATCATTTTCTCTGGAGGTATCGGTAGCAGCCTTGTCATAATACAATTTTGTATTCAGCTCCAACGATAGAAGTCTGGCTTCAATGGCTTCCCGTCCCTGCTGATTTAATAAAGGCTCAAGTACCCTGTTTGCTTCATTAACACTGCCTATCTGGGCATATTGTCGGGCAAGTGCCAAACGTAATGAGGCATCCTCAGGATCAGCATTTACCAACAATTGCAGATACTGCACTGAAATACGATCTGCTGGTATTAGGTTAAACATTGTTTTCAAGCGATCCTCCTTATGAAACAACAGCACAAATATAGCTATCAATGCTGCACCAAACAGAAAAATTATTTTTGTTCCAACCAATCTTTTTTGTTTCTTCATTGGAATCTTACTGATCATTAAGTCATCACTATCTCGAAGTTACAATTTCCAACTTACAAATATTGTTTTGGGCGTAGCTATTCGATTCTTTAATTCTTACAGCAAACGTGAATGGACAAAAAAGAGGGCTTTTTTCTTCATTACGCCCTCTTATCTGTCCTAACTTTAGAGATTTGCTTGTCGCAATTCTAAAAGTCTTCCTGCAAGAAACTTAATGTTCAACAAAGCAAAAGCGCGTGCTTTATTTTGATTCGTTGTCAAAATAAGCAGCAGCATCAAGCAATGGTTTAGGATCGCCGCCGCGACTTGCGACAAGTTTCGCCGTCGCTGCATATTGATCTGCCAATGCTTTTGCGTGTTGGGTGTACGATTCATCCTGCTTTTTTAATCGATGCTCTTCCTCTTTTCGGATTTTAACTTCCTGATCAACCTTAGGTGTGGAGGCAGCCTGTGCCGCTATTGTTGGTGCTGTAACACCCACGCCAACTGCTACCATGACAGCGACGATTGTGGGTATAGACCAAAGCGAGTGCTTATAAGTTAACATTTTGATACCCTCTTAAATTTGTTTACTGTGAAATTTTCAAAGCGGTTAGTGACTTATTGAGTCAATGCCTGATTAACCGCAATCGTCTTCGGTGTTGTGTCTACGTTAATTTCTCGAATAAACTGACCTCCGTAGATTGCTCCGCCCGCAACACCCGTAACCAAAAGTTTGGGTATCGACTTGTTCGCTGACAGAGTGACCTGATTGGTCGAGCGATTCCATACGGCTTTAATAGTTGCGGATTTGGCGGTGAGGCTGTCTTTAGTCATGTCACCAATCAGGTAATAAGGGTCATTCTTTACTGGAAGTTTAAATAGCTTTTCGTAGGCGGTAAAAACTGAATTTAACCAATCAAATTGGAGCGTATCACCCGCTGCGTCATAGCTGGCAACATTCCCCTGATGGAAAAAATGGGGATACTTTTTAAAGCTCAGCATGTGCTGTACTGCGGCGGTAGCTTCGGCTTCGAGAATTGCGGGATAATCCCGAGGTGTACAAACAGCTCCCGCCGTAATGCAGGGATCTTGACCAAGAGCTTTAAATCGTTCGTTAAAGATATAGTTATACTCACTCACTAAGACATCTGGGCTGATTGCATTATAAAAAATATTGGTAGGGTAGCGAGGTACCATGAGGCGAGCTGTATTGTTGGTAGTGAGAACTACCTTATTGCTACTAACAGTAAAGTGCTGTTCAATGGCTTGGTTGAGTTGCGAGGTGTCAGAGGCAAGATAGTTCACACCTGCATTCGTGGCGGCTCTTACAAATAGTGGATTAGCACCTGTTACAAACGGCACATCGTCAGACTGAACATTAGCCATCGTTGGGTGGAGTTCAGGATAATCGGTACACTTGCGATCCTTTAAGCCAGAGTGATTGCCAGTTACCAGAACTCGATTGTTAGCGGCTTGCTCAGGAAGACCCAATTGCGTCCAGATAGTTCGGTTTTTAGTGAATGAGAGCAGTAGTAGCCAAGGTGGTGTAATCACAGTTGGGATTGGCTGGCACAGGTGCTTTGTCCATGTCCGCGTGACTAAAGGTGTGGTTGATGAAGCGGAACTGCGATTTATTGGCGATCACTGCGGCCACCAAATCATCCGTTTTGTTCGCCACCAGGGTTGTTGCCAGTGGATCAACCACTGCACCCGCACCGTTGAATGCAAAATCGAGCTTGAAAGCAGCACCAGCCGTTGGATGTGCGGCACGGAAAGCAGTCTGTTTACTCACGGCATTGCTAATATCAGCACTGTTCAACCGATAGGTAAGCAACGGGTTGGTTTTGTTAGAATTAATATCCCACAGTTCGTTCTCAAGGAATAAGTCATCCAAATGATTGCTCATATAAACAAAGCGTCCGCCAACGAATATCCCTTGAGTGACCCAGTTGATGAACTCGTAGCCTAGCACTTGTGAATGAGTAAGAAACCAAGCATTAGTAATGGTTGACAGCAATACCTCACGCGTTACTGCTTGTTGAGAGTTTTTGTATTGTATGACCGATACTAATGCTCCGCCTTTTGTTTCTGTTGTTCCTGTTGTTCCTGTTGTTCCTGTTGTTCCTGTTGTCGTTGTTATTGGTGTTTGCAGAAGCATGGTGACGCTTGGTATTGTGAGGTCTCGTGGCCCTGTATTATCGTCTCTGCGAATAGTTGTGAAAGCCCAATCGGTAATCGGAAGCGGGTTAGCCGTATTAACATATTCAAAAACAGTCTTGCTGTTCGTGGTTGGATTTACGGTAGGCGTAGGAATTGTCCATGAGGCATCATAGGGAACAGACGGGGTAGTCGTAGTGATAAGACCATAATCCAAATAGACATTATTGGCACTCGGATCAGCCGTATCCTTATAGTATCCATAGTATCCAGGCCAACCTGACAACACTGCTTCACGAACGTGAAAGTTTGTTTCGTAAGCGTGCAAAATGTCCCATTCTGACGGTGTGAAGTTTGAAATTACATTGATGGGTGTAGCCGAAGGATCATTGGGGGTGTAGCCAAAGCAGCGTCCGTCAGAATGATACCATTATAATTACCCACGCAACCAACCGTCCCAGACAGGCATCCGTTAGGACTCAAGGTTGCGGTCGTTAAAGGCTGAGTGGCAGCATTCAACACATCGTATCGCACCCCCATTTCATCAAGGACAGGCTTGATATAAGCGAGTCCTAGGTCTTGTGTTATATCGCCTGTCGTGACGACAAGCACTTTCAAGTTGACGGCATCATCGGCAAATGCTACGGGAGACCCCAGTAACGTTAACCCCATTGCCAATGGAATAAAAGGAACGCACACCTTTTTAAGGGCATTTCCGTGCAATATTCCCATTAATTTTCGTATAGTAAACATATTTATCTCCCAGTTAAGAATAGGTAAATAGTCACCCAAAAGTCTTTTAAGTAGAATGCTAAAAAACTTATGTTTATCCGCTTACCTACATTATTTTCTGATGTTAATCACTGTTCGTGTGTAACGTCAGCTATAAGCAAACTGCACAAATCGTTCGTTCAATATGAACGTTGAGTGCGGCTATAAAAACCCTGGACTAAAAACCCGTGTTAGTTTAAAGGTATCTCTCCTTGCGCATCATTCTCCCTCAAGAAAGTAAAATATACAATGACTCAGAATGGGGTATTATTGGGTATAAAATGAATATATAAAATACCCACTGGCAATTAAATTATTGAAAAATATAAATTTTTTCTAAAGGCAGAAATGGGTGGTCGGAAGAGGAGTGCGGTCTGTTATGCCACTTAATCAGATTCAGGACAGAGAGACGGACATTTAAGTAACTAGAGCTAACGCATCCGTTCGTGATGAGTTGTGAGCTTGTCCGAACAGTCGAATCACATTCACACAGCCCTGATAAAATTGGCAGTCCCAAAAAACGAGCGACCGCGTTATATAATGTGCAGATATTTGAATAGAGAGCTTGATATGAACGGTGTTAGTTGAGAATGGAAGTAATTTGCCCGCTAACTCTGAGGGCTTCAATGCTTGAAAAGTGATTTATAATAATCGGTAGAGCTAACGCACAATAAAATGATACCGTTCGTGGTGATCTTGTCGAACCACATTCACACTTCGACAAGCTCAGTGCGAACGGTTTTGTAATCATTTTATCAGCGGTTAACTATAGGCAACATTAGCAGATAAATTTTCAAGAATACAGCAGTCACTACCAGAGATTTTTCAGTGCATTTAAAAAATCATGACGTTATTACTGTTTTTTGTTCAACTCAATCTACATTTTAATCAAGGAGAACAACCATCATGACCGTAGCGACTCAAGGCGATTTGAGTACCCTCACTAGCAAAGAACTTCATCACAAAATTGTCAATGGTGACATTTCAGTGATGGAGCTAGTGGAGATTTTTTTACAGCGTATTGAAAAATACGATCCACAACTCAATGCCTATATCACTGTGGTGCAAGACCAAGCACGGACACAGGCGATTGCAATCGACAATAAAATTAGAAGCGGTGAATTGAATCATCCGTTGGCAGGTGTGCCATACACGTTGAAAGATTTATTCTGCACTAAAGGTATACTGACTTCGTGCGGCTCAAAAATGCTCAGTAATTTTATTTCGCCTTACGATGCTACTGTTTACGATAAATTAAACCATGCGGGTGCGGTATTGCTGGGTAAAGTGAATATGGATGAATTTGCTATGGGTTCATCGAATGAAAATAGTTTTTACGGCGCGGTGGCGAATCCTTGGGATATAACTCGCGTACCCGGAGGGAGTTCTGGCGGTTCAGCAGCAGCAGTAGCGGCGGGTTTAGCTCCATATTCCTTGGGCAGTGATACGGGCGGTTCAGTACGGCAACCTGCCTCTTATTGCGGTATTAGCAGTATTAAACCAACCTATGGGCGCATTTCTCGCTACGGCATGACTGCGTTTGCCTCCAGTTTGGATCAATGTGGGGTAATGGCGCGGTCGGCAGAGGATATGGCGTTAGTGTTACACGCGATTAGCGGCTTTGATGTTAGGGATTCCACCAGTGCCAATGTTCCCGTACCGAATTACAGCGAAAGTTTGAATGATTCCTTGGCAGGTTTGCGTATTGGTATTCCAAAAGAATTTTTTGCTGACGGTTTGGATGCTAACGTAGCAAAAGTGATTCGTGAAGCGATACAAGAATTTGAGAAATTAGGCGCGACTGTTAAAGAAGTCAGTTTGCCCAATAGTCATTTATCAGTCGCCGCGTATTATGTGATTGCCCCAGCGGAAGCCTCGGCGAATTTAGCGCGTTTTGATGGTGTGCGTTTTGGTTACAGTTGCAATGATCCGAAAAACTTACAAGACTTGTATGAACGTAGTCGTTGGGAAGGCTTTGGCGATGAAGTGAAACGCCGTATTGTCATTGGTACTTACGCACTGTCTTCTGGCTATTACGATGCCTATTATTTGCAAGCGCAAAAAATTCGCCGCTTAATCAAAAATGATTTTGTTGCCGTGTTTAATGAGGTCGATGTATTGATGGGACCTGTAACACCGACCACCGCGTTTAAAATCGGCGAAAAATCCGATGATCCCATTGCGATGTATTTAGGCGATATTTATACACTACCGATAAGTTTGGCAGGCGTTCCCGCGTTATCGATTCCTGTGGGTTTCAGTGATAATTTGCCCGTTGGTTTGCAAATTATTGGCGATTATTTTAATGAAGCCAAACTGCTCAATGTCGCACATTCATATCAACAAGTGACCGATTGGCATAGACAATCACCCAGCCAGTTTAGCGGAGTTTAATCATGTCTATCAGTAAAGCAGAGGTTGTGAAAGTCGCGCATTTGGCGCGTTTAGCTATTCCTGAGGAACGCTTAGAAGGTTACACGCATACCATTAGCGATATTTTGGATTTAGTCGCTCTTATGAATGCAGTCAATACCGATGGCGTGTTACCGTTATCAAATCCGCTGGATGCCGTACAGTTGCTACGCGAAGATGTGGTAACAGAAACCAATCAACGCGAGTTGTATCAAAGTGTCGCGCCGCGTGTGGAAGATGGCTTGTATTTAGTGCCTAAGGTGATTGAATAGCTTTATTCGGTAGTGGGTTAAACCTGATTATAGCGATATTAATGACTGCCAGTCCTTTAAAGGACTGGCAGTCATGCCCAAAAGTAAAAAAACAACAGACACACCTAAGTAGTTAAGCATAACTATCAGGCATAACTAGAAGCTTAACCGTTCGCCCTGAGCTTGTCGAAGGGTGGACGGTTAAGCCGTTCATGGTTCGACAGGCTCACCACGAACGGCTTAACCTTGTTCCAAATACCAGAAAACTTTTGTTCATCTACTTACTAGCCTTTATTCTTCAATTAAATACTAATGTCATTAAAACTAGCGACCTGCGTATGTGTCGCTTGTGTATCAAGTGGCGCGTCTCTGACCAGTTGAATGGTTGCAAAACCTGCGGCTTTGGCAGCATTCAACTCTTCACTTATATCCGATAAAAATAACAGTTGTTCAGCGGGTAAACCGATACTCTCAGCAATATGGCTATACGACGAGGTTTGTTGTTTTCCGCCGATGTGGGTATCAAAATAACCTGAAAACAACGGCGTTAAATCACCAAAGTTAGTATGAGTAAATAATAATTTTTGTGCATGAACTGAGCCCGATGAATAAACATATAACGCTAAGCCTTGAGAGTGCCATTTTTTAAGATTTTCTGCCACATCTTGATATAGATGACCCGCAAAATCGCCTTTTTGATAGCCCGCTTCCCAAAGTAAACCTTGTAATGATTTTAATGGGGTCACTTTTTTGTCTTGGTCTATCCAGTCGAGAAGTTGGATGATAATCTGCTCAGTCGTCAATTGTTCACCGACGACTTGGCACACGTCTTCCAGCAGTGTTTTAACAGGCGATTCGTGTGCATGATTGCGCACGAAATCAGCTATGTGAGTGCGGGAGTACGGGAATAACGTGTCTTTAACAAACGATAATGAGGTGGTTGTGCCTTCTATATCGGTGATGACGGCTTTAATCATGATAACTCGGCAACGAATTGTTCCAATGTTGGAAAGGTGTTGGCGATAGGATCACCCGTAAAATTAGCAACCCAACCATAAGGCGTGGTAAATAGCCGTATACAGGTAAAATTGGGATTTTCGCCCATATCAAACCAGTGTTTGGTATTAGCGGGGACGCTGATTAAGTCACCTTTTTCACACAACACAATATACACTTTACCGCCCACATGGAGATAAAATAAGCCCCGACCTTCAATAAAAAAGCGTATTTCAAAATCATCATGAAAGTGTTCGGCTAGAAATTTTTTTCTAATCATGTCTTTTTCAGGATGATCTGGTTTGATGTTAATAACATCGATTGATTGAAAGTAGTGTTTTTGTTTCAACTCATTAATAGGTTCACGATAAACCTCCAGAATGGTATTTTGATCGGCATCTGTTGCTAATGAATAAGTTGCATCCCAATGCTCAAACTGCACACCTAAACTGTGCAGATGACTTTGGATGGTATCAAAATCAGTGTAACGTACACCGTGTTGGGGTTGCATTTCAGGATAGACAGTTAATACAGTCATTAATTTTTAGCTCCGTGTAGTTGTAGTTCACATTCAAATAAAAAATCTAATACTTCAAGATGGCGTAATGTTTCTTGTACTGAAGCCCCCCAAACATAAAGTCCGTGTCCAGTAATTAAATACCCATAACCGCGTGCGCATTGATCCCAATGTTTCTCTATTTGCGCCGCCAAGCGGGGAATATTTTGGTCATTGGGGAAAATAGGCACAACTATTCTCGCTTCATGGGTGGTAATGCCACACAATGCTTTGAGTAATTCATAATTTTCCAGTACACAAGCGACTTTAAAAGTCTTTGAAATCAGTGTGGCATTGAGAGAATGCGGATGCAAGATACACCGAATATCGGGAAATCGTTTGTATAATGCGGTGTGTAGCAGGGTTTCTGCGGAAGGTTTTTTGCCATCCAAGGAATTACCTTTTTCATCAATCAGCATAATATCATCTAGTTGCAAGTGTCCTTTATGCTTACCCGAAACAGTGATAGCAATAGTACCATTTGATAGTCGTGCTGAAAGATTGCCGCTGGTTGCAGGAACCCAGCCTTTGTTATCGATAAATTGCCCCGTAGCAATGAGCTGATTGGCTAGATTAGAAAAGTCTTTGCTAAGAGTCATGCGCGTTTAAAGTTTCACAATGAGAATTTGAGTGCAAATAGTACGATTTTTTTGCCTTAGTATCCATAGCAATTGCTATTCTATGTAAACGCCAGAAAATTTAAAAGCTTGAATACGCATTACTTGCTGATGGAATTGTTTATTGTTGGTAGTGGATTAAATTGGTTTAACATACAATATATTCAAGAGTTCGGAAGTTTGAGTGACTTATACACGGAGTCCAAAACACGTTTTGGGCGTTTTGTGCCGTCCAAGTCATGCCTTGGACTCCGAATCTAAATCACAGCTTTAACCCACTATCCACATAGCAAAAAACTTTTGTTCAGCTACTTAGTAACCCAGTAAATCAACTCAGGAGTTATAAATGACTAATGTTATTCCCCCAGTAAATGGCAGTCCAATCAGCTTACAAGACGGCAAGTTAATCGTGCCTAACCATCCAATTATTCCCTATATCGAAGGCGATGGTACAGGGGCTGATATATGGCGAGCGACAGTGCGGGTTTTGAATGCCGCTGTCGCAAAAGCCTATTCAGGACAGCGACAAATTCAGTGGCTGGAAGTCTATGCAGGAGGCAAAGCCTTTGAGTTATTGAATACTTGGTTGCCTGATGCCACGGTGGACGCGTGTCGAGATTATTTAGTGTCGATTAAAGGCCCTTTAACTACGCCTATCGGTGGCGGTATCAGTTCATTAAATGTGGCATTGCGGCAAAAACTGGATATGTATGTGTGTTTGCGTCCCGTGCGTTGGTTTAATGGTGTGCCTTCACCTGTGAAAAAACCAGAATCAGTTGATATGGTGATTTTTCGTGAAAACACCGAAGACATTTATGCGGGCGTAGAATTTGAACAAGGCAGTGCTGACGCAGTGCTATTCCTGCGTTTATTACAGGAAAATTTCCCCAAACAATACGCAAAAATTCGTTTTCCTGAAACGTCGGGTATTGGTGTTAAACCTGTGTCACAACAAGGCACAGAGCGTTTAATTCGCTCCGCGATTGATTACGCAATTACCAATAAGCGTAAAAGCGTCACTATTGTCCATAAAGGCAATATTATGAAATTCACAGAAGGCGCGTTTCGCAACTGGGCTTACGCCTTAGCAGAGCGAGAATATGCGGAGCAGACTTATACTTGGTCACAATGGGAACAAACAAAAGCCGCACAAGGCGAAGCTGCCGCTAATCAAGAACAAAAAGACGCGCTGGCTAGTGGTCGAATTTTAATCAAAGATGCGATTGCTGATATTGCCTTGCAACAAGTATTAACGCGTCCTGATGAATTTGATGTCATTGCTACATTGAATTTAAACGGTGATTATTTATCCGACGCACTCGCCGCACAAGTCGGTGGTATTGGTATTGCCCCAGGGGGAAATATTAATTATGCCACAGGCGTAGCGGTATTTGAAGCCACCCACGGCACAGCACCAAAATACGCGGATTTGGACAAGGTCAATCCAGGGTCGTTGATTTTATCAGGCGAAATGATGCTGCGTTATATGGGGTGGACAGAAGCTGCCGATGCCATTATTGATGCGATGGATGCGGCAATTGCCAGTAAGCGTGTGACTTATGATTTTGCCCGTTTAATGGACGGGGCAACTGAAGTGAAATGCAGTGAATTTGCCGATGTGATTATCGAAAATTTGTAAACTGAGAGTAAGCGGTAAGTCGTGTAGGATGGGCAAGCGTCTTTTTTCTTGCCCACCGATATTATTATAACCTGAGTTCGACTTAAGCATTCACTGACAGCAAAGACATTAAATCCTGTTGGCGAATATCTTGGGCTGATAACAATAAGCTATTAAAGAGGCAATGGCATTGACAAGAAAGTTGATTAACGAACGATGCCGAGAATGATCAAGGACAAAGATATTTTTCAGTTGATCATTAATGGTTTCAATAATACTGCGTTTTCTGAGAATGAGCTTGTCGAAGGCGGCAATGACTCTGGGCTTCATGTTCTTTTTCAAGCTGGTAATCAGTTCAACATCTTGAGCGTCTAAAAGCTCCGTCAGTCTCTTTGAGAGATAGCCCTTATCGCCAAACAGTTTACCTATCAATTCGTTAGCGAGGAATGGCACGGGTTTTCTATTATCGACATTGCCGCGTGTCAGGCAGAATGACAGAATGTCGCCACAGTCATTGACGATGAGAGGTAGCTTGAAACCGTAAAACCAACCTGTTGAGGATTTGCCGCGTCCTGCTTGCTCTGCGAAAGTTTTGTGGCGTGGAATTCGGATATTTTCACAAACACACAACGGGGTGGAGTCTACAAATGCAATTCCTTTACTTTTGCCGCAACGACTTTGCATGAAGGCAGCCAAAGGATTTAAAGCCTCTGCCATCAGTTTCACGAAACGGTTGTAACTTGGCAAACCAGGAAACAGTTGCCGCCACTATACTGAAACGTGTTTCAGGTAAAAGTGTTTGAGCGTGCGATAACCACTCATTTGAAAATAGACCACAATGATCATTATTTCGCTTTCACATAAGCACTTTGTTCTATTACGCTTTTTGCCTCCAGCTGTGTCCGTTTCCATTCGGGTAGAAAGTCTTGGCAAAAATCGTCAGTCTCGCAGAATAGTTGATGTAAAATCATGTGTCGTAGCCTTTTTTGAACGATTTTCTTGGTCGATATTATACCTATTGCCTTTCAAGATGCTGTATCTCTGAATCCCTATAGGGCTTGAATTACAGTGTTTTCAATATAGGTTAGTTGGCATTGTTAAACATAGATAGCTCGAATAAAATTAAAAAATTTATAGCAATAGAAAAACCAATGATTAACTGTCCAAAATGTCAACCTAGCGAAAGCCGAAAAGATGGAATTGTTAGAGAAAAACAGTGTTACCACTGTAAGAGTTGTGGATATAGATACACGGTCGCACATAAAGGATACAGCGAAGACGTGAAACAGCAAGCCTTGGCGATGTATTTGGAAGGATTAGGATTTCGATCAATCGGTCGGCTATTAAGCTGCTCGCATACAGCGGCATACTATTGGATAAGGAAATATGGCGAAAAA
>JAPLRZ010000072.1 GCA_026398895.1 Methylococcales bacterium
AAAAACTCGAATTCTTAAGTCGTATGAGTAAGGTTTCATTTTAATCTCCTAACAATGTTATTAAATTAATAGTTAGAGTATATTATTGGCATAAAGTTTCTTTTATATGGTAACTAACCTATATTGAAAACACTGTAAGTAAATTTTACCAATTCACTTTTTATTGTTGTTTTTATATTTAAGTCGGCTAGATTTATAGTATATTGGCACTTTATTTAATGAATCCAGCGAGTAATATGAAATTTCAAATGACAAAATGGAATCTAAATTCAGTCAGTCGTCAAGCCTTAATAGGTTTACTGATGACAATACTCTTATCAGGTTGTTCACTGCCCTTTTTTAGCGGCTACGGTGCAAACGGTCAAACTCGCGAAGAATTCACTCGCTATGTAGAAACCGTGTTCAAATTACAAAATAGCATGACCAGCAAAATGATGGCATTCACTGAGAATGATGAAAAACCAGCCAATCTCGATGCTTTGTTGCAAGCAGAACAACGTATGCAGAAAACCTGTGAAGCATTAAATGAATACGCTGAACGGGACAGTGATGGTTTAAGTGTAGGGCTATTATTACAACGCCGCGTTGAACAAACGGCAGTAGATTGTGAAAAAGCCGCTAAAGAACTGCAATCATTGTTAAAGTGATGCCATAAATGATTTTAAATTCAAACTGAATTAGCTAGAGCTTGGTTTGCCCGTCACCACCGATGAAAAAATCATTGCCCACAACTGCAAAGCGTGGGCAACAAAGTCACAATTCCACCCATCAATCTTCGCCGCAATGGCATCACCGCGAAAAGTCCCGCATTCCGCAAGCTCCATGTGTGCTACTTACTGATCCATTATGAGGTTATTATGTCAACAAAAATCAAAACAATATTATTGGTTATCGCCTGTGTATTTCTATGGCTGGTGCTTCAATCTGTTACGGGTGTACCAATGAAAATGTGAATAAATTTATATCACACTGGTAGAGCCATATGATGTGCCGACGATAGGAGGCGCATCAACTCGAACGATGCGCTTCGTGCCTCAGCACATCCTAATGTAGCGTATCTTATCGCGTTGGTAGATTTGACTGATAAAGGTAATTTAAACGTAACCTTTAACACTTGCACTCAGAAAAATTGAGTAGGTCGGAATAAGCCCAGCGCGGTAGCGCAGGGTGGGCGTTTCCGACAACGCATGGAAATCTCTACAAGGCTGGAGGCGGTTTTGTTGGATAGTATGATGAGTTTCAATATTTCAAACGTAGCCCGTGTGGAGCGTAGCGGAACACGGGGAATAGTTACATCACCAACGAAAATCCCGCATTCCGCAAGCTCCATGCGGGCTACTTGCTATGATTAGCACACCTTATCGAGTTATTTTTTAGACCACATCCAGCATTGGACTGGATAATTAGAACTAAAGCCACCAACAGTATATTGACCTTTCTTATCTTTTGTTAGAGTAAGCTTGTGGTTGGTATCGACTTTATTTTCATTAAAATTTTGTTCAATCACTTTCACATAATCATTGCCAACCTCACGGACTATAGCGCAATGACCATAATTGCCTCCCTTTGAACAAATAATATTATTGGGCTGCGGTTTATCAGTAGTTTTACCATTATCAGATTTGTTTAAATTTTTCTGAGAAGCGTTAGCACAATATGTATTCGCGTTACCTGCTCCAAGTTCGCGGCTAAATTTTTGTTTGTAATAACGATTTACATATTCAACACATTGATATAAATAACCAGTTGTATAATTAGCGTACTTATTTTTAATGTTTGAAAAATAGCAAGGTTGACCGTTACTGTAGGCTAAAACACTGTTATATTCGCCTAAATATTCACCAAAATTGAATTTTTTACTACAATCTGGAGCGGCAGCATTTACATTAACAGTAGCCAAAAGCATAATTATGCTAAAGAATATATGGGTAGTCTTCATATTAGCGTCCTCATTTGTTGTTTATGTTACCTAATTAATTTGACAAACAATCAGGTGTCTTTGATTATTCACAAGTAGGACTTACGCAAGAACAACTGGCAGAAAAATTGAAAATGTCACCCAGTGCTTACGGTGATATTGAACGCGGCGACAGCGATATAAAATTATCCCGCTTAGAAAGCATTGCTGAATCGTTAGAAATAAAATTATCTGAATTGTTTGAATTAAATGAAAAAGGCTCATTCAATATCATCAACTCGCATCTCTCAAATAATGAAACCAAAATACATATCGGTTCATCTGCTTCTGAATTAGAAAAACAATTGGTAATTAATGAATTACAAACAAAAGAAATTACCATGAAAGACAGGGAAATTGATAACTTAAGAGAAATTATTACCTTGCTTAAAAGAGAGAGCCGACTCAGCGAATAACAAACTAATCACAAACCAAGTATACAGTGAACTTAACGGAGTGAAACATGACCAACATCACTATAGATGACGCATTGATTAATGAGGTAATTACCGTTAGCCAGTATCAAAACGCTCAAGAAGCGGTTAGCAATATTTTAGCCGACTACTTACAGCAACATAAAAAACAAGCCAGCATTACCGAATTACTGGCGATGCCCGCTGTTGCCAATATTGATTTTAATCCACCACGCTTAACTAATTTTTATCCCGCTGATTTTTCATGATGCTGTTGCTGGATACCAATGTTGTTTCCGAACTAAGAAAAGCAAAAACAGGCAAAATCCATCCAAATGTTAAAATTTGGGCAGAGAATGTATTACCGACACAGTTATTTTTATCGGTGGTGACACTGCTTGAATTGGAAATGGGAATAGGTTTAATCGAACGGCGAGACACAGCACAAGCCGCATTGCTTCGTACTTGGCTTAATCATCATGTCTTACCTACTTTCAATGGACGCATTCTTGATGTTGATAGTACAGTGGCTCTGTGTTGTGGCAGACTTCATGTACCAGACCCGCGTTCAGACCGTGACGCATTAATAGCCGCGACCGCATTGGTTCACGATATGACTGTTGTTACACGCAATGTGGCAGATTTTAAGCCAACTGGTGTGCAGATACTTAATCCTTGGGAATAGTCTCACTCCTACATAAATTATTTTTCGTGGACAATCTTTTAATTTGTTCTTCACTTATCAATAAAATCGCGTAGAATAGGCGGATTAACAATGACCAAAAGTTTTGAGGATTTTAGATGGTAACTATTCGTCTTTCCAGAGGTGGTGCAAAAAATCACCCCTTCTACCAAATTGTAGTAACAGATAGTCGTAGCGGTCGTGATGGTCGTTATATTGAGCGCGTTGGCTTTTTTAATCCATTAGCGCGTGGCAATGAAGAAAAATTACGCTTAGACAGCGAACGTGTTGAATATTGGAAAACCAAAGGCGCACAAACGTCTGAGCGTGTTGCCCAATTGATTAAAGTCGCTAAAAAAGCTGCTGCGTAATTCGTTTGTCTGATAAAGGTCATATACACGTTGGAAAAATTTCTGGCGTTTTTGGTATCAAAGGCTGGGTTAAGGTATTTTCCTATACCGATTATAGAGAAAATATTCTCGACTATTCGCCTTGGTTGCTAAAAAAAGCGGGTGAGATGAAAACGGTTAAAGTGATTACTGGAAACCTGCAAGGGAAAGCGGTCGTTGCTCAACTTGAGGGTATTCAAGACCGAGACCTAGCGGCAAGTTTGATGGGCTGGGATATTTTTATCACCCCAGAACAATTGCCAAAAGCGGCAAGTGATGAATACTACTGGTCTGATTTAATCGGCTTAAAAGTTGAAAATACCGAAGGCGTTGATTTTGGTGTCATCAGTGGATTGCTGGAAACAGGCGCGAATGATGTCATGATTGTTCAAGGTGATAAAGAACGGTGTATTCCGTTTTTACAAGGACAAACCATCACCCAGATTGATTTAAGCGCGGGTAAGATGATAGTGGATTGGGACGCAGATTTTTAATGCGTTTTGATGTCATCAGCTTATTTCCAGACATGGTGACAGCAGCGGCACAGATTGGTGTCACAGGAAAAGCAATCGAACGCGGCATTGTCAGTTTATCGGTATGGAATCCACGCGATTATACTCACGACAAGCACAAAACCGTTGATGATCGTCCTTACGGCGGCGGGCCTGGGATGGTCATGAAATACCAGCCCTTGCATGACGCTGTTAATGCGGCAAAACAGGCAGGTTACGCAAACAGTAAAGTCGTTTATTTAAGCCCACAAGGCAAACCGATTACCCAAGCCTTATTATCAAGCGTTGCACAAAACTCGCAATTGATCTTAGTGGCAGGACGTTATGAAGGGGTTGATGAACGCTTTGTTGACTTGGATTGTGATGAAGAATGGTCGATAGGCGATTATGTTATCAGCGGCGGTGAACTCGCGGCACTCATAGTCATTGATGCAGTGACGCGGTTATTGCCCGATGTACTTGGTGATGAACAATCCGCAGTACAAGATTCACATACCGATGGATTGCTAGACTGTCCACATTTTACCCGACCAGAACAGTTAGCAGGACGCGCTGTACCAGACGTATTACTGAGCGGTAATCATGCAGAGATCAGCCGTTGGCGCATGAAACAAGCCTTAGGACGAACGTGGCAAAGACGACCTGATTTATTAGAAAAAAAACCGTTAAATGCAGAACAAAAACAACTGCTAGAACAATTTAAAGTTGAAGTTAAAGGGTGTGGTAATGAACATTATTGATGTATTAGAACAAGCGCAAATGAAACAAAATGTCCCCGCATTTAATGCAGGTGACACTGTTGTTGTACAAGTTAAAGTAAAAGAAGGCGATAAAGAAAGAGTGCAGGCGTTTGAAGGCATTGTCATTGCAAAACGTAATCGCGGTTTAAACTCAGCTTTCACTGTTAGAAAAATTTCTCATGGCACAGGCGTTGAACGTGTTTTCCAAACACACAGTCCTATGATTAGCGAAATTACTGTTAAGCGTCGTGGTGATGTTCGTCGTGCTAAATTGTACTACTTGCGTGATTTGACTGGTAAAGCAGCGCGTATTAAAGAAAAACTTTAATCGGTTTTGCTTTATGCAATAAAAAAAGGCAGCCTAGGCTGCCTTTTTTGTGTCTATCGTTTTTTAGTTAAAGCTTATATGCTTTACTGAGTTGCTGCGGCTGCAACGGTGGCAGGAGTGGTTTCAAGTGGTGCGTATTTTTATGCTAAATGGAAAAATCGCCAAAATTCTGGAAATTCCTGAAATGTGGATAGAGCCTAGTAAACAATAGGCTCTGGTTGATTGGCGGTATTACCCACCATGCGCTTCGTACTTAGCCTAGTCTATAGCCTTATCGCGTTAATTTGATGTTGTAATGCGTAACCCGTGTGGAGGGGAGACAGTAACATCATCACGAAAAGCCCCACAAGCTCGATGCGGGCTACTTGCTGCATGAATAAATCAGGATGCTTGGGTTCATCTAGTATTCTTTTGAAATCCAAAAGTAAGGCTCTAGCTGCCATGATACCAGTTTTTTTGCACTACCCACTTCGGCTACTATACTCTGTACATCTACCATCGCTTTCATCAAGCTTGTCATATTATGACCTGCTGTCGAAGTCAATGAATTGCCAGCTGTCTCATTATAAACAACAATCAGATCACCTTTTAGCTTATCTTTAAATAAAAATGTCACTGGGTCATGAACAGATTTAAAATGCACAATTTTGCTTTCTGCTCTAGGTAATCCAGACACTTTCAACATCACCTCACCTATAGCAAGCTCAATCTTTTTGAATTCGCCCATATGTAGGGAATTAAAAGTGATCACATCTCCTCCGATAATAGCACCAACATAAGCAGCTAATGCCCCTCCGAGTGAATGTCCAGTAAAATTAAGCTTTTTCGCACCAATCCCTTTTGCATATTCAAGGGCTTTATCGAATATATTGAATATTTTAGACACCAAAAATGATAATGGGGTTAATCCTCCCATAGATACACGTTCTGCAATGTTAGCGGCATCCTCTATCCAATTAACAAGATTATCCGAACCTCGAAAAGCAATAGTTGTTATTCCTGTTTTACTGCTCTCAAACACTGCGACACCAAAGCCCCTAAAATCTAAAATATCATCTTCATATGATCTCCTTAGTTTAATATAGTAAGGGAGAACAACGCTATCTTCATAGTATGTATTATTTGCCATTACCGCATAATCAGCATAATCGGCAACATTCTGTATTGCCTTCAGATTACGACCATAAACTTCTCTTATATAATAAAGGCTAACTGATGAACTGACGCTAAGTATTTTAGGCGGTGCATCTGTACCTGTCGTTCTTTGCGTGGGTGTACATATTGAAGCATTAGTGCCTTTGTCAACTATTTCGCAGTTTGCTCCCACCCCTTTTATTCCAGTAACTTGAGCCACCATCAATCTACCCCTTATATTTGTTAAAACCTCGTAAGCTCAATAATGAGTTGAGGCATAAACTACATTCCAGTTAAATACTTTGTTAGCGAGGCGTTTATCACCCAATCAACACCGTCGGCAACCCCAAAACAATCGTACCACCATGAGCTGTCATATCTCCCATTCTGGCGGCAGGTTGCCCCATAATTAACACGGTCATTGAGCCTAGTGCGATGACATCAGGCGGTCCTACGCAAACTGCCATATCACCGACTCGGGCGGCAGGCATACCGCCTATCAAGACGGTGATGGCACAAGGCGGCAGTATTGGGCCGCCAACGTGCGGCACAACGCCTGTCACCATTGGGCAGACGTGCATATCAGATAGTCTTGCGGCGGGTTGTCCCATACTCTTTCCTGCTACGATGAAAAGTTAAAATGTGCTTATTGAACTATTCGACCATCGCCACCACTGGCGATATGAATGCCTTGTTGTAAAAAAAGCAGGTATTTTTCATTCACTTTACTAGCTTCTCCTTGGGTTGCTGCCAGCATTACTGCGCCTATTACCGCTTTGGCATATAGTTTTTCAGTAGGTGGTATAACTGCGTGTGGTGTAGGCGATATGTCGTCACCGCTCCAAAATGCGGCAATGGCTGCCCAACTGGCAGCAGTTTTGTATTCGGTTGCTTCTGCCGCCGCTAGGGTTGGTTTGCAAGTGTCTTCAATCGGTTTGTACACCCACGCTTCGGCAAGTTCAATGGCTTTGATTTCACTGGCTGGGGTTTTATCTGTGAGGGTGTTGCGAGCGCATAAACACGCCCACCATGTCGCTTCACGTTTAGGCAGAGCATGAGCTAAAAACCGTACTGCATCTGGATAAAGCTTAAGTGCTATCAGTTGATTAAGGTAATCCACTGTTGTTGGATTATCTTGCAGTAACGCAATCGCTTGTTCATCGAATTTTATGCCTTGTGCAATCGCATCAGCATTCATTTGTTTAATTTTTATTAACGTTGATTCGGTCATGTTAATGCCTTGCTAATTGATTTTGGTCATTAAGCCATTGAGTGTCAACACAGCATCGGCACTTACTGTGGTAAGTGGACTGCCTGCATCCAATTTTGCCGTTGCATCTACTTTCACCATGATACCGTTGACGGTAATGCCTGTTTGGTCGATTTTAATGCTGTTGCTAGTACCCACTTTCAGTTCAATAGAAGTCATAGCGGTAATTGTGACTTTGCCCACATCAACGTCGAGCTTATAGTCACCTAAACTAATCTTAGTAGTGCTGTTACCTTTTTCGACCGTTAGGGTATCATTGCCCATCTTTAAAGTGGCTGTTCGGTCATTATAAATTTCTAAGGTCTGGTTGCCTTTGTCTTTTTTATCCAGCCCGATTTTTCGGGTTTCATTATTTTCGACTACGCAGTTAAGGTCTTTTTCCGCATGAACATAAAGCTCTTCTGAGCCTTTTTTATCTTCAAAGCGAATTTCATTAAAATTATCGGTAACACCTTCTTTAGAGCTACGGCTTTTGAGTCCACTTTGGGTTTGATTCGCGGGTAAGGCATAAGGTGGCATTTGATTGGCATTGTACACACTGCCTGTAATCAACGGTCTATCGGGATTGCCTTCTAAAAAGCTCACCACGACTTCTTGACCCATACGCGGTAAAGACACCCACCCCCATTGTTTACCTGCGACAGGATAGGCGACCCGTATCCAACACGAGCTGGTTTCATTCTGTTTGCCATTTCTTTCCCAGTGAAACTGTACTTTAATACGTCCGTATTTGTCCGTCCAAATTTCTTCACCGCTTTTACCAACTACAGTGGCAGTTTGTGGTCCTTGCACAAAAGGTGCGGGGGTTAGTCGTTGGGGGCGAAACTGCTGCGTTGAACGAATCGCCTTAAAACTGCATTCATAATGGTCATCTTCGGCAGAAGAACCGCTACGATATTGGTTGCAGACAATGAGAAAATTGGCAGCAATGACAATATGTTTGGTATTTTCTGGAGCAAGATAATAATCTTTTAGGGTAAATAACATCCCTGTGGTTAAACCAAGCGCGTTACCTCTACCTTGAATAATTTCATGCTCTGTTTGTAATTCATCCAGTCGAATATTGGCATAACTTTCTCCAAGCGGGGGTTCAAAATAATTACCTGGATAATCATAGTGTTCACCTTCAGCATGGCTGTGTGGTTTTGTCTCGGTGAATTTGGTGACAAGATTACTTTTGGGTTTTTCAAAATCGTAATCATTTAACACATAAGTTCCTGATTGGACTTTGTGAGCAGTGTGCCACTCGAAAATATGATCTTGTTTTCGCCGTCCGACATTCTCAGGCGGAAAATAGGGAATCGTGGCATATCCTGTAATGGTTTGATAGGCACCGACAGAATCGCCAATCACCAAGGTATGTTTAGTTGCTTCGTGCTTAAAGAAATAAAAAATGCCTTCGTCTTCCATTAAGCGACTGACAAAATTAAAATCCGTTTCACGGTATTGAACACAATAATTTCGGGTTTTATACGAACGAGTTAATTCCAGTTTAAAATCACTAAACTGATTGGCGGTAAACACCTCTTTAATAATATCAGGGACGGATTTTTCTTGAAAAATACGACAATTACTGGTGCGTGTTAAAAACCATAGCCAAGGACGCAAGAGCGCACGGTATAAAAAACAATCTCCCTCAGCACCATGATGCCTAAATTGAGTGACTAGCCCATGAAAATAGCGGATACCCGCACCATCGGGTAATTCCAAGGCAACTGTCATTGCCTGTCCAAGCACTTTATTAACGGGAAAACCTGCGGTTGCGATTGCTCCCGAATGTTTATTGTCAACAATTAAGTCCACTTCATACTCAAACAGTCGGCTCATTTCTTCATAGCCACTCATGCGGCTAAATTGCAAGGTGTCTGAACCTAAAGGGGTTGTCACTGAAGCAAGGCGAGACATAACTAAGGACTCCTGATAAAAAATGAGTGGACTGGACGTAACTTGTGAGCTGCAAAGATAATGCGTTGTTTATGATACTACTATTCATCAGAGCAAAACATTGTTTGTAGTAGTTAGTTTTTCAGATACTGCAACGGCTTGTTTTTAGCGTTATTAAACACCAACAACCCTATCAAGCACAAATGCTATGTTTTTCAAAATCTGCTAAGGCTACATAAAAAAGCCCCGATTGCAAAAACAACTAAGGCTACCAACGTTAAGCCCTTTATGCATCAACAAGCTCAGCACGAACGGTTTAAGTTTCTTTTCATGAGTCACCTCCGCCACCTTTTTTTATCATCATTCCTTTTGACGGATTATAACCAATGATGGCAGCTATCATAAATACCATAAAAGCAAGCAACGTATAAATAAACGCTTCTTGGTTAAATTGACCGTACAAAGCAAACCGTGTTAATTCGACCGCTTGTGAAAATGGATTGTATTTCGCCAGATTGTAAAGCAACGCACTGGATTCTTTAATTTTCCATAATGGATAAAGTGCCGTTGACATAAAAAACATCGGGAAAATGACAAAATTCATCACCCCTGCAAAATTTTCTAATTGCTTGATAAATGAAGATAATAATAATCCTAATGCACCTAACATTAAACCAGATAATAGTAAAGGTGGCAAAACAGCCCAGTAGCCCTGCATCGGTATATTAATGTTATAGACTCTGGCAATCGCTAGAAAGACATAAACTTGCAAAATAGATACCGCCGTTCCTGCTAATAATTTACTCAGCAATAAAAACCAGCGCGGCAAAGGACACACCAATAAAGTCCGCATACTGCCCATTTCACGGTCATAAGCCATCGATAAAGAACTTTGCATTCCATTAAAAAGCTGAATCATGCCGCATAAACCAGGGGTTATATACACTTCATAAAGAATATAGGTTTCATAAGGCGGACTAATCGCCAACCCTAAGGCGGCTCTAAAGCCTGCTGCAAAGACAAATAACCAAATCAAGGGTCTCACTAACGCAGAGATAAAGCGTTCACGTTGAGTCACAAAACGCCATAATTCACGTCCGACAATACCCGACATTGCTCGCCAATAATGCACAATATTCATGCCGTCTGTCCTCGCGTTAAATAGTGAAACGCGTCGTTAATGCTGACGGTATCGGTCTGTTGCAATACTTCATTCACCGTACCATTGGCTTTAATCTGTCCTTTATGTAGCACAATAACATGGTCATTGGCATAAATTTCATCCATTAAATGACTCGCCCACAACACCGCTATATTTTCCTCTGCGGCTAAGCGATGCACATAGTCAACAATATTTTTTCGACTGGCGACATCTAAACCAACAGTGGGTTCATCTAACAGCAATAAGGACGGTTTATGTAATAAGGCTCTGGCAATTTCTACGCGGCGTTTATGACCACCGTTAAGTTGACGGACTTTTTCAAAACGGCGTTCATACATATTTAAACGCTCTAGTTCTTGTTGAATGCGTTCAGTGGCTAATTTACGACTCATACCATGCAGAGCAGTGTGATAACGTAAATTTTGATCGACCGTTAAATCCATATCCAGAGTGGTTTGTTGAAAAACCACACCCAGTTTTGCTAAGGCCAAGCAACTTTGTTTTTTAATATCAAAGCCACACAGTTGAATGTGTCCTTGCCGTGCGTCATATAAATGGGTAATCAACGAAAATAGGGTACTTTTACCCGCGCCATTCGGACCTAATAAAATCGTGCATTCACCTAGCTGAATTTTAAAATTAATATCATCCAATGCTTTTTGATTGCCGTAAGAAAAACTCAAGCCTTCGATGGCTAACGCGATAGACTTACTCATGGTTTTACTGCAACGCCCCACGGATAAGTGCCGACACCAACAGATTTAGTCACTGTTTGGGTGTCTAAATCGATAATTGATATGTCATTACTTGTGCCATTAGTGGTGTACAGGCGTTTTTGATCGGGTGAAAATGCCAGATTCCACACCCTCTGCCCGACTAATAATACTTTTTCAATTTCATAACTTTGCGCGTTAATCACCGCAACCCGATTAGCGGGCCCTAAAGCGATGTATGCACGCTTTCTTTCTTTGTCTATTACCACGCCAACAGGTTGAATTTTATCAAAAGTCACCCCTTCAACCGCTAATTTGATAGTTTTAATAGGCTGTTTGGTTTTGACATCCAACACCATGACTGTTCCTGCCATTTCAGAAGTCACCCATAATTGTTGACTATCAGCAGTAAAATTAACGGCACGCGGACGCGGATCAACAAGAGTATTTTCAACAATAGCATTGGTTTTAGTGTCTATCCAATGCACCATATTAGTGGTTTCAGACGCACTGATGAGCCATTGATTATCAGGACTGACGGTAATGCCTTCGGGTTCAACGCCAACTTTAATTTCATGTATGGCTTTTTTACTGGCAATATCAATCACCGTGACCAGACTGTCATCTTCATTCGACACATACAGCTTATCGCCGTTAGGACTGAGAGCGAACGTTTCGGGATCTTTACCTGAAGGTAGTTTTGCCAGTTCTTTCAAGGTTTCAGCATCCAGCATTCTAATAATATTGTCATCACTGGTGGCAACAAACAAAAATTTATTGTCGGTGCTGAGTGCAAGCCCGCGTGGACGTTGCCCTATCGGTACAGTTTTGATTAACTTACCTTCGATAGGATCAACAATCGCTAATGCGTTATCTTTTTCTAAACTGACAAAAACGGTTTCTGCTTGCACAGTGGTTGTCAATGCCGTTAATAAAGCCAAGCCTAATAGCAGGGATATTTTTTCTCGTTCCCATGCGCTGCGTGGGAATGCAGTCTCAACGCGCCGCGTTGTGTAGTACACTGCAGCGCGGTTAGTATGAGTTCCCACGCAGCGCGTGGGAACGAGATAACCTAATAATTTATTTTTCATTGTTTTTTTCCATTCGACAGGTCGTTTCAGGTTGATCGACACCTAAGGTATCTAATTCCGTTTTGGGATGCAAAAAGCCTTCAATCGGCGCGACTGCCACTAATGAACGCGGAGCGGCAAGCAACACAGGTTGCCGCAACTGCCCATCCCACGATCTAAACGACAACGGATTACCTTTATAACCCTGCAAGGCAAATTCAGGGCTAAGCATATAGTCTTTAATCGCTATCAAGTCATTGGATTTAGTGCGGGTTGCCGCTTCGCCTATTGCTCTAATGGCTAAATAAGCCGCATAATCTTGTTCTTCCATCCAACGATGCGCTTGTTCTTGAAAACGGTTTTGAATTTGTATTGCACCCCATTGTTCGTGGGTTTTATGCCACGCGCTGGCAGTCAAGCCCTGTGTGCCAATCACGGGTCTAGGTAGCCAAGTACGATAATCCAGATATTCACC
Source organism: Methylococcales bacterium (assembly GCA_026398895.1). Taxonomy (GTDB): domain Bacteria; phylum Pseudomonadota; class Gammaproteobacteria; order Methylococcales; family Methylomonadaceae; genus UBA4132. The sequence goes on from JAPLRZ010000072.1 coordinate 12,730, forward strand.
AAACTGCCCTTGTTCATCGGCAACCACTAGCACATCATAGTCATCGGCATCTTGGCTAAATACCGCCACATCGGATTGTACAGTACGCCGTGCATCGGCTGTATGTTCCCAGACTTTTTCAGCAACGATTTTGCTACCAAACCGTTTAGCTGCACGTTTAATCGCATCGGCAAACAACTTATCCTCAGGTGTTGTACCCACCACTAAAAACCACTTTGTCCAGCGTTTTTTCATCATGTATTGCGCTAAGGCATCGGCACGCATGGCACGGCTAGGCAGTAGGTGTAAAACCTCAGGGCGACATTGTTCAGCGCGTAAACTATCGTCACTGGTTGCAGCATCAAACAATAAAATCGATTTACCTGCCGCACTGTCTGCTAGCTTAGTTAGCGATTCGGCAGGTAATAAGCTCACTACCAATTGATATTTATCGACAATTTCTTTATTAAACACTTCAACAACATTGCCATCGATAGGCACAATAAACTTGTTTAGCACAAAAGACTGTCCCGTAAACTGTCCTGTTGTGTTGTTGTCATTAATCGCCAATTCCGAACCTAATAGCCCTTTATCTGGAATAAATGGGTCTAGGTTGGACAACGCGGGCGGCACGGCTTGTTCTTGGCTTAAGTAAGCGATGTTAATAAGCTGTTTTGCTGGCGTTTCGGCTTTAGGCTCTGCTTGCTTTACCTGCGTAACAGCGGCTTTAGGTTTTGTTTTAGCTTCGAGGGTATTTGCGCTAAACAAGGGTAGCGTCACTAAAGCAATAATAAATAGATTAATTGAGCGCATTTTGTCCTAACACAAAAAGTTTTTTTCGATTAAAAAACAATCTAATATCAGCGCGTCTAATTGTGCCGCCTGAAATGCCAAAATCGCTTCTTCGGCAGTACGCACTATTGGTTCTTCGTGCATATTAAAACTGGTGTTAATCACACTGGCTACGCCTGTTAATTGATAATAATCGTTGATGATGTCGTAATAATCAGGATTATCGACACGGCGAATCACTTGTGGTCTGGCGGTATTATCAACATGAATTGCGGCGGGGATATTTTTTTGCGCAATAGCTGACGCATCGTAAGTCAGCGTCATAAAACGAGCGGTAACATGGTCTTCCCGCCAATCAGGAAAATAAGCCTGCGCTTGTTCTTCGATAATCACAGGTGCAAAAGGCATAAATTCAGTGCGGTCAAATTTTTGATTCAACCACTGGTTAATCGCTTTATCCTGACAAGAAGCCATCACCGTGCGATTGCCCAATGCACGAGGGCCATATTCCATTTTACCAGCGGCGCGAGCGACCACTTTACCAGCGGCTAACAATTTTGCTACGGCATAAGACAGATTTTCTGGTTCGCTGTAAGTCAGCCCTGATTTTTCCAACGCGGCTAACGCATTTTCACGATTAATTTCTGTGCCTAAATAAACGTGCGGCTGTAACTTTGGTATTAAGCCATTTTGCAAGCGCGAATACACTTCGTAAGCTGCTCCAGTGGCGAGACCACCATCACCCATATTCGGATGCACATAAATATTGTCGATTTCAGGCAAGGCTAACAACCGTTGATTTAATTTAACATTGGCAAACACACCGCCTGCTAAGGCTAATTTACTAAACTGTAATGTTTGTGCTTGTGCTTGTACCCAGTCGCAAATTAATTGTTCGGTATACGCTTGAATGCCTGCGGCAACATCTTCTTTGCTTAAATCATTGCATAATTCTCTGAGAGCGGATTGTCCAACGTCACTCGCAAACTTTAGTGCGATTCGCGCTAACCGTGGGTCAAATAATTCATGCCAATCATGCTGGTTAGTATGAGCAAGTAACCGTGATAATAGCGGTTCTGGATTGCCAAACGCGGCTAAACCCAACACCTTACCTTCATGGCGTGTCGCTTTAAAACCTAGATAAATTGTGATGGCGGAATACAATAAACCGATACTGTTGAGGTACGGTAAATAACCGACTTGCTGTAACTGACCGTGTTCACCCAGCCATACCGAACCCCAAGAAAAATCGCCAACGCCATCTAAGGTAATTACGCCAACTTTTTCATTAGCAAAAGGTGACGCGTAATAAGCAGAGGCGGCATGAGCTAAATGATGCTCAACGGTTTGCGTGGGTTTTTCAGCCAATACCCCAGCGGGTTTTTTACGTTGCTTAAACAAACGGGTAATGCGTGCAGGCTGTTGTTGCCAATAAAACTTTTTAATATCAGGCTCTTGTTTAGCGACTTTAGCCATGTAATGAAATAGCGTATCGACAAAAGGTTTTTGATCCCAGCGTGACAACCCTGCCAAGGCAATCATATCAACTTGTTCAGCGGTAATTCCCGCAATAGCTAACACTTCGGCAATTGATTGATGGGGATAAGCGTTATCCATTTTTATACGAGAAAGCCGCTCTTCTTCAATAGACGCGACTAATTGACCGTCAATAACCACTGACGCGGCGGAATTATGATGCCCCACATCATTAATACCGAGAATTATCATAAATAAATATCCTGATTGTAATCAAATTATCAGAACATTATACATGGACAAAGTGATAGGGCTTAATCATGTAGTGCGACCTACTCCATTAAGCGAATTACGACTTACCGTGTTTGGTTTTACATGAAATTCGTAAATGACTAGCCATTCAGAGGTGGGGAATCAAAAATATGATTTTTGCCATCGATAGCACACATAACCCACCATCATGTCGTTGTCAATTTTGCCACTACCCAAATTTAAAAGTCGAACATCGCGTTTATTGTTAGATAATGCTAATATTGTTGCAAAATTTAACAAAAATAAAGTCCAAAAAACCATTAGTTAACGATGCAGGGCTTTTTACCTAACTTAAAGAATTAAAATAAATTCGGTGCTGATTTGAAGAACTCTTATTTTCTAGTTATTCCAAAGCAACAAAAAAATCCTTCTCGATTAAGAGAATTTGAGGACGCTGCATTGACAAGCTGGATTGCCGAGCTACCTGCCGCTAATATGGGATTAGCAACGCGCTTAATGCACGACTTTATTATTGACTTTAATGCCCTTGAAATGCCTAGCCCATTACGATTGAATGCGTTAGAGCTTTTGCGTCCCAGCATTCTTATGATCGAAGATTACCTTCGTTCGAGGCTTATGAGAACAGGTTATCCAAAAGAGGAAAACGATCAGAAAATTCTAGGCGTATTGGTGGCTATCGAAAGGGAATTTGCGATAGGGTATTGGATAGTAGTAAAAGATTTAACTCGAAGAGCTGTGGGTTGGTTTCAGGGAAAAAGTACCGCATTGGCACTTCAGCGTTGCATTAAAGGACTAAGTGGCATTGTTATTAGTCATTTTATTATGGGAATGCCGATACCTGATTGGGTCTGGATGGATTTACACTCGCTTTATAAGTTGAGTGTCAAAATAGATAAACAGTCCATAAAAGTCGCTAGCGATAGTCATCAGATGACTAAATCGAGTAGCCCAGAAGACTGCTATCTACAAATTCTGTTGCTTAGCCTTGTTGATCCGACTGGATTGATGCAAAAGGAAATTTTACTGGTAGATAACTTTATAGAAACTATTATTTCTTTAGTGAGTTTAAAGCCTACGCCTATGTATGGTCATTCAATGCAATGCGTAGTTTTTACCGATGAAGATAGACCTCCTCTTTATCAAGAAAATGTAACCTCAAAAAAAGATTCTTCTGTGCTATACATCGACTTTAGTCGATTACAAAAAGTCCTCGAGCATAAAGAAAAGCTAATTGATATTACCGAGGCAAGATTCAGCTCTGTGCAGATGCAGAAAAATACCGATGGTAAACTGACAGGGGAATTACTTGATTATCTCGAACAACGATGGGCGGGTATTAGCTTTCAAGGCGAACCACTGTTTAGCGATCGCTTAAATAGATATATTGCGATAGGATTGGCATCAACCTTGGACTTACAAGATGTCACCGATGAACGCGACAAAAAAGAGCTGGAATTTTTGGTGCAATCAGAATCGGATAAATTGCTATCTTGCGTGTTTAACCAAACAGGTGTTTTATCTGTTGGTACGTTAGTGAGCTTTAGAAAAACCGATATGCTTGAGCATAATCGTTTATTAGGTGTCATTGATAAGATAGTTGTGACAAAACAAAGCGGAAAAATAATTTTTGGTATGAAGTTAATAGCACCACAATTTATTTCTGTCGAGTATAACCAGTTTTTTGAGCCGCCTACGAACAATGGTAGTGGCACAAACAGTAATAGTACCACTAGCAATAATAGTGCTACACAAGCGACTATCGATCTAAAAAAAGGGCTTTTTTACGCTACAAATGAGCAAGAATATATTATTACCGACACCTTCATGCTGAAAGATGACGATACACTGCGAATACATGCAGCGAACAATGAGAGTTTCTCTGTTACTTTGAAAAATAGGAAAAATGTTGGTTTAGGTTACTGGCAGTTTGAATGTATCAAAATAAGAGAAAAGAAAAAGCATATACCAACAGCGCATAAAAAAGGTTATGATTTTATCTAAAGCCATCATGGCTTGGAAGTAAATATCTGTTGATCGATTGGGGCTTTTGGTTGAATGTTAAGCAATGAAAAACTAAAAAAAGGTGACAGATTTAATTTTTTCAGGTTAACTTAGCGAGCTTTTTGGTGTCAGAAAAGTTAATGACTATAATAAAAAAATAACAAGGGTGAGGAAGAGCAATGAGTAATGAAGAAAATACTGAACAAACTGTCGATTCGGTAGAGACAGAAGAAAGCGTAAAAGTAGAATCAGTGAAGATGGAAAATGAAGCCGTAAATGAAGCGGGCAACATCATCTCCAAGATACTGAGTCTAAAGGAAAAAAATCCAAAAGTGTTTTTTGGTGCTATCGGTGGAGTCGTTGTACTGTTGATTCTGTTGATGAGCGGAGGCGAGTCCAAACAACTTTCAGGTCCTAAGATTCAAAGCTTAGTTGTTGGGCAAAAGTATGTGTTAAAAAGTGCCAATAGTTATGATCCAGCTGCCACTGTTCGATTAGTCGGCGTACCAGGAGCTATCGCGGCATACGATGATACTGAAGAAGCCGATAGAACTGCATCGTGCCAGCATATTCCCCAAGGAACACCCGTATCGGTGGTAGAGCTTCAAGATGCCTATGGTACTAAAAATGCGTTTGTTAAAGTGCTAATGGAAGACGGTGAATGTAAAGGTAAGGATGGCTGGGCTTTAGCAATTGATGTGCAGTGAGAAATAAGACTTGACTCTATAGGAAAATTGAGTATAATGCGCAGATGAATTGAATTGCGGGAATAGCTCAGTGGTAGAGCACAACCTTGCCAAGGTTGGGGTCGCGAGTTCGAATCTCGTTTCCCGCTCCAAAGAATTTAAAAAGCCGCGATAATTCGCGGCTTTTTTATTTAACTTCCTTTTAAGGCTGCGTAGCAAATCGGTTATGCAGTGGCCTGCAAAGCCATCTAGGCCGGTTCGACTCCGGCCGCAGCCTCCATATTTCCATCCTCCTCCCATAGTAGTTAACCTTTGTGCTAGTTAATTTGCGGAAGTCATGAGCAAGCGATAAAGTAGTACGCATCTGATTAAAAATACTTATGTATGAAGATGCAATGGATGCCACCTTTGCGCGTGGGTTGAGTCAGGTATTTCCAACCACCGTTGGATTGTTGGCGGCTAAGTTAGGCTTAGCGGCAATCACTTAGGGCGGCTTATTGGTTGTGCATCGATACCTGCGAATGCTCGCGATTCGTGGTTTATCCTTTGGTTGAAAAATTTAAAGACCAATGCGTTATGTTGACGGATATCTGCCATACCAAAAAATGCGCCATCAAGTTACTGATTATTTTCAAGCACCTCTTGGGTTGCTGCGTTGTCACTGTGGGTTATGACACAGTAGCGTGTTTCCTGAGGGCGTTACGCCTAACGTCAGTTAGGGGCGTACGGCAAAAGCCTACTACGCCATTGGGTAAGCGCACGATGGTGTGTAGGTTGCATTCGGTGAGTAGTTTTTCTTTGAGGCGGGTTTTCATGCCTTCGCCAAACAGGAAACCATCGGGTAAAACAACGGCGGTGCTTCCATCGTCTTTTAGTAAGCGGATGATTAACACCATGAATAAATCAGCGGTTTCACGGGTTTGAAATTCTTTCGGGAAATTGCTTTCAATGCCGTTTTCTTCCATGCCCCCAAACGGTGGATTGGTGATGATGACATCGACGCGTTCTTCGGGTGTCCACGCAATAAACGCTGGCTCTATTGGATTCCAAGGTCTTTTTAAGTAGCGATTCCAAAAGAGAAGATAACAAGCGTTTGCCGCGTTTTTTCACATTATGCACGAACTCAAAAAAGCTCAGATATAAGGGTAACTTATCCTGAGAAATACCACGATGGGGTCGAACAAAAGCCCTCGATGCTATTGGAGTGTACCTCGCAAAAGCGATCACCGTCTTCATCGCGTGCGTATTCATGGGCGGAATGATTGACAGTTTTATGTTGAAATCCCCATTCCTCCAGTCGATTGTAGATCGGGTCGGGTATTCGTCCGTATAAACCTGTGTACCTGCTGTAACCGTCTGTAAAATCAACGGCTTAATTTTTTTGCTACATTCTCAAGCAGTCTAATTACGACTTCTCCTGAGCGTTGTGGCATGACAAGAAATCGGCGGTTTTTCATTGGCTAACGATGCCCCTGCACCTTTCAAGCGTCACTTGCGTGGTGGTCTGGTGGCTTGCTTGAGTTTCTCAGGCTGCCCTGCAACCAGATAAAGCTCATCAAATAACAACACCCGATAGCGTTATCGGGTCTTTTTTTTATTGATACCGTCAGGCAACTGTTCCGTCATCACTTGTAAATCATCCTTGTGTAAATCCAGTTCTTGCGTAATCTGGGCGTTCGATAAATTCGGTAGTGGGTTAAATCTGTGCTTTTCCTACATTTGGATTCTTCCGACTATAGTCTGGAGTCCAAGGCATGACTTGGGCTTTTAAAAAACGTCCAAAACGTGTTTTGGACTCCGTGTAACAGACACACCCACTACCGAATTAGTTAATGTGTTAGTTGATGACTTAGAGTTGTTATTACTCGGTGGTTTTTTAACCACATCTAAAACTGCTGGCTGACTGAAAAAACCAAACACCATGGCTATCAATGCCAATATAAACACATAATTTAAACTTTTATTGAGTAGTTTGGCTGAATTGGCTTGATTAACTGGAATGATGTTAGTTTTCAGCATGAATTTAATCACACCAGCCACAACAAATAGCATAAAAGCAATTAATACCAACGGGCTGTTTAAGTGTTCTATCCAAGTATTCATAAATTCCTCTCAGTGTCATGGTTGGTGGTTACTTGATTCGGATTATTTCACACATTTTCAAAACAAGATAATCAGTAGAATGATAGATACCTTATCACTCTTCTGACGGTGTCATAATACACTCAATGCGATAAGGTGTGCCGCATAGGATGTGCTGAGGTACGCCGCGCTCGGTCTAGTGTACTGACGCGAATGATGCGCCTTCTATCGTCGGCACATCCTATTGCTATTCTTGCATTACCCGCAATACTCAGGCTAAACAGTTATTTGAATTTAAGCGTGGAACAGTTGGCTATGCGGTGTTGTGCGTAATAGATAAAATGTATAATTCGACGTACGAAACGTGTTTTAGATTCCAGTAGTTTAATGAGCAATGAGATTAACGATGAAACCACTCGCCATTTTCGGCACTAGCTCTGATGCAGGCAAAACGACCATAGTAATGGCGTTGTGCCGACTTTTCGCCGACCGAGGAATTAAAGTCGCACCGTTTAAAGCGCAAAATGTATCGAATAATTCTGCCGTCACTAAAGAAGGACGGGAAATTTCCAGAGCGCAATGTTTGCAAGCCGAAGCTGCGCGGGTTGAACCCAGTTATTGGTTTAATCCTGTGTTATTAAAATCCTACGGTAATAGTTCGGTACAGGTGGTTATCAATGGCTTGGTGTATAAAAATCAAGGTGTCGCTGATTATTATGATGAAATGGCATTTTTAGAATCCCAAGTTCAGCACGCCTTTGAACGCTGTCAACAAGATTATGAGTTGGTGATTGCTGAAGGCGCGGGTTCGCCCGTGGAGTTAAATCTGCTGCATAAAGATTTATCCAATACCTTTGTCGCTAAAACCTTTCACACTAAAAATATTTTAGTCGCTGATATTGAACGCGGCGGTGTGTTTGCGTCTATTTACGGCACACTGGAATTGATGGATAAAACCCTGCGTGATAATCTCATTGGCGTAATTATCAATAAATTTCGCGGTGATCGGCGGTTTTTTGATGACGGTGAGTGTATTATTGCTGAGCGTTTTGGTGTGCCTGTGTTGGGCGTGTTACCGTTTCAGCCGTTGAATATCGATATGGAAGATTCGCAATCGCTGCAAAATTATCAGCAACGCTTAGGAGATATTAAAATTCGCATTGCGGTGCTGGCGTATCACGGCTTGAGCAATTACAACGACTTGGATGTGTTAATGGCAGACCCCTGTTGTTATGTGGAACTTATTCACGGTTATCGCCCGTTAGCGGGGTTTGATATGGTGTTATTAATCGGCAGTAAAACCGTGATTCGAGATTTACGCTGGTTAAAAGAAAACGGTTTGTACACGGAAGTTCAACAATTTAAAGGTGCTGTGTTTGGTGTGTGTGGCGGTTATCAAATGTTATGCCAAACATTACACGATCCCAACGCTTTAGAGCATGACTCGCCTACGGCAGAAACAGGGCTAGGTTTGATTGCTGATGATGTGGTTTATCAACAGCCAAAAATTCTTTATCGTGGGCTTTATACTTTATTTTCATACCCGATAAAAGGTTATGAAATCCATTGCGGACGCATGGCGAAGTATCCTTTATATTATCAACTAGGACGTATTGCAGGAACGCACGTTCATGGTGTGTTTGATAATGATCGCTTTCGTACTGATTATTTTAAAGCCATAAATCCCGCTTATCAGGGTTATGAGTATGCCGCTTACCGTGATGCACAAATTCAAGGTTTTGCGGACATGGTTGCGGATAATGTCGATATGGATGCGATTATGCGGGCGTTGTCTGATTAAATAGGTGTGCAAACCTAGGTTTGTATTCCAGTCGAATTTTTAACTGTGAACATTGGAGAGAGTGTTATGAAAACTTTATTTATTGGTGCTGTAAAAAGTGGTAAATCGCGTTTGGCAGAAACGTTTGTGCTGCAAACTTTACCACGCTATGCCGACAAACCTTATTACCTAGCTACCAGCGAACTTCTTGACGAAGAAATGAAACAGCGGGTAGTCCTTAGTCAACAACGTCGCGAAGATCGTTTTATTACCCTAGAAGAACCTTTAAAGTTAATGGCTAGTTTGAAAAAATGTCACAACACCACCGTGCTGGTGGCGAGTGTCTCTATGTGGCTAAATAATATGTTGCACCATCCATTTACCGAAGCCCGTATTTTGCAAGAATTGGAAGCGGTATTATTATTACCTGAAGATTTAGTGCTGATACATAATGAAGTGGGTTTAGGGGTTATTCCTGACAATGACTTGGCTAGACAGTTTGTCGATTTATCGGGTAAAGCCGCGCAATTGATGGGGAAGCATTGTGATAAAGTGTTTTTTTGTAGCGCGGGATTGATGTTGACCTTGAAATCATGAATTAGCGATTACCAGCGTTTGGGAAGCGTATTAAGTACAGTGATTTTTCGATTTTCGATAGAGATGAAGCCACCTTTTTTAAGATCGTTGAGAATGCGAGTAATCATTTCACGCGATGCACCCACCAGATTGGCAAGTTCTTGGTGGGTTATTGTCAGGGTTGGGTAGCCATTTTCTGTTTCTTTACTGGCGCGGGCAAGTAGAATATTCGATGTGCGACCATAGACATCTAACAGTGCCAAATCTCCTATACGCTCCACTAAACCACGGCTTCTTTGCACTAAGGTTTTTAGCAAAACGATAGCAATCGCAGGATGTTTTTCCAAGCAGTCCAGAAAATGTTGTCTAGGTAAAATAGCCAATCGACACGGTTCTACGGTCATGACTGAAGCCGAGCGCGGCTGTCCGTCAAGTAGCGACAATTCACCAAATGCGGACGGGGGGTCTAAAAAATCCAGCAGGATTTCTCGTCCGTTGACACCGAGAATATAGACTTTCAAGCGACCTGATAGCAGTACAAATAGGCTATCAGATAAATCACCTTGGGTAATTAATACCGCTGAACGTGGAAATTGTTGTATGCGTATCCCCTCGGCAATCAAGGCTTTTTGCTCTGAGGTAAGTTCGGCAAATAAAGGTAGTTCATCAATCATATCCATATCGGCTCTTTTTTTGGAATAGTTTACAAATTAGTGGTTAATAGTACACAGTTCTGATGATAAGTAGTCATAAAAAAGTTTTCGAGCAAATAAAAAATGTTGGGGGTGCAGGCGAAGTATGCACTCCCGAATAGCAAAACTTTTTGTGTAGTTATCCATAAAATAAACACGATATGAGTAGTTTTAATGGATAGAGTCCAAAACTATGTTGGACTTCTGTTTTGTTTATTTACTGAATAGAGAATACAACGATCTATTTTTCAGTCCCAATGCAGCTTCATGTAAGGCTTCGGATAGGGTAGGGTGGGCGTGCATGGTTCTGGCTAGGTCTTCACTACTAGCGGAAAACTCCATTGCCAATACCGCTTCGGCAACCAGCTCTGATGCGTGTGTGCCGATAATGTGGACACCCAGTAAGGTATCGGTATCGGCATGAGCAATAATCTTAACCAGTCCTTCGTTTTTGCCTATCGCTTGAGCGCGAGCGTTAGTTTTTAACGAAAAAGAACTGACTTTAATCGATTCCCCCATTGCGCGTAACGCTTGTTCTGTTTGTCCAACCCACGCAATTTCTGGATCGGTGTAGATAACGCTGGGTAAAACATCGTAATCAATAGGATTGTGTATGCCTGCGATTTGTTCAGCAACAAATACGCCTTCTTCAATACCTTTATGGGCTAACATAGGACCTAGTAAGGATAAATCACCGATGGCATAAACGCCTGGTAGATTGGTACGGCAGTTTTCGTTGACATGGACGTAGCCATTTTCATCTAGCAGTAAATCAGCTTCAGGTGCGGCTAAGTTGCCAGTATTGGGAGTACGACCTGAGGCAACAATCAGTTTATCAACTCGTAAGGTGTGAGTACCTTCGCGGTCTTGATAGTTTATGGTGACTTTTTTATGATCTTTTTTAGCCGAGGTTACGCGTGATCCCATGCGTATATCCAAGCCTTGAGTACGGTAGATTTGATAGGCTTGTGCGGCTAGTTGTTCATCAAGTAGCGACAAAAAGTTTTCTTGCGCATCCAGTAGAATGGTTTCTGCGCCAAGCCGACTCCAAATACTGGCTAGTTCAAGTCCAACTACGCCAGCACCAATAATTGCCAGTTTTTTAGGAATGCTGTTTAGGTGTAAAGCAGCAACAGAATCAATAATAAACTCGTTGTCTATGGGGGCGCAGGCTAATTTAACAGGTGTTGAACTGGTCGCTAGAATGATATTATCGGCATCTAATATAACTGGAAGTTTTGAATCATCGACAGGCGTGGCTTCTACTTGACGGTTATTGAGCAGTTTACCTCTTGCAGGATAGCGATCAATTTTATGGTAATCAAACGCTTCGGCAAGCTGTAGTCTGAGTGTCTCAATAATATCGTCTTTACGTTGTATCATTTGCGGCATATCCAAGCTAATTGCTTGCACAGAAATACCGTGTTTTTTAGCATCATGAACGAGCGCGTGGTACAGCTTGGCGGATTCTAGCAAGGCGATGGAGGCAAGACAGCCCGCATTAAGAAAAAATCCACCTAAACCACTTTTGCCATTTTTATCTAGCCAATTGTCAATGCAGGCAGTTTTTAAACCAAGTTGCGCACAACGCAGAGCGGCTGTGTAACCCGCTGGTCCTGCACCGATAACGATAACGTCGTAATGTGTTTGTGTGTGTGTCATAGTCTTAAATGTTCAGCAGTAGGTGAGCAGGGGATTCTAGGCATTCTTTAATAGTCACTAGAAACTGTACGGCTTCGCGACCATCGACTAAGCGATGGTCATAAGAAAGAGCAAGATACATAATGGGTCGAATTACAATTTGACCATTCTCGACTACGGCGCGTTCCTTAATCGCGTGCATTCCTAAGATAGCGCATTGCGGAGGGTTGAGTATTGGAGTCGATAGCATTGAACCAAACACGCCGCCATTAGTAATGGTAAATGTACCGCCTTTTAAGTCATCATAGCTGAGTGTGTTATTGCGAGCTTTTTCGCCAAAGCTGGCAATACTTTTTTCGATGCCCGCAAAATCCAGCTGATCCGCATCACGCAGCACTGGCACAATTAAGCCTTTTGGTGTGCTGACCGCAATGCCGAAATCATAGTAACCATGATAAATAATATCGGTTTCATCAATAGAGGCGTTAATCGCAGGAAACTTTTTTAATGCTTCGATGGAGGCTTTGACAAAAAACGACATAAAGCCCAACTTAACTTCATGTTTTTGTTCAAATCGAATTTTGTATTGATTGCGTAGGTCGATAACTGCCTGCATATTCACCTCATTAAAGGTGGTGAGCATTGCCGCATTTTGTTGGGCTTGTAATAAGCGTTCAGCGACTTTTGCTCTTAAGCGCGTCATGGCGACACGCTGTTCAGGACGTAGATTTGATGCGGATACTGCGGGTTCTATCGTTGCAATAGCTTCTACTTTCACTTGTGGAGCGGGGGCAGCTATGATGACAGGCGCGGATTTTTCGGGTGGTTGCTTGTTAAGATGATCCATGACATCAATTTTTGTGAGGCGACCGCTTTTTCCCGTGCCTGTAATTTCAGCTGGGTCTAGGGCGTTTTCATTAATCAGACGGCGCACGGAAGGGCTGAGTGGAATATCGCCCTCTTTATTCATTGTGGGTTGGAGATCAGGCTTTGCTTGATTGTTAGGCACAGCCAGAGTTCCTTGCGTATCAATTATTGCAAGCAATTCACCGCTGGTGACAATCGCGCCACTGTCTTTGAGAATTTGGCTGATAATGCCCGTTTCTGGCGCGGTCACTTCGAGCGTGACTTTATCGGTTTCCAAATCAACAAGGCTTTCGTTTTTATTGACTGTGTCGCCTGCTTGTTTGTGCCAAGTAATCAGCGTTGCATCGGCAACAGATTCGGGTAAAACGGGTACTAAGACTTCAATGCTCATATTATTTTCCTGAAAGATTGCCGTAGAGTGCGTCGTGAACGACGGCTTTTTGTTGTTCGATATGGACGTGAAACTTACCCACCGCAGGCGAGGCAGAGGGTTCACGACCCGTATAAGTGACACTGACACGTGAGTCTAGGTTATCAATAAAATGATGGTTGGAATTATACCAAACCCCTTGATTTTTAGGTTCTTCCTGACACCAGACAAATTCTTTAAGATGGGTGTAGTTGGCTATTTCCGCTTTAAATAAATCGCTAGGAAAAGGATATATTTGTTCAAGACGGGCAATTGCAACGTGTTTAAGGTTGTTAGCGTCTTCACGCCGCGCTTCCAATAAGTCAAAATAGACTTTACCCGAACAAAATACGAGACGGGTAATTTTTTTGGGATTATGGTAATCCTGCTCTCCAATGACTGACTGAAACTGCCCTGTGGTCAAATCTTCCAGTGTGGAAACTGCCAGTTTATGGCGCAATAAACTTTTTGGACTCATTATTATTAGGGGTTTTCGATAGGGTCTAATCATTTGCCGCCGCAATAAATGAAAGATTTGTGCGGGGGTCGTTGGGCTACACACCTGCATATTATGTTCAGCGCAAAGCTGTAAATAGCGTTCTAATCGCGCTGAAGAATGTTCTGGACCTTGTCCTTCAAAACCATGCGGCAATAACATGACTAAGCCACATAAACGTCCCCATTTGGTTTCACCCGAACTGATAAATTGATCGATAACCACTTGCGCACCATTAGCAAAATCGCCAAATTGGGCTTCCCAGATGACTAAAGTGCTAGGTGTGGTGGTGCTGTATCCGTATTCAAACCCTAATACCCCTGCTTCAGAGAGTAGTGAATCATAAATCTGTACATTACCTTGGTCTTCAGTGAGATGTCTAATCGGTATGTAGGTTTTGTTATTGACTTGATTATGCAGCACCGCATGACGATGGACAAATGTGCCGCGTCCTACGTCTTGTCCTATTAGACGAATCGCGTGTTTTTCCACCGCCAGCGTGGCATACGCTAAATTTTCAGCAAACCCCCAATCTAAGGGCATTGCACCTGCTGCCATTTTACGGCGATTTTCCATCACTTTAGCAACACGCGGATGTAACTCGAAGCCTATAGGTAAGTGTTGCATGGCTTCATTACAAAAACGCAGGTGTTCCATAGTAATCGCGGTATCACAGGGCGATTCCCAACGGTTGTTTAGAAACTTATTCCATTGAGTGCTGTAGAGATAATGGTCTCCTGATAACACGGGTCTGGAAACTACCTGTCCTGCTTCCAATAAATTTTGGTAATCCTGCTCCATTGCCAGCGACTGTTCCGAACTAATAACGCCTTCGGCTATCAGTTTTTCAGCGTATAGTTTGCGCGTGGTTTTATGGCTGCGAATTTTTTTGTACATCAAAGGCTGTGTGGTAGCGGGTTCATCCGCTTCATTATGCCCTAAGCGACGATAACAAATAAGGTCGATGACTACGTCTTTTTGATACAGCATACGAAAATCAAGCGCGAGGCGAGTCACAAATAATACCGCTTCTGGGTCATCGCCGTTGACGTGAAACACAGGCGCGTGAATCATGCTGGCAATATCAGTGCAGTATAAGGTCGAACGCGCATCTTGCGGGTTACTGGTGGTAAAGCCAATTTGATTGTTGATAACGATATGCACCGTTCCACCTGTAGAAAAGGCGCGGGTTTGTGACATATTGAGCGTTTCCATCACGATGCCTTGTCCTGAAAAAGCAGCATCACCATGAATAAGGATTGGAATAACGATGGCTTTTCCATTTTCCCCAGCGCGATCTTGACGGGCTTTGACCGAGCCTTCGACCACAGGATTGATGATTTCTAAATGTGATGGATTAAATGCCAATGTTAAATGCACAGCACCTGCTGATGTTTCAATATCAGAGGAAAATCCCATGTGATATTTAACGTCGCCTGAGCGTACGCCTGGAGAAGGTTTAGATTTACCCTCAAATTCATCGAATAAACTGGCAGGGCTTTTGCCCAAAATATTGACCAGCACATTTAAACGACCTCGGTGCGCCATACCAATGACCAGTTCTTTAACGCCTTTAGCTCCTGCACATTCAATTAATTCATCGAGAATCGGAATTAATGCTTCACCACCTTCCAATGAAAAACGTTTTTGTCCGACAAATTTATTCTGTAAATGGGTTTCTATGCCTTCTGCTGCGGTGAGTAATTTGAGTGTCCAACGTTTTTTTTCAGCGTCTACCACTAAATTGTTTTTAGAGCTTTCTAAGCGACTGATTAACCAGCGGCGAATCTGGGTATCAACAATGTGCATATACTCAGAGCCAATGCTTCCGCAGTAGATTTCTTTTAAACTGGCAATAATGTCGCGTAACGGCAATCTATCAATACCATACAACGCGCCCGTGTCGAATAGAGTATCCATGTCAGGTTCAGCAAGACCGTAATAGCTAGGATCAAGATCGGCTGGAATGGTTGTGGTTTTTCCTAAGGGATTGTTGTTGGCAATTTGATGTCCACGCACACGATAATGATTAATCAACCTCGCAACAGCAGATTGTTTTTGCACACTTTCTTGAGTAAAGCCTTGTAGTGCGGCTAATCGACTTGGCGATTTTACCGCAAGCTGGGCAAAACGTTCAACGACTGGACTGTGTGGTGTTTCATAATCAACGCCTTGATGTATGGTTTTGAAGTGTTCCTGCCAACTGGATTCAACCGACTCAGGATCTTCTAAAAAACGCTCATACATATCTTCAATGAAATTGGCATTACTGCCATACAGAGATGAAGAATCTTGAAAAAGTTTAATCAGTTTACTCATTATAGTTATCCAACTTGTTCAGAGAGTTTTTCTTTATGGTACGTCCGAAGTGGTTTGTTGCCAAGTTCTACTGTGGTAATTGTTAGTAACATTTGAAGTAAAACTTTGTTTCAGGCTAAAAAAAGCCCCATTGCTAGGGGCTTTTTTATAATTATTTGTGGCTAACACCTTCGGCAATTCTTTTTTCTCGATGTTCACTGGCTTTTTCTAACTTAGCAAAAACGCGCAGAATGTCGGTTGCTGAGATGATTCCCAGTAATTTATTGTCTTTATCAACGACAGGCAGCGCACCAATGCGATTGTTTACCATAATGCTCGCCGCTTCAGAAACATAGGACTCTGGGTGTATGGTCAACACGCCACGGTGCATAATGTTTTGTACTTTTTTGTGTACAACGTGCATTTCTGATGTGCCTTCAATAATATTAGAGTTGGTTCGCGGCCCTAAGACTTTGTACAGGTCACGATCTGAAACAATACCAATGACTTTACCTTTTTCAACCACGGGTAGATGACGAATTTTTTCATAATGAATCAGAAAAAATACACGATCGATTAAATCATGCTGCTCGACGGTAAATACCTTGGATGTCATTATATCTTCAACACGCATTACAAACTCCTACAATAAACAAATAAATTTCACAAGGATAGGGAAATAAGTATATTTTTACAAGAGATAAAAGTTGATGTGTTATAAAATGTCACTTTTAGGCGTAATTTTTGTCTTTACGACCCAAATTTAAACTATTCGTTATCTTAATGGTAGCGACACAATGGAGTCATTTCATGCGTATCATCTTGTTAGGCAGCCCTGGTTCAGGCAAAGGAACTCAAGCTCAGTTTATTACCGAAAAATACGCGATTCCACAAATTTCGACAGGTGATATGTTGCGTGCTGCGGTGCGTGAGGGAACGCCACTAGGTGTTGAAGCTAAAAAGGTGATGGATGCAGGTGGGCTTGTTTCTGACAGCATTATCTTGGGTTTGATTAAAGAGCGCATTACTCAAGCTGATTGCCAAAACGGCTTTTTGTTAGATGGGTTTCCGCGTACTATTATTCAAGCAGAAGGGCTGGAAGCTATGGGTATTGCTATCGATCACGTCATCGAAATCGAGGTTGCTGATGAAGAGATTGTTAAGCGTATGGCAGGTAGACGGGTTCATTTATCGTCTGGACGTACTTATCATGTGCTATTTAATCCTTCTAAAATAGAGGGAATTGATGATATAACAGGCGAAGCACTGATTTTGCGTGATGATGATAAAGAAGACACGGTGCGTAAACGCCTTAGCGTTTATCATGAGCAAACCAAGCCTTTAGTTGGCTATTATTCTGCCGCAGGGCAATCTGTTAAATTTGATTCTATTGCAGGTGTTGGTAGCGTGGATGAAATTACTACAAAAGTTTTTGCTATTTTGGGTTAAGGCACTACTATCATGTTAAAGTGTCCACAGTAATATATACTCAAGCGTTTTAGACGTGGCTGATAACTGTCAGCTATAACAGAGGGAGAACAATGTGACAAAACTGTATAACGTGGCAGTCGTTGGTGCGACAGGCGCAGTAGGCGAGGCTATGCTTGCTATTTTAGAAGAGCGGAACTTCCCAGTAGGTGAGGTGTATGCGTTGGCAAGCAGTCATTCGGTCGGCAAACGTATTCCCTTTAAAGGCGAGTCATTAAAAGTACAAGATTTAGCAACCTTTGATTTCTCTAAAGCTCACATTGGTTTATTTTCGCCAGGTGCGAGCGTGTCAGAAATTTACGCGCCTATTGCCGCAGCGGCAGGTTGTGTTGTGATTGATAACACCTCACAATTTCGCTATGATGATGATATTCCTCTGATTGTCCCTGAGGTAAATCCAGAAAAAATCGCCGACTATAAAAATCGCGGTATCATTGCCAACCCTAATTGCTCAACGATTCAAATGCTGGTAGCACTAAAACCCATTTATGATGCGGTAGGTATTACGCGCATTAATGTTTGTACTTATCAAGCTGTATCAGGTACGGGTAAAGAAGCCATTGAAGAATTAGGCAGGCAGTCTGCTAATTTATTTAACTTACAACCGATTGTTTCTAGTGTTTATCCCAAACAAATCGCTTTTAATGTATTACCACAAATCGATGTCTTCATGGATAATGGCTATACTAAAGAAGAAATGAAAATGGTTTGGGAAACACAAAAAATTCTCGGTGATGATAGAGTGCTTGTTAATGCAACAGCGGTGCGTGTTCCTGTGTTTTATGGTCACTCAGAAGCCGTTCATATTGAAACTCGTGATAAAATCACTGCTGAGGCGGTTAGAGCGTTACTTGAGCAAGCAGAAGGTGTAACAGTAATGGATGAACGAGTTAATGGTGGGTATCCCACTGCTGTGACTGAATCGGCTGGTCACGACGGTGTGTTTGTCGGACGTATTCGAGAAGATATATCGCATCCGCAAGGAATAGATTTATGGGTGGTTAGTGACAATGTCCGTAAGGGAGCTGCACTAAACAGTGTGCAAATTGCAGAAGTGCTGGTAAAAAAATACATCTAAGCTAAGCTTGTCTGTATATTTTACTGTTGGTGGTATGAGACTGTGGTAACTAGTGTGAAGGAGAGTGGTGTGCGCAATTTAACTAAAACTTTAGCGATACTATCGTTACTGACCCCAGTTGTCGGGTATCCGTTAGGGATGGGCGATCTTAAATTGCATTCAGCTCTGAATCAAAATCTAAATGCTGAGATTCCGTTAACCTTGTCGGCGGGTGAAAGCACAGCTGACATCAAGGTGAGTTTGGCATCAGCGGCTAAGTTTGATGAAAAGGGAGTGCCGTGGACTTATTTTCTGTCGAAAATTAAATTTCAGGTAGTTAATGCGAATGGTGCGGCAGTCATTAAGATTAGCTCACAAGAAGCACTGAAAGAGCCTTTTTTAAATCTAGTGGTCGAAGTTAGTTGGTCTAAGGGTAATTTGTATCGTGAATTTACCGTACTCGTTGATCCGCCTTCAACTTATAATCCTACCGCATCTGTTGTTACACCAACTATTGTTGCACCAACTACGGCTAAATTACCTGTAGTAGAAGCTACGCCTGTAATCGTGGCGAAAGCACCTTTAGCCACCCCGTCTACTCCAATTGCAAGTAATACGCCCACTCCAGCGAATAAACTGTTCACAGTGCCTACCACGACTACGCCATCAATTGATGGCAAATCACCTGTCGTTGTTGCTCCAATAGTGCCTAGTAAATTACCTTTAGCTACGCCCCCTCTTGCGGTTGTTGATAAACCAGCTTTAGCTACTGTAACAGTGGCTAAACCTGTTGAAGCTGTTTCATCAAAAAGTAGCAGTTATGGTCCTATACACAAAAAAGAAACGCTGTGGAGTATCGGCGTAAAATTTAGTAAAGAACGTGGTGTGTCTGTTGAACAAATGCTAATGGCAATTTATGAAGCAAATCCCGATGCGTTCAGCAGAAATAATGTATTTGGCTTAATGTCAGGTGCAATCTTGCAAATCCCAGAAAGAGGAGCTGAGGCAAAATTATCCAGTGAAGAGGCGACAGCGGCATACGCTCTACAAAAAAAGGCATGGAGAAATGGCGCGACATTACCGCGTACTAATGCGTTTGCAGCTACGACGAAAGAGATTGTAATTGAGCCAGTTATAACACCCGACAAGATGTCAAAACCAGTTATAAACGTCTCAGATAGCAATCAAAAAAAAACTCCTACTGCTGAGCCATTAAAGATTTCAGAATCGACAAAAGAATCGGTAAAACCGCCAGAAGTTATTAAGGAATCAGCTAAACCTTTGGAGACATCTAAAGAGCAGGCTGAGTCACCAGTGGATGCTTCTTTGTTGGGTAGGGTAGCTGCACTTGAAAAACAGTTAAAAGCAACGAGAAGAGAGCTTGCTACTAAAGAAAAACAGATTGATCAGATAAAAAATAAATCACAGGTAATGCCAGATGTATCCTCTGACATCACAAATCCAATTCCCGTTGAAGTAAAGCCTGTTACACCTGTTGAGATAAAGTCCACTAAGCTCACTGAGGTAAAGCCTGCTCCAGTGGCTGAGGTAAAGCCTGCTCCAGTGGCAGAGGTAAAGCCTACTCCAGTGGCTGAGGTAAAACCTACTCCAGTGGCTGAGGTAAAACCTGCTCCAGTGGCTGAGGTAAAACCTGCTCCAGTGGCAGAAGTAAAACCTGCTCCAGTGGCAGAAGTAAAACCTGCTCCAGTGGCAGAAGTAAAACCTGCTCCAGTGGCAGAAGTAAAGCCTGTTGTCACACTCGGAACGATAAATCCAGCAGTCTCATTTGACCCTATCAAGTCTTTTTCTCTCCTTGAAACGACAAAACCAGCGATACCACTAGAGCTGATAAAGCCAATTGTCACTGCGGTTGTAAAACCTGCTCCAGTGGCAGAAGTAAAACCTGCTCCAGTGGCAGAAGTAAAGCCTGCTCCAGTGGCAGAAGTAAAACCCGCTCCAGTGGCAGAAGTAAAACCTGCTCCAGTGGCAGAAGTAAAGCCTGCTCCAGTGGCAGAAGTAAAGCCCGCTCCAGTGGCAGAAGTAAAACCCGCTCCAGTGGCAGAAGTAGTACCTGATGAAGAGGATATAGGTATATTTGGGTCATTGGATACTTACTATTTTGGTGCTGCTGGACTTGGATTGCTGTCACTACTTGGATGGCTTTTATGGAGAAGACGTAAGCTTATAGATGAGCCGCCAGTGTATCCATATCCATCTCCTAGACCATTTCCAACTAGAAGTGATCCGAGTGTAGGTGGTGAGGATGAAATTGATAAAGCACCGTTTATTGCCGCTGGACCGAGTATTTTCGTAGATGATTGGGCTGATATTGATTCGGGTGATGGTGATATTGATCCCATTGCTGAGGCAGATGTTTATTTAGCGTACGCGCGTTATCAGCAAGCAGAGGAGTTGATGCGGGATGCTATTAGAGATCAACCTCAGCGTGATGAATGTAAACTGAAGCTTTTGGAGATTTTTTATGCAAGTGAAAACAAAGAAGCTTTTGAAGCCTACGCAGGTGAATTAGCGAGAGCTGGTAAAAAAGGCGACATTGATTTCTGGGAAAAAGTAATAGAAATGGGCAGTGAAATTTGCGCTGGATCATCGTTATTTTCTTTTGATGCGGGTGATAGTATAGTAACTTCAACATCTTCAAAAGTGAAAGTGGCAAGCACTCAGAAAAATGACGCACCCTTAGTGAAAGATTTTTCGTCGGATTCTGATGATTTTGCTATCGATGAACAGCTAGATGGAAAAGCCACTACAGATGCAACACCAGATGACAATAAAGACGACTTTGATTCGTTTGATTTTAATGATTTGGAAATGGATAGCAGCGTTGGTGTAGATACTGATGGCATGGGATCAGCTGACGACAAAGACGATTTTGATTTTGATGACTTTGATGATTTTGCGCTAGATAGCAAAGCCGATGCCGTGCCTGACAGCGCAATTGCAACCCCCGTCTCTGTAGCAGACAACAAAGACGACTTTAACTCCTTTGACTTTGATGATTTTGCGCTGGATAGCAAAGCCGATGCCGTGCCTGACAGCGCAATTGTAACCCCTGTAGCAGACAACAAAGACGACTTTGACTCCTTTGACTTTGATGATTTTGCGCTGGATAGCAAAGCCGATGCCGTGCCTGACAGCGCAATTGCAACCCCTGTCCCCGTAGCAGACAACAAAGACGACTTTGACTCCTTTGATTTTGATGATTTTGCGCTGGATAGCAA
>JAPLRZ010000073.1 GCA_026398895.1 Methylococcales bacterium
AAGCTCGGACATTTGATAACCTTTTAATAGCTATTGGAAATGCTTTTAAAATTATTACCGTTGATAATGCACATGGATATTTTTACCATGCTAACCAATTTTAATTTAAAGTAACTAATGATGATTGAAAACACTGTATGTCAATCAAAAACTTAATCTCATTCCAGCGATTAACTCGATAGACGATTATATTGCCTTGGAGATGGAGCAGAAGTTGTTAGTCAGAAACGCGCTGTATGAAAATATTGGCTTAATTGATGGGTATGTCAACGATAATCCACAACAATTTTCTGCTGAAGAATTGGTGCTGGTATTAGCTTGGAAAAATTTTGTTAAGGATAAATTTTATATTGAACGGCATCTTAAAAAATATAGCATTTTTATAGGCTCTAAAAATAAAGTTTATGCGGTTTCTGGTATTAGTCAGCCATTAAGCGACATAATTTCTAAAAATCAGTTACCGCACATGACAGGTGCAGTGTTATTGCCTTTTGCCAATAAAATCATTTTTGATGGTTTGTTGTTACATTATTCAGTGTATTTTGGCAGCAATTTTAGCGGTGAATTAAAAGATGCTTATCTGATGGCTAAAAATAACGAGGCGATTATTGAATCGTTACCCGCGCAAATAAATAAACCCATCGAGCCAAAAATGATAAAAAGTTGGCAAGCTGAAATGCAGGCGTTAAATAAAATTGCCCAAGGTTTGCGTGGCGGACAAGGACAACCCGCGTTGAATAGTTCTGTATTTAGTTTGATTAAAGCGGCGATAGAATTAGGTGAGTTAGCAACTGTCGTCCCTCATGATATGGATGCCTTATGGAAAGCTTATAATCGAGCCGAACGAGTATTGGATAAAACAGAAAAAACCTTGTATTACATGGAATAAGTGGGTGCGTTTGAACACAACCCACGTTTACCGTCTAGCGCGAAAAAAATCTCTGAGTAAATCGCCGCATTCTGTTTCCAATACACCGCCTGCCCACTCAACCCGATGATTCAAAAATGGCGCGTCAGTCAAGCTCAAGGCATGACAGACCGCGCCACGCTTAGGATCAAACGCGCCAAACACCAGCCGCTTTATACGCGCATGACTGATTGCCCCCATGCACATCACACACGGTTCTAAGGTGACGTACAAGGTGGTATCAATCAGCCGATAATTTTCTATTATCTTGCCAGCATTGCGCAAAGCGACAATCTCCGCATGAGCAGTTGGATCATGGCTGGCGATTGAATCATTCCAGCCTTCGGCGATACACTTTTCATTTTTAACAATCAACGCCCCAACTGGCACTTCACCGCGTGCTTCGGCGCGTTGTGCTAAGCGTATGGCATAACGCATCCATGCCTCATCATTGCTTAAATCGTCTGGCATAAGTTTGGAGTCAGAATAGACCTGCGAGATTTTAAAAACCTCGCAGGTCTTGGTGGAAGTGTTTATTCCCATTCAATAGTCGCAGGTGGTTTGCCGCTAATGTCATAAGTGACGCGTGAAATACCCGCGACTTCGTTAATAATACGGCGTGAGATTAAATCTAAAAACTCGTAAGGCAAATGCGCCCAGCGAGCGGTCATAAAATCAATGGTTTCAACGGCACGAATGGCGATGACATAATCATAACGGCGACCGTCACCCATTACGCCCACCGATTTAACAGGCAAAAACACTGCAAAGGCTTGGCTGACTTTATCGTATAAATCATGACGATACAGTTCTTCAATAAAAATCGCATCGGCTTTACGCAATAAATCGGCAAATTCTTTTTTCACTTCACCTAAAATACGCACGCCTAAACCTGGGCCAGGGAATGGATGGCGATACACCATATCCGCAGGTAGCCCCAATTCCACGCCCAATTTACGCACCTCGTCTTTAAACAATTCGCGCAACGGTTCAACCAATTTCAGCGTCATATTTTCAGGTAAACCACCGACATTGTGATGCGATTTAATCAAATGCGCTTTACCGCTTTTAGACCCTGCTGATTCAATCACATCGGGATAAATCGTGCCTTGTGCCAACCATTTTGCATCGTCAATTTTGCCCGCTTCATCATCAAAAATGTCGATGAATAAATTACCGATGATTTTGCGTTTTTGTTCAGGATCAGTAATACCGCTGAGCGCGTCTAAATAACGCTGTTCCGCATTCACACGGATGACTTTAACACCTAAATGTTCCGCAAAAATCGCCATTACGGCATCGCCTTCGTTTAACCGCAACAAGCCAGTATCGACAAACACACAGGTTAATTGTGACCCAATGGCTTTATGCAATAACGCAGCCACCACCGATGAATCCACGCCACCTGATAAGCCCAAAATTACATGATCTGTGCCTACTTTTTCACGAACCGCTCGAACGCTTTCTTCAATAATATTAGTAGAATTCCAAAGGGCATCACAGCCACACAAATCCAAAACAAAACGCGATAAAATACGTCCGCCTTGCTTCGTGTGCGTAACTTCTGGATGAAACTGCAACGCATAAAAGCCTTTAGCTTCATTGGCAATCCCAGCAATCGGCGCACCATCTGAACTGGCAATAAGCATAAAACCTTCAGGTAACTCCACCACGCGATCACCATGACTCATCCACACGTCCAATAGACCAAAACCTTCCGCAGAAAGATGATCTTCAATACCTGATAATAGTTGTGAATGCCCACGCGCTCGAATTTGCGCATAACCAAATTCTCTATGGTCTGAGGTTTCGACCTTACCGCCCAATTGTTCCGTCATGGTTTGCATTCCATAACAAATACCCAACACAGGTATGCCTAATTCAAATACAATTTGTGGCGCACGCGGCGTATCGCTACTGGTTACGGTATCAGGGCCACCCGATAAAATAATGCCATTGGGTTTAAAATTTTTAACTTCCTCATCACTGCATTCGCAGGAATAAATTTCACAATAAACACCAATTTCACGAATGCGTCGTGCGATAAGTTGGGTATATTGAGAGCCGAAATCAAGGATGAGGATTTTGTGGGTATGAATATTTGAGGCTGGTTTCATGATGACAGTTGTTTGAATTAAATAAAGGGTCGCTAAAAGAAAGCTACGGTATTTTTGTTAGCTGTCATTATAACAATTAAGCTCAATGCAAGGGCAAAACTCATGGTGTTCTTTTTAAGCCAGTGGAGACACGTTTAAAACGCTACTAGAAACGTGTAAGATGTAGCTTATTTCTCAGTCTATTTTAACTAAATACATGACTCAACGAATCGCCCAAGTCGAGCGTAATACGCTTGAAACTCAAATTAAAATTAGCATCAATTTAGATGGCACAGGTAAAGCCTCGTTTATCACAGGTGTGCATTTTTTGAATCACATGATGGATCAAATTGCTCGACATGGCTTAATTGATATGGATATTGTCGCGCACGGCGATTTAGAGATTGATGCCCATCACACAGTGGAGGATATAGGTATCACGCTGGGTCAGGCGTTTGCTCAAGCACTGGGTGATAAAAAAGGCATTTCTCGTTATGGTCACGCCTACGTTCCATTAGATGAAGCTTTATCGCGGGTAGTGATTGATTTTTCAGGACGTGCGGGTTTATTTTATGACGTTAAATATCCCAGAGCGTCAATCGGCGGTTTTGATGTCGATTTGTTCCGCGAGTTTTTTCAAGGCTTTGTCAATCATGCGGGTGTCACGCTGCATATTGATAACCTGAAAGGCGCAAATGCCCATCATGTTGCGGAAACTATTTTTAAAGCCTTGGGGCGTGCTATCCGTATGGCAATTACCGCCGATGAACGAATGGCGGGTATAATGCCGTCAACTAAAGGCGTTCTCTAGTTCTATTCACGCATGGTTTTTCGCCGTGCCACTCACTGCAAATTCTTATACTTATGTCTTCTGTTGCTGTCATTGATTACGGAATGGGTAATTTACATTCCATTGCCAAAGCCTTACAACACGCCTCCCCTGAAGTGGATGTGTTAGTAACGGCTAACGAACACGAAATTCTAAACGCCGATAGAGTCGTTTTCCCTGGTGTCGGTGCCATGCGTGATTGTATGCAGGCACTGCAACAAACGGGTTTGGATAATGTGATAAAAACTGTTGCCGCCACTAAACCGTTGTTGGGTATTTGCTTGGGAATGCAGGCGTTATTATCGGACAGTCAGGAAAATGGGCATACTGATGGGCTGAATATTTTCCAAGGTCACGTCGTGCATTTTCCAGAACCGTTGCGTGATACCCAAGGCGAAGTATTAAAAGTACCGCACATGGGCTGGAATCAAGTCACACAACGTCCGCATCCGTTATGGGAAAACATTCCACAAAACAGCCGTTTTTATTTTGTGCATAGCTATTATGCGCAACCTGATGATGCGTCTGTCATCGCCGCAACTACCGATTATCCCGATGCCTTCGCCTGTGCTTTGGCGCGAAACACTGTTTTTGCCGTACAATTTCACCCTGAAAAAAGTCAGGCAGTTGGCTTACAACTGTTAAAAAACTTTTTACAGTGGAATGGTCAAGTTTAACTTTTGAGGTTTTTATGCTGTTAATCCCCGCTATTGATTTAAAAGATGGAAAGTGTGTGCGCCTACGTCAAGGACGCATGGAAGATGACACGGTATTTTCTGACAACCCTGTAGAAGTCGCAGGTCGTTGGGTTGCCTTAGGTGCAAGACGTATCCATTTAGTCGATTTAGATGGCGCGTTTGCAGGTAAACCCAGAAATGCCGAGGTGATTCACGCCATTGTCCAAGCCTATCCCGATGTTCCCGTGCAAATCGGCGGTGGCATTCGTGACGAAGACACCATTCAAGCCTATCTGAATGCAGGTGTGGAATATGTCATCATCGGCACGAAAGCCGTCAACGAACCGCATTTTGTCCGTGATATGGCAATCGAATACCCACGCCGTATCATCGTTGGTTTAGATGCCAAAGACGGTAAAGTCGCCATTGATGGCTGGTCAAAACTCTCCAAGCACGATGTAATTGATTTAGCCCAACACTTTGAATCCGATGGCGTAGAAGCGATTATCTACACCGATATTTCCAGAGATGGCATGATGCAAGGTGTCAACGTCGAAGCCACTGCCCGCTTAGCCCGCGCCATTACCATCCCCGTTATCGCCTCAGGCGGTATCACTAACATGGACGATATACACGCCTTAGGCAAAGTCGCACATGAAGGCATTATGGGCGCGATTACAGGTCGTGCGATTTATGAAGGGTCATTGGATTTTGCGAAAGCGGAGAAGGTTGCTGAGACTTATCTATGAAAACAGTGGAGCAAATAAAACAGCTCGCTAGAACTCGATTAGAAGAGGCGGACATACTGTGTCAAGCTGGAAAAATCGATGGTGCGTTTTATCTGGCGGGTTATAGTGTTGAGCTAATGTTGAAAGCTAAAATATGTCAGCATTTAGATATTGATGACTTATTTGATGAAGATGCTGGTATTGCAATAAGTGAGCAAGTCAAAGTTAAAGCGGCAGTTAAAACAGTGAGGGATTCTGTTAAAAGCCATGACTTAAGTGTATTGTTTATTTACAGTGGGCTTGCAAAAAAGTTTCAGCAAGCCAAAGCGAATCAATGGGAACTAATGGAGACTTATGGTCTTTTAATTTCGCTAGTTCAAGCTAAAGAATATAAATTGTGGAGTGAGCAAGCTCGTTATTTGCCAATTGGAACTAATAACCGAATCGGCGTAATGTTGCTTATAAAATTATTAAAAGATGACGGGGGGTTATTAAAATGGATAGAGAACAATTAATAGCAGCATTAAAAAATTTCAGATTAGCTTGTGTCGAAATAGATTGTATTCGTGAAGACAACCTATTTGACTTTGAAGAAGTTTATCAAGGCGTATTTATTATTAACATAACTATCAAAGAAGAATGGTTAAATAAAAAATACGATGAGAATGCTTTAGAGGAACTCATTAAATTGTTGTATCAAAATACAACCTCCAAAACTCGTGAAAGTATTTTGACACTTCGTCTTTGCAAAGAAAATAATGTTGATACTTTACAAACTAAAGAAGTCGTATGAGCCTAGCCAAACGTATTATTCCCTGCTTAGATGTTGATAACGGTCGCGTGGTAAAAGGCGTGCAGTTTGTTGATATTCGTGATGCAGGTGATCCTGTGGAAATCGCCCGCCGTTATGACCGTGAAGGCGCGGATGAAATCACCTTTTTAGACATCACAGCCACTCACCATGAACGTAACACAATGGTTCATGTGGTGGAACAAGTTGCCAGTGAAGTGTTTATACCGCTCACTGTCGGCGGTGGTATTCGTACCTTAGATGACATCCGCACTATGCTAAACGCAGGCGCGGATAAAGTTGGCATTAACAGCGCGGCAATCTTTAGACCTGAATTTGTCCGAGAAGCCGCTGAACGTTTTGGTTCGCAATGTATCGTGGTCGCCATTGATGCCAAAAAAGTCAGCGCGGACGGTGAACCCAATCGCTGGGAAATTTTCACCCACGGCGGACGCAAACCCACAGGCATAGACGCAGTCGAATGGGCTATAAAAATGGTAGATTTTGGCGCGGGTGAAATTCTCTTAACCAGCATGGACAAAGACGGCACAAAAAGCGGCTTTAATTTACCCTTGACCCGCGCTGTGAGTGAAGCGGTGTCTGTGCCTGTGATTGCCTCTGGTGGCGTGGGTAACTTAGACCATCTAGCCGAAGGCATACTCGAAGGCAAAGCCGATGCGGTATTAGCCGCGAGTATTTTTCATTTTGGTGAATATACTATTGAACAAGCTAAACAACATTTGCGCTCACGCGGTATTGAAGTGAGATTATAGTCATGCCCACTATCTCTATGTTTTACGGCATTATCGTCTATATGTACTTCATGGATAATAAACAACATAACAAACCACATATCCATGTTAAATATCAGGATGATGAAGTTATTGTTGCTATTCCAGAAGGTGATATTCTGGAAGGCAGTATTCCAAAAGCTAAAATGAAATTATTACAAGCATGGATTGAAATACATAAGGATGAGTTAATGGCAGATTGGCAACTCGCCGTTTCTGGTGAACTGCCTTATAAAATTGAACCATTGCGTTAATATCATGAATCCCCGTGTTAAAACCGTTAAGGCAACGGATAATTATCAATTAATACTGGAATTTACTAATGGTGAATGCGGTATTTATGATTGCAAGCCATTATTAGATTTTGGTGTATTTAGGGAATTAAAGGATATTAATTATTTTAAAAAAGTCGCTGTTATTGATGGTACGGTAACATGGACAAATGAACAAGATATTTGCCCTGATACGCTTTATTTGGATTCTGTGATGCTTGATAATGAAATAGCCACAATAGATAGACTGATATAAAGAAGCCTATCGTTCGCGATTGATGGGCTTCGTACCTCAGCCCATCCTATGCACTATGCACTCGACCTACCGACTAAAAATAAATAGTTAGATAACAATTATGAATGAAATAATTACAAATCTTGTCTTTAGTATCCCACCAGGTATTGTCAGTGGACTCTATGCTGGGATTGTGGTTGCTAGATACCAACGGTTTGCTGACCTACGTTTGCAAGCAAAAAAACTTATCCTTGAAATCGAATTCATCAATCATGGCAACAAAATAATTTTTCCCAAAAGAAAAGGCATTCCTGAATTTGATATTATCGTATCGGATTTGCTATTTCTAAGACACAAGAAGGCGGCAGAGACTATTCTTCAACTTTCTGTAGATATAAGAAGTGCTATTACTAGGGCGGAAGCGGGACAAATCGATATTAATTCATTCAATAACGATTATCTATCATGGCAAGTATCGATTCGTAGTATTTCACCAAGCCCTCTCCAAGTGCTTCGGTTATGGGGTGGGCTTTAATTCTCCTTGTAACACAGTCGAAGACGATCTTGCATCTTCATGATGTATTAAAAGACGCTGGAGCGTCAACTAACGCATTCCAACGCAGAGCGTTGGAACGATTTATTGTAAAGTTATAGAAGTTACGCATTGACGGAGGATTCAAATTGTGGGTTCAAATGTTGCATGGTTGGCATAAAGCCAGCAATGAACGAAGCAATCACCTCGTTAAACAAATCTCTCTGTAGTCGATAACAGTTACTAATGACCGCCATA
>JAPLRZ010000010.1 GCA_026398895.1 Methylococcales bacterium
AGAAAGTCAGTGCATGGGTTCTATCTACGTCACAGACTTGCGTCTAAGGTTGGGTACGAACTCTGATCATGCACTCTGCTATAATGTTAGCTAAACACTATAGCAGTTTTCTCCTTTGCTTTGGAGAGATACAAGGTTGGGGTGAGTCTTTTTGCAACCCAACATTGCGGGGTAAATGTTGGGTTGGAAAAGCACCAACCCAACCTACGCCGCTAATCGCGTTAGCAATATTTGATGTCGTGTTGATTCGATAGGTCTCGACTATACCGTGACTCAAACTCATTTCGTGATTCTGCACTTACCCATAAATTAGCGACATATTCGAACTCATCCTCAAAAGGTTTAAGAAAATCAGGAATATCGGTTGCGTACTCACAATTTCGGCTCAGCATAACCAGCCAATTTGGATAACCAAGGCTATAGTAGAGTTTTGTGAATTTTTCATCTAGTGATGCAACTGTTTCTTTTCCAGCTTGATAAGCCTGATGAAGCAATGCGATATATTTACCTGCCACCAGTTCGTCATCAATTGTAGCAAGCCCTATGTATCGATCAATGATCTTTTCGACTAGCGGAAGAACTTCATCATGATTCATCGTAATTGCCAAGAATACAATATCAAAATCATCACCTTCTTGGTTGGACAGCAATCTTTCCATTGCCCAATCTATACAGGTTTGATGAGATATAATGCCAATCTTTAACAAAAAGTAAGATTGCTGAAGTTCTGAAATTGCGTTCATGTGTGACCTCTTACCGCATATCAATGCGCCTCATCCCAATTGTCCCCCACGCCAACATCCACAATAAGCGGCACATTGAGTTCAGCCGCCGCACACATAATGCGTTTAATTTCTGCTGTATAAGTTTCTATTTCTGTTTCAGGCACTTCAAACACTAATTCATCATGCACCTGCATAATTAATTTAACGCGAGATTCTGTTTGTAGCCAAGCATCCACCGCTAACATGGCGCGTTTGATGATGTCAGCGGCGGTGCCTTGCATCGGAGCGTTGATGGCGGTGCGTTCGGCGTATTGGCGCAGGTTGGCATTGCGGGCGTTGATTTCAGGCAGGTATAAACGTCTGCCAAACAGGGTTTCGACATAGCCTTGTTGACGGGCGAGTTCGCGGATGTTGTCCATGTAGTTTTTGACATCGGGATAACGGGCAAAGTATAAGTTGATGTAGTCCTGTGCCTGATTGCGTGATAATCCCAGTTGCGCGGCTAAGCCAAACGCGGACATTCCATAAATTAAACCAAAATTAATGGCTTTGGCTGAGCGGCGTAAATCGTTGGTAACTTTATCGGGCGCGACGCTGAACACTTCGGCTGCTGTGGCGCGGTGAACATCCTGCCCTGTGCTGAATGCGGTGATTAAGCCTGCATCATTGGATAAATGCGCCATGATGCGTAATTCAATTTGTGAGTAATCAGCGGCAACGATTTTGTAGCGGTCGGGGGCAATAAACGCCTGTCGGATTTTGCGCCCTTCTTCGCTACGGATAGGGATGTTTTGTAAATTGGGATCGGAAGACGATAACCGCCCCGTTGCCGCAACGGCTTGATGGTAGGAGGTATGCACACGCCCTGTTTTGTTATCCACCTGTTGCGGCAGTTTGTCGGTGTAGGTGGATTTGAGTTTGTTTAAACTGCGGTAGTCTAGGATGAGTTTAGGCAGTGGGTAGTTTTGATCGGCTAGGTCTTGTAAGACTGATTCATCGGTAGAGGGTTGACCTGTCGGGGTTTTCTTTAATACGGGCAGTTTGAGCTGGTTGTATAAAATATCTTGGATTTGTTTCGGTGAACCAAGGTTAAAGGTATGCCCTGCCACGTCATGCGCGTGTTGTTCCAGCCCAATAATGTGATTGGCAAGTTCCATGCTTTGTTGTGCCAACATATCGGTGTCGATTAACACGCCGTTGGCTTCAATGCGGGTTAGTACATCGATTAACGGGATTTCCAGTTCGGTGTAAAGTTTTTGTAGCTTGGGATGTTCGGCTAGTTTTTCGCTTAAGATTTCGTGTAAGCGTAGGGTAATATCCGCGTCTTCTGCCGCGTAAGGTGTGGCTTTTTCTATATCCACTTCGGAAAAGTTGATTTGTTTCGCGCCTTTGCCTGCCACGTCTTCATAATGGATAGTGTTTATGCCCAGATAGACTTTTGCTAAGTCATCCATGTTGTGCTTGGTTGCCGTGCTGTTTAAAACGTAGGATTCCAACATGGTGTCGTGGGCAATCCCGCGTAAGGTAATACCATGATTGGCTAGAACGTGGGCATCGTATTTGAGATTTTGCCCCAGTTTGGCTTTGTTGGGGTTTTCTAATAACGGGCGTAATTTTTCTAAAACGTCTGTGCGGTTCAGTTGTTTGGGTGCATCCAGATAATTGTGCGCTAAGGGTAGATAAGCGGCTTTGCCGATTTCTACGGCAAACGATACGCCGACTATTTCGGCTTTGCTGTAATCCAGACTGGTGGTTTCGGTATCGAAAGCGAATAGCTCGGCTTGTTCCAGTTGGGTTATCCAGTGATTGAGCTGGTCTTGGGTGAAGATGGTTTCATAGTGTACTTCTGCGGAAGTTGTGTCAGGCATTGAATCGGTATTAACCGTTTCTGTCTGTTTAACTTCAGGCTGATTACCCAGCGTTTTCAGCCAACTTGAAAAACCCAGCTCAGCCAATAGGCTTTTTAATTCGGTATTATTCACAGGCTGACGTTTTAAATCGTCCATGCTATAGGGCAGTTCCAAATCACATTTAATAGTTGTGAGCTGTTTGGCTAACGGAATAAAATCCAGACTAGCGCGTAAGTTTTCGCCTATTTTGCCTTTTATCTCATCGGCATGAGCAATTAAATTATCCAGCGTTTGGTATTGTTGCAACCATTTCGCCGCTGTTTTTGGTCCGACTTTTGGCACACCTGGAATATTATCGGAACTGTCACCCATCAACGCCAGATAATCAATAATCTGTTCAGGTTTTACACCAAATTTATCAATCACCCCTTGAATATCCATACGGACATTTTTCATGGTGTCTTCTAGGCTGATTTGATCGGTAACTAATTGCGCCATGTCCTTATCGCCTGTAGAAATCACTACATGAAAACCCTGCTTTGCGGCGTGTTGTGCTAATACGCCTAACACATCATCGGCTTCCACGCCTGATTCCATAATCAATGGCAAACCCATTGCGCGGATGAGTTGATGCAAAGGTTCAATTTGTACGCGTAAATCATCGGGCATGGTGGGGCGATTTGCTTTGTATTGGTCGTATAAGTCATTGCGAAAAGTTTTACCTGCCGCATCAAAAACCACAGTGACATAATCGGTTTTATATTCACTCAATAATTTGCGTAACATATTAGACACACCGTAAATGGCGTTAGTTGGTTCGCCTTTGCTATTAGTCAACGGCGGTACGGCATGATAAGCACGGAATAAAAAAGACGAGCCGTCAACAAGACACAGGGTTTTTTGAGCAGATAAAGTCATAATGAATACACGTTAAAGTGAACAACAGATGACACAATACCATTTTGTCGGCGCGAATTCATTCGCGTTTTAACAAGCGCGAGTGAAATCGCCCCCACTATAGAAGGACAACAGATGAACGATAAACAAATTGCTCTATTTGGCGAAGTGCTGTTTGACCAATTTCCCGATGGTCAGCAAGTATTAGGTGGCGCACCGTTTAACGTCGCGTGGCATCTTCAAGCCTTTGGATTGAAACCGTATTTTATCAGTCGAGTCGGCAATGATGTCGCGGCTGATAAAATCAGACAAGCAATGCAAACGTGGGGCATGACAATGGATGGGCTACAAACAGATGTTAATTATCCGACAGGCATTGTACAAATTATCTTTAACGATGGTGAACCAAGTTATGACATTTTACCGAATCAGGCTTACGATTTTATTGCCGATGAACAACTGGATTTAAGCCCGCAGTACGGAGTTATTTATCACGGCACATTGGCAATGCGTCATGCCATTTCAACTCATGCGTTATCGGTATTAAAAGCTACGCATAAAGGTAAAGTATTTGTGGATGTGAATTTGCGTGAACCGTGGTGGCAAGCTGAGCGCGTGTTACAAGTGCTTGAGCAGGCGCATTGGGTCAAACTCAATCAGCAGGAATTAGAACAGTTACAACCGTTGCACACAGATTTAAAAGCGGCAATGGCGTTGTTTTTAGCTCGACATCATTTGGAGGTATTGATTGTGACTTGTGGTGAACGTGGGGCTACGGCAATAAGCCAGTCTGGAGAATTCGTTACCGTCAAGCCGCATGGTGTGTCGCCCGTTGTTGATACAGTAGGGGCTGGAGACGCGTTTGCGGCAGTGTTGTTGCTGGGTTTGCAACGCGGCTGGTCACTTGCTCTGACGATGGACAGAGCGCAGAATTTCGCTTCTGCTTTGGTCACTCAGCGCGGTGCAATTGTGCAGAATTTAAATTTTTACTTACCGTTCATTAGTGACTATAGAGCTGAAACAGTATAAATAGATTATAAAACCGTTCGCACTGAGCTTGTCGAAGCGTGAACGTGGTTCGACAAGCTCACCACGAACGGTATCGTTTAATTGTGTGTTAGCTATAGCTAAGGTGTCTTATCGAACCAATATTGTGTCACGGCGTGATAAATAAGCATCACGAATTTCTCTACTTAACAACGCGGTGTTTTGCAAAAAATCAGTGATATATTCGTGTAGCCCTTGGGCAAACACATCGTCAATACGACCAAAATGTAGGGCGGCGTGTTGCTCACCCGCCATACGACGTGCTTCATGACCTGATGAGCCATTAATTTCAATCAAGGCTGCTTCCACTTCATTCAGGCAAGCGTGTAATGAGCGGGGCATATCTTCTCTGAGAATCAGCAATTCACTGACTCGTAGTGGCGAAATAACATCACGATAGACTTTGCGATAGGCTTCAAAGGCACTGACCGATTTTAATAACGATCCCCATTGATAATAATCTGCTGCCCCACCGACATCATTCACACTGGGCAACAAAATATGATATTTCACATCCAATATGCGGGCGGTGTTGTCAGCGCGTTCGAGAAAAGTACCCAGCTTGATAAAGCTCAGGGCAATGTCTTTGCGTATCGTCCCTAAGGTCACGCCTCGAAACAGATGTGAGCGATTTTTAACCCAATCGAAAAAATCTTGCAGTTTTTCGTAATCCATCTGCCCTGACAGGTTATTGAGTTCTAGCCAAGTGTCGTTGATGACTTCCCACATTTCTGAGGTAATCGCGCCGCGTACCGCTCGCGCATTTTCGCGAGCCAGCCACAGACAATTATAAATACTGGCAGGATTATCGGGACTCAATGCCATATAACGAGTGACGCTATCTGCCTTGGCTAAGCCGTGCTTGGCTTCGTAGCTGGTAGCGCAACCTGTGATATTCAGTAATGCAAACCATAAATAAGCATCCGACCCTTCAATATCCAGTGGCAACAGCGAGGTGCGATGCGCCACATCCAGTACGCGGGCGGTGTTTTCGGCGCGTTCAATATGACGTGCCATCCAAAATAAATTATCAGCGGTGCGAGATAGCATGATTTAGTCCTCCAATACCCAAGTGTCTTTAGTGCCGCCACCCTGCGATGAATTAACCACCAACGAGCCTTCGCCAAGTGCCACGCGTGTCAAACCACCTGGCACTAAACGGATTTCTTTGCCAGATAATACAAACGGTCTTAAATCAACATGGCGTGGTGCAACACCTGATTCCACTAAAGTGGGACAGGCTGATAGTGCCAGTGTTGGTTGAGCAATAAATTTGGCAGGTTCTGCCAGAATGCGTTGTTTGTAAGCTTTTATTTCTTCCTTAGAGCTAGTTGGACCAATCAACATACCGTAGCCGCCAGAGCCTTGTACTTCTTTAATTACCAATTCGGGCAAATGCTCAAGCACATACTTTAAATCGTCAGGCTCACTCAATCGCCATGTTGGTACATTGGAAAGTAGTGGCTCTTCACCCAGATAAAAACGGATCATTTCGGGTACAAATAAGTAGGTGGATTTATCATCCGCTACCCCAGTACCTACGCCATTTGCCAGTGCGACATTGCCACTACAATACGCATCCATTAAACCAGGTACGCCGAGACTAGAATCGCTACGGAACACGCGTGGATCAATAAAATCATCATCGACACGCCGATAAATAACATGAACTTGTTGCGGACCTTCGGTGGTGTGCATATACACTTTTTGTTGATGGACAAACAA
The DNA here is from genome assembly GCA_026398895.1 of Methylococcales bacterium. Lineage (GTDB taxonomy): Bacteria > Pseudomonadota > Gammaproteobacteria > Methylococcales > Methylomonadaceae > UBA4132. The sequence goes on from JAPLRZ010000010.1 coordinate 6,245, forward strand.
ATCTTGACCCTCAACCAGTTCCACTCCCATCTGACTGGCAAGAAATGCGTGTTCAAAATAGGCGCTGTTATAAGCACCTGGTGTCATCACTACGATAACGGGATCGGCAACATTGGGCGGCGCGGCTTCGCGTAGCGTGTCGAACAGCATTTGTGGATAATGTTCTACTGGCTCGACGGTATGTTTGACAAACAGTTCAGGAAATAAGCGCATCATGGTTTTGCGATTTTCCAGCATATAGGAAACCCCAGAGGGCGTGCGCAGGTTGTCTTCCAACACATAAAAATCGTTTTCCGCAACCCGCACTAAGTCGATACCAGCGATATGTGCATAAATTTGATTGGGCAAATCGATACCTTGCATTTCTGGGCGATACAGCACGTTGTCCAGCACCTGATGTGCGCTAATTACGCCCGCCTTAATGATTTCTTGACCGTGATAAATATCATGTAAAAAAGCATTTAAAGCGCGTACTCGTTGCTTTAGACCTTTCTCTAAACGTTGCCATTCTGATGCACCAAAAATGCGCGGCACAATATCAAAAGGAATAAGTCGCTCGCCACCATTGCTTTCACCGTAAACCGCAAAAGTGATGCCTAGTCGTCGAAACAACAATTCAGCTTCTGCATTTCTGCGTTCTAGCGTGCCAGTCGGCAATTCTTTCAGCCAGCGGGTGTAGATTTCGTAAATTTCACGAACCTCACCATCATCGGCGTACATTTCATTAAAATATTTTTTTAATTTCGTATTCATGCTGAGTATTATGAAGGAGTCTTTCGTTATGTTTTGTACTCAGCAAAAGTCACGCCATAAAATATTGCTGTATTTAACAAGAAATCAGCGGATTAATCGCAGTCACTGCACTGAATAGGGGTTTTTTAGCAAAACTGCACCAATCTAGGGAGTTTTTGATGTTTTTCGTCCACGAAAAGGCTGTGTCGGCGCGGAGTCGTCCGCGCAGTGCGAATGAATTATCACCTACAGCATACTAACCTAGTGACCATCCAGCTTAGATGTGCTTAAAAATACGCTTGACTTTCCACCCACAAGCTAGCGGTGATTTGAAATTTTAACAAATTCCTTTATTGATTATTGCCTAGAAAGATTGAAAAGACAATCACTTAGAATGCTATATTAATGGATATAAAATGGATATAAAAAATATCCAATAATAAATGAAAATATTGTTGACACTGAATGTTACACACCTTGTCTGAATAAATTTTTGCTGATTTTCCTTTAAAACCAAGCTCGTTAAAATACCCGATTTATAAGCTCCTAGTTGCTACCCCGCGAAATCGGGAAGAGCCAATAATTAATAGCACCAATTAAAGGCGTGCGTGGATTTAATGACAATTTCACCGACATTTTATCCAACAAAGGCAGGAAACGACCTTTCGCTTTAAACGCCTGTATAAAATGACCATTCTGCATCGCAGGTAATATTTTCGCACCTATGCCGCCGCCAATAAAAACGCCACCCGTAGCCAATGACTTCAATGCCAGATTACCTGTTTCCGCCCCATAGAGTTCAACAAAAAGTTTGACAGTTTCTACGCATAACGGGTCTGCACCAGCAACGCCAAGTTGAGAAATAACGGCATTTCTATCAATGTCGCTATTTGGTTCAGGCACGTTCGGACAAGGCGGCGCAAAGCCTTGTTCAGCAAGAAAATCATACAGATGACTAAAACCAATACCCGATATGACGCGCTCGCAACTAACATGATCAGGGTAACAGTTTCTAAGATACGCCAGCAATAAGTCTTGCTGGGCATTTTGCGCGGCAAAGTCAGTATGACCGCCTTCGGTTGCCATTGGATAATGTTTGTTACCATCCCAATATAAAATAGCTTCACCTAAACCTGTTCCTGCCGCAATGACAGCGATATTGCCTTGTTGAATTTGGGCATTAGGATTTAATTCGATTAAATCCTGTTCAGGCAGATACAACATACCTAACGCCATCGCTTCCAAATCATTCAATAGCTTTACTTTGACCGTATCTAATTTTATTTTCAAAGCGTCAGCATCCAGCAACCAAGGCAAATTAGTAGTCTGGCAACGCTGATTAACGACAGGCCCTGCAACACCAAAACACGCTGATTTGATCGTAATATTGGCGGGTAAAAAGGCGGTCAAAATATCGTCAAATTCAGAGTATTGTTGGCTAATATAGCTTTGCTCTTGTAAGCAGGTCAGTGAGCCATTCGAGTCTCTGGTCAAAATAGATAATACGGTTTTTGTTCCCCCTATGTCGCCTGCTAGTATCACGCTTAAGCCCTTTCATTATTGTCGAGTAAATGTAGTAAAGCATCCAGCATACCATTAGCAACTTCATGGGGTGGCGCAAAATAAAATGCTTGCCATGCTAAGGATTCAGAGGCTTGGTAATTTTTTGTGTCTCCAGAGTGTGATTGTAACCAATTAATTCTTACAGCATGATTAATAATGATGTCGGTGAATAAAGTATCGTCAATATGCAACGAGGCATTGGCACGAAAAATAGAAGCGATCGCTTTGAGAGCTTCTACTGTTAATTGGCGATGGGCAGGGGCTTGAATTTTGTTCAGCAAATGGTTGACGTGCAACTTGAAACTTTGCTCGCCTGCTGTTGATTGTGACAGGGTGTTCTCGCTATCCAGTCGATTTTTACTATTAAGTTTTTCGCCGATGGTTAGCCCTTTACAATGGTGTAGTATCTCCCAAACACTGGTATAAAAGGCATTATTTTCTCTACCGACACTGCCTTGCTGTTCGCGCCATGCGTACCAGCTTTTGATTTGCTGCTGGTCTTTGGGATCGATGCTTTTTGAAAACCGCGTACACCTTAATTCACGGTAATCCCCGTCATAATGTAACGTTTCGGCGATAGTCAATTGATCTTCGGTATTACTGTAATCTTCCAGCGTTTCTTTGACTTTTTGAAACAATTGATAAGGCGGTAAACAAAGAATTCTGTTAAACGCAAGCTCCAGTGTTGCGCAGTCTGATTCGTGTTGCTGTCTGGTGATAATCAATTGCAGGATATGCCCCACGCGCACCGTGTACATATCAGTGAATAATTCAGGGCTGGATTTGATTAACATACCCAGATAAATGGTTAATTCCTGAATAATAATATGCTCACTGACATCATGATTATTATAGTCACGAATAGTTTGTAAAATTTCTGAAGAATCGGCAGGGCGCGTTAAGGTTGCTTTACTACTGTAGGCACGACCTAAAGTCAGTGCGTGTTGACGCACCAGTATTTCGGTAGCCGCTTGTTCCAGATTTATATCGTATTTGCCCAGTAATCCTGCACAGCGTCTGACAATCGTCCACGCGTGTTGATCGCCTGCACGCTCATAAATTTCTTCCAATAAGTCACGCACACTCGCATTTGCTAAGCCCGTGTTGAAATCAAGATTATGACGAAAACTCAGCAAACTTAAGGCTTCTAGTTGAGCGTAAAGATTGGCGTTGGTTTTTAATTGATGAATGAGACTTTCATCACTGCTATTTTCCCATTCCGTTAATAAAACATTATTCAATGGGGCTGGTTCGTTGTTAGTTGTCGGCAATAGTTGAAAAAATGGACGTTTAGTTTCTTGCCAAGAGGCTTCGGAAAACTGAAAATCATGCAAATAATTAATTTTCTCGTGACTCGCACTTGCCACGAAATCTAACACCGTTCCAAGTTGCACTGGAATACCGTGGGTAACACCGTGTTGCAATTCTTTGATAAAGCCAATAAGCATTTCACGGTGATGGCTATCCAACATATTGGATTTTATATTGATGATAAGCAAGGGATTACCATCTCTATCCCAATGATTGTAAATATAAGACAGCTCCAGACGTAACCGTTGAATCAGTAAACGATTATCCATCGCCAGATAAAAGTCTTTTTGATTAAGACATTGCGGCAAAAATAACAGCTTTTCACCTGCTAGAATATACATTTTTGAGGTTGCCAGCGTACGCAATTGCCGTAAAGGTCTGCCTGTTAAACCAATACGATCATTTCTGCCAACATGAGTGTAAGCCTCGGCAAGTTCACTGGCTTCTCTTATTTGAATAGGGGCGATTTCAGCCAGCGTTTGCGAGGCAATGCCGTATTTCATTAAGTGGTTTTGTACGGCTTCATCCTGCGCGAGTAACTGAATTTGTAGTGTGCAATCCTGATTGTTTTTAACGACTTTATGCCGCCCTAAAGGGTCTATATCGCTGATTTCAAGCAAGCCATCTTGAATAAGACAGCCCAGAATGAACAGACTTTGCGCCCACACCAAAGGAATATTTTCATTGGGAACACGTTGTTGACTGTGTGGATTAGCTTTTTCTGCGGCACACAATGCGCTCGGCACGCTATACAGTTCGGGTAATAAACGTTCACCGTTTTGTTCAACCAGCAAACCTTCTAGCTTGGTACGGTAAGCCATCGCCACTTCCGTATCGCCCGTACATAAGTTATTGAGCAGTAAATAAGTAAAAAATAATGGCCATTCACATTCAATAGCCATGAATTGCTTTAATTCATGCGGATCATAATATTGACGGTGATTATCTTCGATGGCAGTTTGGTGTCCATCTAATAAAAAACGCTTACAACCATAGCGACCCTGCAATTTTTCGCAAATAATGGCTTCAGTTTTAACGCGTAAAGCTTGGTTATCGACCGCGAATGCAGGAAAGCCCGTAATACTGAGTATGGCGGCATCGGTTTCTTTAGAAATGGATTCCCTAGGTAACAGTGATTCCAAGGTAATGCGAGTGCGAGCAATATCATCACTGATAACGTGAATAACAGAGGCTTGTCCACCGTCTTTGCCAAATAAATTAAACCCAGACAGAGCTTCCAATGCGGCTTTTGCCATGCCCACCGAACTGGCATTTAATTCAGCAATACCGTGATTAATTTTATTGCCGCGCTCCCAGATACCATAATCAGGAGTGCGATAGGTTCGGCTGATGTAATGCACCAGATTTTGCACAAAATTGACTTCATCAATGGTAAAAACAATACGCAAACCCGACGCAGTCATTTGTGCCAACATCAACAAAAATAACGAGGTAGCATCCAGTTGTAAATGCCCCCATTCATCATCTCCCACCACACAAACACCCGATTTTGTATCGTATTTGGCGTGTAATGCGTCTATGGGATGTTGGGATTGTTTAAATTTTTCAACTTTTGGAGCTTGGCGCATCATGGCAGTTAATAAGCCGCGCATTAACTTAACGACACTTTGTTCCAGAAGGTAAGTTTTCCCTTGATTTTCGTCAACCCGCCGATAAGCCAGAGCTAATCCCCATGCAGCAAGAATACTGTAAACATTATCTCTTACCCACGCATCAGTATAGTTACCATGCACAGTAACAGCCGTACTCGCAGGCAATAAGCCACTAACCCAATCCTGCTTGTTAAGGATGACGTTTTGTACTTGCTGATAGTAAGCATCAAGTTTGTCGTGCGGATTATTCAGTTCCATAGTATGCAATGCGTCAATTTTCCAGTAATAACTGCCTAATTAGATAAATTAAAGCAGATGTTGTGCCAATTGCGATGAATATAGAGTTTTGCACTGTGGATTGATACTTTAATTCGCTAACTGGAGAGTCAAATAGAGTGCTGATGGTTTTTTGACAGCAATAATGCTGTGTTATTTTGCACCAAGTTAATGCCAACTATAAAAATAGCACTAAAAAAGAGCATTTTAAACGCGTATTCAGTATAGATTTGAAGCCCCATTTGTTATCAACGCGATAAGATACGCTAAATCATAGGATAGGAAGTAACGCGCTCGTCCGAATTGACGCGAATGATGTGCCTCCTACCGTCGGCACATCCTATGGTACTAAAAACAATACTACAACACCTGTTTTAATACCAAACACATTATATCTCTTTCATTGCCTCAACAATTTTCATCGTTTCTACTGATACCGTACACACCCGCATTAATAACTCAACCACCTGTTCTTTATAATCTGCAAAGCGATAAGTATTAAATTTTTCTGCAATGGTTGGGTCTTTGGGTTTCTTTTCTTTATATTGATCCAATACCCATTCTAAGGCACTGCGATTACCTAATTTATACTCCCATGCTGACAACGGAATACCGCTTAACTGGGTACACTCATCTAATTGAATCACGCTATTTATTTTATCGGCTTTGAGTTTCGCTTTTGGCTTGGTTATGGGTGGAGTATTCAAGCGTTTTAATGGATATTTTTCGACGGTTTCATAATTTAAATGCAGAGCTATTAATACCTTGCCATAGCCCGCCCATTGTTCAAAATCATCATAAAAAGGAATGCGTGGGAATTCGCGTTTTAAATTTTGTTGGTATTTTTCACGATAGGCAGGATTATGTAATACGGCGTAGACATAATGAAAAATATCTTGCTTCTGGAGTAAAACAGCTTTAGCTGTTTTTTCGCCAATAGCTAAAGCTATTGGACTCCCGTTGGAATCCAAACTCATGAGTTTGGACTCCGAATAACGCGCTTGAAATTGGCTTAATGCCCAGTCGGTTATATTATCGTGTGGGTTGCCTTCTGTGTCGTAGACGTACAGTGGTAAATTTTGACATCCAGCTGGCAAAGAATTTAAGTCAATTATGCTATTAGTTGAAAAGCAATGGAAATTTTTAGGAGAAGATAATCCTGGTATTGAAATTGAAATATTCCCTTTTTCACTAAATATATTAAACCATTGATAAGTTCTTCCATTAAAATGTCTATCAAAATATAAAAACTGTTTTGTAAATGGTCTGTAAATACTGTCTACAATGTTATTTTCTTCAAATTCTTTTTCAATATTTCTTTTAGCATAACTATCTAAATCAGTATCCCATTTAATTAAATGTTTATCTTTAAAATCTGAATATTTCAAAGTTGCTTGATAAATATCAACAAAAAACCGCATTTTATTTTCTAAATTATTTTTATCGAAATCATAAACCCATTCATCACGCTGTGTAGCAACGCCTCTTGAAAACATCTTAAAAACAGCCTGTTCACCTTTACCCGCTTTAACCTCTTTATCAACCAAGGGTAATAAACTCTCAAAATTATTATCTGTTAAATTAAGCCAATTCCCCTTATCATCAGGATTAATTTTATCAAACTCAATATTTGCAAACCGCGTATTCTTAAACCATGCTAATTTATCTTCGCGTGGTAATTCATCGGTCAAGGTAAAATAATAAATCTCTGCTTTTTTAGTCATTTAATTAAATAAAATAATAATAGTTGTTGCTGTCATTCAGTTAAACCATTCATGCTTCGATTGTTCGATAAACTCACAACTCAGCACGAACAGTTTAACTTAATAATATTCGCCACAAATAACGACTAGCGATTTGTAATCAAAATCCACAGTTAATAATTTTTCCGTTCGCCCTGAGCTTGTCGAAAGGTGAATGGAAAAATTCGTAGATAGGCAAAACTACGTTCGAGATTTACTTTGTGCCAAACGAGAAACTTCTGCCCAATCACCACGCATCATGGCTTCTTTCTTTTTTCGACTCCAGCCCTTAATTTGCCTCTCGGCGGATAGTGCTTCTATTCGAGTAGGGAACTCTTGTGACCAAATATGCTCCAATGGACGGCGCGTTGAGGTATAACCTGCGCATTCCCCTGTCTGATGTTGACCAATGCGTATTTCAAGATTATCTGTATGTCCAGTGTAATAACTATCGTCAGCACAGCGCAAAATATAAACCCAAAACATTTTATTTATCCTTTTTATGAATTTTTAGATTATTAAGTTAATCCATTCATGCTTCGACAAGCTCAGCACGAACGGATTAACTTAATAATTGCTTGTTAAAAAGTAGTCATGTATTATTTCTGTATTGTGAATTCAACCCAAGTACATCATTATATTGTTCTTCTAATTCATCATCATTTAAAGCGTCAATAGAAATTCCACGACTCCACAATAATTCCAATAAACTACGATACGATAGATCAAGAGCCTCGGCACTTTGCTTTAAAGAAAGATGTCCGTTTAAATACTCACAAATAATAAAAGCGTGCTTTATTTCACGAGTCAAACTAGGTAAATTTTTCTGATAGGATTCTAAAATAGTATCAGGTAAATCTAAATTAATTGTAGTCATTTTTTATCCTCTAATTTCTTCACTAAAAATAATACAGCAACGCCTGTTTGAATACCAAACACATTATGTTTAGTGCCTGATATTTTTGGATTCTTCCGTACATCGCTTTGGGTATCGACTATATAAACAAAATCAAATTCTTCCGCTAAACATTTTCTAAAACCATCAAAAGTACGGCTATCAATAAAACTACGATTAATGATAAACGAAATAATACCCTTATCTTGCAATCTATCACTTGCCCAACGTAAAAATCGCGTGTACATATCATAAATAACTATTTGATTTTGCGCCGTGCCATACTTGATATAACTGTTTTTAATTCGGCTATCAATCGCTTTATAAAAACGGTTAGCATTTTGTAAATTATAATTTTCTTGTTTGGCATTATACGGCGGATTACCCATAATCACCGATATTTTATGACTATTCTGTTCTCTAATTCGCTCAGTATTTTCCACGCTCAAACCAAACAAATCAGTATTTGACCCTTTTAAACCAAAGCCTGTGTTATCTAAAGTATCCACCCAACAAATATGATTAAATTCTTCATACTGCCCCATTTTTTGCTGATAAGTATATTCAATATTCAAATTGGCAATATAATAAGATAGCAAGCCTAATTCATTGGCAAATAGATCGTGTTTATATTTATAGGCTAAACGATGTGCGGGTAAATAATCAATCAAATCGCATAAATAAGTCCCTGTGCCTGTACACGGGTCTAATATTTTAATGCCTTCGTCCGCTAAGGATTTATTAAAATGTTTTTCCAGTAAAAAATCCACGCTTTCAATTTGAAACTTTACAATTTCATGCGGGGTATAAACAATGCCTAATCTATCGGCGGCTTTTGGATTATAGGCTTTATAAAAGTTTTCATAAATCACTTTTAAAAACACTTGTTTATCATGATGATCGGCAATCGCCGCCGCCCGCAATTTAATCACGGTATAATAATGTTGAATAACCGCTAAAGTATTGCGTTTAGTTGTGCCATTAAAAAACGTCAATTCAACTTTATAGAGTTCTTTAGCAATATTATTTTCACGGTGAAATTGCGAATCACTGAAAATACTGGTGAAAATTTCTTCGGTTAGAATATGCTGTAATAGCATTTCATTGACATCACTTAGGGCGATTTCAGGATTAATGCTATGTTGACAGATAATTAAAAAATCATAACGGGAATTTAAAAATGCTTTGTTATTTTTTTCTTGCAAACTAATCATTTCACGCAAGGCATGAAGAATATGCGGCAAATCTTGTTTAAATTGTTCAATGGCGGCAGTAAATTCTTTTATTTCTTTGCTTTCATAGCTAACAAACTGGGTTAATAATTTATCCAGTTCACGTTCATCATTTAAACTACTTTTTAAATAAAGTTGGTCATTTTGATAAAGAATTGCTTGTTTATCATCTTGAAATAAGGTATTCGTTAATGGATAACCTGCATTAATTTTATTAATCACCTCTTTATCTAAATCAACATTGGCTTTACTTTCCCAATAGCCACAATCCAATCGTAAATTATTTTTAATAATACCGTCAGGACGAATTAATACGCCTTGTTTATTTTTAATATTTATTTCACTGACAATCAATAAATTGCGTTTTTCACAATAATGATTAATAAGTTTTTGAAATTCATTTTTTATCGCTTGTTCATGACTTTGACCACTGTATTGATAAATCTTGTGAATGGCGTTGTGATATTGATTAATCGCTTGAATAGTCATGACGGTGTGAAATTAAATAATTTGTTTAAGTCGTTTTGATTATACGATAAGCTTGTGTATAAGGTTGGTAAATTGATGATCCGATACCTTAGTAGTCAATCCATTTTATTTTGACGACTTTAAAGGCTTAACCGTTCGCCCTGAGCTTGTCGAAGGGTGGACGGTTAAGCCGTTCATGGTTCGACAGACTCACCACGAACGGCTTAACCTTAATCAAAAACTCGTCATAACTAAATAGACCGACTACATAAGAGCGTTGTTCACACTGTTTGTGCAATGTATAACCCACTGTTTTTAAAACTAAGGATTACTATTATGGCAAGTATCTACGATATTAAACCCGCCTTTCAACGCTTGTTGCGTCCGCTGTGTGGTAAGTTAGCGGCTTTGGGTGTTACCGCTAATCAAGTGACGGTTGCCGCATTGTTATTATCATTACTGACAGGTGCTGGACTGGCATTTTTTCATACTCAGCCGTGGGTGTTTTTATTAATTCCTGTGGTGCTGTTTGTGCGTATGGCGTTGAATGCCATTGATGGACTATTAGCGCGTGAGCATAATATGAAAAGCGCGTTAGGGGCAATTTTGAATGAGCTGTGTGATGTGATTGCTGATGTCGGTTTGTATTTGCCGTTCGCGCTGTTGTCTGGTGTATATTCTTGGTTGGTGGTGCTGGTGGTGATTATTGCCATAATCACGGAAATGACGGGCGTGATTGCGGTGCAGATAGGCGCGTCTCGCCGTTATGATGGCCCGATGGGAAAAAGTGATAGAGCGTTTGTGTTTGGTGCAATCGCACTGGCGTTGGGATTGGGTGTAGACTCAGGGATGTGGTTGAATGGGCTGTTTGCGATGATCTTAGTGTTGACGATATGGACAGTTTTTAATCGCGCCCGTCACGCCCTCGCAGAGATTGCGTCATGAACATGGCTTACATTCCTTTCAATGTACAAATCGCCTTTATGGTAATCGGTGGCTTGCTTGCCGTTGCTAGTCTGGTCTCTATGTACTTGGTTCGCGCTAAACCTGAACGTGACTACAGCGAATTACGCTTACGCATAAAAACATGGTGGATAATTGTTGCGGTGTTTGCAACAGCGGTATTATTTAATCGCACTGTGTCAGTCATTGTGCTGGGTGTTGTTAGTTTTCTTGCCTTTAAAGAATATTTATCGATAGTACCAACCCGCCGTGCCGATCATCGAGTGTTGTTTTGGGCTTATTTAGCCATTCCGATACAGTTTTATTGGGTGTGGATTGCGTGGTATGGGCTATTCATCATTTTTATTCCCGTATTTGTGTTTTTGTTTTTACCGATGCGTATGATTTTAATCGGCGAAAATCAAGGCTTTTTACGCGCTATCGGCACATTACAATGGGGCTTGATGATAACCGTGTTTGGCTTGAGTCATGCGGCATTTATGTTGGTATTGCCCGCAGAAGTGAATCCAGCAGGTGGTGCAATGGGCTTGGTGATTTATTTGGTATTTTTGACAGAAATTAATGATGTTGCGCAATATATCTGGGGTAAAAGTTTCGGCAAGCGCAAAATTGTCCCAAAAGTTAGCCCCAATAAAACCGTGGCTGGTTTTGTCGGTGGCGTGTTGACCACCACCGCATTAGCAGTGGCACTCGCGCCCTTTTTAACACCGTTAACGCGCTATGAATCCTTAGGTGCAGGCATTCTGTGTGGCTTGGCTGGGTTTGTTGGCGATGTCACCATCTCCGCGTTGAAGCGTGATATTGGTGTCAAAGACAGCGGCAGCTTACTTCCAGGTCACGGTGGGATTTTGGATAGGCTCGATAGCCTAACCTATACCGCGCCGTTGTTTTTTCATTATGTCTATTTTCTGCATTATTAGGTCATTACTATGCTGCGCACCCTATTTGCTCTACTGATTGTTAAACCCGTGGCATTACTGATGCTAGGGATAAATGTCAGAGGAAAACAGTATTTACCATTATCAGGCCCTGCAATTTTGGTAGCCAATCATAATAGCCATTTAGATACAGTGGCGTTGCTGTCATTATTTCCCTTACGCATCATTAACAAAGTACGCCCTGTGGCAGCGGCGGATTATTTTCTCTGCAATCGATTTATCAAATGGTTTGCGTTAAACATTGCTGGTATCGTGCCTATCGAACGTAGAGCAAAAGAAGCTGGGCTACATATTTTTACCCCTGCGATTGAGGCATTGGACGATGGTTCGATTTTGATTATTTTTCCAGAAGGTACACGCGGTGAACCCGAAATGATGGGCAAAATGAAAAATGGTATCGGACATTTATTAAGTGTACGCCCCGATACCCCTGTGATTCCCGTGTTCTTTTATGGTTTAGGAAAATGCTTACCCAAAGGCGAAGTGCTATTAGTGCCATTTTTTGTCGATGCGTTTATTGGCGAGCCACTGAAATGGGAAGGCAATCGCCAGCTATTCATGGACAAACTAGCAAAAGCCATGAGCGAACTTCAGAGTAAAGCGATTACCGTTGTTAGTGATGAGCAGTTCTAGCAGTTGGACTAAGCCCAAACATTTCGATAACAATTTAATCGTTATCGGTGCGGGTTCGGCTGGTTTAGTCACGGCTTATATTGCCGCCGCAGTTAAGGCAAAAGTCACGTTAATTGAAAAACATAACATGGGCGGTGATTGTTTAAATACGGGTTGTGTGCCGTCAAAAGCCTTAATCCGTTCCGCCAAATTTTTATCGCACGCCAGTCGCTCGGCAGAATTCGGCATTAAAACTGCTCAAGTTGAATTTGATTTTGCCGAGGTAATGGAACGGGTACAAACCCTGATTAAAACCGTCGCACCGCATGATTCTATTGAGCGATATACAGAACTGGGGGTGACTGTTATCACGGGTACAGCAAGAATTTTGTCACCGTGGGAAGTGGAGGTTAAAACCGACACCGAAACCCGACTTCTCACCACCCGCAGTATTGTGATTGCCGCAGGAGCTAGCCCGTTTGTGCCAGTTATTGCAGGTCTGGAGGAAGTCGGCTTTCTAACCTCTGACACCATTTGGGCTTTGCGTGAACAACCTAAACGCTTGCTAATTTTAGGTGGCGGGCCAATTGGCTGTGAACTGGCTCAAGCTTTTGCACGATTGGGCAGTGCTGTCACTCAGATTGAAATGTTACCCAGATTAATGATTCGTGAGGATGAAGATGTATCGGCATGGGTGTTGGCTAAATTTCAACAAGAAGGCATCACTGTGTTGCTTGAACATAAAGCCCAGCAATTTTTGCTTGAAAACGGTGAAAAGCTGTTACTGGCTGAACATCAAGGACAAGAAGTGCGCATTCAGTTCGATCAAGTCCTGCTGGCTATCGGTCGAGTGGCAAATGTCACAGGGTATGGTGTTGAGGAAATGGACATTCATTTATCGCCACGCAACACCATTGCCATTAATGAGTTTCAAGAAACCAACTACTCCAATATTTATGCCTGTGGCGATGTCGCTGGGCCTTATCAATTCACTCACACCGCCGCGCATCAAGCATGGTACGCCGCCGTGAATGCTTTGTTTGGGCAGTTTAAAAAGTTTAAAACTGATTATTCGGTGATTCCTTGGTCAACCTTTATTGACCCCGAAGTTGCACGGGTGGGGCTTAATGAACAGGAAGCCAAACAACAAGGCATCGCTTACGAAGTAAGCACTTATCATCTAAATGAACTAGACCGTGCCATTGCCGATAGCGCGGCAGATGGCTTTGTTAAAGTCTTAACCCAACCCAATAAAGACAAAATTTTAGGCGTAACTATTGTCAGCGATCACGCAGGCGATTTGCTTGCCGAGTTTGTGTTGGCAATGAAATATAATTTAGGCTTGAATAAAGTGCTGGGAACTATCCATATTTATCCAACAATGGCAGAGGCAAACAAATACGTTGCTGGGGTTTGGAAACGTAATCACGCGCCACAAAAATTGTTGGCGTGGGTGGCGCGTTATCACAGTTGGCGTAGAAATGGGTGAGAATGGTGATGTGATGGTAGTGGGTTAAACCTGTGATTTAGATTCGGAGTCCAAGGCACGACTTGGACGGCACAAAACGCCCAAAACGTGTTTTGGACTCCGTGTAACAGACACACCCACTACCCAAAAATTAGGAAAATCCTCTAGCTATCAATGTCATAGCACCTAACGAGCTAGCTTTTTAATTTTCCAGAATGTTGCTTTCAGTTAAATTGACTCTGAACAATTGAGTCTATAGACTGTGGTGGAATTCGTTTCGAATTACTAGGTAGTTTTCCAAAAACAAGGGGGATATACAAATGGCTTCTGATACGCAAAACTCCATCGTCAAGAAAATTCAAGCGTGGGTGTTTAATCATCTGGATTTAGTGTTTACAATTTTAAGATGGGTCAAACCAGTGCTTGTTTTTAAAAACTTCGCGGTGGTGACTCGATTTGAATATGTTCAAGAAGTTTTATCGCGTGACGAGATTTTTCTAGTCACTTACCAAGAGAAAATGGAGAAAGTGACTGCGGGTGAAAACTTTTTCTTGGGAATGCAAAATTCTCCGCGTTATACGCGTGATGTATCTAATATGCGACTGGTGGTACGCCGAGACGACATTGCAGAAAAAATTGCTCCGTTTGTCGATGATTGTGCAGCAAAAATCATGGCATCCGCGCACGGAAGGATTGATGTTCCCGTTGAGTTGAGTAGAGTGGTTGCCACCCGTCTGATAGGCGATTACTTTGGTACGCCTGGCTGGAATGAAGTGGAATTCGCCGACGCAGCCTCATCGATGTTTCAATATTTATTTTTTCCAGACGACCCCGAACTAGAAAAAACTGCCTTAAAAGCCGCCGCAAAATCCAGAGATTATATCGATTCCACGATTGCAGAAAGAAAACGAAACCGCCGCCAACATGATGATGTGCTGGAACGCTGTTTACAAATGCAGGATGCAGGTATGGCGGGTATGAGTGACTTGGATATTCGCAACAATTTTATCGGTTTAATCATTGGGGCGATTCCTACCACCTCTAAATGCGCTGTACTTGTCCTCGACTATCTTCTCTCTCAACCGACTCTGCTGGATCAAGCGCAACAAGCCGCCCGCACTAATGACAATGACGCACTAACTCAATATATGTTAGAAGCGTTACGCTTTAATCCTTTTACCCCTGGAATAGGACGAATCACCGCAGAGGATTATGTGGTGGGACGCGGAACTTTGCGAGCGACCAAAATACCCAAAGGAACTAATGTGTTGGTAGCAACCCAGTCCGCTATGATGGATTGCCTCAAACTGAAATCGCCTCGTCAGTTTCAACTTGACCGCCCAAATTACCAATATCTACATTTTGGATTCGGCTTGCATACCTGCTTCGGTCAATATATTAACCGAGCGCAGATAACGCGTATCGTCAAAGCTGTTTTGCAACACCAAGGATTGAGGCGTGCCGCTGGTCAAGAGGGACAAATACAATACGAGGGACCTTTCCCCGTGCATTTTGTAGTCGAATTTGATGATTGATCTATTAGAGCTAATGGGTGAAATCTGTTGTTTTTGCTTTTGAACATGACTGCCAGTCCTTAAAAGGACTGGCAGTCATTAATATCGCGATAACAGGCTTTACCCACTACAAAAAGAACCACGGATTTTTACTAACCGCGACGATGCCAATATAAATAAAACAGCCGATCGCACCAACAAACGCTAGCCATCGCGTTGTGCCTTCACTACGCATAACCAGCACACCCAAACCAATATATATGAGTAGCGCGATAATTTTGGCAACCAGCCAACCATAGTCGCCAGACAGCCATGAACCTTGAAAAACCAACGTGATACCACTAAGCAATAATAGTGTATCAATCACATGAGGGGCGATTTTAAAGGCTTTTTGTTTAAGCAGATCAGGGTGTGTTAGAGGTAACAGCACTCTACCGACAAAACTGGCAAAGGCGAGCAGTACAAAGGTGAGATGAATAATTTTAATCATGTGGTTTTTTGAGTGATTGAAAAAAGTCTGTATTATAACGCCACACTCGACTATTCGGTATTACTGACAATAGGCTGCGCGTAAACAAGCGTGCAAATTATTTTCCACACACAACACAATCGTTGCATCTAATTGTCCATCTTCCGCCTGCTGTTTCAATATATCCATAATGGCATGAACATCGAGAGCCTTGCGATAGGGGCGATTTTGCGCTAATGCTTGAAATACATCGGCAACTGCCACGATTCTGGCTTCCAGAGAGAGTGCGCCATTACTTATTTGCAGGTGATAGCCTTTGCCATCCAGTCGTTCATGATGTTGTGCTGCCCATTCAGTAATTTTTTCTAATCCATTGATATTTTTTAAAATATCGTAAGTATCAAAGCTATGCCGTTGTACAATAATATATTCCTCTTCAGTCAACTTGCCCTCTTTCTCCAATAATTCATCGGGTACTCTCAGCTTGCCAATATCATGTAACAAGCCTGCTAGTTCCAGCATTTCACAAGTTTCTTCAGATAATTCAAGTAGCGATCCCAGAAATTTAGCTAAATTCGCCACGCCGTCTGAATGTTCTTTCGTGAATGGACTCTTCGCATCAACAATATGCGAAAAAATATGCACTAGGCTTTTTAACTCGACAAATTCTATGCTTCTATTGGGGGTATGTGCTTGCCATGTTGAGGTATAACCACTGGTATCGCCACTTTCCAGTACTAACCAAAATAAACTAGAGTTAGAAATTTCCATAAAAACAGCCACTAATTCAGGGCAGAAGCGATCATCGCAATTTTCAACAATCTTATCAATAATGCTTTGCCGACTGAGAAGTAAATTAGACTGATCGACTAAGCAGGCCAGCGATAATACATCAATACACTCCGCTAGATAAATACAGTTAGCGATAAGCTTCATTTGCATATCAATATCCGCGTCTTTCAATACTGACCAATGAGTATGATGATGCAGAATGACATCGGACAAATGCGCTAACAACGAACAATTTGACAACAGTGCCGCGCCAATTTGACAATGCTCCCTATCTAGCTCCCACTCAAATTGAGCAAGTCGCGCATGGACGGCGGTTTTTGAAATTCCGCAATCGTGCAGAATTGCCGCTTGAAATAAATCATCTAAACACTGCTCTGTCCAACCGAATTGCTTGCCACATTCTGCCGCTATGTAGGCTACCCGTTTACCGTGATGAATATGCGTAACTCCCACCAAATCCAATGCGTTTGATAGTGAATACACAGCTTCGTGCAAATTGATATTAAATATAGACATGGCGGTGAGAGATAACAGAGACTGAGTAAATGGAGTTCACCCTTTTCTCTGGAACTCCATACCGATTTAGTGGTTGTTAAACTATCATAAACCGTCCAAAATTGCGCGTTTAACTGCGTCCAAACTAGCATCAATCGTCACAGGTTTTGCATCCGCGCATTGCATCATTGCGATTTCTGGGTCTTTGATACCATTACCTGTGAGCGTACAAACAATTTTACTGCCCTCAGGAATTTTGCCTGATTTAATATCACGCATCGCACCTGCTAATGAAGTCGCTGAAGCGGGTTCACAAAAAATACCTTCATATTGGGATAACATTTTTTGCGCGGCTAAAATATCTTCATCGGCGAATTTATCAAACCAACCGCCTGACTCGCGTTGTGCTGCCCACGCAAAATCCCATGATTGCGGATGTCCGATACGAATCGCGGTGGCTACGGTTTCAGGATTATCCACCATCTCACCCAACACAAACGGTGCTGCCCCAGCGGCTTGATAACCACACATCACAGGGCGATTACCGCACACTCTATCAGTTGCATATTCCTTATAGCCTTTCCAATACGCAGTAATATTACCCGCATTACCGACAGGCAAACAGTGATAATCAGGGGCGAAGCCCAGCGCGTCCACAATTTCAAATGCCGCCGTTTTTTGTCCATCGATACGAAACGGATTAATCGAATTCACGATAGTGACAGGCGCGTGGTCAGCCACCTCTTTCACCAAGGTCATGCCTCGATCAAAATTACCGCTGATTTGAATAATCTTCGCGTCATACATCAGAGTTTGCGCCAATTTACCCAGTGCAATTTTACCCTCAGGAATCAACACAAACGCCTTAATCCCCGCACGCGCCGCATAAGCCGCCGCCGAAGCCGAGGTATTGCCTGTTGAAGCGCAAATAATCGCCTGACTACCTGCCTCAACTGCTTTAGTTACCGCCATTGTCATGCCGCGATCTTTAAATGATCCTGTCGGATTTAAGCCTTCAAATTTAACATAAATATCGACCTCTTTACCGATT
The DNA here is from genome assembly GCA_026398895.1 of Methylococcales bacterium. GTDB lineage: Bacteria > Pseudomonadota > Gammaproteobacteria > Methylococcales > Methylomonadaceae > UBA4132. The sequence goes on from JAPLRZ010000010.1 coordinate 24,379, forward strand.
ATCCGTGGAATATTTTGTAATTGAATCAGCGGCGTATTACCTTCGTTTAAACTGATAATGCGCGTATTCGCACTAACAGGTAAGCGGTTACGGTAGCGGTTAATTAAGCCTGTGTAGTGTGTCATTAGGGTATCCTGTGGGTTAAAAAGTAAATTTATAAAATTGGTAGCGGGTGAAACCTGTAACCTCCACAAAAGAGATAACATCCCTCAAGGGGATTAAGGGGTATTATCTCTAGTCGCCTAGCGAGTGTAGAGCTTATGGAACACTATTTCCCCTTTTGTTCCTCAACAGGCACTGGTGCTTCAGTAGCCTTTTTTTCCTCAACAGGCAGTTGTGTCTCAGCCGCTTTTTTTGCTTCAGCCGCCGCCTTTTGTTCGGCTCTCTCCGCCGCTTTTTTCGCTAGCGCAGCCTTTTGATCTGCTGCCTTACTTGCTGCTACGGGTCCAGTTTCTTCGGCTAATACAGCTGATGGAGTGAACAGCACAGATATGGCACAAAGACATAATGGCAATGTGAGTTTTTTTAATTTGATATGTAACATAATGACCTCTTTAGCTGGAATTGTTATTCATTGTTGTGTGCATCGGTAAGTCCCGTAGAGAATTTAGGGGCAAACTCGATTGATTATTCTAACCGTTATTTCAGCAAGATATAAGGATGGGTTTCGTACCTCAGTTGAGTAGGTCGGAATAAGATCGCCCAAGCGGTGGCGCAGAGCAAGCGTTTCCGACCTTGTATATTAACCCTGCAACAAAAGCCCAAGAATAAATAGCCCGAAAAAGCTATAGTAAGACTGATGTACAGGGGAAGCCGCCCCGACCTGAAGCCAAGAGCTTGTGCGTAGAAAGGCTCCCGCCATCCATGCCGTGGAGTATCAAAGACCTGTAAGCGAGAGCTTCTGAGTCTGCATTCACAAGGACGGTAGATGAAGTGTCAGGGTCGGGAAACCAGTGCTTATCATAACAAAACTTTTGATTAGGAAGACGAAAAATGAATATTGCAGGGTTTGATGTCAGTGCGAAAGAATGCCGTTTGTCGGCTGGCAACGTCCTGCCGATGAAAACATCACCTTACGAAGCCCTTACCCCGACGTATCGCGGCATTGACTAAGCTCAAAACCAGATTCATCACTGCCTTTGCGTTAATCACGGGCATTAAAGGCATTGCCAACGCCAGTGCCATACACCTACTGGCGGAGTTAATGATCTTGCCGCACGACATGACCGCAAAACAAGGGGTTGCCTACGCAGGCTTAAACCCGCGACAGTTTGAATCAGCTAGCAGTGTGGCGAAAAAACCGCGTCTCAGCAAGGCGGGTAATAAATTCATTCGCCAAGCACTCTATACGCCCGCACTCGTGGCAACACGCTATGAAACCCATATCAAAGCCTCACCAGCATTTGATTATCGACAATGGCTTGAAAAAAATTCAAGCCGTATGTGCCGTGATGCGTAAGTTGCTACACGCCATTGATGGGATGTTAAAAACCAATAAAACATTTGAAGGTACTCGGTTTTATTCCTTGCCCCTTCACGATAATTCACTCGCCATTTTGTGATTTTTTGAAATAGTGGGCTTGCGTTTTAAGAGAGTATCTACGCGGCTCGTAATGCGGAGAGCGGGGCTGGTTATTCAACCTGCCCCAAATGTTTGAATTCTGGTACGATGTTCAGCACAACGTCACAATCAAAACGTTGCGACGGGGGTGAATACCGTCGCGCTTCGGGTGAAATGGTACGCCGTCCATTTGTCATTGATGCGATTGTAATTTTACCCGACCGTATTCACAGTCTTATCTCGTTCCCAAGCTCCAGAGACTGTGAAAGTATTCACTTTCCCAAGCCTGTATAATATCGCTATAAGCACATAAACAACAAAATAAAAACATGACCACACGCCGTTATCAAAAGACCCTGAATCGCCAGCAAACTATGCTACTGCCCCTGCGGGTCG
>JAPLRZ010000033.1 GCA_026398895.1 Methylococcales bacterium
CTGTTGACTCGTGGGTCTTCAATGCTTGAAAAGTAGTGAATAATAGACGGCGTTGGTTTTTCTGTCATCGATTGCAAAATACTTGTCTTATTACCCCTATCAGATTTTATTTTCAAGTGTTTTTAAGTGCGATTGCCCTGAGTTGCATGGTGTTAACCTTGCCGTTCGTGTAAAATTATCCATGCGCTAAAATTTACAAGCCATTATTCCGATGTCAAAAAACTTCAAACTTACCGTACAAAAAGACCATATTTCTAACTTAGCAAAAGCAACGCCTGTTATTGCGTTGTCTGAGCTAATCTGGAATGCGTTAGATGCTGATGCCAATAAAGTTGAGGTGTTTTTTAATGATAACGAACAAGGGCAAACAGATGTTATTGTTAGAGATAACGGAACAGGTATTGAATACGCTAAAGTAGAAAAGTTGTTTGGCTCTTTAGGTGGCTCGTGGAAAGGTCAAGCCGAAAAAACAGAAAATGGACGTTTTTTACACGGTAAAAAGGGGCAAGGTAGATTTAAAGCATTTGCAATTGGTAGAGTGGTTGTTTGGAAAGTTATTTATAAAAAGGATAATCGATTTTTTGAATACAAAATAGAATGCCTTGCAGATAACTTAGATGATTTCATAGTTTCAGATGAAGTTGAGTCAGATAAAAATTATTCAGGCGTTGAAGTTTCTATTACAGAAATAAATAAAAAATCAGGACATATAACTGATTCAAATTTAAAAAAACTGGTTTCTATTTTCGCCCTCTATTTAATCAAATATTCATCTGTGATAATTTTTTTAAATGGTGAAAAAATAGAATTAAAACACTTCATTAAGAACGATAAAATAATCCATCTTGATAATATTGAATATAACGAGGTTAATCATGCGGTTGAATTGAGAATTTTAGAATGGAATCATTCACAAATAAACAGCAAGGAATTACTATTTTGTGATTCAAAAGACTTTGCTTTAGAGAGCTACCACGGACGTTTTAAAGGGAGTGAGTTTTCATTTTCTGCTTTTTTAAACTCTTCGCTTATTGAAAACTTACAAGCTGATAATGTACTAGCGATTCCTGACTTAGAGCCTTTAAAGTCACTGGTGGACAATACACTATCAACCTTACAAACTTATTTTTTTGATAGAAGACTTGCGGACTGTCAAGCAGAACTGGAAAAATGGAAGGAAGACAAAATATATCCTTATGAAAATGAAGCACTCAACCCAGTAGAAGAAGCTGAAAGGAAAATTTTTGATATTGTCGCGGTTAATATCAAGCGTAATTTGCCAAGTTTTGATAAAAACGATACAAAAGGTAAAAAGTTTCAACTTAGAATGTTAAAACAAGCCATAGAGAAAAATCCAGAAGACTTGCAATCCATTATTGAAGAAGTTTTACAATTAAGCACTGAAAAACGTAATCAGTTTGCAGAGCTATTAAAAGAAACTTCATTGACATCAATTATTAGCGCATCTGCATTAGTGACAGAAAGACTTCAATTTATATCATTTTTGGAAACATTATTATTTGATGTTGAGGCTAAAAAACACTGTAAAGAAAGAAGCCAGTTGCACAAAATATTAGCAGAGAATACTTGGGTATTTGGCGATGAATTTAGTTTATCTGTCAGTGATCAATCATTAACTGAGGTTTTAGTAAAGCATAAAAAAATGCTTGATGACAATATAGTTATTGATGCCCCTGTTACACGCATTGATGGAACACGCGGAATTATTGATTTAATGCTCTCTAAATCAATTCACCGTAACCCTAAAGAGGGGCAAGAACATTTAGTTGTCGAACTTAAAGCCCCTAACGTAAAAATAGGTGTAAAAGAATTAAATCAAATTGAAAGCTATGCGTTTGCAATTGCCGAAGATGAACGATTCAGGTCTATTAATACACGTTGGAATTTTTGGATTATATCCAGTGATTTAGATGAGCTTACAAAAAGAAAACTAAAGAACAATGCAGATGGGTCGCTATTCAATGTCGATGGGATAACTATTTGGGTAAAAACATGGTCTGAAGTTATTTTTGAAAACAAAAATCGTTTGGAATTTATTAAAAACAAGCTTGAATACAATATAGACCGAGAAAGCTCTTTTGCCCGTCTTAAAGAAAAATATGCCGAATTTACCCAAGGCATTAAAACTTCTTTTGATAAAGCTAGAAGTGAGTAGCGGGACTTTTTACGCGACTACGCAATAAAGCAAGTAGCCCGCATGGAGCTTGCGGAATGTGGGGAATTTTCGTGATGATGCCACCGTTCCCCGTGTTCCGTTGCACTCCACACGAGCTACAAAACTAAGCACATTCGCACCATTCGACAAGCTCATGACAAGCTTAGCTCGTAAGTTGGGTTACGGCTATCGCCCAACCTACATTTATGTTCACCGATGGACGGTCAGTTTAAACTTAGCCACTGCTTTAGCAAATCTGACAAAATCCTCGCGTGATGAAACCCTGCCATACTGTAGCTGAATAAAATCAGCGGTAATTTGTTCGATAGCGTCTGCCTGTTCTGGCAATGCTATTTTCGCGCGTTGGGCAAAATCGTGTGCGCCTTCTCGGTTGGTTCTGATCAATCCTGCTGGTTTCAACTTTGCACAAAACCTTTGATAAAGACGCAACACGGGGGCTATGGATTTTTGTTTTTTGCGCAATAAAAATGCGCTTAATAGGATGGTAATTAAGGCAACCAAGATCATTAACCATTTCATCATGGCTTTGAAGTCGTGAATGCCAAACGTAGACAGAAAATTGGCTTGATTATCGCTGTCGTAGTTGACTACCCAGCGTTGCCACTGGTAATCGGCACTATTCCAAAGCTGATTCATTTGTTTTAGCCAGTTTTGTTGCTGATTAATCATGTTTGGGTCAAAGCGAATTTCACCACCGAGTTCTAATAAATCGAGATTTAATTGTTGTTCAATGCGCTCTGGTGCAACAGCGGCAGTTGGATCAACCCGCATCCAACCTTGATTTTCTATCCACACTTCTGCCCACGCATGAGCATTGGCTTGACGGACTTCTAAAAAATTACCAACGCCATTAAATTCACCGCCTTGATAACCTGTCACGACTCGCGCTGGAATGTGAGCAACGCGCATTAAATAGACAAATGCGGAGGCGTAATGACTGCAAAAACCGCGCTTGGTGGTAAATAAAAAGCTTTCTATCGGGTTTTCTTCCATTAAAGGCGGCGTGAGCGTGTAGTGAAAATCTTCTTTTCTGAAATGAGTGAGTAACTGGGCAATAAATTCTTCGGGTTTGCTATCAAAACCATGCAGTTGAGTGACGAATTGTTTAATTTTGTCGGACGGTTCACGCGGTAGTTGGGTCGCGTCTTGGTATTCAACTTGAGTCAGTTCGCCCGTATTATATTGCGGATAGGAGGTGATTTTGTATTCTGCGCGTTTTTTTGAATTTTCTTGGGTAACTAATTGGTAATAGCCTGTGAGTGCTAACGGCGCGGAAAATTGTTCAGGCATATCCAATCCAAACACCCAATTTTTTTCTTGGGCTTCCATCAACAGCGTGTACTGATAGGCTGTACCTGTGTAGCTAGGCTTAGTGAGTGCTAGTCCTTTGAATAGTTGCGTATTGAACTGTGACCAGCGTTTACCATCGGTGTGTGCTAACACTGGACCGCGCCAATAACGCTGTTTGAGTGGTGGCATCGCACCTGTAAATTTGACGCGAAACACCAGTTCTTCCGATGTACCTAAATCGCTAATAGACCCAGGTTCCATGCTATCGCTTAAGCCAATTTTAGCTTTATTTTTTTCTTCAAATATCATCCAGCGTGGAGCTTCTACGCGGGGAAACAAAATGAAGATAACGACCGCTATCGGTATGGCTTGCAGAATAATTAGGGTAGCTGTTTTTAATGCCACGCGGGTTTGAATTTCAATGCTGTTAATTGCAACCAAGGTGGCAAACAGCACACAGCACACTGCCAAAATATAGGCCGCCATGAACAAGCTTTGTTGATATAAAAATAACGAAGCGGCGACAATAAACGCTAAATAAGTGACTAGGTAAATATCGCGCTCGGTTTTGATTTCCAGTAGCTTTAAACCCAGCGCGAGTATGAATAAGTTGGTGCCTGCATCACGTCCAAGTAGGTGTTTATGCTGACTGAGTAGCAATGTCAGCGCAAGCAGGGTGAGGAAAAGCAGCACCCGTGAACGTGGTAAATACTGGGGTCGCCAAACAGCGACAAAACGCCAACCTAGCACCAAGCTAAAAAAGCCAAACAGTGCAATGGGAATATTGGCAATATGCGGTGCGACAATCAGTCCGATGGATGACAGTAAAAAAATGAGGATTTTTTTAAAATGGGGTGAATTCATAACAGGGCAAGAGCTTCCAAACACTGGCGGTAATGAGCTGAACCCCGATCTGGCATAATTTTTAGATTTGGCAATACCAATCCATAACGAATATCTGCGCGTTCGGCATCAATCACCCAACGACACAGTTGGCTTAAGCGTTGTTCGGTATCGTGTCCTGCGGCGTAGTCGTAATGCAACCAGACTTCAGTTGCGTTATTCGCACCGCTGTATTGTTTGCTGTATAGCCCTTGTCCTTTGGCAAAGGCTTTCCAGTGAATATGTTTGATGGAATCGCCTGCTTGATATTCTTGTAAGCCGTAAAAATCATCCGCGCCTTTTTTTTGATTGACCCCTTGCTCGGCATCGGCTAAAGGCGTTTCTGGAAAAGGAATTTCTATGGTCGCGGGTTTTGGATAAACCAGAGCTTTGCTGTCAAAACGAATAGGCGACCACGCATAAAATAATCCAAGCGGGTAGCTTGTGGAAATCGTCACTTTACCAATGGTTTGCCAGCCTCTTTTTTGAGCGATTTTATACAGTGTTATTGCAATTTTACTGTGTGCGGCTAGAGTAAAGTTTTCAGTTTTTTCCAGTTGAATCTGTAGATTAAAACGCTCAACCGCTGTTGGGTTATGAATATGAATATCAAAACCTGCGGCTTCTCCTAAAAAAACATTTTTGCATTGCCCATCTTTTAACACCAGACCCGCTAAAGAATTATAAGTATGTAAAATGGTAATAAAAAATACACTCGCCAATAAAAACGTCAGTAAGTAAGCAAGGTTATTGTTATAAACAAAGGCAATCAGCACTAACAAAATCATCAGCAACATAAAACCGAAACCACGTTTGGATGGCACAATGCCAATTCGTCTAACAGTCAGGGTAATTGACTCAGAGTTTAACGCTTTACGCGTGTAAAAATTCGGCACTGACCAACGTAGTTTAAAAGGCAGACGACTCAAAACACAGCCACTTTAGCTAATATAGGGGCGACAATCGCCTCTGAATCGGTGCTTCCTGACCGTAAACGGTGTCCCGCAACAGCCGCTAGTACGGCTTGTATGTCTTCGGGAATCACTGCATCACGCAGTTCTAAAAAAGCCCATGCCTTTGCTGCACTCAATAGTGCTAAACCTGCTCTGGGTGACAGCCCGCAATGGTATTCTGACGATTCACGCGTAAAGGTAATTATCGCCTGACAATAATCCAGCAAAGCATCAGAGGTATGTACTTTAGTCACTAATGTCTGCATTTGCTGGAGCTGTTCAGGCGGGAGCTGCACGGATAATGATTCAATTAATTTGTAGCGGCTTTGTCCTGTCAGTAAGGCGCGTTCTGCTTTTGGGTCAGGATAACCTAGCTCTATACGCATTAAAAACCGATCTAGCTGTGATTCGGGTAAAGGAAACGTGCCGATTTGATGAGACGGGTTTTGGGTGGCAATAACAAAAAATGGTTTAGGTAATGGATAGGTTTTATTTTCAATCGTTACCTGCCCTTCTTCCATCGCTTCTAATAACGCGCTTTGCGCTTTAGGCGTGGCGCGGTTAATTTCATCGGCTAACACCATTTGATTGAAGATAGGACCTGGATGAAAAGTAAATTCGTGACTTTTACCATCAAAAACGGATGCACCTAAAATATCAGCAGGGAGTATGTCGCTAGTAAATTGAATACGTTGATAATGTAAACCCAATAATTTTGCCAAGGTGTGCGCTAGCGTGGTTTTACCAACTCCTGGAATGTCTTCAATCAGTAAATGTCCACGCGCCAGTAAACAGCAAAATGCCAGCCGAATTTTATGTTCTTTACCCAAAATAATTTGATTAGCTGAATCGAGCAGTTGGTGTGTATATTTTTGCATGAGGTGATGGTAGGATGCTGGATTATGAAGACATCGATGTTGTATGGGCGATAGTATAAAACAAACGCCTTGTTATTAGTAAATATAGGAATAGATGATGAGTAACTTTGAAGAAGTTAAGCTGGTACTGTGTGAAATGCTGGAAGAGCTGGATGATAGGTTAGCAAAAATTACCGACGACGTGAGACACACGGATGAGCCTGCGGAAAAAGATTTTTCTGAACAGGCAACCCAAAATGAAAATAATGAAGTTCAAGATTATTTAGGTAATTCTGCCAGAACGGAAATAGGAATGATAAAACAAGCACTGTCTCGTATAGAGAGTGGTGAATATGGGGTGTGTCAAGTGTGCGGTGAACCTATCAATATCGAACGTTTGAAGGTTATTCCGTATTCTAATATGTGCGTTAAATGTGCGAGTGTGGCTTCGCATTAAGTTACGCGTATTAATCAATACAGAGGTATTTTAAAATGAGTAAAAAAAAATTAGGACTGCACACATTAGGTTATGTACTTTTTTTATGTTTGTTTAATGTGGGCGTATTTGCTGAAACCAGTATTGCTATACTGGACTTTGAATTAAGTGATGTAACAATGGCACCTCGAATTCCTGCTGAAATTGAAAGAACGGCAAGTATAAAGGCTATGCTAGAAGGTGAATTAAAAAGAGCGGGCTATAAAATCATTGCTATTGACTTAAAGGAGCAACACGAAGCTAACAGCGGTTTTGGGTATCTTTTTGAACATAACGATGTTGCCGCAGAATTAGGTAAGAAAGCAGGAGCTGATTATGTATTAGTTGGCAGGCTACATAAACCCAGTTTTTTATTTGCTTATCTAATGGGGCATTTAGTTAAGACTGATAACGGTGGATTGATAGAAAATTATGTGGTGGAAACAAAAGGAGGGGATAAAAAATTAACGCTAAAAGCGGTTGAAACATTTGCATCCAATATGGATAAAAATTTAGATAATATTTATACACCACCCCCTCCTGTTAGAACATCACGGTAACTAGCGCGGAGGGGTTGAGCGGATTATAGTGGGGTTTATTAGCCTCGCTTATTCTGCGGTCAAAGACAGTTCTAAGCCCTGTTTATAACATTGACTGGCACTGTCTTTATCGCCTTGTGCAAACATCAAATTCCCTAGTGTATGATAAGCCTCAACGCTAGGCGTGGCGGTGATACTGCGGGTTAAATAGGACTTAGCTTTGTCACTATCGTTGCATTTAACACTTAGCTTGCCCAATATCATCAACAACAGCGCGTTATCAGGATGAAAAGGTAGCCATAATTCTGCCATTTTGAGTTGTTTTTCAACATCGTTGGAAACAATATTGCCGAATAATACCAGCAAGTTTTCATCCCAATTTTGCGATAAGGCTTTTGTTAAAGCCCCTTCGATTTTTGCGCTCGCACCCACTTCAATCATGACTGCAAAATAAACCGCTGACACGGTGTGCATGGTTTTTATGTAATTGGGCATTTCTGCCCATAACAACTCGATTTTTTCGAGATCGCCTTGACTAGCGGCTTGCTTTAATAATTCACAGAAAGTTTTTGCTTCCAGTAGCTTTACCTCAACTTCCATCAGCACTTTATTTTTATGCAAGGATGGAATGAGTTTTTGTAGGCTTTCCCAGTCACCTAGATGCTGATAGGTTTGATGTAATAATTTTAAAACATTGGCATGAGCGGGATCGATGGAATGCAATTGGGTAAGTGTACCCAGTGCTTGATCAAATTCTTTGCTAGATAAATACAGTTCTGCTTGAGTGAGTCCAATCGTAATACTGGAATCAGGGGCTTGATCGACAGCTTGTTTTAAGTATTGATCTCTTTTATCTAACGCGCCACGCGATTGCGCAGCTCTTGCGGCAGTTAAATAGTGAATTAACGGTGCGCCACTATGAGGAGCGTGTTTAATTAACAACGATTCCGCTCTTTCAAAATTACCTTCCGCACTATCGACTAAGCCAGCAATCAAGGCTTCTTGAGAACGATTAAATTTGATGTGGATACCACGGCGTTTTAATTGACTGGGGATGCGATACAACCAGCCTAGCCATCTAAAAACAATATACAGGATAAAAAAAACAATACTCAGACCGACTACAAAATCAACCAGCGTCTTTTCCAAATACCAATGACTCATGCCGATAATGACATAACCAGAATCACCCAAGTTACGCAACCACCAATAAGCCAAAACAGCGATTGCTATTACGCCAACAAAAGGCAGCAAAAAATAAAATAATTTTTTCATTATGTTTTCTTAACTTATTTCTTTTTAATAGCGGGTACGGGTTGGGTTGATTTCACATCGTCAACAGGCTTTTTAGGCTCAGTTTTTTCGGGTACTTTCACACTGTCAACAGGGTCGCTAAGTTCAGTTTTTTCAGTTGGTTTTATCGCTTCTGTGGGTTTTTGAAGCTCAGTTTTTTCAACGGGTTTTAGCGGATCAACAGGCTCTTTAGGCGCGGTTTCGTTAGGCTGTTGTGCTACTTTATCGGCTTCTATACGACGATTACTAATACCTTTGAGCTTATTTAAAGATGCACTAATATCAGGAATTTGGTTTTGAATTTCAACGGCACTAAACTTATTTAACTCTTCAGAAAAGTTATGGCTAGCATCGTTTTTAGCAAAATGCTTTTCTAGCCATGCCTTAGCATCAGTTAACGCGGTTTGATACAGTTTTTCATTGCGTTGAACCAGCGCGATTTTTACTATTTCCAATTTTATCCGCAGTTGCTCATGAATAAACTTGGCTTCTTCTTGCATTAATACGCCCTCAATGGGCTGATCTGATTGTTTAACACCAATAACATCCAACAAGCTCTGATCTTTAATGGTGTCAGTTTGCTCAGTTGTGTTGGCGGGTGTGCTTTTACCTGCCAGCGGCAGTAACAAGGTCAATTCGTCAATGTGGTCTTGTTGTACCTGAATGGCAGCGTACTTACCTGACATATCAATTGGGGTAATCGCGTTAACTAATCTAATTTCCTCAGCAATTTCTTTGCGTACCTCAAAGACACCTGTGTCGCCACTTTCTTTTAAGCGTTGATCTGCGGCCTCTAATGCTTCTAGGGCAGTATTTTTATCACCAGCTAAACTCAGCCGCTCTCCTGCGACACCTAATAGATATTCAGCATCAGCAATTAACCAATCACTGCGGGTTTTGCCCAGTTGTCGTTGCATTTTTTCAATAGATTCGGTCAATTCTTTGCGAGTGCTAGTTAATTGTTCTTTGTGTAACGCGCTAACATCTTCGAGAGCTTTGGTGAAATGCTCGTCTTTACTGTCTATTTTGTCGGATACTCGGTCAATTTGCGCACGAATCGCAGTAATTTGTGCTTGATTGTCACTGATTTGTTTGGATACTTGATCTTTAACTTCGCCGCCTAAATCTTTTTGTTTATCGCGCAAGCTTTGCAAGAAATAAAAACCAGCACCTGCCACGCCAATAACAACCAGCAGAATAATAATGCCAAACCAGAATCCACTCCGTGACCTGTGGGATTTTTTGTTATCGCCTTGGTCTTGTGCTTGTTGTTCGTTCAATTCGGCCACGCTATTCCCCTGTTACTCTGGTTTACTGTTTCAAAAATTGCTTCATCTGAAGGGCTGCTCACCACGGCAATTCGTTTAAATCCCAACTCGACAGCTAATTGTTTAATTCTATCACTAACAACAACTAGCGGTAAGGCAAACAACTGACGATGATGCGCAGCATCCAACATGATTAATAAGTTTTGCAAGGATTCACCACTGGTTACGGTGATAATATCCAGCTTTTGTTGCTCCAGCAATGAAATAACCTCAGCGTTATTTGTGCTGGGTACACTTCTTTTATAGACATTCAAATAATGAACGTCTGCACCTCTACTACGCAAGGTATTTGCCAATTCTTCACGACCACCCTCACCGCGTACAATTAAAACTCGCTGTCCTTCTACGTTCTGCATATCTGCTACGGCTAACAAGGCTTCGCTATTATAGGGTTGCTCAGGTAGTAAATCGATGGATAACCCCGCCATTGCTAAAGCATTTGCTGTTGCTTTGCCGATTGCCCCCAATCGTAGCGTTTTTGGCTGGGCTATTTTGCCACCATTCGCCTTGAGTGCAAAATTTACCGCGTTACTGCTGATAAAAATTAGCCACTGAAATTCATCCAAGTAAGCCAATGTTTTTTGTATTGCTACTAAATCAGCACTTTCAACAATTTCCAAGGTAGGAAAGCGCACTGCAATACCGCCGTGTTGTTCTATTAAACGACTGAGATTTTCAGCCTGATGCACAGGTCGCGTGACTAACACACGCGCTCCGTTTAATTCGGTCATTCAGCAAACAACGCTTGCAGAATTTTATCTGCACCTTGTGCCAATAAATCTTCGGCAATTAACCGCCCTAATTCATCCGCTTGTTGTAACGTGCTTGAACGCTCACTACGATATAACACACTACCATCGGGGCTACCGACCAAACCGCGCATAAATAGTTGGTTATTTTGTAGTTCGGCAAAACCAGCGATAGGCACTTGGCAGCCACCATTCAAGCGTGCATTCATGGCACGTTCGGCACGGACGCATAATCCCGTTTCATTATCGTGCAGTATGCTTAATAATTCATTAGTTTCCACATCATCCACGCGGCATTCAATACCGATAGCACCTTGTCCACAGGCAGGTAAACTTACTGACGTAGCTAGACATTGGCTGATACGATTTGCCATACCTAGGCGTTTCAAGCCTGCGGAAGCCAAAATAATGGCATCATAATCGCCAGCATCTAACTTAGCTAAGCGCGTATTGACATTGCCACGCAAAGAAATAATTTCCGCATCTGGATAAAGCTCTTTAATTTGGCATTGGCGGCGTAAACTTGAAGTGCCAATTTTAGCATTGACTGGTAAATCGGCAAATGACGCATAGTAATTGGAAACAAAGGCATCACTGGGATCTTCGCGGGTTAAAATTGCCGCCAAATGCAAACCTTCTGGAAATTCAACAGGCACATCTTTCATAGAATGCACGGCAATATCGGCAATACCTTCCAACATTCCTTGTTCCAGTTCTTTAACGAATAAACCCTTACCACCTACTTTAGCCAAAGGTGCGTCAAGAATCTTATCGCCGCGCGTGACCATTTTAACCAATTCTGTTTGCACATCAGGAAAATGCTGTGCCAAACGTGCAGCAACGTGTTCGGCTTGCCACAACGCCAAAGGGCTTTGCCGTGTTGCGATACGAATAATTTTTTTAGCCAAAACAAATCCTACCAACAAATAAAATTTGGGCATTGTACCCTTAATTTTGTGAACGGTATGTTATTGGAAGTTAAAAATTTGCCGCTGTGTGAAAAACTACCCCGTTTATCAAGGCTAACAGTGAGGATTTTCTTTGTTTTCACATTGCTCAACGAATAAGAGCAATGAGCTGGAAAGTGAGTTAGAAAATCAATAAGTGAGTCACTTATTGATTTTTTTATAACGGGTAGCCTCACTCGGTTGGTTTCAGTTTAACTCCCTCAAGATTACTCACGACATCTTTGCCAGAGCAATTAACCGTTGTTACCAATGCTTTATCGATAAACACATTAACACCTGCTTCAATAGCATGATCCTCGGTGAGTCGATCCACACTCCAAAAAACATTGTAAGTCGCTTTACCATTAGGAATATCAACCGCATAAGACTCTGCTCTTCCTACCCCTGCCCATTGAGAAGTAGAAACTTGGTCACGCGGAGCTTTAATGGCTATTTCTGCTTTTCCTTGAGCTTTGCCAAACGAATAACCGATTGTTTTTTCTAAGTCGCATACTTCAATTTTCTTACCTTTAGTGGTGGTGCAAGAAAATAAAGTTTTACCGCCTTCGCATTTTGCGTAAACACTTGTTGTAAACAAAGCGGCTATCATGGGAAATATTACAATAATTTTCATTAATGCTTTCTCTTTTATTGGGTTGACTAATAGTAAGCAGATAGCATGAATTTTACATTGTTTCCATACGCTACGTCACCGTCATTAAAATGCAAGTGGAAAAAGCTTGATAAACCAAGCTAATAAACCTCACGAATTCATATAATACAGGGTTTTCAACCAAGCTTAGTTACTTGTCAGGAATACAAACCTTAGTTTGTACTCTGTTCGGGTAGCTAATAGAAACTGAAAACCCTGTAAGTGCAACCCTCCGAATTTGTTCAGCAGTGGGCGGGTGGTGTATTAACGTTTTGAACGCTTTGATTTTTCTACATTGAAAAATCATCGATACAGGTTTAGCCTAATACCAAATGCCCGTAAATGAACTCGTTTTTAAAGTTATTCATAGGATTTATAGCATTAACTCAGTATTTTCATAGAATAGACTTTAAGTTTTCCAAAAAACTGTTATTATAACCCTTCCAAGTTGACACGTTGCGTGAAAGACAGTAAGTTTGTTTTACATTAGGGAGAAGCCATGCTTATATTGACTCGTAGAGTAGGGGAGACTTTGATGATTGGTGACGAAGTTACTGTCACTGTTCTTGGAGTAAAAGGAAATCAAGTTCGTATTGGTGTTAATGCGCCAAAGGACGTTTCTGTTCATAGGGAAGAAATTTACGAAAGGATCAAAAAAGAACAAGCTGAGTCAACAGGCTTAACAGGTTCTGACGAGTAAGATAATTTAGGAGAGATGGCCGAGCGGCTGAAGGCGCTCCCCTGCTAAGGGAGTATGGGCTTTAACTCCCATCGAGGGTTCGAACCCCTCTCTCTCCGCCACTAGTTTCGAGTTTGCATCTAATGTCGATGTTGACAAAACTATTGCTTATGTGTACAATGAAAAAATCAGTAAGGCGCCTGTAGCTCAGCTGGATAGAGTAATCGGCTACGAACCGATCGGTCGGGAGTTCGAATCTCTCCAGGCGCACCATTGATACGTTTTCAACCAAATTTCAGTTTCATTAAATAATTAATGTCATAGATTAATCCCCTGTAGCTCAGTCGGTAGAGCGGGTGACTGTTAATCACTAGGTCGGCGGTTCGAGCCCGTCCGGGGGAGCCACACAATCAAAGCCTTGCATGAAAATGTAAGGCTTTTTTTATGCCTGTCAATTTTCAGAGCAATCTCTGAGCAACTTTCAATATAGTAAAGTCAACTGTGCTTTTGCAGGTGTGCCGTGTCCAGCGACCTCCTTTTTATCGACATCATTAGGTAGTAATAATTCAAATCTGTATGACTCAAGGTCAGTGATTTAACTCCTGTTTATGACTACGCCATTGCGGTAAAAACTTATCCATATAAGCAATAAAACGGGCGTTATGATGGCGTTCTAATAAATGCACCATTTCATGAACGACAACATATTCCAGACAATGTTCTGGTTTTTTAATGAGTTCCAGATTTAGCCAAATCCGCCCTGCGGTGATATTGCACGTTCCCCATTTAGTTTTCATGCGTTTTACACTCCAATCGCGTACTGTCACGCCAATAACAGGCTGCCATTTATCGATTAATTCAGGGAGTTTTTCTTTTAAAGTTTGTCTGTACCACGCTATAAGCACTTGCTCGCGTTTTTCCAAGCTACTGCCGTGACGGACATAAAGATCAAGATGGGTATTTTGGCGCAAGACGACTTTTGGTGCATAGGCGTGATAAATCACATTCAACAAATATCCCTGCCCTTTAAAATAGCAAGTTTCACCCGATACATATTCCCGTTCAGTTTGCCGTTCTTGATGGGTGAATTTTGCTTGCTGGGTTTTTATCCAAGGGATTTTAGACTCAATCAGTAAACGCACCACGTCATCTTTGACGTGGTGCGGAGCAGAGATTTTTAATCGACCATCGGGTGGATAAACGCCTAGACGTAAATTTTTAATATCTTTTCTCACCACTTCGACGGAAAACTGCCCGACGGTGATTTGTTTAGTATTCATGCTAATTTTAACTAACTTAAAATACGGGTAGTGCTACACAACGCTACGGAGTGCAGGCTTTGCCTGCAAGTGCAAGCAGAGTTTGCATTCCGCTTTACACCCAGCATTCATTAAGGGAAATTAATTCGACTCTTTAACTGCTCGGTCAGTATTTAACGCATTCCAACCGATGACGATTCGATAAACCAGTAGCAAAATCGTTGGCAGCAAAAATAAGCCAATACTAATTTCAAGACCAAGCCAAACTGTGGAAAATCCAGCTAAAGAAAACCCCGCTAAAGCCATCCAAGCTGTTTGAATTTGCCAGTTAAAATGAGATTCTAGCCATGTTCCCTGTACAGCATTACGATTTAGGAAGTTGATAGTTACACCCACTAGCAACGGTAAGCCGAAAAGAGCAAAAGATAGCAATTGACACAAATAGACGGTTGTTGCCAGCCGTTTTAATCCTTGTAATTTTTCGTCATTCATAATACACCCACCTTTTTTATTTTTGTTATCTTCAAGTGACAGAAATAATTTCTGTCTTACTAGAGTATAAACCTACCGCCAATCATCAGGATGCTTTTTTCAACATTCCCATACCATTAGGTTTTTTAACGACCTGTAATTGAGCTTTAAAGCGTTTTTGTACCGCTTCGACGTGAGAGATTACCCCAACGGTTTTGCCGTGCGTATGCAGATTTTCTAAGGTGCTGATAATGATATAAAGCGTTTCCGCATCTAAATTGCCAAAGCCTTCATCGAGAAATAAGGAATCGACTGAGCGTCCATTATTTGCCAGTTCAGCAAGTCCTAATGCAAGGGCAAGACTGACTACGAAGCTTTCACCACCCGATAAAGTTTTGGGTAAACGATGCACATTGCCTTGCAGGGTGTCTTCGACAATTAATGCTAAGCCTTGTTCACTGGGCGTTTGTCGTAGGTAATAACGACCACTAATTTTTTCTAAGATGGTATTGGTTTGAGCGAGTAATTTATTGGCAAGCTGTTGCTGTACTCTGCGGCGAAATACCATGCCATTTTCGCTAGTTAATAAAGTCAGTTCTGCCAAATAGGGTTGCGCTTCAGTTTCTTGCTGTTGCAATTGCAATACCAGTGCATCGTGTTTTTGTTGTTGCTTGTTCTGTTCGCTGAGCAATTTTTCTAAGCGTTGAATCTCCAGCGTTGCCAGCTCTATTTGTCCGTTGATACGCTTAAGTTCAGCGTTTAGTTGTTCGGCACTTAACGCAGTTTCCGCTAATTTCAAGTCAGCGTCTAACTCGATACGGGTTTGTTCAACTTCCTGTGTTTTAGCGGCAATATCGCTGTTCAGTCCGCTTAGCTGTTGTTCCAGTGCAGTTTGAGATTGTAATAGTGCGAGTATTTCATTCAATGCAGTCAGACTAGAAAATGCAGTATGTTGTATTTTTTCCACCAGTGTTTGCTGTAAATGGCTAAGCTCCGCCGCTTGTTCTGATAACAAACGTTCTCTATCGGCAATCAGTTTTTGTTTTTCGATTAGTGCTAATTGTAAACCGACATTTTCTTCGCTTTGTAATTGTGTGCCGACTACCTCAAGCTGTTGTTTACAATAATTGATTTCTTGTTCACAAATGCTCTGTTTACTGGTTAATAAGACAATTTCTTCGCTTAGATTTTTATGCCTAAACTCGGTACTATAATAGTCCTGTTTACGCGCAGTTAAACGATCAAGTAAAGCCTCTTGTTTATCTTTACTGGGGATTGTTTCGCCTAATAGGGTCAGTTGATTCACAACTTGTTGTTGGGTGTCGCGTTCTTGTTGTTGGCATTGTTGCACAATATGCTCTAGCTCAATTTGTTGCTGTGTTCGCGCTTCAAAATCAGCAGTGAATGACACAATCGATGTTTGTAAGCGTTCGATAGACGCAGTGCTAGTCTCAATACTGGCTTTTAATTTGGCAATATTTTTTTGTTTCTGACGGTAAAGAATGCCTAAAGCGATAATATTTTTTAGCTCTTCTTTTTCCGCAATAAACAAATCGTCCATTAAACTTAAGTTGTGTATGTCCAACTCTGGAGTTGCCGCATTGAGCCGATTACATAAACTTAGCCAATTTGAACTCAGTCGTTGCCGTCTTGCGTAAGTAGACGATTTATTTTCGTTCTGCTGTTTTGCTTGGTCTAATAGCCGACTCACATTATAAGTTCGCGTGAGTAAGTTTTTTATTTTGATTTGCTGATCGATTAACTCTTGTTGAGAATTGCTTAATAGAGGTGGATTTATACTGAACGGATGTTGCGCCGAGCCACACAAAGGACAGGGTTTACCATCAACCAAATGTTCTCGATAAACCGTCAGTTTTTTCACTAAACCCTCATAAAAAACAACTTTTTCTAGCAGCGTTTTAATGTTTTCTTCGCGTAGCACTTCTTGTTTTAATTCTTCATGATCCGCAATCAGCACGTCAATATCCAGCTCTGCTGAGTCTTTTTTTCCTCCAAACAACGAGAAAAAACTAAAACCTGAGCTGTCAGATAAGCGTTGGTATGCTGATGCCACATCATATAATTCTTGAAACGATTTAACTCGCTCTTGTTGTTCCACCTGCAAAGCATCCACTTCTTCCAGCGTGTGTTTTTCTATTAATGTAGCTAATTCATGTTCATCGGCTTCCAGCTCTATTTTGGCATCGGCAATATTTTTTTGCTCTTTTTGAAGTGCAACTGTGTTGCCGTCCAAGGCAGCCGCACTGTCTTTTGCTTGCTTAGCGAGTTTTTTGTGCCGCCCGTTTAATTCCAGTAAATCAGCTTGTAGCTTGGTTAATTTACCTATTTCAGGAAACTGAGTGAGCAAACCCTGATCCGCCGCGTGGTCATTTAGCCATGCTTCCAATACCGCTAAGGCAGCTTGTTTTTCAGCAATCTGCATTTCTAGGGTTCGTGCTAGCGTTACTTCTGACTGTCCGTTAGCAGTCAACTGTCCTACTTGAGTTTTAAGACTATTGATAATTTGCTGCTGCTCAGTCACCGATTTATTGCTTAAATCACTGGCAACTGTTTTATCACGCGCTAACTTATTTTTTAACTGTGCCAATTCAGCTTGCAACGCGACTAATTCTGCCTTGCTTTGGCTAATCGCCTGATTTCTATCATTAATCAAATCGACTTGTTCTTTAAAGACCAAGGCATTTTTATTAGCATCAATTCGTTCTAATTGTTGCTGAAGCTGTTGTGCATCGATTTTAGCGCGGGTTAAATTATTCTTCTGCGCATTGATTTTCGCTTGGACAAAAGCAATATTTTTAACAGCAGCTTGTTGCTCCTTAAGCGTATCCTGCTCAACGCGAAGTTCAGCATACTGCTCTTGGTAATCGATTAAATCATGCTCACAAGCTTGTTGTTTTTCAGGGGGCAGTAAAGAAATAGTGGAAAATTTTTGTTTTAGCTGGTCGATACCCTGTTGTGCTTGGTTGGCTTGGTCAATGACTTGATTTTTATAATCGGCATAAATGTCGGTGCTGATTATTTTTTCCAGAATATCCATGCGCTCTGCATCAAGCGCGTTAAGAAACGCGGCAAAATCACCTTGCGCCAATAAAATAGAACGGGTGAAATTACGAAAATTCATCCCTGTAATATCAGTAATCTGAGTGCAAACTTGCTGTGCTGTCGTTGCCAATACCTCACCTGTCGTTAGTCGCACCAACTGCATTACAGCCGCTTGTAATTCGCCAGTCGATTGCCCACCCGCCCGCTCAACACGCCAGCTTGATTGATAGCGTTCAGAGTCTAAAGAAAATTCAATAATCGCAAAACACTCAGCAGTTTGTTCAGTCATTACATGGGCGGCAGGTTTATCAAAACGAAAAGTTTCACCATACAAGCCTAAGGTAATTGCATCTAAAATACTGGATTTACCCGACCCATTAGGTCCAGTAATCGCAAAAACCCCCGTATCCGAAAACGGAGCCTCAGTAAAATCGATGCGAGTCTCGCCTTCTAATGAGTTGATATTTTTAAAGAAAATATTCAGTATGCGCATAATGTTTTGATTTTAAAGTATTTTTTATTTTCAGTGTATTTTCTGCTACACTCATTGGTTCACAAAAGTGATAATGGTAAAGCTGACAATGACTCGATAGTGGATTGCGTGCTATCTGGAATCTCTTTGATTTTTACCGCTACCAAAAAATTAAGTCTTGTATGATACGGTATAAAACGTCTTAGGACAAAAGGGCGTTTTGAGTGTTAATTATTGGCTAGTGGCGACTCACTGCCCACAGTTAAAGGTTTTTCCGTTCGCCCTGAGCTTGTCGAAGGGTGAATGGAAAAATTCAAAGCCCGAAATTAAGTCGTTCATGCTTCGACAAGCTCAGCACGAACGGCTTAACTGTGGGCAGTGTAGTGGCGACTGGGTAAGTTAGTGTTTAACATTGTTGATAATTGTGAAAGCAGTTTTAGCCTTGATTGTCGTGATGTGTCTTACTTTTCAGGACGTATCATTTACAGTAAATACGATAAGGAGTAAACGATGGACTATTTTTTAATAGGTTTTTTTATAACTATTGTCTTTATTATCCTTGGTCTACGAATGGATCAAGAGTATGAACGTGGGGTTATTTTTAGACTGGGGCGATTTTTAACGGTAAAAGGACCTGGACTTTATTGGATTATTCCTTTTATTGATAGTAAACAGCAAGTTGATATTCGCACCAATACCGTCGATATTGAATCACAAGAAACGGTGACTAAAGACAGCGTGACCATAAAAGTCAATGCGGTGATGTATTACAAAGTAACCCATCCAGAAAAAGCTATTATCTCGGTGTATAACTACCGAAACGCCTCTTATCAAGCAGCGTTGACAGTGTTGCGTAATGTTATCGGTCAGCATCAATTGGATGAAGTGTTACGCGATCGCGATAAAATCAACCAATCCATCAAAGAAATGGTGGATCAAATTACTCGATCATGGGGCTTGAGTATCGAGTTAGTTGAAATGAAAGATGTAGAATTACCCGAAAATATGCAGCGGGCAATGGCGAAAGAAGCGGAAGCAATCAGAGAGAAACGAGCGCGTATCATTAAAGCCGAAGCCGAATTTGAAGCCTCACAAAAATTGTCAGAAGCCGCTCAAGAAATTGCGCACAATCCAATCGCATTAGAACTGCGGCGTATGCAGATGATTACTGAGGTAGGTGCTGAACAAAATACCACGACGATTATTTTAATGCCGTCTGAGTTTATGGCGATGGCACAAGCAATTGCGGAAAAGTTAAACAAATGAAAACTCGGCTGCGAGTAAAGCTACCAAGGTTTGGCAAGTTTTATTTGTCAATTGTTTATCGATAGTATGCTTCAAAAATTCGGTAGTGGGTTAAATCTGTTGTTTTTACTTTTGGGCATGACTGCCAGTCCTTTAAAGGACTGGCAGTCATTAATTAACCCACTGCCCAAAATTCCTCTGAGTAAACACTATGTTTAATTTCGTCCGACGTAGTTTGAAGTGGCTGATCATGATTACTATCATACTGCTGGCAGGCATTGGCAATTTAGAAGAGCGTAGTTATCAGCCCACTTATAGCTCAAAAAAACCGCAGTCAATAACGGAATATGTAGTGGGCATTCATCCGCTACACAATCCGCAGCGTTTGATCGCAGTGTACGCCCCAATTCTGGACACTATCAATAGTCAAATTCCAGAAATGCAGTTCAAATTGGAAGCATCGCGTAATTATGGAGAGTTTGAAGCAAAGCTATACGCGGGGCATTTTGCGTTTGCTATGCCGAATCCCTATCAAACGATACAGTCTCTAAAACACGGTTATCGGGTGTTTGGCAAAATGGGTGATGATGAGGTTTTTCGAGGCATTATTTTAGTACGCAAAGATAGCGGTATCGATAAAGTAACTGATCTCAAGGGCAAGGCGGTTTCCTATCCAGCCGCAACGGCACTGGCAGCAACCATGATGCCACAATATTATCTGCATACTCACGGTATCGATGTTAATCACGACGTTGAAAACCGTTATGTTGGCTCACAAGAATCTTCGATTATGAGTGTATTGCGTGGTCATGTTGCAGCGGGTGCTACATGGTCAGTACCTTGGAAAGCATTTTGTACAGAACACCCCGACATGGCAACTCAGCTAGTGGTAAAATGGGAAACCCAGTCTTTGCCAAACAATGGCTGGGTGGTACGCGAGGATATTCCCGCACCTATTGTTGAAAAGTTTGCTCAACTGTTATTTAGTCTGCATGAAAATCCTTCAGGTAAAAGACTGTTAGCGCAACTACCTATTTCTAAATTTGAACCCGCCACTGCTGAAACTTATCGTCCAGTACACGATTTTCTGGAAAAGTTTTCCAAAACGGTTCGTAAAATCGAGTATTGAGAAAAATGCTTTTCATGAATCGACTTCGATATTTGTTTGCACCACTGACCCGCGTGTGGAATCAATCTATTTGCCGCCAGTTAACGTGGTCATTTTCCCTTGTTTCTTTGCTCATTATTATTGGGACGGGGTGCTTGCTTTTTTCTTTTCAACGGGATTTTCTTTACGCCCAAAACACCAAAAATGCGCTTGATTTAGCGCGAACATTGTCTTTCAGCAGTGTCTCGTGGGTGTTGACCAATGACATTGTTGGTTTGCAGGAAGTGCTGCAAGGAACCTCGGAAACCACTGATCTCAAATTTGCTGCCGTGCTTTCACCACAGGGTGAAGTATTGGCTTCAACTAATCCCGCTTATATCGGGCAGTTTTTTAACGATACTCTTAGTCAACACTTGCTAACACAGCCAGCAGAGCCGCAAATTTTGTTGATTGAAAGTAATTTAATCGATGTTGCCGTACCTATTAAAACAGGCAATCGCTTGATAGGCTGGGTACGCGTTGAATTGACGCAGAATACAGCAAATGCCAATTTGCGCAAACTTACCTTTGCAAGCATGGTTAGCGTGCTATTGTTTTTGTTAGTGATGGTTATCATCGCTAGGCTGTTGGCGGGTAAGCTGACTAATGGTTTAAATCACTTGATAGCTGTTGCCTCAGATGCCGAGCATGGGCGATCTTTTCAACGTGAGACAATTGGGTGTCCTAATGAAATCGGCGTATTAACACAGCATTTGTATCGAATGCTGGAAGCCATCGACGAAGAAAAAAAGGCAGAAGTACAATTGCGTACCTTTTACCAATTGGATTTGGTGGGTTTAACGATTACATCACCTGAAAAAGGTTGGATTCGCGTCAATGATTGTTTGTGTAATATGCTAGGCTATTCGGAAAACGAGTTGCATAACATGACCTGGGCAGAACTGACACATCCTGATGATTTAGCAGCGGATGAACAGCAATTTGAAAAACTTTTGGCGAATGAAATCGATGGTTATAGCTTAGAAAAACGTTTTATAACGCGTACAGGCAAGATTATTTTTACTAAGCTAGTGGTGCGATGTGTGCGTAAAAATAATGGCGAAGTTGATTATGTGACCGTAATGGTCGAAGACATTAGCGACCGCAAGCAAGCAGAAATAGAGCTTAAAGAATATAAAGATCACCTCGAACAATTAGTTGAACAACGTACCATCGCTTTATTACTCGCCAAAGAAGCCGCCGAAGCCGCCAACATAGCAAAAAGCACCTTTATAGCCACCATGAGCCATGAACTACGCACGCCGTTAAATGCGATTTTGGGCTTTTCTGAATTAATGAGTCAAGACAGCACTAGCACCGCTGCTCAAAAAGACACGCTGGCTATTATTAATCGCAGCGGTGAACATTTGCTCAGTATGATTAATGATGTGCTGGATATTTCTAAAATTGAAGCAGGTCACTTTGAGTTGACTACTGAAACCTGTGACTTGGTTAAATTTCTGAACGATATTGGCACGATGGTCGGCATTCGTGCCAGCACTAAAAAATTAAGTTTTCGAGTGGAAATAGCCGATGGTATAACGCGTTATGTGAGTGTCGATAGCGGTAAATTACGGCAAATTCTTATTAATTTGCTGGGCAATGCCATCAAGTTTACTCAGCAAGGCGGGGTTATATTACGCGCGGCTACTCGACCCTTAACCGAGGCGATGGTGATGCTGGGTATTGAGATTGTCGATAGCGGCATGGGAATCCCCTCAGACCAGCAAGCCGAGCTGTTCAAACCGTTTGTACAATTGACACAAAAACAGTCAGAGGTGAAAGGCACGGGTTTAGGGCTAGCCATTTCTAAATCCTTGGTAGAGCTGATGGGCGGGCAACTCAGCGTCAGCAGTAACGTGGGCGTAGGTTCAGTGTTTACCATTGAGTTACCGCTAGCCATTGCAAATGCAAATGGACTGGTTATTCAAGAAATAGGACTTCCTGTTAAATGCCTTGCCCCTAATCAACCTGCATGGCGATTATTGATTGTTGATGATAATACCGATAATCGCCTATTGTTGAACACGCTACTAAAAACCGTGGGTTTTGACGTGCGTGAAGCAGAAGACGGTCAACAAGCCATTAACGCGTTTGAACAATGGCAACCGCATTTAATCTGGATGGATATGCGTATGCCTGTGATGGATGGTTATCAAGCGACCGCTAACATTCGCCAATTGAACGGAGGCAAGACGGTTAAAATCATTGCCTTGACTGCCAGTGCTTTTATCGATCAACACGATAATATTATCAATGCAGGCTGTGATGCAGTGCTACACAAACCGTTTCACATTCCAGAGATTTTTAGCACACTGGCAAATCTGCTAGGGGTTAACTTTATTTATGAAGATGCCTTAGAACCCGTGTCATCGCCTGTTGTGGAACTAACCGTTGAAATGCTCAACACACTACCTATTGCACTAAGCCAACAATTACACGAAGCCGCGTTAAATCTGGATATTGAAGAAACTGACGCGGTACTCGCTCAAATTCGCCTCATCGCTCCCGCCATTGCCGATGGCTTGCAACAATTGGCAGCTCATTATCAATTTGATCGAATTACTGATCTGCTTGCGGCTACGGGTAGTGAGTGAAATCTGTAGCCCATCAAAATACCCGCAATTTAATTATATGTAGCGTGTACTAACGTAGCTTATAGCGGACTTGCACCCATGAATACGCGCCATTTTTCACTTGTTCAGAAATACTGCCATCGGCATTTAGTAATTCCATTGCCGAAAAAGCTTGTGAGCTTGCTATCACAGTTATAGTGCCGTTACCAGAACCACCTTCTATAGGAAGATCAATGTCTTTAGGTGGGAAAACTTGTTCTTTATTGGCAGGAAGTAATTTATCTGGCTGACGGGGATTAGGACGTAAGGTGGTTACCTCATCTTTAGTATCACGGTCGATCACTCGAACATAGCTAGGCTGTGTTAGGGTAAAACTCAAACGAAAAGACTCACCATTTTTATATTCGGGTTTTGAGGTTTGTAGCTGTATAACACCATCGCTACTTGTTCCAAATTGAAAGGGTGTATCTTGCTTAGGCGGTATGACAACGGTATCTTGCTTAGGCGGTATGACAACGGTATCTTGCTTAGGCGGTATGACAACGGTATCTTGCTTAGGTGGTATGACAACGGTATCTTGCTTAGGTGGTATGACAACGGTATCTTGTTCATCTGTGAGTAGTGGTTTGACTAGCAACACCAATACGATAATAAGTATCACGCCACCACCAATGCTGCCGTATTTTAACCAAGGTGTTTTAACAGGGCGTAATTTATCCAGTAATTCACGAATATTAGGGGTACGCAGGTCTCTTTCAAACGCTAAGGCTTTATTTAACGCGTCCATTTGCTTAGAGTTTAAACCATGAATCGGTTCGGCTTTTTTACTTCTTCTTTTTGGATCAAAAAACTTTTTGCCCGTTAGAATTTCGTAAATAACACAGGCAAATGAATAAATATCATCGCGGCAATCGGGAGGATCACCCAGTCGGGTATCAGGAGACGCATAGGCTAGTGTAAATGCACCAAGATCATCACCATTAAATTTGGTTCTATCATCTTCGTTTTCGTTTATCTTAGAGGCAATACCAAAATCCAGCACCTTCACCACACCTTTCTCAGTGATGAAGATATTTCCAGGTTTAATGTCACGATGGACGATGTTGTGTTCATGCGCAAAAGCGAGGGCATTGCCAACACCCTCAATAATAAACCAAGCGTGAGCCAAGGTCGTTGGTTGACGGTTAATGTATTCGCTCAATGTTTGCCCAGTAAGGTATTCCATAGTCATGAAAACATTTGCGCCGTCTCGACCAAAGTCGTGAACTTTAATATTGTTCGGGCAGTCGGAGAGCATTTTGATACGATCAAACTCTCTGAATAAACCCATGACCAGCTCTTTGTTGCCAGACAACTCTGGTTTTAGTACCTTGAGAGCCACATAAGGGTCTCGAGCACCGACTTCTTCCCAGTCTTTATTCAGTGCTTTAAAAACGCTACCCATGCCACCTTCACCCAGTACCTGAACCAGTTCATAGGTGTTTTTTACTACGCTACCTATTTCTAGTGGTGTGGCAGGGAATGAACCTGTATTGGAGTAGCTACTTACGCTTGTGCTGGATTGAACACGCCGTTCATTGGTCGTTTGCTCTGTTGAAGAATTGGCAGACGGATTTGAATTTAGTATTGTCTGTTCCTCATTGGGGTCTACTGATTGAACAAGCGTAACATCCATATCATTTTTAACATGGGTAACATCAGTATCATTTGAATCGGTGTGCGATTTTTCCGACATAAAAGAATCAAGCCTTAAAAATTAACTTTGACAAAAAACCATCGCCCATTTTTTATAATAGGCGATTTATTTTGCGAGGGGAGTGTAGCCCTAAGCGTCCTGAATTCATTGCTTGCCCTCCAACAAGAAGGTGGGCGATTGATACTATTCAAATAAATTCAGTGCAATAGTTTCACTAGGCTAACGGTATTTTATGACAAACAGTGTCAGCCCATATTCTTACTGTTTAGCAACAAAGCGTACTCGCCGATTAACTTCACTGTCTGGATTCTTAGGGTCGAGCAGCCCCTCTTTACCTTTACCAACAATTTGAATATGGTCAGGTTGAACACTAAAATTACTAACCAAAAAATCTTTTACCGACGCAGCTCGCTGTTCAGATAGAGTTTTGTTGTAAGCTTGACCGCCAACAGCGTCAGTATGACCTTCAACGATAAAGCTCTGATCCTTTAAGTCTTCAGAAATCAATGCTTGCCCGACAGGGGTAAGTTGTTCCTTCGCAGCGTCAGTCAGTTTTGCTGACTTGTAGTCAAAGACAATTTCCATAGACAGAGCTGATTCAGACTTCGTCCCCAATGACTCCATAGGAATACTGCGCGTTTTAGGCTTGCCATTTGCATCCAACTTAGGCTTAAAAAAAGCTTTAACTTCTTCGGCCGTTATCTTTCCCTTGCCAACATTCTTTTCATCAGCACAAGCGACTTTAATGAGTGCCATTACGCCAAACAGACAAAATAATAGATGTTGTGTTTTCATAAAAATACCCCAAAGAAATATTAAAACAAAGATCGCTACGCCTGTGGCTTATTCATTTCACTGAATGAGTTAACAGCGGTGTAAATTTATTAACCTACTAACACCGCAATTATACATAAATCCTCTTAGCATCGAACATAGCATCGCAATTTTATAACAAACAACGCGTGCCAACACTCTTACTTTCTAGCAATAATGCGTACTCGGCGATTGACTTCGCTGCTTGGATTATTAGGATCAAGTAAGTCACTTTTGCCTTTACCAACAATCTGAATATTAGTAGAAGGCAGATTGAAGGCAGTCACTAAAAAACTCTTTACCGAAGCGGCACGTTCTTCAGACAAGGTTTTGTTATACGCTTGACCACCCACACCATCAGTATGACCTTCAACGACAAAACTCAGGTTTGATAATTTTCCAGAAGCCAATGCTTCACCCACGGGTCTGAGTTGTTCCTTGGCAGTTGCGGTCAACTCTGCGGAGTTGTAACCAAAGATAATTTCCATAGACAACGCCGCCTCAGTGTTACTTGAGGGGGGCATTGGAATAGGTTTTGGTTTGGCAGGTCTTGATTTAGTTGACGAAGGTTTGGCATCCAGTTTACTCATATCAATAGAGCGACTGTTGTCTTTTTTAACATCGCCTTCATAATCAGCATCTTCGGGTGTAGCACTTATAGCACTTGGATTCGCCTTAGACGGATTAAGAGCGTTAATTACGTCATCGGCTGATGGCACTTTTTTACCAAAATTAACGTCAGCATAAGCGACATTGGTTAAAATCATTACGCCAAACAGACAAAATAACAGGTGTTGTGTTTTCATAAAAATACCCCAAAGAAATATTAAAACAAAGAACGCTTAGCCAACTAAGCTAGTAGCTTATTCATTTGACTGAATGAGTTATCAGAGCGTGAACGGCGTTATAAATTTACAGCTAACTCTGCCAATTATACATAATTTCCCATTACCCTCAAATGAAATAGCAATTCCATTTTCAGTTTTTATAATATCATCCTACGCGCTATTTTTTAGATTTCTTAGCTTTAACGATTGTGCTATACAATACCTACTTTTAACTTATATGGAGTTCGTCATGGCAAATTACCCAGAAAAAACCTGTTCAATAGATCGCTTAATTACGCATCCAACATCGGTTGCATCCGCCAAAGCAGGGTTAAAAACTCAGCAACGCCGTAATGGTGTCTATGGTTATCCTGAAGAAGAGTTTGATTTAGACGGCGTAACTTTTGTCATCACTGATTTACAATATGAGCGTTTAGGTGATATGACTGACCAACACGCACAAGCAGAAGGTTATCCTACCTTAGCACTGTACAAAGATATTATTTTAAAAATGCACACGGGTATGAGTTGGGATGATGAAGGTCACGCGTGGGTACATAGCTTTGCTATTAAATAGCAATCTGAGGGGGAGATAAACTATGTCACTATTAGAGACGTTTACCAAGAAAAAAAAACTGAGTGCCGCCATTAAGCAAACTGCAAAAGCGCGTAGTAGCGAAGGTACAGCTGCTGACCACTTGTATAAAGGGGCTTATCACGATTATGCCGAGGTGTTAGTGGGTGATCCACTACGTTCTGACACATTGTATAATTGGGGCTTTGCGTTGCTACATCAAGCAAAAACTAAAACAGGTGATGAAGCCATTAAGCTGACTCAAGAGGCGATTACTAAATTTTCTTTTTGCTTGCTGCTAAACCCATCGTATTTAGGCGCAGCGATTGATGGTGGTGTGGCTTATATGGATTTAGCCAGATTAAAAGCCGTTGATTTTAATGATGAATTATACGAAGCCGCACGAATTCATTTTGAACAAGGCAATGCCATTCAGGCAGGCACGGCTTCTTATAATCTTGCCTGTATTTATGGCTTACGCGATGAAGGTGAAGCCTGTTTAGCGGCTTTACAAGAGTCTAAAAGCAAAGGCAGCTTACCCGACGTTAACAGCATTATTAACGATCCTGACTTGGATAAGGTTAAAGACCAACCGTGGTTTGTAGGGTTTTTAACCGCATTAAACGAAAAATCGGAAACTACTGTCGTTGAAAATACTCAGCTTGTAAGCGAGCCAGTAGAACTGAAAGAACCCGAAAAAGTTACCAATGACAAAAACACTGTTAGTGCAGAATAAGCGAATAAAAGCTATTTGCTAAAAATTGTTGTGGCTATCATCGGTATTCGATAGCCACACTCAAATCAAAGCTGAAATAGATTATCGTCTTTTTGTTTTCTTACCCACAGTGCAAAGATAATAATCGCCCAGCCGCGTATCGCAATTTCGATATTCAAACACAAAGACAGAAACCAACCGCCCGTCGATGGCCAGCCCATCCATATCATAAAACCCATAATAATTGCTGCAAAACCACCAATAGAAGAAAAAGCGGCATTCGGCAACTGCATGGCATAAATCAGAGTGATGCGCACAATACCGCGTGCAATAAGATAACTGGCGATCATTAAACTAAAACGAGCGGGTTCTTCTGCGACGCTAAAAACAATTAAGGCACCGATAACAGTGTCCAACACCCCAACTTGCAAATTTTGTAAAAAGTCGCGGGTTTCTTTGGCAAGAAAGGCATCAAGACATTCAACCACCCCTAACGCCAAAATAACCATGCCACTAATAGGTAGCCAAGACAGTTCTTTTGCTGATAAAACAACAACATTAGAGCGCACGGTACCGATTAACACTAGCCCGACACCTATTAGCATAATGACAACGCCCTGTGCGACCAAGCGTCGCCAATCCATGTCAAAACGCTCATCGCGAAAAAATTTTTTAAATGGGTTCATGTGATTGTTTTCTCATAACAGTGTGAAGCAAACTAAACTTTAAAGAATGACTGTCATATTTTACTGCAAAAACCATCATAATTTATGAATAACAAGCAGCCAATAAACTTTGTAACTTAGCCAAACCTAAACGTCGCGTTAATTCAATATTGTGTTGCGGAATATTATCAGGGTTAGGGTAATGACGAACCGCTTCTTCGATACTGCTTTCTCGCAATAAATGCAACATGGGATAAGGTGAACGGTTAGTATAATTGGCAGGGTCATCTTGGGTCGCCCCTTCAAAACAATAATTAGGATGAAAACTTGCCAGTTGATAAACGCCTTCGTAACCTTGCTCGTTTAATAGTGCTTCTGCTAATGCCAAAAAATCCAGATAGTCATCAAAGTTACTAAACGCTCGTGCATAAATTAGCAAGGTAGTTTCAATATCAGTATCGCTATTCAGCCGTTCAACTTCAGTCATCATAGCCAACAAGCAGTTTTCAATCTCTGCATTCTGATCGACGCTAAAATGAATACTACCACGTTCTTGTTCATGTCTTGCGAAAGGGCAAAGATTGTAGCCGATAATAACCGTGTTCAACCACATTCGTGTCCCACTGATGTAGGCTTGATCTAATTCTGTGTTAGCGTTCATTTGTAGAAGATTCCAAGGATAAAATAAAATCCCATTGCGCTTTGCTGACAGGCATAATGGATAAGCGATTACCTACTCTTAACAGGGTAAAATCTGCCAACTCTGCTTTGGTTTTGAGTTCTTTTAAAGTAATAGTTCGTGATAATCGTCTACTATATTTCACATCTACTCGACTCCAGCGCGGCTTAGCGGGATCGCTTTTGGGATCAAAATGTTTGTCATCAGGATTAAATGCTGAATCATCGGGATAACCTTCTTTAGCAACTTCCATAATGCCAACTATCCCCACCTCAGCGCAATTAGAATGATAAAAAAACACTTGATCGCCTAATCTCATGGCATCACGCATCATATTCCGTGCTTGATAATTTCGCACTCCATCCCACGGTTCAGTTTGTTGTGGGCGTTGCATTAAATCATCAATGCCAAAGGTATCGGGTTCGGATTTCATTAGCCAGTAGTTCATGGTAGATGTCTCATGCTTGTATTAGGAGTAAAACAGCTTTAGCTGTTTTATGTTCAATAGCTAAAGCTATTGAACTCCAGACCGCCGTTCTGCTTCGGTTTTCGCCACTTTATCGCGTAAATACACAGGCATAGCAAGTTCTACAGGAACAGCTAAACCTTGCGTAAAACCCTGTACGCCTAAACGAGCAATTAACGCGGCTCTGGGTAGGTTATCACTTTCATAATGACTGACTCGCCCCGCTAATCGGCTGATGAGTTTGTCAGCATAAATACCCCATGCTGAGCCAATGCCTACACCTGAATCTGCAATAGGACAATCCACGAGCTCAGCAGGAATAACCGCTTCATTGCCAATCAACTCAGCAAAGCCTAGCGCGTTACGTTGATACACACCCCAAAAAATTTCTTCCATACGCGCATCCATAGCGGTAAAGGCAAATGAATAATCGCTACGATCAAAAAAATCTTGTGCCATTGCTGCCAACGTTGACACCCGCACCACGGGTAAATCCAAACCAAACGCCAGACCTTGAATCACACCTGTGGCAATGCGTATGCCTGTAAATGAACCAGGCCCACAACCAAACGCCAGCGCGTCTAGCTCTGTAGGCTTTAAACCCGCTTCCCGCATCAGTTCATCAATCATCGGTAAAATCAGTTTCGTGTGGTGTCTAGGCGCGAGTTCAAAGCGTTCGCTAATCACACCATCGATAGATAACGCCGCCGAGCAAGCTTCAGTCGCGGTTTCTACGGCTAATAATTTCATTGTTTCGTCTCTGATTGGAAAAAGGCTTGTACATCGGCAATATCACGCGTGCGGCGCATAGGCGGTATGCTGTCTAAAAAAGTTTGTCCGTAAGATTTTTTTAATAACCGTGGATCACAAATCATCAACACCCCTCTGTCGGTCACATCGCGTAATAATCGCCCTATGCCTTGCCGTAAAGACAACACAGCGGCTGGCACTTGATAATCCATAAAGGCATTTTTGCCTTGCTGGGTCATCGCGTCTAATCGGGCTTTTAAAACAGGATCACCAGGAGAAGCAAACGGCAATTTATCAATAATGACGCAGGACAAGGCTTCACCGCGCACATCAACACCTTCCCAAAAACTAGCAGTGCCTAATAACACCGCATTGCCCGCTTTTTGAAATTGCTCTAATAATCTATTTTTTGACACCGTACCTTGGACTAATAAGGGATAATCTAATTGATCTTCCAACAATTCAGCCGCTTGTTTCAAGGCACGATGACTGGTAAATAGAAAAAATGCACGTCCACGACTGGCTTGTAATACGGGAATGGCAAATTCAACAACACGCGGAATAAAATCAAAATCGTTAGGTTGTGGCAAGTCTTTGGGATGATAAAACAACGCTTGTGTCGCGTAATCAAACGGGCTTTCCCAGCGTTCACTGGTCGCGCTAGTTAAGCCCAGATTATGGACAAAATGGTCGAAACGATTTGCCACGCTTAAGGTTGCAGAGGTAAAAATCCACGTTGCTGGGTGTTGCTGCATAAAGCCCTGAAATTCATTAGCAATATTCAACGGTGTGCGGTTAAGACTAAAAGTTTTTTTATGGGTTTCAAACCAGCGTATCCATTTGCCATCAGGTGCGTCTAACAACAGTTTTAAGTGCTGACTTAACTCATCACAGCGTTTACTACAGGCTTCCAAGGCTTTACTTTTAACAGATGCACGGGTTAATTGCTCACCAAGCTGGTGTAATTGGGTTTGCAGTCCATTCAAGGACTTCACTGTATCAGGTGTGTTGGTGATTTCTTGCCAATCGCCACGTTTTTGTTCCACGCCAAAAGCAAGACGTAAGTTTTTGACTTGATGTTCCAATGCTTCAGCGGCGGTGCGTAGTGCAGGAATATCACTGGCATCTTTAAAATATTCCATCAGTGCGTCTTCGGCTAAATCGCTGAGCTGTTTCGCACCCACTGTGATACCTAAAAAATTCGAGGCGGTTTCCGCAAGTTGATGGGCTTCATCGATAATCACTACGTCGGCATTGGGCAATAATTCACCAAAACCACCATCACGCAATGACCAATCCGCGCATAACACATGATGATTCACCACTAAAATATCGGCTTCTCTGGCTTTTTTACGCGCTTTGACTAAAAAACAATCGCCATAATCATCACAATCCTGCCCTAAACAATTATCCAGCGTAGAAGTCGCTTGATACCAAACAGGATCAGTATCGGCAACACTGCCCATTTCAGCAATATCGCCTGTTTCAGTACGTTTTGACCAAGTGTTAATTTTTGCCAACGATTTTGCATCTTCTTTACTAAAACCGATATGCGAAGTGAGCGAGTTTTCTAAGCGATAAGTGCATAAATAATTAGCCCGTCCTTTTAATAGGGTGGCAACAAACGGCTGTTTAATCGCCTTACGAATCAACGGTAAATCTTTATTAAATAACTGGTCTTGTAAATTTTTTGTCCCTGTCGAGATAATTACTTTCTTGCCCGACAAAATTGCAGGCACTAAATAGGCAAAGGTTTTTCCCGTTCCCGTCCCTGCTTCGGCAATTAAATGTTGTTGAGTTTCTATCGCGCTGTTAATTGCCTCAGCCATCTCAAGCTGTGCAGTTCGCGGCTGATAACCCTTGATAATTTTCGATAACGCGCCATTGGGGCTAAAAAATGCAGTTAATGTGGTCACTTAAAGTTGCTATGGCTAAAGGATAAATCCGTACATAGTAGAATAATGTGAAAAAAAATGCTCACATTTCTGAACATCATCCTGTATAGCGTGAGTGATTGCAAGAATTGAGTCTAACCAACTGACAGTGTGCTTTGCGGCGTGAGTGCGAAGTGGTACAGATAAATCTACACGTCATTCTTACCAATACGAGGGTAAGTGTATAGGCAAGTTCGCTAAAACAGCTAAAAATAGCCAAGAAATCTAACTAGATTAAATACTTTACCAAAGCAAGCAGTTTTGAGACCATAGCGGGACAATAACAATAAATAGAAATCTTTTTGAAAAGAACGTCGTGCATAAACAAACTCCACATTATTTAGTCGGTATCGACTTAGGAACAACGCATACGGTTGTGGCATACACCAAAGCCGATCATAGCAATCGAGACATTCAACTTTTTCAGGTTGAGCAATTAGTTGATTTAGGGCAAGTAGCCGCTAGACCGTTATTACCCTCCGTGCGTTATCATCCTGCCGAAGGGGAATTATCAGAGACAGACGTGGTTTTTTCCACCGAAGGTGATAATGCGATTATTGGTGAAGCCGCGCGTTTATTAGGCGCGAAAACCACAGGACGTTTAGTAACCAGCGCGAAAAGTTGGTTATCGCATCCGTCTGTCGATCATAGCGCGGAAATTTTGCCGTGGGGTAGTGGTGACGAAATAGCCAAAGTATCGCCGATTGATGCCAGTGCCAGTTATTTAGCTCATATTCGTACCGTATGGGGACACAAGTTCCCCGATTCACCGTTAGAGAATCAGGATTTAGTCATTACTGTTCCTGCGTCATTTGATGAAGGGGCGCGTTCTCTGACTTTGGAAGCGGCGCGTAGCGTGGGCTTGCACAATGTGCGTTTGTTGGAAGAGCCGCAAGCCGTATGTTATGACTGGTTACGCCGTAATGCGGGACAGCTAAAACAAAAATTGGCAAATGTGCATTTATTGCTGGTCTGTGATGTGGGCGGCGGCACTACTGATTTAACGCTAATTAAAGTCGAACAAGGTGAAATCGAACCCAAACTGACCCGTATCGGTGTCGGCAATCATTTAATGCTAGGCGGAGACAATATTGATTTAGCCTTAGCTCGACTCACAGAAAACCGTTTAAACAATGGCGAAAAACGCTTATCAGCCGCAGAATTATCGCAGTTGATTGAACAATGTCGCTTAGTCAAAGAACGCTTATTGGCAGAAGACGCGCCTGAATCCATGACCGTCACGTTATTGGGAGGTGGCTCAAAATTAATCGGCGGTTCGCGTTCGGTGACATTAAGCCGCGAAGAAGTCAGAATACTGGCGTTGGATGGTTTTTTTCCGTTGTCAGGTTTGAATGATTTACCCGATAAAAAACGCAGTGGCGTGGTTGAATTTGGCTTGCCATACACCGCCGACCCCGCTATCAGCAAACACATTGCCGCTTTTTTAAACCTGCATAAAGTCGCCGCACAAGACGCGCTAGGTGGACAAGGCGTAGTTCCTGACGCACTGTTATTAAACGGCGGCGTATTTCGCAGTCAACCTATTACTGAAAGAACACTAGGCTTATTGGCTTCATGGGGCGATACCTCCCCTACCCTGTTGGAAAACAGCCACCCTGAGTTGGCGGTAGCGTTTGGTGCAGTTA
The DNA here is from genome assembly GCA_026398895.1 of Methylococcales bacterium. Lineage (GTDB taxonomy): Bacteria > Pseudomonadota > Gammaproteobacteria > Methylococcales > Methylomonadaceae > UBA4132. Next base: position 33,840 of record JAPLRZ010000033.1, read on the forward strand.
GTTATGCGATTGCTAGACGTGATAAAAAATTAAAAATTGGCGGCGGCGCGGCGCGGAGTTATTTTCTATTAGTCGATACCGATGATTCAGCTAATCAGCAAGGCATCTGTATTTTGCCTAGAGGTAGTGAAGAAGGTGAGGAAGTTATTCTAACAAATCACCGCTTTGCCTTGCGTTTAGGCACACCTGTCCGATTTCATTTAGCCTCCACCACAGGCGACAACGAGTTTAAATCGGGTGACGTGACCGACATAAGCGATGAATTCCATTCCTTGCCGCCGTTAGCCGTTGCCTTTGCCAGCGATAATTTGCAAGCGGAAGCGATTGTACAATTAGGTGTCACTCAAACCGAAATCGGCACGTTAAAAATTCAATGCGTATCAGTGGAGAATCCTGCTCAACGCTGGGATGTGGAATTTCAAATTAGAAAAAAAGCCCGTGTCATGCTGGATGCCACATTGCCCAGCCAATTTCCCGCAGTGGTGGAAAAAATACAGGCAGTATTCGGCTCTAAATCCAAACAAATAGACCCTAAAGCCGTTAAAAACCTACGCGCTGATTTAGAAAAATTATTAGCCTGTGATCGTAGTGAATGGGCTACGCCATTATTAAGAGCAATGTTCACCACCTTATTGGATGGCGCAAAATTTCGCCGCCGCTCCGAAGATCATGAGCGTGTTTGGCTCAGTCTCATCGGTTTTTGTTTACGACCAGGTTTTGGTTATCCCTTGGATGATTGGCGCGTGGAACAACTGTGGAAACTCTATCCACAGGGTTTACAGTTCGTCAACGAAACCCAAAACTGGACAGAGTGGTGGATAGTCTGGCGGCGTATTGCAGGTGGTTTAAACGCGAATGCCCAAGAACAAATTTTTGTCGATATTGCCAAATACCTTAATCCCGCCGCTACCAGACAAGCGGGCGTTGCTAAGCAAATTAAGTCACGAGGTTATGATGATATGGTGCGTTTATCTGCAACCTTGGAACGCCTACCCGTTGACAAAAAAATCCAGCTAGGTGAGTGGCTGTTAAAACGGCTGGAAAAATCCAGTGAACCTACGCAAACATGGTGGGCAGTCGGGCGACTCGGTGCGCGTGTGCCGTTTCATGGTAGCAGTCATAATGTGGTCTCAGTAGACGTGGTGAGCGAGTGGTTGACCGCTATGCTAAAAGAAGACTGGCGCAAAAATCCCCATATTGGTTTTGCAGCTACTTTAATGGCGCGTATGAGTGGCGATAGAGCGCGAGATATTGACGGCACTCTACGGCTACAAATCTGCGAAAAACTAAAGCTCAGCAAAGCCCCAACATCATGGCTAGAAATGGTTGAGCAGATTAAAGAGTTAGATGAAAAAGAAGAAAAACAATTATTTGGTGAAGCCTTGCCACCTGGATTAAAGCTTATCAATGAAGTCTAATAGCATTTTAAAGTTATAATGTCAGCATAGAGACCGCTGATTTTTTTAAAACCTCGGCGGTCTTACTCTAAAAATAACCGTTAAACCCTATCTATGATATTCAATTCTTACGTTTTTATTTTTGCCTTTCTACCCATTGTTATATTAGGATTTTATGGGCTAGGTCGTTACAGTCATCATTTAGCGATGCTTTGGTTGGCTGCCGCTTCATTATTTTTTTACGGTTGGTGGGATGCGCGTTTTGTTGGCTTACTGCTAGGCTCTATCGTCTTTAATTATGGTGCTGGTTATCTCATAGGGCATAACCTTACGCACAGCAATCGGCGTGCAAAACTGCTATTAATCGCGTCTATTATTGCCAATTTGAGTTTGTTGGGCTATTTTAAATACGCCAATTTTTTCGTTGATAATCTCAATAGCCTGACAGGTTTATCCATCACGATGACGAAGGTGTTTTTACCCTTAGGTATTTCGTTTTTCACTTTTACCCAGCTAGCGTTTTTAGTCGATACTTATCAAGGTAAAGTCAAAGAGTATAACTTCGTGCATTACACGCTGTTTGTGACTTACTTTCCGCATTTAATCGCAGGTCCTGTGTTGCATCATAAAGAAATGATGCCACAATTTGGCAAATCCGATACCTGTCGAGTGCTGTGGGAACATATCGCGGTAGGTTTGACCATCTTTGTACTGGGCTTGGCTAAAAAAGTGTTACTAGCCGATAGCTTGGGCGAGTATGCAACACCTATTTTTAATGCTGTGCAAGCGGGCGGACAGCCAATGCTGTTTGAAGCGTGGTTTGGCGCGTTATCGTACTCATTACAATTGTATTTTGATTTTTCTGGGTATTCCGATATGGCGATTGGTTTGTCATTAATGTTCAATGTACGTTTACCTATCAATTTTAACTCGCCGTATAAATCATTGAGCATTATCGAATTTTGGCGATGCTGGCATATCACCCTATCGCGTTTTTTGCGTGATTACTTATACATTCCACTCGGTGGTAGTCGCGATGGTAAAATTAGACGCTATGTAAATTTGATGATTACCATGTTGCTAGGCGGCTTATGGCATGGCGCGGGCTGGACGTTTGTCATCTGGGGCGGCTTGCATGGTATATATTTAGCGATTAATCACGCGTGGCGCGGTTTAAAACAACGCATGGGCTGGCAAGAGGGTGGTCGCTTGGCGCGATTTGGCGCAGGGTTGCTAACATTTTTAGCGGTAGTGGTCGGTTGGGTATTTTTTCGTGCCGATAATTTCACCGTTGCCACGGAAATGCTGAGTGGTATGGTGGGATTGAATGGCTGTTCGTTTGCTAAACAACACGGTGAACTCAGTGCCTTTTGGCAAGCGATGCAAGGGTTTGGCGCACAGTTTAATGGTACGTTGACGCTAATTAATTTAGGGTCTAGCACCATTATCAAGTTATTAATTATCGGGCTATTCATTGTATTTAAAATGCCTAATATTCAACAGATTATGGCAAATTATTCACCCGTTTTAAACTCAGAAAAAATGCCTAATAAGCCTACGCGTTTTACTTGGCAACCCTCAGTAGTTGATACGGTGATTATTGTGTTAATTGCTTACTTTGTGCTAATTAACCTGCATAAACAATCTACCTTCTTATACTTTCAATTTTAAGTACCACATATTTTAAATTAATGAACTTTCATTCACAGCCTATTAGCTTTAGAAAATACAGTTTAATTGTAAGCTATGCGTTTTTTGGCATAGTAATTATCATCTGGGGCATGGAGTTTTATTTTCAAACACTGTCTGGTGATTTAACCCGTGTCGGGCGTTTTTCAGAGCGTGATTTTGGCTGGAACACACCACAACCCGCAATTCCTATCGGGCAATTTAAAAACTATTCACTCAATGAAGCAGATATTGTCGTTGTTGGCGATTCATTTTCTGCTGAACGGGTTTGGCAAACTAAATTTATTAGTGAGGGTTTAAAAATCAGTACCCTAACATGGAGAGAGTTAAAAATGGAGGAAGCCTTGCCGAGTAATTTAGGCGAGGCGTTGCGAGCGGAAGGTTTTAAAGGGCGTTATATTATTATTGAAAGTGTAGAGCGAGTATTGCAGCGGCGGGCAAAATCACTTACTAAAATACCTCGTCCAATGACTATTGGTATATCTACTCCCCCTTCTCCGCCTATGACACAACGTGAACGAGTTTCTTTAAATAAACCTAATGGTGGAGCGTGGGGATTTAAAACACTGTACAACACCCTTAAACTTTCGTTGAATTTACCCGAAAAATATTTAAAATCAGAGTGGGTGCAACCCATTAAATTCAATGGTTGTCAGCTTTTTTCCCATCGATTATGTGACTACGCGCTATTTATTGAATCCGATTTCAAAAAAGAAACCTTTACATCCATTGCCAATATACTAGCTATTAATAGTAATTTACTATCGGTAGGCATTCAACCGATATGGGCAATTGTGCCAGATAAAGCAACTGTCTATCTTGGCTATGGCGCATTAAATCAATACCCCTATCAAAATATCTGGCAATTATTTTCTCAATACCCAGAACTTATCACCCCCGATTTGGGTGAACTATTTATCCAAAAAAGTCGAATCATTAAAGATTTTTATATGCCTAATGACACCCATTTAAGCACTAATGGTTTTTTATATCTGGGTGATATTATGCTCAGTGAATTACGCAAGATACAAACCAATCAAACTAAGCCAATGTAAACGCAACAGTACGCGTACAAAAAAAGATATAATGGCGAACTTTTAACACTCAAGAGGATAAAAATATGAATAAAAATTGGATAGCTCCTTCCATCCTGTCTGCTAACTTTGCTAAATTGGGCGAAGAGGTTGATAACGTGTTAGCCGCTGGTGCGGATGTTGTGCATTTTGATGTCATGGACAATCATTTTGTACCCAACTTAACTATTGGTCCATTGGTTTGTGAAGCCTTAAGAAAACACGGCGTAACTGCACCGATTGACGTGCATTTAATGGTTGCTCCTGTCGATCGTTTGATTCCAGATTTTGCTAAAGCGGGTGCGAGTATTATCACTTTCCATCCTGAAGCCTCAGTCCATATCGATCGCACTCTACAGTTGATCAAAGACAATGGCTGTCAAGCAGGATTGGTCTTTAACCCAGCGACACCGTTAAGCCATTTAGATTATGTGATGGACAAAATTGACATCATTTTATTGATGTCAGTCAATCCTGGTTTTGGTGGTCAATCGTTTATTCCTTCTGCATTAGATAAATTGCGCGAAGTCAGAAAATTAATTGATGCCAGTGGTCGCAATATTCGTTTAGAAATTGACGGCGGTGTTAAAACCGACAATATCCGTTCGATTAAAGCGGCGGGTGCAGATACGTTTGTTGCAGGGTCAGCTATTTTTAGTCAGCCTGATTACAAGAAAGTGATTGATGAAATGCGTGCGGAATTGGCGTTAGCATAAGCCTATTTCATGACAACTTAAGTAGGCGCGAATTCATTCGCGCCTACTTCTAAGCTTACCTAGCGTTCAAACTATCGAGTAATGCACGGCTTTCTTGTAGTTTGCCCATTTTACCTATCTTGTTCATCCGCTCCGATAATGCAGGCTTACCAATAACTTTTTCTTTATGGGTGTGTTTTTCCAGCACTTTGCTGGATAAGCCCATCAGTTTTAAATCAACAGCCAATGATTTATGTTCAGGACGGAGGCTTTCTTTGTTAACGTGAACATAAAATATCGCATGAACCTCATTCCCGTAAGCATCTCTTGCCGTTACCATCACTTCTTCGTGATGAGCATCTTTAGGTGGTACACCCGAAAAGCGTAACAGCTTGGGATTAAATTGTAACCATTCGGGTAAAGCTGAACCGTCGGGACGAGTGGCTTCAAATTCCAATTGTGCATTCGGATTAGTATGCCGAAATGACCAGCTTGGAATATCAAAAGAAAAACGTTTAAGCTCTAATACCACTTGATCACGCAAAGAACCCGTCAACGATATAATGTCATTGGCTGAAGGTATATATAATCTCAAGTCTACAGGTTTTGCAAATTCGATGGGCTTAATCGGATCATTAAAAAACCTAATTGGAGGGTCAAAGAAAGAAGAGATTGACGGTGATGGGTTACTCAATAAAATCAGTGAGCCACTTGTACCTATTGTACCTAACTGATTATTGCCCAACACGGTCACAGTGACTTTGGCAGAAAGTGATTCTAAGCCGCTAGTATCTTTGACGGTGTAATTAATCGGTGTAGGGCTATCAATAAAACCTGCAATGGGTGTAAAAGTAATATCCCCCGTAGTCGGATTCACAGACCAGATGCCTTGATTTGGAACAGACAACGTACCATCTGGAGCTGCGCCAACAATTTTGACGGTGGTTTTGTCCAAATTACCGTCTGGATCGCTATCATTGCCCAATACAGCGATAGTAACAGGCGTACCCGCAATGGCTGTTACCGTGTCCGCGTTTGCAACAGGTGGGTTATTAACCGTAATAGTCACTAATGCTAACCCTGATTCTAAACCGTTAGTATCTTTGACGGTGTAGTTAATCGGCGTAGGGCTACCAATAAAACCTGTAATAGGTATAAAAGTAATATCCCCCGTAGTCGGATTCACCGACCAGATGCCTTGATTTGGAACAGACAATGTACCATCTGGAGCTGCGCCAACAATTTTGACGGTTGCGGGGTTCAATGTAACGCCTAAATCGCCATCATTACCTAGTATCTTGACAATAACAGGATTGCCACCGATACCTGTAACAGTGTCTGGTCTGGCAATCGGTGGGTAATTTACCGTTACTGTGGCAGCATTTGATTCCAATCCACCTGTATCTTTAACCGTGTATTGAATCGGCGTAGGATTACCTGTAAAGGTAGAAAGAGGAGTAAAGGTAATTGCCCCTGTAATAGTATTTACCACCCAAAAGCCTTCATTGGCGACAGTTAGCTTACCCGTTGCTGGGTCTGCACCAACGATTTTTACCGTTGTTTTATCCAAATTACCAATCGGATCACTATTATCATTGGTTGTTACATCAACAATAACGGGAATGCCCGTGTTACCTGTCCCAGTATCATTAAGTGCAGTTGGAGTACGAACAGTGAAAGCTGGATTAATAGCACCATAAGTCTGACCAAAATCCAAATAGAAAAATGCTGTGGTATTGTTACCTGCTCCTACTTTTATTTGAAACGTGTTAATTTCGTTATAGGTAGCTGTGACACGGGCTTGATTAAGTAGAGGTAAGTTAGTAGGCAGGTTAATTCCCGTATTATTCAGACCAGTGCTATCAGCAAAACGTGTAAAACCATTGCCTGTCGTTACCGTTAAGTTAGTTGGGATTGATAATGAATAGCTAGAAAAGCCACTAAAATCCTGAAATTGTGTATTATCTATATCGTAGGAATTAACGATGACATTTTGCAATAGCACATCTGTTCCGTTCCCTAGTGCAGAGTTATAAGTACCATTTAGGATGAATTCAAATTTGATGGTTACTGCTGCATTAGCAATAGTAGATACAGTATCGAGCTCAAACCAATTAGGGTTAATAGGGGTGTTCAGTCCTAGTCCAGGTGGTGTGGGTAAGCTATCGAGAGCAGAAACTGCTGCGCCAGTGTCAGTACTCACAATTGTTACAACAGCATCTATCTTTTGAGTGCCAAAGGTGATGACATTATCAAATAAAATAATACTCCCAGCATTTAGTCCAGTACCACTTTTCAGGACTGGACTATTAAACACTAACCCCAGCCCTGCAACATTAAAAGTCGGCAACGCAAGTATATCTTGATAATGACTTGCTGCTAAAATGCTCGCTTCAATGGTACCCGTTGTATATTCCAGCGTCCAGTTACCGCCTTTACTAGCAGCTCCTGTGATGTCAGTTGAAGCCGCTACATCCGCTTTGGTAAGATAAGAAAAACTATCGACAAACTGCTTACCCTCAGTAGATTTTGCCAACTCGCAACCATAGAGCAGAATATCGCCATTCAGCGTTAGTGAGTGTCCAATGGTAGCAAGTTGCGCGGCATGATCGGCTAAATTGGCATTCGTTAAAATTTCATTGCCCAGTTGCAATGTCCCTTGATTGGCATGGCTAATAATTTGCACGCTGTCTATACCCGTGCGTCCATCCAAATAATTCGCAATTTGAGTCAAACCGTCTTTTGTCGCATCGAGATAAACAATTTCTGTACTCGAATCAATCGAGCTAATAATGTCGGCTACATTTTTCACCGCACTATCAATAAAAATAACCGTTTTAGCTTGTTCATAGGATAGGCTATCGGTTTTACTATCGAGTAACCAGCTTGTTTGAGTAGTGGTTATTGCCCCGACATGATCAAGCCAACTTGCGTCCATGCTAGTTTGTCCATGAAATACCAGCTTGGCATTATCGACCAGCGCGTTATCCCACGCTATTAAATTAGTGCTGACTGCGGGATCTAGTGTTGCTGATACAGATTGACTACCTAACCACTGCTGATTGTCTTTAGTCCACGGTATGATGTGCAGCTCTGTCACATCATGGCGATTTTGTAACTGTTCGGTGACTTGCAAAAAACCGTCACGCGTAGGATCAAGAATAATAACTTGAGCATTGACGGGCGGGTTTAATGATAATAACGCAGCTTCTTCAGTACGCGGATCAACGATAAAAATGGCGGTTGCCTGCCCCATGTTTACTCCCGTGACAACAGAAGTATCGACTGAATTTGATACATCTGGGGCGATAAAAAACTGAGCTTGGTTATTTGCAGCATCTACATTAGGCGAATAATCAATGGCTTGCGGAATATTTTCTGGCAAAAAACTAGCAACAGGCTCACTAGGCTGAATACTAGCCACACTGACTGGATTAGCACTGGGCTGATTGCTAATAGTCTGTTGTGCGTCTACTGCGGTTGCAACCCCTGCCCCATCAAACACCATGCGACTTTCTAATGCCAAGCACTGAGAATAAGTCATCGATTTTTTAAAACTTGATTGGCTATAAAAACTTTTGTTCATCGGAGTATTCCAGTTAACAAATTAATAAAATCAGAAAAAGGCAAAAAAAAACCAAACCACCCTAATCCACCTTTTTGTCGGTTTTTTTCAAGGCAGTCTGGCTTTCCATTCTCAGGATCCACGACTTTCCGTTTCCTATCTTTCAATAGGTTCGGCTTTTTCTTGGTTAGGCTTTAAATTACTTGTTTATTAGTATAAAAGCAAACTTTGTTGGCTTCTACTTTTTTTGAAGTGTTCATATTAAAATTATGATACCTCCGTGCTTTTATGAACACTTCTATTCTCGTGTAATTCAAAGTACCCCGTTTTAGAAACCTTCGGGAAATTGCATCGTCATACAATGCAGACTGCCGTATTGATGTACTAATGGGCGGCAAGGAATGGCGATAATGTGGTGTGTGGGAAACACTTTGCCCAGCCGTTCCAAAGCAACTGCGTCATTATCATCACCATACACAGGGACTAACACCGCATGATTGATAATTAAAAAGTTGGCATAATTGGCGGGTAGTTGTTCGCCTTCTTCATCAAAAATAGCCTTAGGTAAGGGTAACGCGACTAAGTTATAAGGCTCATCCCTTTGAGTGCGTAATACTTGTAACTGCATTTCCATGGTTTTCAGGCTGTCATAATGCGAGTCTTGGGTATCATCACAACTGGTATAGGCGATAGTATTCGCTGAACAGAAACGCGCAAGCGTGTCGATGTGAGCATCGGTATCATCGCCTGATAGGTTAGCTTGATCTATCCATAATATCCGTTTCGCAGCTAGGTGTTTAGCCAATTGCTGCTCGATGTCTTGTTGGCTTAATCCGTTATTTCTATTTGGATTTAACAGGCATTGGCGGGTGGTAAGAATTGTACCCAGCCCATCACTTTCTATACTGCCGCCTTCTAAAATAAAGTCGATGTCGTGATGGCTTTTACCTTTAAACGGTTTGGCATTCGCCAGTTTATGATTCAGTGCATTGTCGTCGGCGTGATTATATTTTTCTCCCCAGCCATTGAATTTAAAATTAAGGTGACTGATAACACCGTCTTTTTCGAGACTCAAAAACGCGGTATCACGCACCCAAATATCATTAACAGGCGCGTGAATAAAATCAATGTCCTCTCTGTGACTAACCAACGTTTCAATATGTTTTTGATGTTGCTCATCACGACAAACAATAATCAGACGTTGATATTGAGTAATGGTGTCGGCAATGATGCTGTAGGATTGCTCTACGGATTCAAGACGGTTGCTAAAATCGCCTGTGGCATGAGGCCAAGCGATTAACACGGCGGATTGTTTTTCCCATTCAGCTGGAAATCGGTTCATAAGTGTTGTCCTTATTATTATGTTTATGAAGTTGTAGCCATGAAAAAGCTACGAGGATTGGCATAACATCTCTTGAGCATGAGCTATGGTGTTGGCAGTAATGGTTACACCACCTAACATTCTAGCTACTTCGGTGATGCGTTGTGGTTCTGTTAATAAGCGAACCGTAGACGCGGTAATATCAGTTTTATTATTTTTTTCAACATATAAATGCTGATGCGCTTGGGCGGCGACTTGGGGCAAGTGAGTCACGCATAATACTTGTCGATTATGACTCAGATGGCGTAATTTTTGCCCGACTATTTCTGCGATACCACCGCCTATACCTGAATCGACTTCGTCAAAAATCATAGTCGGTATGGATTTGTCGCTGGCGGTAGTGACTTGTATTGCTAAACTAATCCGTGATAATTCACCACCCGAAGCAACTTTTGCCAAAGGCTTGGGCGGCAGGCCAACGTTAGCACTGACTAAAAAAGTAACCATATCGAGTCCGTTTAGTTTAGGCGTATCAGGATTTGACTGGGTTAATTCAACGATAAATTCACCGTGCGGCATTCCCAGTTCTTTTATGGTAGCAGAAATCTGTTTTTGTAGCTTCTTAGCTTGTTGCTGACGTTTTTCTGACAGCTGTTGAGCCAGTTGATTGTATTGGCTAAGCAATAATACCGCTTCTTGTGTTAGCTGTTCAATACGCTCCCCACAATGGGTTAAACCACTTAACTCCGTTTCCAGTTGAAGCACTAATTCGGGTAGTTTATCAGGGCTAACATGATGTTTACGGCTAAAGTTTTGAATGACGGCAATCTGATTTTCAATTTCCGCCATGTGTTGCGGGTCGGCTTCTTGGTCTTTTAGAAAACTGCGTAATTGCAAGGCAGCTTCTTCGGTTTGAATTTGCGCTTCGGATAATAAAGTAGTAATGCCTGTCAATTCAGGTGCGAAACGGGCGATATGGTTTAAGTCTTTGATGCTTTGATTGAAACTCGCATGAAGGGAATGGTCGTTTTCATATAACACGTCTAACTGCATTGATCCTGTCGTTAAAATTTGTTCCAAATTGGCTAGTTTATTATGTTCTTCGGATAATGCCGCGTAGTCGTAGTGACTAAAATCTAGTTGTTGTAATTCTTCGAGTTGATAACGTAATAATTCTTCGCGCTGGCTTTTTTCACTACTGGCTTTTTGCAACGAAGCCAATTCTTTATGGACGTATTGCCATTTTTTATAACAGTCATTCACTTTATCCAGTAAATCGTGAGATTTGGCAAACACATCCAATAAACGGCGTTGTTCATCGGTATTTAACAAGCTTAAATGCGCGTGTTGTCCATGAATTTCTACCAGTTTTTCACTTAACGCTTGCAATGCTTGTAAGGTGACAGGTCGATTATTAATATAGGCTTTAGAACGCCCGTCCGCGCTGACCACACGCCTAATCAAACATTGTTCATCATCTAATTCATGCTCTTGTAACCATTGCCGCGCTTGTGGCGCGTCGCTTAAATCGAATTCCAGATTCACTTCTGCACGCGCACAATCGGGGCGAATATAGCCAGAGTCCGCTCTATCGCCTAATGCCAACCCCAAAGCGGTTAATAAAATCGACTTGCCCGCACCTGTTTCGCCAGTTAACACCGACATACCTTGTGCGAGATCGAGATTTAATGATTTAACGACCGCGAGGTCGAGTATAGTCAGATTTAGTAGCATTTATGAGACGGTGTGGTAGCCGCTACTCCAATTTAATTTATGTCTGAGAATATGAAAGAAGTCATGCCCTTCTGGGTGCAGAATTCTAATAGGTTTTATATCTTTTTTAATTAAAATTTTATCGCTGATGAATACGTCGGGAATTTGAATGTGATCGCACGTTACTAAGGCATTGATTTGTTTGGTTTGTGGAAAGCTAATTTCAATTTCCGCCGTGTCATGAATGACGATGGGGCGATTGGATAAGACGTGCGGATTGATCGGCACTAAGATTAACGCATTCAGTGTAGGATGTAAAATAGGGCCGCCCGCAGATAGCGAATATGCCGTTGAACCCGTAGGCGTAGACACAATCAAGCCGTCAGAACGTTGCGAGTTTAAAAACACCCCATCAATTTTAGTGACAATTTCAATCATACTGGGTGTAACCCAGCGATGCACCGCCACTTCATTAAGTGCAGTTTCTTCGTGTATCACCTGATAGTCACGAATAACTTTAGTGCGTAATAAATCACGCTTTTCTTCGATGTAATGCCCCTGCAAAATACGGTGTAGTTTATCGGGCAAGTCGTTAGGCGATATATCGGTTAAAAAGCCTAATCGCCCTAAATTAATCCCAATTAATGGAATGTCATATTCAGCAATGGCTCTAGCAGTAGCGAGAAACGTACCATCACCACCCACCGCAATCACTAAATCACAATGTCGAGCTAATGCGTCTATCGAGCAGGCGGTAATTTTTGGATCTTGAATGAAATGCGCACTCTCACTATCGATCAATACCGTGTAATGCTGCTGTTTTAAATAACCACACAGCACTGCCAATGTTTCAGTAATACTGGGATCACTAGGTTTCCCTATAATACCAATGGCTTTAAAAGAACTTTGCATAATGGAATAACAATAGAAAAAGTTTGATTATAGTAAATACTGACTAATTCGCCTAATTGCTGGCGTTAAATGTGTATTTTTATCCATCATAGCCTGTGAAGTTATTGCTATTTTTTGACCACTAGCACTCACTTTTCATCACTAACATATACCCTAGGCATGAGTGTATTTAACCAGAACAAAACAGCCATCGATAAGCACTCAACACCTAAATTCATCGCAATAAATTCGACTGCATAAATAAACCTCAGCGGTCTTCGAATACCTTGAAGATTTGAGTTTCTTATAATAATTGACAGGTGTTATTCAAGTCGTCACAGATAATAACCATTAATCTTTTCCTAATCAGAAAACCTATAAATTTTTACAGATAATATCCCTTGAAGGGGTGTTATCTGTTGTACATACTGACTTTTCTCTAAGAACTTATCGATCTTAGGAGGTAAATGGGTCAAGCCTAAGTATGCAAATAATATATTCATTGGTGCAGCTAAGTCATTGGTAATCACGCCATCCAACTGTAGCATTCTAACGGTATAAATATAAATTCTCCAATAAATTATAATTTTTAATCTATGCAAATCAAATATTTAATAGTATACTAAAAAGGAGAGTTTAATATTTTTAAATATTTTCACTTGGACATTTTTTATAATATTTAGAGAGTAGTAACAATGACAGATTTAAATGGTCTTTCAGCACCTGAATTAAAAGCGATTATTAACAATGCAGAAAAAGCATTAAAGGATATTAAACTTAATAAACGCAAAGAAATAATAGCACAGATTAAAGAATTAGCGGCATCTATAGACGCAACAGTTGATATTCATGAAAATGATAAAAAACCAGTTCGTGAAACCGCTAAAGTAGCAATTAAGTATCGTAACCCTGATAATTATGAAAACACATGGACAGGACGTGGTGTTATGCCAAAATGGTTAAAAGCTTTATTGGATACAGGTCGTCAGCGTTCTGAGTTTGAAATCTAATTAAAATAGTATTGGTAAGCTCTTAATAAATAGACAAGTATTTGGTGTTAAGTAAGTGAGTATAAGTTTTCAGGTATATGACTGCCAGTCCTTCATTACCCAAAAACTTTTTCACTGTTACTTATCGTGTGCCAGAACTTGCGCTCTCCCTACACAGCACTAATTGATAAGAGCTTATCGATATTTGATATTGCGTATTTCTTCCTGCATTTTTGTACCAACCTGATTTTTAACGCCTGCTTTTGCAGGCGTTTCTACAGATAGGGCAATCGCGCTTAAATTTTAATCATTAATAATCAATGTGTTACAAATGTCATTTTTGCTATTTTTGGCAAAAAACTACGAATCTTGACATAGACCAATTTGTAACTAATTGATTATCTGATAATTATTAAAGTCAAGATAGTCACAACGACTAATAACTCACATTGTGTTAATAGCGAAGAACGAAGACGTTTTACCGCTTACTTTACCTCACCCGTTGCCTACTCAAAAACAAGGCATATCACGCACTAACTGTGTTATATGCCGCACTCACATAATTAATTCAGCGTTAAAGCGTTTATTTATTGAATTATTTATTGCTATCAAATTGATTTTTATATTAAAAATATCGCTCAATATTTTTGGCACAGCTAGTGCTTTGTTTAGTGTCTTACCAACCTTAACTTAAAAAACAAGGAGCAGATTTTGAATATAGCAACGGTTTATCAGCAACATCAAAACGAATTAATTCACTACACAACACGAATCACCGCCTGTCGTGAGTCTGCCGAAGATATTACTCAAGAAAGTTTTATGGTGTTATTTTGCGAAGTTAAACGGCAAACTATTGAAAATCCCCGAGCGTTTTTATTTTGTGTTGCCAAAAATCTGGCATTCGATCATCTTAAACATAAAAAAGTAACCGACAATTATGTCCAATCCCACTATCCAATCCTAGAGTCAAGTATTGAAAGCCCCTCTATTGAACAACTGCTGGAAAAGAATCAATGGATGGACACAATAAAGAAAACAATTGATGAGCTACCACCACGTTGTCGTGATACGTTTATTTTAAATAAAATGCACGAGATGAGTTATTGCGAAGTTGCACAAACTGTCGGCATATCAGAAAGTGGTGTTGAAAAACATATTATGAAAGGTTTGCGGTATTGTCGTGAGCGATTAAAAAATCTGAGTTAGACATATTGTTGATTAACTATACGAATGCTAAAGCCAGTATTCGCTACGCATTCACAAAAAGCCTTATCAATAATGCCGCAGTCGGCAAATTGTACAAGGCTAAGTTTGGAATCAATTACCGCTGATTTCACTAAAATTAATTCATCGGCTAATAGCCTTTTAGCCAACCACGCGGCAAGACTATCAGAGCTAATATCCCACGTTGCAGGAATACCAGCATTATTAAGTTCATCAAGGTCAGGCGACCAAATCATAATTTTTGACAGGCTTTGTTGAATAGCACTGACTGACTGAACAAGCTCAAAATCGGCTTTTAAGCCTTTTACTAACCACGCCATTTGCTGCATGGCTAACACTGCCATTGCATGAGCGCACTCATCATTGAACTGCCAGTGTTGTTGAGCCATTCTGACTTGATCGGCAAACACACCGCCGCCCATAACAATCACCACTGCCCTGCCCTGATAACGTTGTTCTAGTCGATTTAGGCAATCCAGCAAGCTATTAGCCGCCGCTAAGCTACCGCCGAGTTTAATAACAATCATGACACGGTGAATTGCCGCAATAAATCCAACAGTGCGGCAGCTTTATCAAAACATTCTTGATATTCTGCTTCCACCACTGAATCATTGACAATACCGCCACCCGCCCAAAAACGAATAGTATTATTGGAATGTACCAGCGTTCTTATTGCAATATTACTGTCCATATTGCCGTTAAAACCGATATAACCGATAGAGCCGCAATAAACACCGCGTCGATGTGGCTCAAGTTCTTCAATTACTTCCATTGCCCGAATTTTCGGCGCACCTGTAATTGAACCACCAGGAAAACAACTTTTTAATACATCCAGCGCGTGTTGATTGTCGCCTAATACGCCCGTTACTGTACTAACCAAATGATGCACGGTCGTGTAGGTTTCGACATCAAAAATCACGGGGACTTTCACCTCAGTACAGGTTTTACTGATGTCATTACGCAATAAATCAACAATCATCAGGTTTTCAGCACGGTCTTTGTTGCTGGCAATAAGCTGTTGTATTTGTTGCTGATCTTCGGCTTCGTCTGCTTTACGCGGACGAGTACCTTTAATGGGTTTGGTTTCCACAATACCATCGGCTAGATGCAAAAAACGCTCAGGCGAAGAACTGAGTATTTGCACCTCAGGCAAATTCAAATACGCACTGAATGGCGCGGCGTTTAACTCGCGTAATGTTTGATACGCTGTCCACGGATTACCTAAACAACTAGCAGAAAAACGTTGCGTTAAATTAACCTGATAACAATCGCCTTCTTTCAAATAATGTTTAATGCGTTCAAAAGCTTTGCGATAATCCGCTTTGTCCATATTCGACTGCATGGGGCTGGTCACTTGAAATGGCTCATAAAGTGGCGCAGTCGGTAACTGGCTAAATTGGACAAGTAAATTCTGCCAAGTCGCTTCATCAAGCGCATGAGCAATTAAAAAACTTTGCTGTTGTTGATGGTCAACAATCACCGCCCACGCATAAATACCCACTGCCATTTCTGCAATACCTTCAGCGTCTTCGGCAAGCACAGGCAAATGCTCTAAGCGGCGGGCTAAATCATAGGAAAAATAACCAACAGCACCGCCGTTAAACGGTAAATCAGACAGTACACCCGCACCACTAGCAAGTAACTCTTGTTTAACCAAATCAAAAGGATCGATAGTGGAATGTGTGATTGTGCCTTGTCGATTGATTTCAGTTATCTTGCCATGCGTAACTAGCGTACAAACAGGATCAGCGACAAGAATATCATAACGACCTTGCTGACTATGAGGATAGCCGCTATCGAGAAACACAGACCACGGTTTATTGGCAAGTTGAGAAAAAAGCGCGGCACTATTAGTAAAATAAGGTAGAGGTGCAAATTGGTGTTTGGCTAATGACATGATTGATTATTAAAAACTCAGGGGTAAGTAGGTAAGCATATCTCTTTTAACATTTACGCTGGAGTCCAATAGCTTTAGCTATTGGCTAGAAAACAGCTAAAGCTGTTTTACTCCAGTTAAAAGACTTTTGAGCGATTAATTATATTCCACGCGCTGGGCAGCGGTAGTGTCTTTGTTATTGTATCGCAGCCACTTGTTCTTCTGCATCCATCCACGCCATTTCAGCGTCTTCCAGTAATTTGTCCACTTGCACTTTACGATCCAGCACTTGTTTCAAAAGGGGTTTTTCGCCGTCTTCATAAATAGCAGGATCAGCCAATTGTTGCTCTAACTGTTTTTGTTCCGCATGATATTTTTCCACTGCGTCTTCGGCTTTTTTCAAGGCATCGTAGAGCGGTTTATATTTACGGCGATTTTCAGCATCTACCTTGCGCTGACCTTTACGCGACACACTCGGTTCAAGGTTTTCAGCAGGTTTTTCTTCGGCTTTTTTCTGTTCAGTCAACCAAACACGATAATCGTCTAAATCACCATCAAACGGCTGCACTTTACCGCCTGATACCAATAATAATTGGTCGGTCACAGAACGCAATAAATGCCGATCATGCGACACTACCACCATCGCACCTTGAAAATCTTGCAAGGCAACGCTTAAGGCATAACGCATTTCTAAATCTAAATGGTTAGTTGGCTCGTCCAATAACAATAAATTGGGATTTTGATAAACCAGCAACGCCAACACTAAACGGGCTTTTTCACCGCCTGAAAACGGTCTAACCACTTCCGATACTTTATCGCCACGAAAATCAAAACCACCTAAAAAATTACGCAAATCTTTTTCAGTCGCGGTTTTATCCAATTGTTGAACGTGCCATAACGGGCTTTCATCCAACCGTAATTGTTCCAGTTGATGCTGGGCAAAATAACCGATTTTTAAGTCTTGAGCTTCGCGGCGCGTGCCAAGCAAGGGCAACATATCGCCAGCCAATACTTTAATTAAACTTGATTTACCCGCGCCGTTTGGACCCAATAAACCGATTCTATCACCAGCGGCAATAGTCAAACTTGCCTGTTTAATAATGCACTGTTCGCCGTAACCAATATCGACTTTTTCCAGCGTTAATAAGGGATTAGGCATTTTTAACGGCGCAGGAAAACTAAAATCAAATGGCGAATCAACATGAGCTAGTGCAATCAATTCCATGCGTTCCAAGGCTTTAATACGGCTTTGTGCTTGTCGTGCTTTGGTCGCTTGGGCTTTAAAGCGCGTGACAAAACTTTGAATATGGGCGATTTCGCGTTGTTGTTTGAGATAGGCAGATTGTTGTTGCGCTAATTTTTCCGCTCTCATGCGTTCAAACGCCGAATAATTGCCCGTGTAGATTTCCGCTTTGCCTTGTTCAATATGGACGATATGGTCAGTAATCGTGTCGAGAAAATCTCTGTCATGCGACACCAATAACAACGTGCCTTCATATTTACACAGCCAGTCTTGCAACCAAATCACCGCATCTAAATCTAAGTGGTTAGTCGGTTCATCCAATAGCAACACATCGGAGCGACACATCAAGGCTTGCGCTAAATTCAAACGCATCCGCCAACCGCCAGAAAAGGAACTAACAGGATTTTGGTGTTGGCTATCGTTAAAACCCAAGCCATTCATTAACCGAGCGGCGCGAGTTTGGGCAGTATAGCCGCCAATAATATCCAACGCCGCGTGCAGTTCCGCTTGTTTTAAACCATTGTCGGCTTGTTCAGCTTGGGCAAGTTGCTGTTGTAAGCGTCTTAATTCAGCATCACCATCGATAATATAATCAATCGCGGCGCGGTCAGTAGCGGGCATTTCTTGCGAGACATGAGCAATCGCCAGATTGGGCGGCAAAGTAAATTCACCCTCATCCAAATGCAGTTCATCTTTAACCAGCGCGAAAAAACTCGATTTACCCGCGCCATTCGCACCCGTAAAACCGACTTTTTGTCCTTTGTGTATCGTGAATGAAGAGTTGGCAAACAAAACCCGCGCACCACGGCGTAAGGCGATATTTTTAAAATTTAGCATGGAGTATTAAGGGCAGTCCTGATGGATTATGGCGATTTATGGGGTACATTGTACGATATAATGGTACAGTTCAGTACACACCGTTACCACACGCATGGTAATCATGACATATTGATGAGGTTTGCAGAGCGTGGGAACGATACATTATGTTTTCTTGAAGAGGTCTTTACTAAAATGTCAGAAAATTGGGCAGAACGGCAACGTCGTACAAATCAGCTTGTTAGAATAGCGGCTGATTATGTTTTTAATCAAAAGACTGTTCAACAGACTGTTCAACCTGAACATCTCTATGGTTTGTGCAAACTAACATGGATTACAGACGGTCGTAACGTGGATAATCTAACGTATGTAAAAAATGCAAAAATACCTGCCCTTGGATTGATATTTCAAAAGGATTTTTCTGATAAAACAATAGTGGAAGTTGCAGAAGAAATATCAAAAATTTTGGATCAACCTGATGTTAATAAGTTGATTATTTCACACACAGGATTTTCAAATTTTTATAAGGTATATAGCAATAGCTCATTAACATGGATTGAAAGTAATTTTAATGAACTCCTCCCTTTATTCAAAAAAGCATTTCAACTTTCTAACGATAATGAAGGGTTAGAACTGATAAGAAAAATTTCTAAACTATCTGGTATTCCAAAACCAAATAATCCGAATCAAAAAATGCACCCCGAGTTTTTAATTACACCAGTATTTTTTGCTTTAGATAGTCGAATTCTATTCCCTATAATTAATGGAAGTAAAGGTGTTAAGAATTTGTTGAAAAAACTCAAGGTAGCTGGTACATCACTTGAGAATCAATATTCAGAAATGATTAAACTATATGGGACTGGTGGCATTGATGATGCAGCAGACCTCGATCAAATTGGTAATGATATTACGGATTTTGTTGGAATTGCAGGAAGAAAACCCACTAAAAAACTTTTGGAAAGTAAGCCAGACACAGGTGGAGCTGAGTTACCTTTGAAGGATGAATCTGACATCATATCCCTTCAAGAAGCCAGAACAATTATAAGCAAACGTTTACATAACGGACTGACAAATAAACTCAAATCTTATTTAACTAATTACACACTAATTGAAGGTCGTGATGACCGAGCCATGTTTGATGTCCTAGTCAAGAATTACGATAAAAACAAAAATGATCTTCTCATTGAAGTAAAAAGTTCTTCAGAAGCTGCGCATATAAGAATGGCAATGGGACAGTTATATGATTATTGGTTCACAATAAAAGGCGATATTGAACCACACCTTGCAATACTAATTCCAAGCAAACCAGACGAAGACATAATAAAACTTCTTGAATGGCTTGATATTGGGATTCTTTGGTTTTCTGGAGAAGAACTTGAAACTTGTAGCGATAGGCTTGATACCCTTATCGAAAACTAATCATCGTGTAGTCATGTAGCGTGGGCAAACATCTCTATCGTGTGCATCACGCAAAACGGACGAAATTGGCAATGTACACAAAAAGACGTTTGCCCACCAACTCCGATAAATAACATCCTACATTTATCGCAATTCAAACCCACCGAGTCACTCAAGGCGGTAAGGCTCAATCCGTAAATAGCCCAATGCCCAGCATGATAGTTACAAAACTGAAACTTGCCGCTTTACCAATAACACACAACATCCCTCATAGCCCCGCTAGTAATGATAAAATAAACCCATTATAAAAATGCGACAGCGGAGACAAGGTATTGAAACTCTTTATAGACGAGCTTGAACAGCATCGTGAAACAATGAATAACTTAGCCAGTTGTAATGGAGTGATTGAAGCAGCCGCTGAGTTGCTGATTAACACCTTACAACAAGGCGGTAAAATTTTACTGTGCGGTAATGGCGGTAGTGCGGCGGATTGTCAGCATATCGCGGCAGAATTTGTGGTGCGTTATGAGAAAAAACGTCGGGCATTAGCGGCGATTGCGTTAACTACTGATAGCTCAATTTTAACCGCTCATGCCAATGACTTTGATTTTGAAACGGTTTTTTCCCGTCAAGTTGAAGCATTGGGTAATTCAAACGATTGTTTGATTGCCATTTCCACATCGGGCAACAGTAATAATGTGTTAAAAGCAGCAATAGCAGCACGCAATAAAGGCATGGCAGTCATTGCGTTAACGGGTGCGAGCGGTGGCATGATACGCGCACAAGCGACTTTAACTGTGCTTGTGCCTTCTAGGGTGACAGCGCGTATTCAAGAAGCCCATATTTTAATTGGTCACTATTGGTGTGGTGCGGTTGAGGAGAGATTAAGTGTTAGCGACAAGCCCTGAATTTAATAAAGCGCGGATTTTAGTCATCGGTGATTTGATGCTGGATCGTTATTGGTCTGGACACGCGGCGCGTATTTCACCCGAAGCTCCCGTGCCTGTGGTGCGAGTTAAAAGTACCGAAGAGCGTGTGGGTGGTGCGGGTAACGTGGCGTTAAATATTGCCAAGTTGGGCGGTCAAGTTACTTTATTGGGCGTAGTCGGTGCGGATGCGGAAGGCGATACACTTAAACAACTGTTAGAAAGCAACGGCGTGGTCTGTGACTTTGTGGTTGAGAATGCAATTCGCACGATATGTAAATTGCGTATCATGGCGCAACATCAGCAATTAATTCGCGTGGATTTTGAAGAGCCGACGCTATATTTTGACCGCGCCACATTATCAAGCCGTTTGCAAAACCATCTACCCGATTACGATGTGATTGTGTTTTCTGATTATGGCAAAGGCACATTAACTGATGTGGCTGATTATATTCAACTCGCCAAAAGCCAAGGTTTAACAACGCTGGTCGATCCTAAAGGCGTTGATTATCAGCGTTATGCTAATGCTGATATTCTCACGCCCAACTTAGCCGAATTAAACGCGGTGATTGGTTCGTATAGCGATGAAGCTGAATTACTGGCAAAAACGCGGCAATTATTACAGCAACAACAGATTCCAAACCTATTATTAACACGCGGCGAAGCGGGTATGACCTTAATTCAAGCTGAGCAAACCCATTCGTTACCCGCACAAGCCAAAGATGTGTTTGATGTCACAGGTGCTGGTGATACCGTCATTGCTGTGATGGCATTAAGTGTTGCCATTCAAAAGCCACTCACCGAAGCCATGTATTTGGCAAATTTAGCGGCTGGAGTCGTGGTTGGCAAACTAGGTACATCTACCGTTTCCATACTGGAATTGACTCGCGCTATGCACGGCGACCGTGATTCGTCTTTTGGTGTGGTCTCCGAAGATCAATTAGTCCAATTGATTGCCGCCGCAAGAGCCTCTGATGAACGCGTCATTATGACTAACGGGTGTTTTGATTTACTTCACGCAGGACACGTTACTTATTTGCAGCAAGCCAAAGCCTTGGGTGATAGATTGATTGTTGCGGTCAATTCTGATGATTCAGTGAAACGCTTGAAAGGCGAAACTCGTCCTATCAATGGCTTACAAGAACGCATGACGGTATTATCAGCGTTAGCGTGTGTCGATTGGGTGGTTGATTTTAGCGAAGACACGCCAGAACGTTTGTATTGTCGGGTATTACCTGATGTCATTGTCAAAGGCGGTGATTACACGCCAGACCAAGTCGCAGGTGGTGAATGCGTGCTTAACGCAGGGGGTGAAGTTATCATTTTATCATTTGTCGATGGGCAATCAACAACACGCATGATTAACAAAGCGAGGGCTGGGGAATGATAGTTGTCACGGGAGGTTCTGGTTTTATCGGTAGCAATTTAATTCGCGCTTTGAATGAACGCGGACTCGACAATATTCTGCTGGTCGATAATTTAGCCAATGGTCATAAAATCCTTAATATTGCCGATTTGAATATCGCTGATTACATGGATAAAGCCGAGTTTTTAGAAAACATTACTCTGCCAAAATTTCTAAATAAAGTCAGCGCGGTTTTTCATCAAGGCGCGTGTTCGGCAACTACCGAATGGAATGGGCAGTATGTGATGAAAAACAATTACGACTATTCCAAGCGATTACTACACGCCTGTATTACGAAAAATATCGCCTTTATTTATGCGTCATCTGCCTCAGTTTATGGCAATGGTGAACAGGGTTTTCGAGTAGATCGGGCGTGTGAACAACCGATTAATATGTACGCCTATTCAAAATTTCAATTCGATCAACATGTGCGTTCGATATTACCAGAAACCAAAAGCCCGATTGTTGGCTTACGTTATTTTAATGTCTATGGCCCAAGAGAACAGCACAAAGGCGCGATGAGTAGTACCCCGTTTCACTTCAATCAACAAGTGCTTGAGCATCAACAAGTGCGCTTATTTGAAGGTTGTGATGGGTTTGCCGATGGTGAGCAACAACGGGATTTTATTCATGTGAATGACGTGGTAGCGGTGAATTGTTGGTTTTTAGATCATCCAGATCAACGCGGTATTTTTAACGTCGGCACAGGTCGCGCTGAAACCTTTAATACTATGGCGCAAGCGGTGATAGATTGGCATAAAACAGGGGAAATCCGCTACATTCCTTTTCCAGAGCATTTAAAAGGCGCGTATCAAAGCTATACCCAAGCGGATATTTCAGGCTTAAGAAAAGCAGGTTATGAACGTGAATTTCTAAGCGTTCAACAAGGCGTTACCCACTATTTGGATTGGTTGAATAGACGTTCAATAGCTTCAACGCGGTAGGTATTACTGTGTGATGGAGGTCAGGCTTTGCCTGACTTTGCAAGCAGAGCTTGCACTCCCAAATACACGCCACTCATTAATAATAGCTGATAGAGCTAACGCACAATAAAATAATACCGTTCGTGGTGAGCTTGTCGAACCACATTCACACTTCGACAGGCTCAGTGCGAACGGTTTTGTAATCATTTTATCCACAGTTAGCTATAGATACGCCAACTACGTTGGTCAGGTAAAATCGGTTGTCCGCGTTGTGACGGTGAGAACATTATCAAGCGGGGTCGGCATAGCCAGCAACCTGCGCGTTGCCGCTATGAATGCAACGCCTGTGGCAGCGTTTGATGATTTGACGGACACTGTTTTAGCGTGGCATCATCAACCGCTATCGACGTGTATATTGAGTTTGTATTTCATGGGGTTGAATTTATCAAACGCCCAGATTACCCAAGAACTGGATTTACACAAGGATGATTTACAAGTGATGACGGAACATTTGCGTGACGGTATCAATAAAAAAAGACCCGATAACGCTATCGGGTGTTGTTATTTGATGAGCTTTATCTGGTTGCAGGGCAGCCTGAGAAAGTCAAGCAAGCCACCAGACCACCATGCAAGCGACGCTTGAAAGATGCGCGAGGCAGGGGTGAAAAACTGCCGATTTCTTGTCATGCCACAACGCTCAGGAGAAGTCGTAATTAGACTGCTTGAGAATGCGCAGCAAAAAACCATTAAGCCTTTGATTTTACAGACGGTTGCTGCAGGTACACAGGTTTATACGGACGAGTACCCGATCTACAATCGACTGGCGGAATGGGGATTTCAACATAAAACCGTCAATCATTCCGCCCATGAATACGCACGCGATGAAGACGGTGATGGCTTTTGCGAGGTACACTCCAATAGCATCGAGGGCTTTTGGTCGTTATTGCGTCCTTGGCTTCGACCCCATCGTGGTATTTCTCAGGATAAGTTACCCTTATATCTGAGCTTTTTTGAGTTCGTGCATAATGTGAAAAAACGCTACTTAAAAAGACCTTGGAATCCATATAAAGCCTTAATGTTTACTAATTGACAACACACCCGTAAGGACTCTCGAATACCGCTCCCATTGATTGCCATCTCCACCGCTTGCACTTTTATCCCTGCTTGGCAGGCGCGGTATCGATGGTTCAACATGAAGGTTTTCGTCACACATAAAGGCTTTTGGCAACGGCAACGCGGCTCTCCCGTTGCATTACGTCCCGATTTGCCAATCTGGTTACTTCGGCAACATGGGCAGATGATTTCTTGATAGCAGGTCATTTTTATGTGTGAGGTGGGTGTGCTTGGGGAGTTTCAGCCTCTGATTTTAACCTAATTTACAGATTTGACCACTACCAAGATTTCTATATTTAACAATGATATGACCATTTAAAACGAACAAAAAAAGCCCTATACAGGGCTTTTTTCCACCGATATTATTTCAAGCGTTCTAGTATTGATTCGGCCGCTTTTTGTTGTTGAACACTGCCCTTTTTAAGCACTTCTTCTGTAATATTTCTAGCAGACTCCGTATCACCCATCTCGATATAGGCTTTTGCTATATCCAACTGCGTTTCAAAGTCATCCATATTTGATAGATCAGACACACCAAGATTACTACCTTGAGTATTTAGCCCATCTGTTGCTGGCATATCAAAGTCAAAGTCAAAATCAATCGAACTGTCACTAATATCATTAAATTCTTTTACATTAGCCGTACTTTCTTTTAAATCAAAATCAAAGGAGTCAAAGTCGTCTTTGTTGTCTGCTACAGGAGTTACAATTGCGCTGTCAGGCACGGCATCGGCTTTGCTATCCAGCGCAAAATCATCAAAGTCAAAGGAGTCAAAGTCGTCTTTGTTGTCTGCTACGGGGACGGGGGTTGCAATTGCACTGTCAGGCACGGCATCGGCTTTGCTATCCAGCGCAAAATCATCAAAGTCAAAGGAGTTAAAGTCGTCTTTGTTGTCTGCTACAGAGACGGGGGTTGCAATTGCACTGTCAGGCACGGCATCGGCTTTGCTATCCAGCGCAAAATCATCAAAATCAAAGGAGTCAAAGTCGTCTTTGTTGTCTGCTACAGAGACGGGGGTTGCAATTGCACTGTCAGGCACGGCATCGGCTTTGCTATCCAGCGCAAAATCATCAAAATCAAAGGAGTCAAAGTCGTCTTTGTTGTC
>JAPLRZ010000030.1 GCA_026398895.1 Methylococcales bacterium
AGAACCCGAAAAACGTTTTTATTTAGACGAAACAGGGAGTTGTACAAATATGTCACCTGCCTATGGTCGTTCTAAACGAGGTCATCCTGCTTATGATAAGAAACCAACATACTCAGGTGATACAATAAATACCGTTGCCGCTTTAACAGAAGAGGGTATAAAATCCCACTATACTTATTCGGTATCACTGACCGCGCAAGTATTTATTTATTATTTAAATATTTTTGTGTTGCCCCTATTAAATGATGGGCAGACACTTATAATGGATAATCATCCTGTTCATCATGCAAAAATCGTTCGAGACTATATTAAACAAAGTAACATTAATATTCTTTTTCTTCATATTACGTTCAATCGATTGAGAGATTTTCTCCTGATACTTTTCGTTGCCGCGCCTTTGAGTGCGAGTGTTAGTACAGTGTGTGGTACGGTCGCACTGATGGCTGGCAATTTGATAGCTGCGAATCAGTGGCAGTCTAGTGCAATCAATTGGTGGATGGGCGATACACTTGGCATTGTTTTGGTAACACCATTAATTATCGCTTGGCGACCACCCCTTCCTAGTTTGCATGGAATACGACAGGCAGTTATCAACACCGTGTTGCCGATGACATTAATGTTTTTGGCTGGACAAATTATTTTTCTGGACTGGTTTGCTGATAGTTTTACTTGGATTGATAAAGCCTATTTGATGTTTCTTTTTATCAGTTGGATAGCCGTTCGCTTTGGTGTAAAAGGAGTAACGATCGCTCTTATCATAACGGCAACACAGGCTCTACTAGGTATTCACCAAGGCATTGGTTACTTTGCCAATGATTTTACTAATCATCTGATTAATTTCTGGTTTTACATTTTAACCTTATCGGTGGTTGGTCTCGCATTGGCAATCTATATCACTGAGTGTAAACAGACTGAAATCGCCTTACAAGAAAGCGAAACGCGCTTTCAGCATTTATTTCAAGATATACCCTCAGTGGCGGTGCAAAGTTATAACATTGATGGTGTTATCCATTACTGGAACAAAGCCTCTGAGCATCTTTATGGCTATAGCCAAGCGGAAGCTATCGGACAAGACATCATCAAACTTCTTTTGCCAACTGACAAGCGTGATAGCTATCGGCAAGCGATACAGCAAATGTTTGCCACCACACAAGCGATAGCTACTACTGAATTATCGGTGTTAAATAAAAGTGGTGTAAAAGTCGATATTTTTGCCTACCACGCATACATTCATGTGCAAGGATATCAGCCAGAAGTATTTTGTATTGCTATTGACATGACTTCCATCAAGCAGATGGAGGAAAAGTTGTGTGCCAGTGAAAGTCGTCTGCGTTCAATTATTGATATATCCCCAGTACCAATGGCATTAAGTGATAAACAACAACGCATCACTTTTGTGAACCCTGCATTTGAGCAAGTTCTAGGGTATAGCGCGAATGACATTCAAACGGTAGGCGATTGGTGGCTTAAAGCTTACCCTGATTCAGACTATCGAGAATTTGCCCAAACCAGTTGGCAAAACGCGGTTGAAACCGCCGTGCGTGATAAAAAAGCTATTTTACCAATAGAATTGTGCGTCACTTGTAAATCAGGTGAGGTAAAAACGATGTTGATTAGTGGAGCTGCGATAGAAAAAACCTTTCACAGTCTTTATTTAACCGTGTTTTATGATATTACCGCGCATAAATATAACACTGAAATCATCATGCGCAGTGAAGCACTACTGCGAAAGAAAGATGGTTATCAACGTGCATTACTCGATAATTTCCCTTTTACCGTCTGGTTCAAGGACACCAGCAGTCATTTTCTTGCCGTCAACCAAGCATTTTCTAAGGCACTGGGCATAGCTGATCCTGAACAACTGGTAGGGAAATCTGATCTCGATTTTTATCCACTCGAACTAGCCGAACACCATCAGCAAGATGATTTTGCCGTCCTATCATCACGGCAGAAAAAAATGGTTGAAGAAAAGCACACTGATGCGACAGGCAACACTCGCTGGTTTGAAACTTACAAAGCACCTGTAATTGATGTAAACGGTGAAGTACTCGGTACAGTAGGCTTTGAGCGCGACATTACCGAACGCAAAAATAATGAAACCAACCTACGCATCGCTGCAACCGCCTTTGAATCACAAGATGGAATGTTTATTACTGATGCTGGCCGAAATATTTTGCGGGTTAATGGAGCGTTTACAGCCATTACTGGTTATACAGCGGCAGATGTCGTTGGTCAAACCCCCTTGTTATTTAATTCTTATCATCAAGATGATTCTTTTTATGCGGAATTATGGGATTGTATCTTTGATGCAGGTGCTTGGCAGGGAGAAATTTGGACGCAACGCAAAAATGGCGACACTTATCTTGCGTGGCTAATGGTCACGCCAGTCAAAGATAAAAATGCCGAGATTACTCATTACGTCACTGCTATCACTGACATTACCGTGCGTAAAGAAGCGGAAGAACAAATTAAACAATTTGCTTTCTACGATTCCTTAACCCGATTACCTAATCGCCGAAAATTGTTAGAACGTTTAGATCATTGCACTGCTGTTGGCATGAGAGAAAATTCTCAATTTGCGGTGCTGATGCTGGACTTAGATCGTTTTAAAGCCGTCAATGATAGCTTTGGACATTTGGCAGGTGATGAATTATTGCAACAAGTCGCCGAACGTGTCAGTAAACGCTTACGCAGTACAGACATGATCGCACGTTTAGGCGGTGATGAGTTTGTCGTGTTGTTGGCTGATATTAGCCACAAAGAAGATGCCGCTCGCGTCGCGGACATTATAGTCAAAGACTTAAGCGTACCGTTTCAACTCAGCTTGCACGACGATGTGCAAATTGGCACCAGTATCGGCATTAGCTTGTATCCTGAACACGGCGATACTCCTGAAACACTGATGGATAACGCCGATGTCGCCTTATACCAAGCCAAAAATAATGGTCGTGGCTGCTTTGCTTATTTTTCAGAAAGCTTAACACTCGCTACTCGTCAACGCTTGCAATTAGAAACAAAATTACGCAAAGGGCTTGCTGAGCAAGAGTTAAGGGTTTTTTATCAACCGCAAATTAGTATGGCAACAGGAAAAATTGTCGGCGCAGAGGCATTAGTACGCTGGCAAATTTTTGATGAGTTAATGCTACCCAGTTACTTTATACCTGTTGCCGAAGAAACCTCGTTGATTATTGATATTGGTGCGTGGGTATTAGTCGAAACCTGTCAACAAGGACGATTATGGTTAGAGGAAGGGCTTGCTCCCATTACCTTATCGGTCAATATCTCTTCACCACAAATTAAACGTAGTAATATGATTGCTCTGGTTGCCCGTGTATTAGAGGAAACGGGGCTTCCCGCTAAACAATTGGAGTTAGAAATCACTGAACAGAGTTTAATGGAAAATCACGATGCGGAGATTGTTCTCGACATTCTCAACAATTTACACGCACTTGGTATTCGTCTCGCCATCGACAATTTTGGTACAGGCTTCTCTTCTTTAGCCTATCTTAGGCGTTTTCCACTAGATCGACTAAAAATCGACAAAAGTTTTATCAGCACTATTTCACCGCATCAAGATAACTTAGGCATTGCCAGTACCATTATTGCCATAGGGCATAGTTTAGGTTTTGAAGTGCTAGCTGAAGGAGTAGAAACACAAGAGCAATTAGCCTTTTTACGAGAAAAAGGTTGTGATTTTTATCAAGGTTATATCAAAAGCCGACCTCTGCCCGCCGCAGAATTTACCTTATTATTGAGAGAGCAAAACAAAACAACAAAGTGATTCTATTTATGACCTAAGGAGTATTTTTCATGACCAACCTATTCAAACGTATTAACGATATGCTTAGTGCCAACATCAACGATTTAATTGATCGCGTTGAAGACCCCGAACGCATGGTTAAACAAATCATTCGTGAGATGGAAGACAACATCAGCAAAGCCAAAGAAGGCGTGGTAGAAGCAATTGCTGGGGAAAAACAATTACAAAAAGAACTTGAAAGCAATCAAAAACAAGTTGCTGATTGGCTAGGGAAAGCCCAAATCGCGTTACAGAACAACAATGAAGAATTAGCCCGCGCCGCCTTAGCGCGTAAAAAAGAACATGAGGCAATTTGTAAAGCCTTAGAGCCTTCGTGGTTATCTGCTAAAAATACCAGCGATCGACTAAAATCGCAATTAAAAGCCTTAGAAGCTAAGCTAGAAGAAGCACGACGTAAACGCACCAGTTTAGCCGCCCGTCAACACGCCGCCCAAGCGCGTCAGCAAATGGATAAAACCTTGGAGCATTTTCAAGCAGGCATTAAGGCACAGAGTAACTTTGACCGCATGGAAGAAAAAGTTGCTTCAATGGAAGCCCATGTCGAAGCCTTAGAAGAGTTAAGAGGTGACTCTTCTCACACGATGCAGGAATTTTTGGATATGGAACTTCATGCCGAAATTGATGCTGAGTTACAACTGCTTAAACAACAGGTAGAGTTGCAAGTAATCGATGCTCCAAGGGCAATCGCATCACCACTAAAATCTGAAACAGAACAAGCCCCTGCCAGTTCCAATACTATTTTACTTTAAGTTCGAGACGGCTCATGAACTGGTTTTTTATCGCTATAGTGGTAATTTTGCTATTCAAAGCACCTACGTTTGGTATCGTAGGTGCAATAGCTTATGCAATTTATTGGTTTATTCGCAATTCCTCTGAGCCAGTCAATCACGAAAACGAACTAAGTAACCAGACTCGAACTCATGACTCGTCTGCTTTAAGAGCGGGGGATTTGGCTGACTTGGTTTTATTGCGATTGGAATTGCAAGCTTTGGTCAAGCGGGGTGTAATCAATAGCGAACAACAAGCGGATTTAAGTGAACTGATAGATGGGCTATGCACGGACTATTTGGCAGACTTAGCCGCCGTACGAGATAATGCCTTATGGCGAAAACACCGTGATGATGCGTGGGATTTACTCAATCAGTCTACCGATACCCCGCTAGGGCTACCGCCTTGGCGGTTTGCTAAATATCAAGAGGCTGAAACAGTTGCCACAACCCCGCCCAATTTTTCAGATCCGATAACTTTACCCACACCAAACGAAACACAAACCGCTAGTTTTGTCACTGAAACTGAGGCTGATTTAAGTGCTAACGTCCAGCAGAACAAACAAACAACCAGCTTTACTGTTGCAGAAATACCGCTACCCGTTACGCCATTAGCCAATGAGCTAATCCAAGCAACGCCCGCCAGTCTTATCATTGAAACTGATTTTTCAACATCAATAAATCCTTTTGCCGCTGATAAAAACAACGATGCCATCATTAGCGAACAAGTGGCAACTTTTGCTATCGATGAAGCAGATCATTCATTAGAACCACCCCATCAGACTGCAATTCCCAAAGCAAACAAGCCCGAACCCACACTAAATCAATACGCTTGGAAACCGCACGAGCCTAGTCGTTTAGAACGGGTTTTAAAAACAGTCTCAGGTTGGCATTCAATGGCTGTGCCGTTTTTGGCACAAAATATCGGTTGGTTTATCGGCGTGTTTTGTTTTATTGCTGGTTCGATGTTTCTGGTTCATTACAGTAAAGGTTATGCCAGTAACTTGATTGCTTTTTTTGCCCTGTTTATTTTTACCCTCGCATTATTATTCGGTGGCTATCGCCTACGCCATAAACGCCCTGAATTAGAAGTCTCTAGTTACGTCATTTTTATCCTTAGTTTATTGCTAATACCGCTTACCAATATCACTGGCACAAAATTATTAATCAGCAGTGACACGCTGGGCTTAAAATTTTTTAGCGGCTTATTGGTATTCGCAGAATTGGGGGTATTTTATATTGCCGTCACGCTAGTATCGGGCTTAATGGATAGAAGTTTGCAGCAAGGCTTACCGAAGTTTTTTTTAGCCCTGACCGCCACACAACTGCTACAAGTCTTATTGCTAGGCTTACCATCATCTTGGCAGGTTCAGGTACTTGTCATTAGTCACTTACTGATATTCGCGCTGTTAAGCACAGGTATTTATCTATTTGCTAATCAGTGGCTACATTCTATTTTTATTGACCGACATAAAATTAGCTGTGTTGCCGCTGGAACGCTAATTTATGCGGCAGTAGTATCGTTTGCTTTTATTACCATCGGTAATAATATTGCCTTACCAGCAGGATATTACGGATTTTTCCTAATGTTGCTTTGTCTGCTGTTGTTTTTTATCGATACCCAGTTGAAGCAATGGACAGAGCAGTACACTTATTTATCACGGTTTAGTTTTTTGGTTTATGGCTTATCAATACTGGCTTTGTGCTTGGTAGCACAACATCCGATTGCTATCCCCACGTTAGTGTTAGCCATTGCAATTTATGCTTACATCGTTTGGTGTTATCTAACGCTCACGCCCTTGACGATTTTGTTAGCCTGTTATTTTTGGCTATATGGCTCATTAGTTTTACAACATTTGCCAGACTCTTGGCATTTTCTTGCCAGCTTGCCTATATTACTGAGCCTTTATATAGCAGCACAATGGGCATTAAACAAACGCCAATCCGCTTATTTAGCTCTCATCGTTTATCGAGTGCTATATGGCTTACTTGCCGTGCTGACTGTTTGGAGTCTTAGCCAAAGTGAACAGGGGCTGTTGGCAATGACGACGGCTATCACCGCAGGAGTTTTGCTTTATTACGCCCTTAAATCTGCACCTGTAGCAATTTTTACCTCTTATTCTATAATCGATACCGTTAGCATCAATCGCTATCAGAACTTACTCAATAGTCATTGGTTTTATACGATTCCTGTACTGGGTGCAGTGACAGTTTTTTACACGCCGCCATTAATTGGCGAAGCGCAATTTTCTTTTGGCTTATTATTGTTGGCTGGTTTTTGGGCTTATATAGGGTTACGCTCATTTTTTAAAGCCCACAGCACTAGCGAAACAACGCCGATAGAACAACGCTTAAACAGTGCTTTGCTGAGTGTGTTAGTTGGCGTATTACTGTTGTGGATGGTGACTGAAAATGTACAGCGTGTCGCCCCGCTATTTCTAGCTGGGATAATCATGTGTTGGCTAAGCTATCAATTATTAGCCCGTTGGTTATTTTATTTGGCATTGCTGGTATGTACGCTTGCTTACCTGCCATTAAAAGCTCTTTATTTTCAAACACCCAGTGGACTTGCCACTATGTTGATGGGTATTGGTATTTGGTGTTGGCTTTGGTTTATTGAGCGACAAGAATCCTCAGAGCTAATGGCTTTAAAACGTGAACAGGTCACGCAAAAAATAGCATTACTACCTTCATGCAGATTATTAGGCAGGTATCGACTACCAAGCCCCACGCTATTATTTAGAGACGTAATAAACGCGCCACTGGAACAAGTGATGTGCTTATTGTGGCTATTAGGTATAACAACACTGGTTAGCCGATTGTTGGCTAATCAGCTTTCATACCCGTGGCTGGCGGCTGTTTTCTTTGCAGGTTTGTTCAGTCTGTTACTCATCGCCCGTTATTTACTGATTAAACTATTACCCGTACCTATCGCGCTAGTACTAGGCGCGGTGTTAATGATGCTTAAATTTTGGGGGCTAAACACGGACGGCTTGCTATTGGCTTCTGCATTATTCGCCTTAACGTTTTGGCAAGTAGTGAACTATAGCCTAACTCAAGCGTTTTTTATCAAGCTGGTCAACACATTCAATCCCGCTTTACCGAATGAAATCCAGCATATTGGCAAAATCACCCATCACAGCGCATTTTTTATTGTCTTAGCCAGCGTAATTTTGCAGCTACTCAATGTGGCTGACACCCATAGTTTCATTTTATTACTAACCTTAATAACAACGGCTGGGTTTTTATGGCTCAGCGATAGAGTTTACCAACAACTTATTGTGCGTTACTGGGTATTAGGATTTTCGGTATTAGCGGGTATCGAATTGGTTTCAATGACTTTGTATCCTTTTGCTTGGCAAGCGTTGACAACAGATAGTTACGCTGCTTTATTATTCATGCTATTAAGTTTAGCAGTAGGTGTGTTAGTCGTTACGCCGACTACTTCCTATACGAAACCCGCCGCTGTGACTGCTATTTCGCTGGTGTTTTTTGGTATTTTTCTGCAAATACAGCACGTTATAAACCTATCGAGTAGTGTGATTACGCCGTTAGATTACACAGTATTATTTTTAGCGGGATTTAGTTTATTACTGGCGAATGCCAAACACAAATGGGCTGTTTGTAACTTCAGTGCCTTCATGACTTTGGTAGTGGCGGTGCTGTGGTTAGAAAACAGTGTTTTTCATGCCCAACAACCATTTAGTTTATGGCTAGACACACAAACTTTTCCCGATTTATGGTTGACCTTGGGGCTATTAAGTCTTGCTATGAGCTTACTGTCTCGTAATCTACGGTTTACGCAAAAAGTGGATGTCTGTTATTTACCGCCACTTAATACCGTTGCAACCATAAACTTTGTTTGGGCATTACTGGGGACATTGACACTCTTTTTTGCTCATAAACCAGAGCTGTTAGCTTGGTCTTTTGCGTGTTTATTACTGGCTTTATTTTCTTTGACAAAAAATCGCACTGGTGCGGAGCAAATACGCGGCTTTGCTAGCGCGACTTTGTTAACATTAATCGTGTTTAGTTTATTACCCAGCTTTTCACAGACGGCAACGGTGATTATGGGCTACGCACTTTGGTGTTGCGCCAGTTTTGTACTGCCTAGCTTTAATAAACGCTTTAGCGAATGGACAGTTGAACCGATATTTTTTCCTTATTTGGGCTTTTTATTGGTGATATTTAGCTATGGGTTGCAGTCCTTTAATGAGTTCAGCGCGGGCATTTATTGCTTAGAACTGTCTGTTTATAGCTTATTGATGCTGCGTTATAGTCGAGGGATGGTTTTTTCCTGGCTGGCTACGCTTACGTTTACTGCCGCTGTGTTATGGCTGGAAAATAGCCTGATACATACTAATCAGTCTCTCAATTTGTCTTTTGGCAAACAAACTATTATAGATTTTGTAGATGTATGGTGGTGTTTAGGCTTAATAAGCCTAGTCATGTCCTTACTATCGCATAAGCTAAAATCTGTACCAAAGTGGGCTGGTATTTATTGTTTGCCACTGAGTAGCGTAGCGACTTTGTGCTTTACTGGCTCATTACTAGGCACACTGACTCTATTTTTTATGAGTGCGGGTCAAGCAAATCTGTTAGCGGGTTTGTTATTGATGTTACTGGTAGCCGTCTTTCCCTTATCAAAAGACAGCTCTGATGCCGCACAAATACGCGGTTTTGCCAGTGCGTGGTTATCGACCTTAGTAGCGTTTAGTCTATTGCCCACCAATCTCGATAGTTTTGAATTGCAGACAGCAACTGTTTTATTTGGCTATACGCTTTGGTTGGTTGCTACCTTGTTACTGCCACGCTTTAATCAACGCTATAGCGAATGGACGATAGAACCCAATGATTTTCCGTGGCTGGGTTTATTGTTGGTGGTATTCAGTGGCTGTAGTGGCTGTTGGTGGGGAGAGTTTATCGTTTTTACTGCTGGCAACATTTATTGCTTAACTGGTGGATTTTGCCCCGCAACTTTTTTTCAGTTTATCACTTTCAATGTCAGTATTTATTGCTTAACCCTGTCGGTTTACTGTTTATTGATGTTGCGGTATAGCAGCGGGGTAATTTTCTCTTGGTTATCTGCATTTGCCTTTACTGCGGCAGGTATTGCTTTTAATGTTGATAATGAAAGCCTACCAATTAATCTGCTGTTATGGGGCAATCTGCAATTGTTACTGGCGACATTCTGGCAACGCAAAGGCGAAAAACTCGCTGAACGCTGGCAATGGCAATCACCGCCACTCGCTCAAGCATTTGCATACTCTACGCAATTTGTTTTTATCTTTTTATTGCTACTATCAACCATCGTATTTGGTTTTGCCTTGGTTGCTGGTATTGAATCGCCCATAACAACTTGGAAGTTATTACCTAACGGGTTTTTGCTTAGCTTGTCTTTGTTACATTTATTGTGGGTGCGTTTTTCTAGCTTTTCGCTACACAGCTTTATTTACAGTTTATTTATATTATGTGGGGCAATTTATTTTACTTACCTAAATACGCTGTTCCAGTTGCCATTATTATTAGCCTTATGGAGTTTCCTTCTCCTCGGTGCAAGTAAAATACGCATTGCCTACCACACGAAGGAAATTGCCAGCGCACTCAGTTATTGGCTACGCGCCAGCGTCATCTTGGCAACGCTTGCCTTACTAACTTACTCAGAGAACACGCTTAGCGAATTGATCTTATCATTGGCTATGGTCGCAGGTTTGAGTGCCGTGTTAGGTGGAAAAAATACATATTCGCCGTGGCTACTCATAGCAATACTTGAATGTTTGCTACTGCTACACGGCTGGGTATTTTTGCTAGTTGGACACACATCACAGACCTTAGCTTTATTATTACCTTGGTACGCGCTACAAAATACACTACTTGCGGTTTTATCGATGTGGTTTCTGAACCGCTTATTAGCAAAACCGATGGCTAACGAGTACCAAGACTATTGCAAACAAGCCTTACAAGGTACGTCATGGTTGATTGCATTGGGTTTATTGCAATTGCTAGGGCATGGCATATTGATTCAACAAACGGTTATGGCAGGCGGGTCACCAAACTGGCTATTAGCACCTTTTGACGCGCTTGCAGCATTCAGCACGGGGATGATTATCAGCATAATCGGACTGCGTCATGTTCGATACACCCCCGATTCCAAATGGCTATATGGCATCGTCATATTGATTGGCACGTTAGTTTTTTATGGGCGTTTATTATGGTTAGGCGCGGATTCACCCACTTTATGGGATACGGCTGGACTTATCGCTTGTGCCTATATTTTGTTTTTCTTACAAGGCTTATTTCCTTCCAAACCGCTGTACAACATGGCATTACTGATGCCTGTTCTGGCATTATTCACTGTGCTACATTTGGAAAAATCCGAAACCAGCATGACTTTAATCGTCACGGGATTGTTGTATGTCATGATGCGTCGTCATAACCAACAAAAAATCCCCTTATATATGGCGTTACTTGCCTTTAACGCGGGAGTCTATTTGTGGATACCTAGCCTAGCGAAAGATAGCGAACTCTTTCAGGTTTATGTGATTCCAGCGGCATTGAGTGTTTTAATGTTGCTACATTTACATAGCCGTGAATTAAAACCTAGCGTATTAATGGGCAGTCGTTTAGCGGCAATCAGTAGTATTTATGCTTGCGCTACCGCTGATGTTTTTTTGCGTGACCAACAAAATATTATTGTCTTTATATTGGCAATGGGGCTGAGTATAGCGGGCATTCTACTTGGTATCGCACTAAGAACACGCGCATTTTTATATGCAGGCGTTAGCTTTTTACTATTAAATGTTATCGGACAAGCTCTACTCTTTTACTCAAAACAAGGGCTAGAACCACTAAATATAGCAATTGTCCTCATGGTGATGGGAACTGCTATCCTCGGTTTCATGTATTGGTTTGAGGACAAAAAAGTCGCAATATTACAGCGCATTAATGTCATTCAAGCTGAAATGCAGACGTGGGAATAATTGAGACTGGACAGAAAAATTAAGCCATCCAAAAAATAGTATCCCTAAAAAGGGATACTATTTGTGCTGTGCTTAGTAACGATAATGATCGGCTTTATAAGGACCTTCAACAGGAACGTTGATATAAGCCGCTTGTTCTGTAGTTAATTGCGTTAACTGCACACCAATTTGCGCTAAATGCGCACGCGCTACTTTTTCGTCTAATATCTTAGGCAAAATGTAGACTTTATTTTCATAGCTTGAAGCATTGCTCCACAATTCCATCTGCGCTAATACTTGGTTACAGAATGAATTGGACATCACGAAGCTAGGATGACCTGTGCCACAACCTAAGTTGACTAAACGACCTTCTGCCAGAATGATTAAGCGTTTGCCGTCAGGGAAGATGACGTGATCGACTTGGGGTTTAATGTTTTCCCAAGTGTATTGACGTAAAGACGCGATTTCAATTTCCGCATCAAAATGTCCAATATTGCAA
Organism: Methylococcales bacterium; assembly: GCA_026398895.1. Taxonomy (GTDB): domain Bacteria; phylum Pseudomonadota; class Gammaproteobacteria; order Methylococcales; family Methylomonadaceae; genus UBA4132. The sequence goes on from JAPLRZ010000030.1 coordinate 12,046, forward strand.
ACGATAGCTTGGTCACGCATCGCCAATAAGTGGGCGTGGGTGATGATGCTGAAGTTGCCTGTTGCGGTAACAAAAATGTTAGCAATCGGTGCTGCTTCTTCCATCGTGACAACGCGATAACCTTCCATTGCCGCTTGTAATGCACAAATCGGGTCAATTTCAGTAATTAACACGGTTGCACCTAAGCCGCGTAATGATTGCGCACAACCTTTACCGACATCACCGTAACCGCACACAACCGCGATTTTGCCCGCTATCATTACGTCAGTAGCGCGTTTGATACCATCAACTAACGACTCGCGGCAACCGTACAGGTTGTCGAATTTAGATTTAGTGACTGAGTCGTTGACGTTGAATGCAGGAACGACCAATGTGCCTTTAGCAACACGTTCATATAAACGCAATACGCCAGTAGTGGTTTCTTCGGATAAGCCTTTAACATCCGCCATTAATTCAGGGAATTTATCGGACATCATGTTGGTTAAATCACCACCATCATCCAGAATCATGTTGGGTCTCCAACCATCTGGCGCGATGATGGTTTGTTCGATACACCAATCCGCTTCTTCTTCGGTTTCGCCTTTCCACGCAAATACAGGAATACCTGCCGCTGCCATTGCTGCCGCCGCGTGGTCTTGAGTAGAGAAAATGTTGCAGGATGACCAGCGCACGGTTGCACCCAATGCAGTTAGAGTTTCAATCAGCACGGCTGTTTGAATGGTCATGTGTAAACAGCCCGCAATGCGTGCGTCTTTTAACGGTTGTGCCGCACCAAATTCTTCGCGTAATGCCATTAAGCCTGGCATTTCGGTTTCGGCGATGTTGATTTCTTTGCGACCCCAATCAGCTAGGGCTAGGTCGGCTACTTTGTAATCTTGGGTCATGGTTTGTCTCGATAGATATTATGTAGGTTGGGTTAGGCAATAGCCGTAACCCAACACGATTATGGGGCAATGTTGGGTTACGCTGCTCGACAAGCTCACAGCTAACCCAGCCTACGGTAGATGATTAAATACCAGCGGCCGATTTTAATTCGTCAACTTTGTCAGTTTTTTCCCAACTAAAGCTGTCTTCATTACGTCCAAAATGCCCATACGCGGCAGTCGGTAAGTAGATTGGTCTTAACAAGTCCAGTTGTGCAATTAAGCCTTTAGGTCTTAAATCAAACACATCACGAATAATCTGCACTAAGCGATCTTCGGAAATTTTGCCTGTACCGAAGGTTTCAACGGTGATTGAAGTGGGTTCAGCAACGCCAATCGCGTAAGACACTTGAATCTCACAACGCTCTGCAAGTTCTGCGGCAACAATATTTTTTGCTACATAACGTGCCATGTAAGCGGCTGAACGGTCTACTTTTGAGGGGTCTTTGCCAGAAAACGCACCGCCGCCGTGTCTTGCCATACCGCCGTAGGTATCAACGATGATTTTACGACCTGTTAAACCACAGTCGCCCACAGGGCCACCGATGATAAATTGACCCGTTGGGTTGATAAAGTATTTAGTGTCTTTGTGTAGCCATTCTTTAGGTAAAACGTGCAGGATGATGTCATCCATGACCGCTTCATGTAAGGATTTAGCACTGATTTCAGGTGAATGCTGCGTAGATAACACCACTGCATCAATCGCAACAGGTTTGTTATTTTCATAGCGGAATGTGATTTGGCTTTTTGCATCAGGACGTAACCAAGGCAAAGTTTTATTTTTACGCACTTCGGCTTGACGTTGTACCAATAAATGCGAGTAAGTAATCGGAGCTGGCATGAACACGTCAGTTTCATTGCTGGCATAACCAAACATTAAACCTTGATCGCCTGCACCTTGTTCATGGTTTTCACCTTCATCAACACCCATTGCAATATCAGCCGATTGTTTACCAATCGCGTTTAATACCGCGCAACTATTGCCATCAAAACCAATTTCGCCGTTATCGTAACCGATTTCACAAACGACTTTACGCACTAGGGCTTCAAAATCAACCCACGCGCTAGTGGTGATTTCACCCGCTAACACTACCATGCCTGTCTTGACTAAGGTTTCACACGCAACGCGTGATTTGGGGTCTTGTGCTAACAGTGCATCAAGTACCGCATCAGAAATTTGATCCGCGACTTTGTCGGGATGCCCTTCTGAAACAGATTCGGATGTAAAACTAAAATTATCGCTCACACTCATACCTCTCAATAAAAATAAATCTCAGATAGACAAAAGGCTGCATAAAGCAGCCTTGTGTATTTAGTGGTGGGCCCTGTAGGACTTGAACCTACGACCTGCCGATTATGAGTCGGACGCTCTAACCAACTGAGCTAAGGGCCCTGCTTTCTTTATTCACCATCCAAAAAGCATCTTAGTTGCTCTGATCTGGAAGGATGTCTTAATTTTCTTAATGCTTTTGCTTCGATTTGACGGATGCGCTCACGCGTGACATCAAACTGTTTACCCACTTCCTCTAAAGTATGGTCGGTATTCATGTTAATACCAAAGCGCATTCTTAATACTTTAGCTTCTCTTGCTGTTAAACCAGCCAACACATTTTGTGTTGATTCGCGTAAACCCGCAATAGTAGCGGCTTCTACAGGGGATAATACTTTAGCATCTTCTATGAAATCTCCCAAATGTGAATCTTCATCATCACCTATTGGCGTTTCCATAGAAATCGGCTCTTTAGCGATTTTCAATACCTTACGCACTTTGTCTTCAGGCATTTCCATACGCTCTGATAGTTCTTCTGGGGTTGCTTCCCGCCCCATTTCTTGCAAAATCTGCCGTGAAATACGATTCAACTTATTAATCGTTTCAATCATGTGTACGGGAATACGGATGGTTCGTGCTTGGTCAGCAATCGAACGGGTAATCGCTTGGCGTATCCACCATGTCGCATACGTTGAGAACTTGTAACCACGACGGTATTCAAATTTATCAACGGCTTTCATTAAACCGATATTGCCTTCTTGAATTAAATCTAAGAACTGCAAACCACGATTGGTATATTTTTTCGCAATCGAAATAACTAGCCTTAAGTTGGCTTCAATCATTTCTTTTTTAGCACGGCGGGCTTTGGCTTCACCGATAGACATACGGCGATTAATATCTTTCAATCCGCTGATGGTCAAGCCATATTGCGCTTCTATCTCAGCCAATATTTTCTGTGCTTTTCTTAATTCTTTTTCGCGTAATTTCAGATTTTCTGAATAGTCATGTCCGCTCAAGTGAGAATCTAACCATTCTGAACTGGATTCATGTTCTATAAACGTGGTGATAAAATCCTTACGCACCATTTTTGCTTCTTTAACAAAAATTTCGAGTATGAACTTTTCTTGTTCACGCACAGCGGCAACACCGTTAGGAATAATCCCTGTTAATTTTTTTAAATACTGCGGATTCCATTTAAATTCCATGAACAAGTCAGCTAACACTTCAAAAGCACGTTCTGTTTTATCACTGATATAGCCATGCTTTTTAATGGCGGCAGAAGCAACTTTGAGTTGCTTTCTTAGTGCCTCGACTTTTTCCTTAACTTCTTCTGGACTGAGTCCTTTCAGCTCATCTTCTGCCCCCGCCTCTTCAGCAATATCAGGTGCTTGAGTAGCTGCCAAATTTTCTGGCTCAGTTAAATCAACAAAACCCGATATTAAATCAGTTAGACGAATACCGCCTTCTTCCGTCGAAATAGAGTCAAAAGCTTCTAAAAAATCTTCAACAACCACACAGGATCTAGCGATTGCCTTCACTAATTGCTGCTGTCCTTCTTCGATACGCTTGGCAATTTTTAACTCATCCGCACGGGTTAATAGCTCTACCGAACCCATTTCACGCATATACATACGGACTGGATCAGTAGTTCTACCAAACTCGCTATCAACAGACGCTAAGGCGGCAACTTCTTCCGCATCTTCATCATCGGTGGTAACAGTCGCTGAATCGGTGATTAACGAATCTTCATCGGGGGCAACTTCGTGAACCTGAATACCCATCTCATTGATCATGCCAATGATGTCTTCAATTTGCTCAGGATCAACAATATCACTAGGTAAGTGATCGTTCACCTCGGCATACGTCAGGTAACCCTGCATTTTGCCTTTAGCGATAAGTTGTTTAAGCTGAGACTGTTGTTCTTGATTCATTATTTACTCACTGAGTGCTTCGTTCAGATATCCGACTACACTGAATCTGTCATTATACTACACAATTCATTATTTTGCACTAGGATAGTGCTTTTATCAATTCACTTTGTATTGAACAATTTTTGCAACTGTTCTTTTTCTTGTGGCGTTAGCCCTGTTGTTTCTAACTTTTTAAGTAACCATCGACGGTGGTCATCGATAGATTGCGCTAACAATTTATCTATCGCCCCCGAAAACTCTGCCGCTTCATTACTTGTTGGAATTTCCAATGGTAAATCTGCTAACTTTTTTATAATCGGCTCATCCGAATGTCCGCGATAATACTCTAACAAAGCCCCTGTATTAGCAGGTTTTTCATGCAAAATCGTTTGTAGAATGCTAGTAAACTTTTCTACACCCTCAAACTTTAAACAAGCCCAGTCAATTTCTCGTCGCTCAATAATTTCTATTAATTCGGGATTCTGAACTAATAGAGCCAACGCTAACCGTGGTAATGGCTGTCGTCCTCCCTGCTCTGGTCTTTGTTGCTGGTTTGGTTTTTGGCTAAGTGTAGCGGTATTTTCCAAAACATCGAGTTTGGTAAAACCCGATAAATTTTTGAGTCGCTCCAACATCATTTCTTTGAATATACTCTCTGGTAATTTTTCCAGATACGGTTTAGCCTGACTGACCAATTGCGCTCGCCCTTCGGTTTCAGACAGATTAAGAGTGTTTTCAAAATGCCCAAAAAAATAATCTGATAACGGTATAGCGGTTTGTACTTGTTCAGAAAATGCTTCAACACCTTGTTCTCGTACCAAAGAATCGGGGTCATGTTGTGCTGGCAAAGTCATAATGCGACACGATTTACCGTCTTTTAAACTAGCAAACGCCGATTCCATTAATCGCCAAGCGGCTGTTTGTCCTGCATTATCGCCATCAAAGCAAAAAACTAATTCTGAGGTAAAGCGAAACAGCAACTCCAAATGAGTACGAGATGCCGCTGTTCCTAATACCGCAACAGTATGATGAATACCAAATTGCGCTAAAGCAATGACATCCATATAGCCTTCAACAATCAAAATACGCTGTGGCTTTGAGTTTTTTGCTAACAACTCGTGCAAACCGTAAACTTCTTTGCCTTTGCTAAATAGGGACGTTTCTGGCGAATTCAAGTATTTAGGTAAACTATCATCAAGAACACGCCCACCAAAACCGACAATTCTGCCGCGTCTGTCTCGAATTGGAAACATCAGCCGACCACGAAAGCGACCGTAAACTTCGCCATTCTCGCTACGACCCAGTAGACCGCAATCCATTAAAACTTGCTGGTCAAAGCGTGTTAGTAATTCTTTCCACTGCACAGGCGCGTAACCGAGCATAAAATCATTGGCACAATCGCCGCTAATACTTCTGGCTTTTAAATAATCAGCAGCTTTTTTGCCTTCGGTGCTAGTGCGTAATTGCTGGACATACAAAGCGGTAACTTGCTCCATGATAGAATAAAGCTGGCTTAAATCTTGTTTTTTTGGTTCAGCTTGATAGGAAGCAGAAGCCGTTTCTCTAGGCACATCAATGCCGACAAAAGCAGCTAAATCTTCAACCGCTTCGATAAAATCGGAATGATTAAAGTCCATCAAAAAGCTGATGGCGTTGCCACTCGCACCGCAACCAAAACAGTGAAACATTTGCTTGTTGCGACTGACGGAAAAACTAGGGGATTTTTCGGTGTGGAATGGGCAGCGGGCGACATAATTCGCGCCCGTTTTTTTGAGGGGAAGGTGCGAATCGATTAAATCGACTATATCAACCCGCACTAACAGTTCATTAATAAATTCGCGTGGAATTCTACCCGACACGCTCATTGGGGTAACAAACTATCCAGCTAACGCTGCCTTAATTTTTTGACTGACTACAGACATATCAGCGCGACCTTGCATCGCTGTTTTCAACAACGCCATCACTTTGCCCATATCTTTAATCGACTCAGCACCTGATTCAGCGACAGCCTCGCTGACCATCGTGTCGATTTCAGCTTCGGATAAGGCTTGCGGCATAAAATCTTGAATCACTAAAATTTCAGCTTCTTCGATTTCTGCCAAATCCATGCGATTGCCGTCTGTGAACTGACGGATTGATTCACGGCGTTGTTTGAGCATTTTATCGAGGACGGCAATAGTACGCTCGTTGTCTAGCGTAATGCGCTCATCGACTTCGATTTGCTTAACTGCTGCCAGCATCAAACGAATTACACCTAGCCTAGCTTTGTTGCCACCTTTCATGGCGGCTTTCATCTCATCCTTGAGTCGGTCTGTTAATAAATCTGTCATGATTACAGCGCGGGGCGACCACGACGTAAGTTTTTCAGTGCATAACGCTCACGCGCCAATTTTTTCAAATGACGTTTAACAGCCGCCGCACCTTTACGTTTACGTTCTGAAGTCGGTTTTTCATAGAACTCACGACGACGGACTTCAGCTAACACACCCGCTTTTTCACAAGCGCGTTTGAAGCGACGAATAGCAATATCAAAAGGTTCGTTTTCTTTAAGTTTTACTGACGGCATTATAATTATTCCAATTATGTTAATATTTTAAGGGTGTGGAGTCTGTCCACTAAATAAACAGAACCCGTGATTATACCTTTACTTTATTAATATTCAAAAACTCAATGTACGTTTTAGGCATAGAAACCTCCTGTGATGAAACAGGGATCGCTGTTTATCATTCCGAACGCGGCTTGATACACCATCTTTTATACAGTCAAATCGATATGCACAGCGAGTATGGCGGCGTTGTTCCTGAATTGGCTTCCCGCGATCATATTCGTAAATGCGTGCCGTTAATTAAGCAATGTTTGCAGGAAAGTAAGCTCACTAGCCACGATATTGGCGGTATCGCTTACACCGCTGGCCCTGGATTAATGGGCGCGTTATTGGTCGGTGCGGCAACAGCGAGGAGTTTGGCTTGGGCGTGGGCTATTCCTGCGATTGCAGTGCATCACATGGAAGGGCATTTACTCGCCCCCATGCTGGAAGAAAATCCGCCTGCTTTTCCGTTTGTGGCGTTGTTAATTTCAGGTGGACACACGTTGCTAGTGCGCGTTGAAGGCATAGGACAGTATGAGTTATTAGGTGAATCCTTGGACGATGCCGCAGGTGAAGCCTTTGATAAAACTGCAAAAATGCTGGGCTTAGGTTATCCAGGTGGGCCAAAACTATCGGCACTTGCTGAACAGGGCAACAAGCGGTTTAAATTTCCACGTCCAATGACCGATAGACCTGGGTTAGATTTTAGTTTTAGTGGTTTAAAAACCTTTACCATGAACACAATTAACGCGAGCGAAAAAACCGATCAAGATAAAGCGGATGTGGCGTTTGCCTTTCAACAAGCCGTTGCCGATACCCTTAGCATCAAATGTCGCCGCGCATTACAGCAAACTGGTTTAAAAAGTTTAGTGGTTGCAGGGGGTGTCAGTGCCAATAAGCAAATTCGTGCTGCGTTGACTGAAATGGTCGTTAAAGAAAATGCACAGATTTATTATCCTCGCTTAGCATTTTGTACTGATAACGGCGCGATGATTGCTTACGCAGGCTGTCAACGGTTAATGGCAGGACAGCAACAAAACCTAGAAATTATTGCCCGTCCGCGCTGGGCAATGAGTGAGCTATCAAGCTGTTAGCTACACGCTGTATTATTTAAATAACAAAGTTTAAATGGCTATAATCGGCATTAGCCTCTATAATGCCACGCTTAGTAGACAGTACTCATCCCAAGATGCGAGGCTTTTACTTTATAAGTTTTGCATGTTGTTCAGCACTTTTCAGAAATTCCTTTCGTTGTTTCCTTATTTGTGCCTTGTGTAATTTGCAAGCAAATTTTTTCATTGATTTATTGAGGTAGCAACATGGCAGCAGGTACTGTTAAATGGTTTAACGAGTCCAAAGGTTTCGGTTTTATTTCACCTAGCGATGGCACTCCAGATGTATTCGTACATTTTTCTGCTATTGCCAGCACAGGTGGATACCGTACATTGACCGAAGGTCAAGCCGTTAAGTATGAAGTAGAAACTGGACCTAAAGGTCCACAAGCATCCAATGTAGCCAGCGCGTAAGCGACTCACTACGTTTCTTACCCAATCCCGTTTACACGCGGGATTGTGGCATCACTGGTTTATCCAGTCAATCTACCCCCCTGTTTTTAGGATATGTCTTTTGAAACGAATTTTTGTAGGAAACTTACCTAGCGACGCGACTGAAGCCAGCGTTACCACCTTATTTTCTGAATATGGTACAGTCCGTTCCATTCAATTGGTTGCTGATATATTCAGCGGCAAATGTCGAGGTTTTGGTTTTATCGGTATGGAAGGTCATGAAGCCAGAGCCGCTATTTTAGCACTCGATGGCAATTTATATTGTGGCAAACCGTTAAAAGTTAAATTTGAAGAACCCGCAACGGGTAAAAACGGTAAACGCCGTTAATTAATCAGATGCCAAGGATGGCAAGCTTTAATCGGTGTTCGGAGCAGCTTTTGATTTACAAAATACAATCGAAGTAATAACATACTAATGACTTAAAACTAAATTCTAGGAGAACGTCATGATGTTTGTAAAAATTGATTTATGCACTTCAAATATACCACCAAAACCCACAAAACCACCAAAACCCCCAAAACACTAAGCCAGTCGGTAAACTTTTATTTTATCGTTTACTTGCCGAGAATCCTATTAAATCAAGCTATCAATATTACCTCGCTTTATTGCTAGCTTGTTATACGGATTTCAAACCGCTCTATACCCAATTACCTATCAAAATAAATGGCGACCAGAAGGAAGGATTAGCAAAATCCTTTTGTTTAAGTAGCGTTAACATCGCCTCTTGCAAGGCTTTCGCTTTAGTTTGATGCTGACTGTTTAGAGATTGATAAAAAACCGCCATTAATTCCGCCGTTGCTTGATCTGATACTGACCATAATGACCCTAAGGCACTGTGGACTTTGGTTTTTATCGCTACCCCACTAATGCCTAATGGCGATCTATCATCACCCTCAGCAGTTTGACAGGCACTTAAGACCAGTAAATCAATCGGAAAGCGTTTGAAATAATCAGAACCAAGTAAAAGCTCTAGTTGATTTAAAGTCAAAATTTTATCATGTGTCATGATAAAGCTGTCTTCGGCGGTACCACCAAAAAAACCGTGTGAAGCAATATGTAAAATATCATGTGGCTCTTGTTTCAATTGATGAATGAAATTTTCTAAGGAAAAACTTTCGTTTAATAAATAACTACTATGATTTTGTTCAGCCAATTGCTTAATTTCACTATCAATACTGGGCAAAGATAGCAAATGCTTTAACTCCTCAATAATGACAGGATTTCTAAGTAACTGGCGTAATTCGCGGGTTTTTTGTTGCTGTTCAGCGATACTCAGTTCTCGACTCTCTGCTGCTTTCCCAGAAATGCTAGACTGTTTTTGATCCGCTGTTTGTACCACCAAATCGTTTAATACTGAATCGGGTAAATCGCTGACCACATCACCAGGGATGCTAATACCTGCCAATAGCATCCGATTTTGATGTGGCATACTACTACTGTCAATCATTGACATACCCGCTGAGGTGGCGACTGCATACTGTTCGATAACGAATTGCTTACCGTCATATAACGCCGCTAAAGGCACTAAACGCAAGACACCATCGGGTATGTAAATTAGCGTTTCGATATGTTGTTGTTGCAAAAAAGCCTGAACGGGAGCAATTAACCAATGGTATAAAAGTTGTGCTTGTGCTTTAGATTGAGAAAAATCGGCATAATTTCGTAAATTTTCAGCAAAAAGCCGCGCTTGCTGCTCCAAGTCTTTAGCTGTCACTTGACTGGTAAAACGGCGTAAACCATCGGCGGTATACACGATAATTTCAAGACGATCTGGCAATAAAATGGGGTAAAACGCGGCAGCATGAGGATCGATTTTTTGCAACACATCGACATTGGCAGAAATATCACAACGGCTTTGAAAATAATCTTCTAGCTCACTTTTTTTCATGCGCTCGATGCTATCTCTAGCCTCTGCTAATAAAATTTGTTGCTGGGCAACTGAGGCAGTGCTTGATTGCCGCAATAATAAATCGGCTAAAGCTAAATAAATCGGCATAAAGGTATCACGAAAAGACGAGCGTCCGTTTTGATAGGACACAGGTATATCGATGCGAATCCGATCAATATGATTAACCGCTTGTCTGTAAGCGGCAATCGCTAAATCAGGTTTATTTTGTTGTTGATAAAGCTGCCCTATTTTCCATTCTAAATCGATTAACAGATCACTCGCGTCTTCTTTTTGGGCAATAGTAATGTCTTCTTGCAAGAGCTTAATTGCCTCATCAAGCTGCTGCTGTTCATATAAACTGGCAAGATGCTTTAAGGTTGCCGCTTGTATTCTAGGCTGTTGATTTTGACGTGCTAGCGTTAAGGCATGATTTAAATGCGTAAAAGCCGCCGCTAAAAAGTTATCTTGTGGCGATAATGAATAAAGTTGTAGACTTTGATAACCAATATTTAGCCATAGCTGGCTATTGCTAGGATTAACGGACAAAGTTTGCATCAAAATGATCGCCTGTTGCAGTTGTTGCCACGCTTCTTGTGGTTGATGATTCTTGATAGCCACGTTAGCGAGCTGATAAAATGCACTAACTAGCAAGGATTTATCAAGCACTTTTTCGGGGTTCAGAACCGCTTGTTGAAAACAATAACGCGCTTGTTTTTGGTCTTTGCGGTGTTCATATAATTGCCCCAAATACAAATCAATGCGGACGATTAAATCCTGATTAGCATTTTGTTTTGCTTGTGCTAACGCAGTACTTAAAATCTGCTCAGCCTCGGTGTTCTGTTGCCATTGCAACGCCATATAACCTTGCAAAGCGTGTACTAAAATAAGCTTATCGGTATTTTTTTGCGTGGTAGCTTGCTGTTCTGCCTGAGAAAGTTGATTTTCCGCCTCACGATAATGCCCGCTTACTAAGTTTTCTTGCCCCAATTGCAACCAATTCGGCGTATCATCGGCTTTAACAAACGTGCTTGCTAACAGCACAAAAAAGCAAACGAAAATTCGATAAATAAAACCCATATACTTAACGCCTAAGTGAATCAAAGACCTCCAGCAAAACTAGAGGCTTGTTGTGTGAACTATTTTATGAGGTTTTACCACATCATGGCTGACGCTGCCTAATTACTAAAACAGATTGAGGTTAGTGTAGTTGATCAAGATACAGATATTCAGCATATATTTTGACGGTATCCATTATAATCCCACCAAACAGTCAGTATCGTTACACATTGATTAAGTTCGTAAATGAATATAAAGAGAACAAAGATGAGCCATAATCAGCTAGCCCAAGAAATTATTCCAGTAGATGAAGATAATTATATAGAAGCTCTCAGCGCACGGCTGAAAGCCAAAATCATTCAAGATAATCCAACGGGTATCATGCGCCGTGATGCACACCCAAAAATGCACGGTCTTGTTAAAGCCGAGTTTATTATTGAGCCAGACCTCGCAGCAGAATTACAGGTTGGTGTGTTTAAAGAGCCTAAAACTTATCAAGCATGGATTCGTTTTTCGAACCAAAGTGGTGATATTAGTCCAGATAAAGTTCGCGATATTCGCGGCATGGCAATTAAATTAATGGGGGTGACTGGGGATAAAATTCTGGAGCATAAAAAAGAGCAACAGACCCATGATTTTATTTTGATTAGCACTAACGTTTTTGTCACCAAGGACGTGGCAGAATTTGATAATCTAATCAAAGCAATCACTAGCAATATTTTCGCAAAAATCAAGTTTATGCTAACCCATTGGCGAGTGGCTTGGAATTTGTACAACTCGATAATTAAATTCGCCAACCCACTACAAATTCGCTATTTCAGTACCACACCGTATTTATTCGGCAATACTGCGGTCAAATATTCGGCTATTCCACACATCAATACGCCTGATACTATTCCCAAAAATTCAGCCGATGATTATCTGCGACTGGCAATGATTAAACAATTGCAAGACGGCGAAGCAATGTTTGATTTTGCCGTACAATTACAAACCAATGCAGATACCATGTCCATTGAAGACTCAGGACATGAATGGTCAGAATCACTGTCGCCATTTCGTAAAGTCGCAAGCATTCGAATTTTTCAACAAGAATTTGATAACGACTCACAGAAAGAATTAGGCGAAAATTTATCATTCAACCCTTGGCACGCATTACCTGAGCATCGTCCATTAGGGGGAATTAATCGGACGCGTAAAGTAATATATCAAGCAATTTCGTCGTTTCGGCACGAATACAATCATATTCCCGAAAAAGAGCCTATAAGCAATTGAGGCACGGAGACAAGACTGACACTATTCAACTTTTCACCGTTTATTGAACAAGGCATTTATACCGCTACTTGAGGCGACTATAATGAAATATGGTAAAGCGTTGATGCACTACCCACAGTTAAGAATTTTTCCGTTCGCCCTGAGTTTGTCGAAAGGTGAATGGAAAAATCCGAAGCCCTGAGTTAAGCAGTTCATGGTTCGACAAGCTCACCACGAACGGATTAGCTTAATGGCAATGAGGCGTTTAGGGGGAATGAATATGATAAGCCGCATAGTCAAGAGTTAAGCTAACTACAACCTACAACTCGCTTTTCGTTTAAAATAGATAAAAACTCTGCCCTAGAGTTATTATCCATTTTTATTAACATAGTGAGGAACAGATTATGATGTATTTTATAGTGACTTTTGTAGTAATGTTAGCTGTCATTGCTATCATGGCAGTCGGCGTTATTTTTGGCAGACGTGCTATCAAAGGTTCTTGTGGTGGTGGTATGGATAAAGCTGCCTGCGTTTGTGTTGAAAAATGTGATAAAAGAAAAAAGCTGGACGCTGAAGCTGCTGAAGTACGGCTAAGCCAAGGATAACTGTGTTACCGATCCGTCTACGAAAAAGCGTGGGGCTTAGGTTGTGCCTAACTACTGCTTTTTTATTTTTGTGTTTTTCGTGGACAAACAATAATAATAAAAAACAATGAGGAGAATACGATGCTAGCAAAAATTACTGTTGCTGATTACATGAGCAAAAGAATCATCACCGTGACTAAAGAAACTCATGTGATAGATGCGGTCAAAAAATTACTGGATAATAAAGTCACCAGCGCACCTGTTGTTGATGAACAAGGACGCTTAATAGGGCTTTTTTCTGAAAAAGACAGTATCAAAGTTTTTTTAGAAAGCGTTTATAATCAAGGTATGAGTGGCAAAGTCGGCGATCACATGACAATGGGGACTATCAGTGTCGATGCTGATTCCAGTATTGTTGAATTGGCAGAAAAATTTGATCATTCTTCAGTCCGAAGTTTTCCTGTGTTTGATGACGGAAAATTTGTCGGTATGATTAGTCGTACTGATGTTTTAAAAGCGTTAATTTCTCTCAAATAACTCAGGCAAGTCATGGCAACACAGACTTTTTATTGGCATGACTATGAAACCTTTGGTCTTGATCCGCAACGCGACCGCGCTGCACAATTCGCAGGTGTGCGTACCGATGTGGATTTTAATATTATCGCTGAGCCGCTGGTATTGTATTGCCAACCAGCGGCAGACTCGCTTCCCCATCCTGATGCCTGCGTAATTACGGGCATTACCCCGCAGATCGCACGACAAAAAGGCGTGTGTGAAGCCGAATTTGTATGCCTGATTCATGAACAACTTGCCCAACCCAATACTTGTACGCTAGGTTATAACAACCTACGTTTTGATGATGAAGTCACTCGCAATAGTTTGTATCGTAATTTTTACGACCCTTACGCACGCGAATGGCAAAACGGTAATTCACGCTGGGACTTAATCGATGTAGTTCGCGCGGCGCGTGCCTTGCGTCCAGAGGGAATACAATGGGTGAATAGTGCCGAAGGCAATCCTAGCTTTCGCCTAGACCAACTAACCATCGCTAACAACATTGCCCATGAAGGCGCACATGACGCGCTAGCCGATGTCTATGCAACCATTGAATTAGCCAAATTAGTCAAACAAGCCCAACCCAAACTATTTCAATTTCTGCTTGAAAACCGTGTTAAAAACAAAGTGCTAGACTTATTGCAACTGGGGTGTTTTAAGCCTGTCATTCATATTTCTGGAAAATATCGCGCCGCTAAAAACTGCCTCGCGGTGGTATTGCCACTGTGTAAACATCCTACCGATAACAATGGCGTGATCGTCTATGATTTATCCATAGATCCTGAACCGATGTTAACGTTATCAGCAGCAGACATTCAGAAAAATATTTTTACCACAAATGAAAACCTGCCCGAAGGCGTGACGCGAATACCGCTAAAAACTGTGCATATTAATAGATGTCCCGTGTTAGCTCCTGTGTCGGTATTAAAACCCAATGACGCACAACGCCTTACTATTGATTTAGCCAGCTGTTTGGCAAATATCAGTAAAATAATTGCTGCGACAGATTTGACCCCAAAATTAAGCGAAGTATTCGGCACTCATAGCCAAACGCAATCAAACACAGACCCTGATTTGGCAATTTACAGCGGTGGATTTTTTGCGGATGCCGATAAAGCCACGATGGCTAAAATTCGCACTCTGTCACCAGAAAAACTAGCGGTTAATCAGTTTGCTTTTACCGATAAACGCTTAGCTGAAATGTTATTCAGATACCGAGCGCGTAATTATCCCGACACGCTAAATGCAGAAGAAAAACAACGTTGGCAGGTGTTTTGTGTTGATCGCTTGACAGGTCAACAAGCAGGAGCGGGGATTACGTTTGATGATTATTTTGCCCGTTTGAACACGTTGAAAACGGGTGATAAAGTTAATCAAGCGACTATCCAAGCATTAGAGACTTACGCATTTGAAAAAACTCAGCAGTTGGGGCTGACATTTTAGAAGCACTGAGGTAGTGAATTAAATCTGTTTTGAGCATGACTGCCAGTCCTTTAAAGGACTGGCAGTCATTAATATCGCGATAACAGGTTTAAGCCTGATCTCCAAATGATAAAAATAGTTAAGTTTGTCGTTATTTGAGAATTTTTGTAATCCGTGCTTCATAGTCTTCTTTGGATAACACGCCACTCACGCCTTCGCGTTGATGGGTTTTGTCGAAGAAATACGTTCTAGGTAATTCACCATACCATGTTGGATCAATTTCAAATTGCAGTTTTTGGCTATTTTCTTCGCCATAAATCCACTGTTCAACATCGGTTAATTGATTGCTTGTTAGGATTTTTTGCGCCTCAATGGTTTCGGCAATGTCGTCGGTGCTTAACATGATAATGTTAATTTCAGGGTGGGCTTTGTGAACCGCATTTAATACCGTCATATCTTTAATGCACGATGGGCAAGTGATAGACCAAATTGCTAGCATAAACGGTTTTCCACTATTGTTGCTAAGTAGCTGCTGATAACTGCCAGTGATAAAAGGCTTTAAGGTGGGCGACTCAGCTTTTGCCGTTTGAGCTAGAAAGATTAAGCCAATGAATAATAGTGTTAGAAATTTTGGACGCATGATTAAAAGCCTTTCACTGTGGTTAAAGATAAGGTGGACGCGACTTGTCGCGCCGTTACAGATTGACCTGTTATATGACCGCCAGTCCTTTAAAGGACTGGCAGTCATGCAAGCCACTACAAATTATTTGCGATAATAAAGGCGAGATTGAAATCGCACCCACTTTTTGCTACCAGCTACTTTCTCGAATTAACACCGCTAACGCGGAACGTAATAAGCGACCCGCTAAACTTTCGGCTGGGGTATCTAGGGATAATCTACCCCGAATAGTGATTGCGTGTGTCAATGTATGGTCATCTACTTTTAGTAAAAGTCGGTAAATGCCTTGTTCTGGAATCAGATGATGCTGTTCATCTTCGCGGACGGCAATTTCACCACCATGATTTGATCCCAGTTCTGCAATCGTTAATTGGCGCGTACCAACGCTATCAACAGTGATGACTTGTACTGGAAACGGTGCAAAATCCCCGCCTTCTGAATAAAAGCGTCCTTTCGCACCTACTTGTAAGCGATTTAAGTCAGCTTCCTCTGCATAAGCAGTCACGGTAGCATGAGGGCTTTCGACAATGCCTAAAGATTCATTTTTTGCCACCCATTCACCTTGCTGAAGAACATCAGATAAATCGCGAATATAACCAGCAAAGCTTGCGCGTAGGGTGAGTTTTTTTTGTGTGTCACGCAAGCCGCTCAGTTCTGCTAATGTTGACTGCAATTCGCCCATATCCATCGGATTATGCTGGGCTAAAGCGACTTCTAATCCCTGCGAAGCGAGTTGTTCCGTTAATTCGGCAAGACGACGTTCCGCACTGGCGATGCGAAAATCGATGTCGGGTGAAGTTAATTCGATTAATACTTGGTCGCTTTGAACACTATCGCCTTCTTTAACCAGCACGCGCTGTACTTTTGCGGACTGAGGGCTATATAAAGTGAATTCGGTTTCCGCACTCAATAAGCCTGATACCAGCAAATGGGTACGCCACGGAATAAATAATAATGCCAGCATCGTCAGTGGTATCAACCACGCTAAGCGCGGGCGCAAGGGCGTTTTATGCACTATCATCAATTCTCGCCATACTCGCATTTCTTTAAATATCGGACGCACGATAAACCAACCAACTTCTACCGCAAATAAAAACACACCAAGCACTTTAAAAAAAAAGTGATATACCGCCCACGCAATACCTGCAAACAAAATTAACCGATAAATCCACGTCCCATAAGCGTAAGCACACAGCAGACGATGACGATTTTTAGAAAACTCTTCTGGGATGGGTAATTGAAAGTTAAATAGGCTTTCGCGTAATCGCCAACGAGCTAAGGCAAAACAACGCTCTTGTAAATTGGCAATATCTAAATAATCAGAAAATAGATAATAACCATCAAAGCGCATAAACGGATTAAGATTAACGGCTAAGGTCAGTAGCCACGCGGTACTGGCTAACAAATAAACCCCGCTACGCACCGCGCCATCGGGTAATACTGTCCAGAGTAGCGTTGCTAATATCGCAAGAGCTAATTCGGCAATCATACCCGCTGCATCAATACTTAAGCGTTGCTTACGGCTAGGCAATCGCCACGCATCGGTGACATCTGTCCATAACATGGGAAAACCCATCATAAACGCCACCCCCATTGACGGTACACGACAACCAAAATGGCAGGCAGTAAAGGCATGACCTAATTCATGAATCATTTTTGACAGCGACAACATCAGTGCGGCGGTTAGCATTCCTTCTGCGGTGAACACATGAGAAAAACTACGACTGAATTGTGTCCATTGTTCTGAAACCAGATACCCCGCTAATACCAGCAATAGTAATAGCAATACCACAAATTGACGATGAAAT
This sequence comes from Methylococcales bacterium, assembly GCA_026398895.1. Classification (GTDB taxonomy): domain Bacteria; phylum Pseudomonadota; class Gammaproteobacteria; order Methylococcales; family Methylomonadaceae; genus UBA4132. The sequence continues at coordinate 29,545 of JAPLRZ010000030.1, forward strand.
AAAAAATTAATCCACGGCAAGGTTTTTTTTAACGCGCCATCAGGACGCAACAAGGGAATGCGCAAAAATAAATAATTATGTAGCAACCATGTCCAAAAACTAGGCTGGCTAGCTTTGTGTTTAGCGGCTAATAGCTGACTGCTTTCCACACCTTGGGGTTTGGTGAGTTGATGGGTATGAAGAAAATAGCTAAACAGCTCTATGTCGGTGACATCGGCGTTTAATGGGGTATCGTGTTGAATCGCGTGGACAATAGTTTCCGCATCACCCAAGTTCCAGCGTTGTAAAAATTCAAATTCTAACCACCCCAAGCGAAAATAACGGTGTGTTGCAGGATCATGCAGCGTCCACGTCGGCGCACCGTCCGTTGTTCTTGGTCCCGAATACAAACCTAAATCTTCCCGCAACCCTAACCATTTACGCGGCTTAGGTTCAGCGAGTGCTGGATCAATTTCGATGCTATTGCTGTCTACCATGCTAACCATAAACGCACGGTGCGTATCGGTTTACGCAACAGCCACAACACAAACGCTTGCCGTGTACCGTACAGCTTGGCAACGCCACGATAGCCTAGACGCGGTAACACTTTAGAATCGGCAAACTGTGCTTTGAGTCGATACGCCATCACTTGCGCGGGCGTGGCACTGGCACGATAACTAAAATAACTCAGACTGGCAGGCAATGGTTGATTGGGGCTTACGTTAGAAAAAAACAGCACTTCATTACCCGCGTCTAGTTCAATTAAATCATCCATCGGTAAGCGAATTTCTAACTCAACAGACTGAGGATCGGCAATGGCAAGAATTTTTTCGCCTTGAGTAACGGGTTTTCCTAGCCAATCATTAGGATCATCAAACACAGTCACACCTGCTTTATTGGCAGTGACTTCACAGCGTTCCAGCAAGCTACGCACATAATCGACTTCGGCTATTTGCTGATCCCATTTGCTTTTAAGAACCGCTAGTTTAGACTTAGCAGTCGGGTCTAACATGGCTTGTTGGGTAGTTTGTAAATATTCGGTTTTGGCAATATCACGCGTTTCTTCGGCAACACTCAGACGACTACGCAGTTGCGCCATATCCAATTCAAACAATTTTTGCCCGACAGTAACGCTTTCATTGGGTTGAACAAAAAATTTTTCTACCACACCTTCAAGCGGAGCGCGTATTAAATTAGCATGGTAGGGAATGACTTCTGCTTCGGTGAGTACCGATTGACGAATAGGAAAACACAAGGCGGCTGTAATAACGGCGGCGATAATAATCTGCAAGCGTCTATCGCGTAGTCGCTCAATCAGCGGACGCTTGGGCTGTGCAGATTCTGCTAGCGCAAGCGCGTGTCCGTAGGCTTCTGCTAAATAACTCAGTAAATGAATTTCGCCTTCTTTCCATTGCTCTTCTCGAAACAATACTAAGATATAGTTAACACCCAAAGGCGCAGGTAATGGTAGCCAAAGACCGTGTTCGGGCAACCATTCCGCCCATTCACGGCGCGTGTCGGGTGGCAAGTCATTAGCGGTAAAAATAATTGCCGAATCCGCGTTTTCGTGGTGAGAAAGCTGCTTCAAAACCACATTAATCCACAGTGCGTAAGGACTATTTTTTTCTGGCAGTGCAACGCCTGAGGCGGCTTTTATTTTTGCTGTATCACGCTGCCACAATAAGGCTTGTCGATAAGGCAGTAAATCAGTGGTTTCATTAACGAGGATGTAAGGCAGTTCTTCAACGGGGGCAAGACGTGCGCGTTGCTCCAGTTGCAATAATAAGGTCAACTGGAGTAATTGTTTATTGCGTTGTTCGGTCATGGTTTGCTTGTGAGTTCAACAGCACCACTCATACCAGGTAGTAACTCTGAGGCTTTATCAATGATGCGTCCGTAAACTTTGATAGTTTGACTAACAGGATCAACCTTGCCACCTAAGCGAGTAATTTCGGCTTGATACACTTTATTGGTTTCGTTTAATGTCACTTGAAAATGTCTGCCTAAACTAAGTTCAGGCAAACTTTTTGACGGTGCCATAAATTCGACTTCTAACTCTTTGTCATCGAGAATTTCCAATAATGGATCACCTGCTTTGACGGTTTGATAAGGCTTAGCAGTCACATCAGTTACTTTGCCAGAGAACGGGGCTTTAATAACACAACGACTCAATACCGCCTGCGTGACTTGCATTTCTGCTTTTGCTTCACCCTCCTCTGCTTTGGCAACAGCTAACTCCAATGCGCCAATTGAATGCAAGGTTTCTAAACGCTGCTTTACTTCGTAAGTTTTCGTTGCCTTTTCTAAGCTGGCTTTGGCTTTATTTACCTGCGCTTCTTCTAGGGTGCAATGAAAACTAACCAAAGTATCACCTTCGTCAAAGCGTTCACCATCACGCAATTTAAGATGACTGATACGCGCATTCATCTCGCTGGAAATTAAGGTACTACGGCGAGCTTTTATTTGTGCGCGTAGCGGTAGATTAATTTCGTTAGGCTTTTCAACAGATACAGGGGATTCTGCTAACGCCGCAACAGGGAGTAAGGCGATAATAATCACACAGATGGAGTGTTTCATTTTTTAGTGGGCTGTGTTGATGCAGTGTTAGGCTTATCTGACTCACCAAAATCAATAATAGTGGTTTTGGTCGCGCTGGGAACACTGGGTTTATCAGGCGTAACAGTAGCACTGGATGTATTAGGGATTTGGGAAACGCTAGGTGTGCTATTAAGCTCGGCTGGTAATTTAGGGAACTCGCCTTTGTACCATTTATCCAGCGTTTTTTCCAACTGCACGGCGAGAGTACGCACGGTAATATCCGCTATATTGCCCTGCACAGGATCAAGTCCAATGGAGGAATAAATATTCCCCAGTGCGGAATAAATCTCCGACAAACTTTGCTCTTTTTCCAATTGTGAAGCGAGTGCGGCTGTTGCGGCATGAATGCGTTCTAGTTCAGACCCTGCATCACTTTCGGTGGTATCGCTGATGACTTTAAAAATGCTTTGATCGACGACGTTTAATTCGCTGGCACTGTGATAACCATCCAATGCTTTGAGGTATTGTTGATAACCAACATTAATTTGTACTAATGCGGCAACACTCAGTGCTTTACGCCGTGTTTGTGCAACTTCAATCTGCGTTTGCGCCGCTTTCCACATCTTAGGGCCTGCCAGCAAATTAACCAAATTAAAGGTGGTACGCGCCCCTGCTTCCATCCATGTGTTGTAGACTAAAAACGAGTTGCTATCCCAGTTGGCTGATAACGGAATAGTCAGACCAGGTAAGACTTTCAGCATTTCCTTCCATACTTCATCACGACTAATACGTTCTTGATAGACTTCCTCACGCAATTCTGGACGGAAAAACAAGCCTAGATTTTCCAATTCGACCATGTTTGCTTTTAACTGAGGGGGTTCGGGAGTTTGTTTAGTTTGTGCCAACTGAAAATTACTGTGCATCGGCGCATTAATCAAACCCGCTAATTTAGGTTTAGCCACTGATAAGTCAGCCTTGAGCTTTTTTAACTGATCAATAATACGCAACAAACTACGTTGATATTCCAGCACACTGAGCGGTGGTTGCAATCGATTGACTTCAACCGATTTACTCAATTCTAACGCGTGTTCTGCCTGCTCCAACACGGGGGTGACTTTAGGCAATAGGCGTTCAGCAATATTCGCGCCCCAATAAGCATTTAAAACTTCCTTGATTAAATTATTAACTACCTTACGCTTACGTTCTTGGGCAATTAGAATACGGTTTGCTTGTTGTTTTGCCTGAAAATAACTGACACCAAAATCCAGCACGTTCCAAGTAAACGATATATCAGCCAAACCACGACTGGCATCTTGAGACGTTGAGTATTGTGTCAATTGAGAGCTTCTCGATTGATTAAAATAATCCACACTAGAAGAACCTAATTGACTAGCACGATCTATATACCCTGCATTAATTGCCAAACGTGGCAACATATTCAGGGTTGCAACATCGAGCTGAGTATCTTGCAAAACCGCTTCCATGATAGATAAGCGATGGTCAAAGTTATACTTTAAGGCGCGTGCCAAAGCATCATAAAAAGTCAACGGCGCAACAATCGGTTCCTGTTTACTATATATTTCCGATTTATCTTTTAGCATACTGGCTAACCGCTCATCAGGAGTGATTGGCTTTGGCTCAATTGCGCAACCGCTTAAAGTAGCCGCTGTAACCAATAACACGATTAATTTTTTAGAATGATTCTTCATTAAAAATGCCCTTTATAATTGTTTTAGACTATCGAGCAAGGCACGACTTTCTCTTAGTTTACTTAATTTACCGACTGCCTGCACCTGTTCAGACAGTGCCGACTTAGCAACAGGCTTTTCACCCAGCCGATTCTTTTCAAGAACATTATTGTTTGGTTTATCACTGTGACGCACGCGTTCCTTGTTAACATGAACTGAAAATGTCGGACGCACCTCATTACCGTAAATATCTCTTGCCGTTACCATCACGCGCTCATTATGCGCACCTTTGGGTGGTATTCCGTAAAACGTTAACGTCTTAGGGTTAAATATTAACCACGCTGGCAAACTTGAACCATCAGGACGGGTTGCTTCAAACTCCAACTCTTCATTAGGATCAGTATGGCGGAACATCCATCTTGGTACACTGAAAGAATAACGTTCTAATTCTAACACTACCTGATCCCGCAACGAGCCTGTTAGTGAAATAATATGATGGCGAAGTGGCACATATAAACTCAAATGTACAGGCGGTAAACTATTGTCAGACCTAAATTTATTTTCAATATGCCATTGCTTTTCTTCAATATTACCATAACCCGAATCATAATTCCTATCTGGATTAGTCAACATAATTAACGAACCTGACGTGCCTAAGTTTCCCCCGAAAGACACTGGGTAGTCAATGAAAACCATCGCTGGATTAGAGATCAAACCTGTTTTATCCTGTACCGTATAACTAATCGGGGTAGGATCATCGGTAAAACTAGCAATCGGTGTAAAGGTAATCTCTCCTGTTGTCGGATTAACCGTCCAAGTACCCTGCTCTGCAACTTCTAGCGGGTCGCCTTGCTTAGCAGTGCCAACAAGTTGCACTGTGGCAGGGTTCAAATCATTTTCTGAATCGCTGTCATTGCCCAGTACATTGATAGTAACTGGTCGTCCAGTGACCCCAGTCGTTGTATCATTCACAGCGGTTGGTGCAGTTTGTGGATAATCCACAGTCACTGTTGCTTGATTAGATTCTAAGCTAGTGGTGTCTTTAACCATGTACTTAATTGGCGTTGGATCTCCTGTAAAACCCGTTTCAGGGGTAAAGCTAATTGCCCCTGTCGTTAAATTAACCGTCCAGATGCCTTGACCTATAACGATCAAAGGATCACTTGATTTAGCTGTACCGACGATTTTAACGGTAGCAGGATTTATATTATTTTCAGAATCTGTGTCATTGCCCAGCACATTGATCATGACGGGCTGTCCACTCACGCCAGTGCTACTATCGTTGACAGCAATCGGCGCGTCATTTTTACCGTTGATGGTGATAGTGAGCGTGGTAGTGCTGCTATCACCGTCTGCATCGGTGATGGTATAGCTGAAAGTTTCGCTCAGTTTTTGTCCAGTGCTTAGCGCGTTGACAATGGTATTGGTATTATCCAGCGTATAAGTGTAGCTACCGTTGGCATTTAGCGTCAGACTACCGTAGGTACTATTAAATGGGAGTCCCACCGTTTTAACACTACCCGCAAAACTGATACCTGTTACTGGGGTCGTAGTCGTATCCGCACCTATTCGATCAGAGACATCGCCTATCGACGCACCTGTTTTTCCAAATACATTGCCGCTGGTTGTAGTTGCCGCCGTTGTAGTCCCTTCGATAACAGTATTGGTATCAGGTTTGGCTGTTGGCGTGTCATCAACGATACGGATAGTCAATTTACCCGTTGCGGTGTTTCCTGCCGATGAGGCATCAGTTACCAATAGATCGATAATATCAGTAGATTCTGAGTTATTAACACCCGTATGGGTTTGTTGCCTATTTAAGATATAGCTGTAGCTGATTGAACCTGCAAGCGGTGCTGTGGTAGAACCTGTTACGACAGTAAAACCAGTGATTTTAATCGTGCCTTCGCCAGTGTCTATATCCACTGAGGGCGAACCTGCACTAAAGCCCAGTAATTGCGCAACAGTAAACTTAATACCGCCCAGTGTCACCGATGCCATACCATCGGGTGCGGTCACATTAATACTACCTGTGACGGTTTGACTGTTATCAGTGGGTGCGACCAATCCTTTTTCAAAAACAGTCGCTTCACCCGCTTCTGTGCCATTACCATCGACGGGGCTAATTTCTGGTGTGCTGTCAGTAATACCATTAATGGTGATAACTAGGTCAGCTGTGCTGGTATCACCATCTGCATCGGTAATGGTGTAACTAAAAGTTTCTTTCAGTGTTTCGTCCGTCAAGAGTGCGTTGACATTGACGTTGGTATTATCTAGCGCGTAGCTATAACTACCATTAGCATTGAGGGTCAGACTGCCATAAGCTCCATTTAGCGCGTTGCCTAATAAGCCGTTGTTGGCAGCAAAACTGAATGCAGTCACGGGATTGACAGGCAGATTATCAGCACCAATACGGTCGAGCTTGTCTAGTGAGCTACCCGCAGCAAAAACGTTGCCCGTCGTGGTAGTTGCTACGCTTGTTGTACCTTCGGCAACACTGTTGGCATCCGCATTGGCGGTAGGCGTGTCATCAACAATCTGAATGGTCAGGTTGCTACCAGTGGTGGTGACTGCCCCCGCATCGGTCACGGTTAAGGCAATAACATCGGTAGTTTCAGTGCCAACGACGGTCTGTGTTGCCGACAGTGTATAGCTATAGCTCAAGATTCCGACTGTCGGTACACCGCCCACAGTGGTATCAGCTGTGAAGTTGGTGAGTGTGAGTACGCCTTTGGGGGTATTAATGATCAAATTGCTACCACTTAGCCCTGCTAACGTTGCAAGATTAATTGCCGTTCCTCCCACCGTGATAGAAGTCAAACCATCCAAAGCAGTGACAGTCATCGTACCCGTCGCTGTTTTTGATTGTCCGACTGGACTATCGCTGGTCAAACCCGATTCATACACTGTCGCCTCGCCTGTCGCACCCGCAGTGTTACCATCAAAAGGAATGATGCTGGGTGTGCCATCAGTCACGCCGTTGATGGTAATGGTCAGTGTTGTGGTGCTGGTATCGCCGTCTGCGTCGGTGATGGTGTAACTGTAAGTGTCGAGTAAGCTCTGTCCTGTCAGTAGTTTGTTGACACTGACGTTGGTATTGTCCAGCGCGTAGCTGTAACTGCCGTCAGAACCGATAGTCAGCGTACCATAGCTGCCTATTACGCTGATGCCAGTGGTGCTGTTTGTGCCAGTGATGACGTTGTTGGTCGGCGTAGCATTGCCCGCAATAATACCTATTACTGGATCGATACGGGTATCCGCACCCTGACGGTCAGCAACATCACCGCCCGTTGTTCCGTTGAAGACATTGCCTGTGGTGATACTTGTCGTTATGTCATTAGCTTTTTCGGTGACGCTGTGCGTATCGGCTTTTGCTGTGGGTACGTCATCAACAATACGCACTGTCAGTGTACCTGTAGACTGAGTTGCCGACGAGCTGGCATCGGTGACGATGAGAGCAATATTGTCAACGCTTTCTGTAACTGCCGCACCGCCAGTATGTGCTTGCGTGGTATTGAGAGTATAGCTATAACTGAGTGTAGCCGCTGTTGGTGCAGATGCTATTCCCGCTGTAATGGTAAAGCCAGTGACTGTTAACGTACCTTCAACGGTATCAATACCCGCCGATGGCAATAGCGTGGTGAAGGTTGCCAGTTGTGCCACGGTAAAAATAGTGCCACCGATAGTCACGGATGCCATGCCGTCAGGAGCAGTAATAGTCAGTGTACCCGAAGTGGTTTCGCTGGTATCAGCAACATTTATCAAGCCTTTTTCATACACTTCCGCTTGCCCTGTCACCGCAGCATCGTTACCATCCACAGGCGTAATACTGGGTTCGCCATCGGTCACGCCGTTGATGGTAATGATCAGCGTAGTAGTGCTAGTATCTCCGTCGGCATCAGTGATGGTGTAACTATAAGTTTCAAGTAGCGTCTCTGTAGTCAGTAACTTGTTGACCATAGCGTTAGTATTGTCCAGCGCGTAGCTATAGCTGCCGTCAGAACCAATAGTTAGCGTACCGTAGTTACCTGTTACGCTAGTACCAGTGGTGCTATTCGTGTTGATGGGAACGTTGTTGGTCGGCGTATTATTGCCCACAATGACACCTATCACTGGATTGATACGGGTGTCAGCACCCTGACGATCAGCAACATCACCGCCCGTTGTTCCGTTGAAAACATTGCCTGTGGTGATACTTGTCGTTATGTCATTAGCTTTTTCGATCACGCTGTGCGTGTCTGCTTTCGCCGTCGGTACGTCATCAATAATTTGAATGGTTAGGTTGTTACCTGTGGTGGTAACTGCCGCCGCATCGGTGATAGTTAACGGAATAACGTCGGTGCTGTCTGTGCCAACCACGGTTTGTGTTGCAGACAACGTATAGCTATAAGTTAGGATGCCAACTGTTGGCACACCACCCACGCTAGTAGTTGCCGTGAAGTTAGTGAGTGTGAGTACGCCTTTGGGAGTGTTAATGACAAGGTTGGTAGTGCTAAGAGTCGTCAATCTGGCAACGTCAATCGCCGCGCTACCCTCTATAGTGATGGACGTTAACCCATCCAACGCGGTGAGGGTAAGTGTACCCGTGCCTGTTTTCGATTGTCCGACGGACGCGTCGCTGGTTAGCCCTGATTCATAGACCGTGGTCTCGCCTGTTATACCCGTCGTACCATCCACGGGAACAATAGTAGGTACGCCATCGGTTTTACCGTTAATGGTGATGGTCAGCGTGGTGATGCCAGTGTCGCCGTCGTTGTCGGTAATCTGATAAGAAAAGGTGTCTGTCAACGGTGTACTGGTGTCGTTCAGTGCGTTGACGGCGGGCTTGGTGTTGTCCAGCGTGTAGCTGTAGCTACCATCGGCTCCGATGGTTAGCGTTCCATAATTACCAGTAACAAGAGTGCCACCCAATACACTGGTGCTACCTGCAACAACGGTAGTAGTCGGTGTAGTATTGCCTGCAATAACCGCAATAACTGGATTAATACGGATGTCAGCACCCTGACGATCAGCAACATCACCACCCGTTGTGCCATTGAAAACATTACCTGTGGTGAGGCTGGGTGTGATGATATTGATACCTTCGGTCACGCTGTGGGTGTCCGCCTTTGCCGTCGGTACGTCATCAACAATTTGAATGGTTAAGTTGTTACCTGTGGTGGTAACTGCCGCTGCATCAGTGATAGTTAACGGAATAACGTCGGTGCTGTCTGTGCCAACCACGGTTTGTGTTGCCGACAACGTATAGCTATAAGTTAGGATGCCAACTGTTGGCACACCACCCACGCTAGTAGTTGCCGTGAAGTTAGTGAGTGTGAGTACGCCTTTGGGGGTGTTAATGACGAGGTTGGTGGTGCTAAGGGTCGTCAATCTGGCAACGTCAATAGCCGCGCTGCCATCTATGGTAATGGACGCTAAGCCATCCAACGCAGTGAGGGTAAGTGTACCCGTGCCTGTTTTCGATTGTCCGACGGGCGCGTCGCTGGTTAGCCCTGATTCATAGACTGTGGTCTCTCCTGTTATGCCCGTTGTACCATCCACGGAAACAATAGTGGGTGTGCCATCGGTAACTCCATTAATAGTGATGGTTAGTTGTGCAATATCGGTAAGACTGCCATCGCTGAGTGTGTAGCTGAACGTATCGGTAATACTTTGCCCCGTTTTGAGTTGATTAACGGCTGGGTCGTTGTTGTTGAGCGCGTAGGTGTAGCTACCATTGGCTGCAATTTTTAAAGTACCGTGGCTACCTGTCAATAGGGTAATGCCATCCACCGTACCTGACGTGCCACTACCCGCTACTTCTGTACCTGTGCGAATCGCGGTAACAGTGAGTACATTATTTTCAGGATCGCTATCTGCGGTAGTGTTTGGAGAGCCGATGCCAGTAAGAACATTACCAGAGATTGTTGCGGTGTTTTCGACAATAACATGGGTGTCATCGATTGCCAGCGGCATATCATTTTGAGCGGTAATGTTGACTATGATAATAGCATCTCCAGTTAGGCTACCGCCGCTACCTTGGGCAGAAGATTGGTTATCGTCATTGAAGTGATAACGCAAAGTAGCGGTGATGGGTGGCGTATCAGAATTGTTGGCATAGGTAATCGCACCGATAACAGTATCGACTTGTGTGCTGGTTACACTGGAGCGGAAAGTGATAATTAACTGTCCACCCGTATTAGTGGTGATGTCGGCTACAGCAATGCCGCTGACGGAAATAACATTAGTTGCTAGAGTGACTGTTCCGCTGGTATCTATGCCGAATATATCTTGAGTATTGGGAGTTAAACCTGTGCCATTGTCGCGGGCAATAGTGAGTGTCGTGCCGCCGAAGTTGTCTTCATTGCGAGTGACAATTTCAATATCGCCGATATGTACACTGGCATCGAGTATCACTGGTGTACCAATCACGGTACGATTGCCCGCTGTATCAATGCCTTCGATGAAAGTCGGCGTGGCATCGAGATTATTGATGGTTGGTGCATCATTGACTGGATTAACGCTGATACCCAATGTTGCCGTGCCGATTGACCACGGATTAGTTGTACCTATAACGCTACTGATGTCCTGAATGCCCGTCAAGGTGTTCCAAGTTCCATCGGCAGCGCGTAGTGTCAGATTGCCAGCCGTACCGTTGTAGTCACCGAAAGGAACAAACCGTATTTGATGATTTGCGTTGGCAAGATTAAGCACCACTGCTGTGGTGTCTGCTACCCCTGTCGAAATGGCAATCCAAGTGCTGCCATCGGTGGTGTATTGCCATGTACCTTGAGCGGCGGTTGCGGCATTGCCGACAATCGCTAGAGCTTTCTGTGCAGTTGCCGTATTGCCACCGCCAGTGATAGCCGTTTGATTGTCTTTGACATCTCCATAAATCAGTGAAGTAGCAATATTGGCTGCCGTGCGGGTGGTGGAAGTCGTATCTTCATTGGTCGCGGTAAAAGTGGTGTTGCCGCTGAATGTTGGTGCATCATTGACGGCTATGACGGTCGTGCTGATAGTGCGATTTACCGCATTCCACGCATCCGTTGTCCCTGTTCCGCCATTAGCAACGGTTGCAAGATTAAATAGGGTGGTCGCGTTGGAACTGGTTGTTCCAGTTCCTGTAAGGTTTACATTGTTATCAGCCAGTCGCACTTGTAACGTTCCAGGTGTGCCGTGGAAGTCTGCCGCTGGTACAAAACGGATTTGTCTATCGGAGGCAAAAACCAGTGCAGCCGATGCACTTAATCCACTAACGGGAATGGTTATCCAGTCACCCGCAACGGCAGGATTAGGACTGGCTGTGGTTGATACCTGCCAGCTTCCCTGAGTCGCTATATAGTTGGTTGAGCCGACAATCGCAATGTAAGAGAATGGGGTAGAAGTATCACCGCCACTGTTGCCAGTTTGATTGTCTGTAACATCACTATAACCAAAGGCAAGACCAGAAATCGTTGTGCCATTGGGTGTAAATACATCTTCGGTAAAGGCAGGTAATACAACATCAGTAGACGCAGTAGGTTGGTCATTAACGGATGTTACGGTAACGGCGACCACATCAGTTACGAATGAAAAAGCGGTTGTTCCTCCGACATTGCCAGCGATACTCAAGTCCTGAGCGGCAATGCTGCCGTTAGTTCCTGTACTACCATCCCATGCGTGTAAGGTCAGACCGCTAGTGATATTGCCTTGCCAGTTGGCAGTGGGTCTGTAGTAGACGCGGGTGTTAGCATCAGCTACGAGCAGTCGGGCTGTTGTATTAGTGGCAGTAAAAATCGTCCAGTTCGTACCATTGTTGGTACTATAGTACCAAGTACCGTTCGTGCTATCGGTCGCGGTAATCGCTATGCCTTTGGGATTGGCACTGGGGAGGGTGTCCGCATCCGAAATACCACCAATCAAGCTAGAAACCAACGTACCCACTGCACCAACTGGTGCAATCGCATCTTCAATCTGCGTAATACTCAACACGGTATCTGTAAGCACAGGTGCATCATTGATGCCCGTGAGGGTGACGGTTTGCGCTTTTGTGACCGACAAGTTTCCACCCGTACCTTGTGGATTCGTTCCACTGTTGGTATTGCCGTCATCAAGTACCCAGTTCAGAGTTACAGGTGAGGTAGCCAGTGCTGCAAGTGACTGAATGGTGTTGCTGTAGGCGAGCTGACGAAGTGCGGCTTGAACTTGTGCAGTGGTGATAGCATCATTAAAAGTCAGTTTTAGTGTGCCTGCGCTGTTGGTGGTGACTGTACCGAGTGTTACACCGTTATCAACTAAGCTAGTGCCTACGGTTAGAGCGGACAAGGTGCCGCTGGCACTAAAGACACCCGTTGCACTTGCTACACCACTACTGCTGATGGTCAGCGTGGCATTGCCCCAGTTACCCGCTCCAGCTGTAAAGAATGACAATTCAGGATCAGAAAGCGTTAAGGTAGGATTCAAGACCGTAGGCGTAGCATCTTCGGTATAGTTTGCAGTGTTTACAAAAACGGGTAACAGAGGCGAATCATTGACCGCTGTAATACCGACGATGACTTGACCACTGCCTATCAACGCAAGCGTTGGATTAGCCGCACCCTGTGCAGTTGCTCCCGTGTTGGTATTACTATCATTGATGGTGTAGCCTAGCGTGACAGAGGTCGGTGGGTTGTCGTTAGTATTGTTATACTTGACTGCTTGCAACACCAGATTGACTTGCGCTGTTGTAGTAAGATTGTTAAAAGTAATCGTTAAAACACCACTGACATTAGTGAACGTCCCTACGGCAGTGCCATTAATACGAACATTAGTCAGATTGAAGTCAACACCTACACCAAGACTACCCGTTAGGGTAAAGACATCATCGCCAATCACACCCACATTACCCGTAGTGGCGGTGCGTTGTATCGTCAGTATCGCGCCGCCCCAATTGTTATAGACAGATAATTCGGGATCGCTGATTGTAGCGTTAGCATCAAGCACCACTGCCGCGCCGTTTTCGGCGAAAATAACGTCAGGAACGGCTACTGACCCACCGCCCAACGTAGAAAATGAAGGTGTATTGTTTAGACCGTTGACTAACAGTGGAATAGTGCCTGAAGCAGTTAAATCAACAAAAGTTGTACCGCTATTGCCAGCGTCATGGAATACCAAACTTAGCGACTCGTTGCCAGAAAAATTAGTATCGGGGGTGTATTTAAAATTGTCTGCCGCAATAGCTGCGTTAATATCAGTGATAGACCCTGTCAGGGTGATGGTGCGTCCGCTGGGAACAGCGGTTACGCCCGCAAACGCAGTTAATGACAGCGTGCCATGTAAAGCTGTGATGACAACGTTGGTGGTGGCAGCATAGCCTGTGTCATTAATATCTTTACTGTCTGCCAAGACAATATCAGTAATCGCTGTTGTGGTGTTGTCGTTTACGGTTGTTGTTGCGCGTGTGGCTTGATTGCCCGCCGTCAATGGGTCTACATCCAAGGTGGGATTGTCGTTGACGGGCGTTACCGCAATGATGGTTGTTGAAGTGGCTGTTGCAGCAGTCGTTGTTGCGCCACCGAGACTGTTACCAAGATCACTGACATTAATAGTCAGGGTACGGTCAGCAACTGTAGTATTCAGGCTGTTATCATCCAATGCCGCCGTGTATTTCAGGGTAGCCAACGCGCTGTTAAGCGCGGCAACCGTGCCTTGCAGGGTAAACGTACCTGAACCTAACGCGCCTGCTGTGAGAGTTGCTGTACCTAATGTCAGGGTAATCGTGCCTTTTGGAATACTTAATGTGACTTCCATTGTGCCAGTACGCGCATCGACATCGGCAATGCTGATGGTATACACACCATTAAAACTGAATACAGTATCTTCGATAGCCGTTACTGTAGCAGGACGGATTAAGGTAGGCGCGTCATTCACTGGGGTAATTAAATTAATGTCAACCGTTGTACTGACGATATGAATATCTGAGCCACCACTGGCTAAACCTAAGCCTGCATTATTTAAATCATTTAACGTAACGGTAATCGTCTCTGAGGTATTGGGATCGTCACCAGGTACATAGATAACCGTGTTCAATGCGGTCTGTAACTGCGCTAACGTACCTGTAAAAGTCAGAGTGTTAGTGCCGCCACCCCAGTTGCCCGCACCGCGATCTGTCGCTTGAGTACCCGCAGTAACAGTGATACCTGTGGTGGTGAGAACGAACGCGCCATGTGGCACACTGAGGGTAATCTGTCCTGTGTTAGTCCCTTCAAAACGCGCAAGATCAATATCGCCTAGGGTAAAAATCGACCCTAGTGCGATTTGAGTATTTTCATTAGCTAATCCAGTTGCATTGATTATAGGGGTACTGTTTGAGATAGTCGGCGCGTCATTGAGAGCTGTTACTGTCAAAGAGACAGTATCGGTCGCGCTAGAGAATGCCGTTATGCCGCCAGAGCTTGTGGTGTCAGCAATACTACCATTTACACCGAGGTCACTTTGATCCCAAGCACGCACAGTTAAGGCAGTCGTTTGTACACCGTTGTAATTGGCGTTTGGTTGGAAATAAACCCGCGTATTGGCATCGCTAGCAAGCAGTACCGCGCTACCGATGGTAGGTGTGCCTAATGGAATCCAGTTCGTTCCGCCATTGGTCGTAAAATACCAAGTACCGTTAGTGGCATCGGCGGCGGTGATAGCGATACCTTTTAACGCGCCTGTATCAACATCGGATATTCCACCCACTAGAGTAGATACTAATGTACCAACCGCACCACTAGGTGCGCCCACATCTTCAAACTCATTGATTAAGCTCAGTACGGTATCTGCGAGTACAGGTGCATCATTTATTGGAGTAACGATAATTTCCGCTGTATCGGTAGCGGTGGAAAATGCACTGGTCTGAAAGGCATCGGTTATCATTGAATTGACATAAGTGTGCGCATTGCCAAAGGTTGTGTCCCATGCCTTATAAGTGATTGTGGCAATACCGCCGTTTTTGCCATCGGGAACAAAGCGAATGGAGTCAGTAGGTAACAACAACAGGGCTTGAGTGGGGCTGGTAGCATTGGTAATGGTTGTCCAGACTGTGCCATTAGTGGAATATTCCCAATGTCCTGTCGCCGCGTTAGTTAAACCTGTGACGGCAATGCCGCGTACTGCACCCGTATCAACATCAACAATGCCCGTGTGAGTACCATCGGGGAGTGTGCCATTGGTCGCTGTGGTGAAACTAGAAACCTGAAAAGTAAGCAGTGTTGTCGTGTCATCTTCAGTAATTGTACCTAGCGGGAGGTTGCCAACACCCGTGTGGAGGGTAATTATGGGGCGATCATTAGCAGGGGCAACAGTAACAGTGGCACTGCCCGTCC
This sequence comes from Methylococcales bacterium, assembly GCA_026398895.1. Taxonomy (GTDB): domain Bacteria; phylum Pseudomonadota; class Gammaproteobacteria; order Methylococcales; family Methylomonadaceae; genus UBA4132. The sequence continues at coordinate 45,056 of JAPLRZ010000030.1, forward strand.
AAGTGTCAAGTCCTGTCACCGTGATTCCATTCAGCGTGAAGCTGGCAGTACCACCGCCATCAATCAGTGTGTAGTTCAGGGTACGAATACCCGTGACTGCATTATCGTATTCAGTATGGGCGAAAGTAACCGCTTCAATCAATGCCTGAACAGCAGGTATGGTTAAGGAGGTATTGGCGTTGGTGTCAAAAATAATTTTTAATGCCGCGCCGTTTTGACCATTTTTAGTCGGATCAATACTGGCAATCGTAACCCCGCCGTAAGTGATAATGTTACCAGAAACACCAATTTGACCCGCACCTCCGATATTTTTAATCGCTAATTGGTCAAACAAACTGGTCACATTGCTACCGCCAGTCGCGTAAGTCAGTTGTAATGAACCACCGCGAAAATCCAGATTGTTATTGGCAAGGTCTGGATCGGTCAATACCACGCTACTGTCTATCAAAATGGGCGAAACATTGGGCAACGCGATAGTATCACCTTCGGTAAAAGTCGCTCCACCCACAAGACCTGTGACAACAGGCGGGTCATTAACTGATTTGGCTGCATCAAGATTGATGACAAATTGAGCCGCTGGCTCATTCATGCCACTCGCATCGGAAATAACGTAATCAAAAAAATCTTTGTTATTGTATGGGGCTGATTCAGTGCCGTTATGTAGATACCACACTTTGCCCAATTGAATATCTTCGAGCGTGAAAGCACTACCAACCGACAGTTGTTTAGTCACTGCTCCCGTTACTGGGTCGCCGAGATAAAGGATACCATGACCGACATTGGCAGTAATACGATACTGTACCTGCACACGAGTGTTATCGGAATCAACCACGGCAACAATGTCCGCGCTGTTTGGCAGGTTTTCTGAGCCAAGTAGTGTGCTAGTGATGTTGAGAGTACCGCCTTCAGGTATGCTAACAGGACCTGTGTGAACAACCACAGGTGGCTGATTAGTCGGACGCAGGAAAATTGAAACAGTGGCTTCATTGCTATCCAGTGGCTTTTGGTTAGAGATGAGTTCACCATCATTCACCTTAAATTTAAAGCTATCTTGGGCGGAATTCCAGTTTAACCCAACGGTCACTTCGAGGCGACCTGTGTTGACATAGCGCAAATTACCAGCTGCCAGTTGGGCGTAAGTGAAAGTGTCACCCACTACCATTGTGGTAACAGTAACAAAATTGTCGTTGGATATTTCAATCCTGCCATCGGTAGGTAAAACAGTTAAGGCATAAGTCCAAGTGCCGTTGCCTGTATCACTATCACTGGCAGAAACAATGCTGGTGTTCAGGATTTGAATATGATTAGCCTGAGCTGGAATCCCCGCAGAAAATTCGGTGACGGTGAAGCTGGCATTATTGGCAATAGGTGCGTCGTTTACGTTAGTAGCCGTGAATGTGACAGTGCGCGTAGGGCTGACCATCTGACTGCCTTTAGTCAGTGTGATAGTCTGGCTGTTTATACCATTCACATCAGTAACGGTAAGTGTGCCTAGCTCAGTGATATTGGGTGGTGAAATCTGCACATTCCCCGCCGAAACGGTCGCGCCATCAATCAAATAAACACTGACGCTGCCTGTCATGGTAGAGTTAATGGTGCTGGATGTGTTAGGTGTAGCAACATCAGCGGCGGGGTCGTGGAAATAGGCAACCTGACCAGCCGCCAATTGGTCAGCAGTGAACGAACCACTAATCGCAACCCATGCAGTACCGTTCCAAGTCGCTATCGTGCCGTTGACCGCGCTCGCTATATAAGTAAGCTGGCTTTGGGTGTTGTCAATATCATTCCACTGGAAATTGGCGGTAGTCAGTTTGACGGCGTTGAGTATTCCAGTCAGGAATTCGTCAGCAGCGGCTATACCATTGCTTCCATCACTGTGCTGTTCCATCAATGCTGTACCATCTTTAATAGTGGTAACAGGACCTGCCGTGGTTTGGGTGATAAACGGTGCATCATCAACGGGAGTGATGGTGATAGTGAAAACCTGACTGACCGTAGAACCCCCCTTGTTGGCGGTAATGTTTAATGTGTCAGTGGGAGTCAGGGGGAAGGGGAACGTGGGCGAGGTATAAGCATTGGCTTCGCTGCTATCGTGAACATAAACTACATTACCGAGGTTGATGTCATCCTGAGTAAACGTGGTAGTGCCATAAACCAGTTCGATACCGTTCAAATACACTTTGCCGTGTGCGGGCTGAGTGACAGTGAAAACTGTGGTCGTAGGTCCTGTACCAACATCTTTCAGCATGGTATTGTCGAGCTTCAGAAACAAACCTTCAGGTGAAATGCCTTTGAATGTGCCTGTGATACTGGCGGTGTTTCCACCTACGGGTGTGCCGCTTCCAACGGGCGGAACAGCCAAATCAAATGTTCCACCTGTACTAGGATCAGTAATAGTGGGATTACCCGCCGCATTTGTGCCAAAAGTCGGATTAAGAATAATGTTGCCTGTATTGGGATTCACAAAACTAATGGTAATGCCCAATGTTTTGATACCTGAACTACCGCCATTACCATCGGTGACAACCACTTGCAGGCTATCGTTACCGTAAGTGTAAGGGTTGCTGTAGTACTGGAGTAGTCCACTTGTTAAATCGGCTTCGGTAAATGTTGCACCACGACCAATACGCACATCGTTTAGCGTCAAATAACCCAGCGTGGGATCAATGCTGACGGTGTAAGTGCGTCCACTGACAGAGCTATCAGGATCAGTGGTAATCAAGTTGGTGGTGTTAATAATATTGCCAATATTGCCAGTGCTGTTCTGCACAACCGTCAATCCGCTAGTCAACAACACGGGTGGATCATTGCTGGGAGTGATATTAATCGTAACCGTGCTATCAGCAGTCGTTACTGGCAGGTGAGTGTTGTTATCGTTGATATGCACCGTGAAACTGGTTTGTGACTGCGCTGGAATCAGCACACCGTTACCATCGGTGGGTTCGGTCGCATTGTTGTAAACAAATTGTAAAGCAGGATGAACAGGATCGGTCAGTTGCGCTTGGGTAAACGTCAAAACATTAATCATGGCTGGTGTCACATCTGCATAGATACTACCGTTCCAGTATTGCAGTGTGCCAAAGGTAGCAGTGGGTAATGAAGTGAGCGTTAATGTCCGCAACCCAGTGGGATCGTCGGCATCACTCATTGATAGAGCGACTGGTGCAATAACGGGGACATTCGGAGCAAGATTGTTTTCGGCAATCGCTAAAGTAGTGCCACTAACAGCGACTTGGGCATTTACGTCCTTAATAGTAATGTCGAGAAATGCCCACGGATTCGCGCCCGTTTTGCCATCAGCACCAATTACACCGCCCGCACCGTCACGAATGGTAAAGTAAAAGCGGTCAGTGGTGTCCGCAGCAAGTTCGCCGACTGTTGGCGTGTAGACAATACTGGCAACATTCACCTGAGAAAACAGTGATCCGACATTAAGAACAGCACCATTGAGAGTTAGCGTACCTTTAGTTGGCAACTCTTCAATTCGGTATAAAATTTGCGCGGTGGTATTGTCAGGATCGTAGATTTTTAGGTTTCCAGTGAGACCCGCAATCAGCGTCGAATTATCAGTATAGCTACCAGATAAGTTGACTGTAGTGTGTTCATTGACCGTCAATCCAGTCGAGCTAAAGACAGGCGCGTCATTAAATGGCGTTACGTTTAAAACTGCCGTATTACTGGCAGTGCTGAATGCCGATGTGCTGGTTGGAGCTGTGGTGTTAGCTGTGCCGCCCGCAATACCGCTACTGGCATCCCAAGCAGTGTAAGTCAGTGACACTGTGCCAGAATTTTGACTGTCGATACTGGCGTTGTGGGTGGCAAAAAATTGGACTTGCGCAGTGCTTGGTAGTAGCAACGCACTGGTCGCACTAACGACGGGGAAATTCACCCAATTGCTACCACCGTCTAATGAGTATTTCCAAGTACCCGTCATCGAGCTAATAGCATCAGTGCTGGGAGCGGCAGTAATCGCAATACCCATTGCAGTACCCACATCGGTGTCGCTCCAGATACCGACATTACTCGCGTTAGTGAGCAGATTGCCAACCGTAAAAGCGGTGCTGGTATCTTCGACTTGCGTCAGCGCAACAGGCGCAACCGTAAGAACAGGTTGGTCATTAAGACCCGTAATACTGACATTAAGACTGGCTGATGCTGTCGCTCCTGCGGTGTCTTTCATGGTGTAAGTGAAAACGTCAGATAGCGGTACACTGGCTGACCCCAGTGCCTGAACTGCCGCATTGGTATTGTCGAGTGTGTAGGTATAACTGCCGTCAGAATTAAGGAGCAAACTGCCATAAGTACCAACCAATGCAATGCCAACAGTACCGCTGGTCAATGCTGTCACTGTTTTAGTGTCGCCAATATCCACATCGGTGTCGTTAGTTAGTACATTACCAATAACGCTGACGCTTTTTTCAACGATGTTATTAGTATCAACAACAGCGACAGGCGCGTCATTGATTGAGGTTGAAATGACTGTGGTCGTGCTGTTGGTAATGGTAGTTGTGCCGTCATTCACTGAAATCGTGAAGTTTGTCGTTTCGGTCAGAGTGGGTGCGATTCGATTAGCGGACGGCGTGAATACCAGTGCATGAATTGCCGCTTGCGCAGTAGCGGCATCGACACCCGATAAAGTGTAGACACCCGCCACGAAAGTGCCACCACTCAGATTCGATAACGACCCTTTTGCGGCATTATCCAAGGTAATAATCAACGTTTGGAGGTTTCCTATATCAGCGTCAGTGATAGTAACCGCCGCAAAAGGTGTATTACTAGCGTTGTCGTTTACTGCTTGTCCTGCCGTTGCACCACCAATAACAGGAGCAGCCAACAATCCATCGTAACCAATCGGAGTCAAATAGGCGGATTCAATTAATCCTGTAGCTGATTCCAAAATCCAATTGCCACCTTTAGCGGCATTACCTGTTGCATCAGTTGAAGCAGCAACATCCGCATTTGTTAAGGCGGCAAGCCGATTAATAAAGGCAATACCCGCCGCGCCATTAGCGACATCACAGCCATAAAGTAAAATATCACCCTTGTCAGTTAAGGCATGACCAATTTCAGCAAGTTGGGTTTTGTATAGCTCTAGCGTAGCATTGTCCAATACTGTAGACCCCAGTATCAAAGTCCCATCAGAACCATGCGATAGAATTTGTAGGCTAGAAATATCGCTACGCCCGTTAAGCGCGTCGGCAATTTGGGTAATGCCGTCTTTGCCATGATCCAGATAAAGTATCTCTGTGTTTGGATTAATCGCACTCAGCAAAGATAAATAATCTTTGATGCTGGTATCAACAACGATTAACTCATGCGTTGGTACAGAACTCGCCTGCGACCCTAAATTAGTGTCTTGTGACCAATCAGTATCTGCACCTGTTAACGCATCAATGTGACTTAACCAACTCGCGCCTAAATTGTTGCTACCATGAAAAACGATAGTAGCATTATTAGCAAAACCATCACCCCACTGGATTAATTCATTACCAACTACGGGTTCTAACGTAGCGGTCAATGATTTATTACCTAGCCATTGGGTATTATGACTGTCCGTCCACGATAACACATCCAATTGAGTGACATCGTGTCGCCCTTGCAGTAAATAAGCCACTTGCTGAAAACCATCGCGTGTAGTATCGAGCGTGAAAACCTGAGCGTGTGCAGGCGGATTAGCCACTAAATCAGCAGCATTACTCACGCGAGGATCAATAATAATCAGCGTGGTAGCCGTAGAGATACTGCCAATACTAATGTCAGTGACGGGGCTAAGAACCAAATTTGTTGCGTCTATAGGATTTTTTGGCTCAACAGGAAGCACGGCTTGATGAACCGTCATATCAGCATTTGGCTGATAATCAACCACAATAGCTGTTTTTTCTAAGGGTGCGAAAGCAATTGTCGGCTCACTCGGCGGTGCGGCATGGCTGGTAGTATCGACAACACGCTGATCGATGATAGTGGCTTGTGCATCCACCGCAGTTACCGCTATTGCCCCGTCAAACACTAGCCGACTTTCCAGTGCTAAACGTTGAGAATGAACCGCAGATTTAGTTTTGAGGTTCTTTGAAAGACTGGATGCTTTAGCTGACATGACAATTCACCGAATTAAAATCACAAAACCATAAAAGTCTTTAACGACTTTCTCCATCAACTATTCCAAACATAATTGGAAAAGTGATTTTTTGGTAGTGCTAAACATATCAATGTTACTGGAGTGCAGGCTTTGCAATGCAAGCAAAGCTTGCACTCCGCTTTACATCCAGCACTACCGATTTTTACCCACCTTAGAAAAGTTTAGCCCTAACAAAACGTTCGACAACGAAAGATGAGCTAAGTTTAAAAACTCTTACTTTTTTTGTTAAAATTTATGAGGGATATTATTGCCACGATTATACATCGTGACCTATATAAATCCCGCTAATAAATCCAGTGAATTGGCAACCATTTAAGCCAGCAAATGCCCCCACATATCATAGTCATCGGCTTCTTCAAGTTCGACTTGAACAAAATCACCAACCTTTAAATGCGTTGCACCATCGATAAACACCTGCCCATCAATTTCTGGGGCATCAGCTTTACTGCGAGCAACCGCGCCTTCTTCGACCACCTCATCAATCAACACGGTTTCAATACGACCAACACGCTGCTGCAAGCGATTAGCACTGATGTGAGCTTGATGCTCCATAAACCGTGCTAAGCGTTCTTGCTTCACTTCCTCAGGAATCTGATTGGGTAACGCATTAGCCACCGCGCCTTTGACGGGTGAATAAGCAAAAGCACCCACACGATCTAATTGCGCTTCACTGAGAAAATCCAGCAGCTCTTCAAATTCTGCTTCAGTTTCATCAGGAAAACCAACAATAAAGGTACTGCGCAAGGTAATGTCAGGGCAGATTTCACGCCACGCTTTAATACGTTGCAGATTATTTTCGGTTGCCGCTGGACGTTTCATGAGTTTCAAAATGCGACTATTAGCGTGTTGAAAGGGAATATCCAAATAGGGCAGAATTTTTCCCTCTGCCATCAAAGGAATCACCTTATCAACATGAGGATACGGATAGACATAGTGCATTCTTATCCAAATACCCAATTCGCCCAAGGCTTTAGCCAATTCATAAAAACGGGTTTTCATGCTCTCGCCGTGCCAAAAATCAGTTTGATAACCTAAATCCAAGCCATAAGCACTGGTATCTTGCGCCACCACTAATAATTCTTTCACCCCTGCATTCGCTAAACGTTCCGCTTCCAGCATCACTTCACTAATCGGGCGACTGACTAAATCACCACGCATAGACGGTATAATGCAGAAAGTACAACGATGATTACAGCCTTCAGAAATTTTTAAATAGGCGTAATGATTAGGCGTAAGTTTGAGACCTTGAGGCGGCAATAAATCAAGAAATGGCGCGTGCGGTGCGGGCAAATGTTCATGTATCGACTCCATCACCTCATTCAAAGCGTGAGCACCTGTCACTTTTAACACTTGCGGATGGCGGGCGCGAATTTCATCTTCTCGCGCACCTAAGCAACCTGTGACAATGACTTTGCCATTTTCAGCCAAAGCTTCACCGATGCTGTCCAGCGATTCTTCAACGGCGGCATCAATAAAGCCGCAAGTATTGACCACCACTAAATCGGCTTCTTTATAGGAGGGCGACACCTCGTAACCTTCTAAACGCAGTTGAGTCAATATTTTTTCACTATCAACAAGAGCTTTAGGACAGCCCAAACTGATAAATCCGACGGTTGGTATTTTTGACATAGTATTTCTTGGAAGTGTATAGGGTAGGTTAGTTATAGCGTAACCTAACGTTAATTCAGTGATAAAGTGAGATATATAAATTTCGATTCTTTTTTTTGTCGTTAAACTGGATGATCTAGCATAAATTAAACTATAGCATATAGTCCGCATGGCTATGGCTGAGTGTAGCATGTATTATTTGGTTACAAGACCTGCACTAAATATTGCCCAAATGAAAATAGCAAAGACAAAGAACAGTACACTAATTACAACAATAATAAATTTGTTCATAAGATAAACTCATGTTATTTAGAAAGAATTGGGTTTCCAGCTACGCAATCTCGCGCAGCGTTTTTAAAGTTTTTAAAGTCGCATTACCCGCTTCTATCCCTTTGTTATATTCGTTATTAGAGGCACGCGCTACCGCTTGGTCGTAGTGATAAACCGCTAAAATTTCAAACGCGACAGGGATTTGATAGTTAATCATGGTGTTCATCAAAGCCCGCGCTGTTTCATCAGCAATTAAATCAAAATGGTAGGTATCGCCTTTGATGATAATGCCAAAGGCAACAATGGCATCAAAGCGTTTTGTTTTGGCAAGGGCTTCGGTAATTAATGCGACTTCCCAAGTACCCACCGCGTAATACACTTCAACACGGTCTTCGGGTATATCATTTTGGATAAATACTTCGCGACAGTAATTTGTCATATTGCCGTTAAGTTCAGCATGATAGGTACTTTGCACAATGGCAATTCTTAATTTGGCTGGTTTTTTTAAGTCGATTTTTTCGACAACAAGGTCTTTTATCATGAGATAGGATGTTCCTGTAAATAACGTTCAATGGTAGTAACAATAACTTTGGTTTGACACTCTATTTCAATATTAACCTTATCACCTAAGCGTTTTTGTTTAAAGGTAGTAGCGCGTAAAGTTTCAGGAATTAAATACACATTAAATCTCCCTATTGGCTGAGTATCAACAATGGTTAAACTTGCACCATTAATGGCAATAAAACCTTTGGGTAAAATATATTTCATCCATTCTGGAGGGCAAGAAAAATCGATAATATAATTATTTTCGCTTTCTCTTATCTGAGCAATAGTCGCCGTGCCTTCTACATGACCTGATAAAATATGTCCGCCAATTTCATCACCTTGCTTGGCTGAGCGTTCAATATTAACTTTATCACCCGCATTCAATAAACCTAGCGTGGTTTTATTTAAAGTTTCCTGCATAACATCAAAAGAAACTTTATTATTTTCTACTGTGGTTACGGTTAAACAAACGCCATCCACCGCCACACTTGCACCAATAGTTAAATTAGCCAATAATGACGGATCAAAATTAATCACTAAGGTATTTAAGCCTATTTTTTTATTCACTGCGACAATATCAGTAACGCGCTGTACGATACCTGTGTACATAACTAAAAACTCCTACATTAACTATTTAATCTGCCTATTCTTACGATTGACAGGATGGTTTTAGTCAGGCTTGCCTGACTTTGCAAGCAAAGCTTGCACTCCAAATACACGCTACTCTATTGATAATAGCTTATATTCAATATCGCTATTGCACACGTTTTATCGCATAAATAGCCAATGTTAAAACAATCAAGCTGGGCATAAATGCCACTAAGGGTGGATTAAGGTCATAAACTAAACCTAGGTGTCCAACAATATTATCAATAACATTAAAACCCATACCAATAACTACGCCGATTAACATTCTACCACCTGCACTAATACCACGCTTAATACCAATAACAAAAGGTGCGGATACTAATAGCATGATGAATGTTACCAGCGGATTTACTACTCTTCCCCAAAAAGCCAATTCAAATTGCTGGGATTTTTGATGATTGTCTTTTAAAAAATCAACATATTTTGATAGATCAATAAGCGATAAATTATTGGGATTAACTACTGATAATTTTAATAAATCAGGGGCAATACTTGACTTTAGGTATTGTTCCGTTTCACTGATTGCCCGCATTTGTTCGGTGGAAATAAATGATTGTTTAATATCTTCTAATCGCCATTGTTGATTACCTAAAAAAACAGCCCGTTCTGCATGAGTGGATTGATAAAGATGCTGTTGATCGTCTGTATCATAGATACTTATATCGATTAGATTACCATTATCTTGTATTTGTCGCACATTGATAAAGCGTTTATCTTCTCGTAACCACAGTCCATACATATTATTGAGTATTACTTTTTCACCATCAAACATTGATTTTAACAGCTGAGCGTTTTTTGCTGTGTCGGGTGCAATTAATTCACCGACCAGTATGGAAATAATCACCAATACTGTCCCTGCTAATAATACCGTTCTAATAATACCAAATACCGATAATCCAGCAGCTCGCATGGCGACCAACTCATGATTATTTGCCATTGCGCCTAAAATAAATAAACTACCAATTAGAGCAGAAGCAGGCATTAATTCATAAAAAACAGTAGGCGAGGTGAGAGCTAGATAATAAAAAATTTGTGGTAAGTCATATCCACCCTCCCCCATATCACCTAATTCATCACTAAAGGTAAATAAATTAAATAATGTTAATAATAATATCATCGAAATAAATGAGCCTTTTAAAATTTCTCTGACGATATAACGCGTTAATACATTCACTTGAATACCTTTGCTTTAATATTTATTATCAACCATTGCCAACCGTATAATCGTGCTAATAAAATCGTCCCCATCACTAATAAAAACACATGAATGCCAATGCCGCCTAACCAGCTTGGAATGGTTTGTTTAATAACCCACACTTGACTAACATGAGCAAGGTTTCCATAACTAAAATAAATTAAAAATCCAACGATCATATTGCCATAAACGCCGCCGCGTGGTGATAGCTGTGCCAAAGGAACAGCAATAAAACTGAGTAGAATAACCCCGATGGGAATCGCGATTCGGCGTTGTAATTCAGCTATATCTTTACTGAGTGTCGAATTCCATAGTTCAGCGGTGGGAATGGACTCATGTAGATCTTTTTTAAGAGGTGAGCCTTTTTCCTCAATACGCACTGCATATTCGGCAAATTGTTCAATCACATAATTTAATTCACCTGGTCTACCTTGAATATGTTCGCCTTGTTCAAAAACAATAAAACGACCATCGGGAAAATCCTGCATACGCGCTTTTTTAGAATTAATAATACCTAGTTTTCCATGTTGGCGATTTTGGACAAATACTTTTTCCATTTTGCCATCAGCATCAATACTTTCTACATAAAAAACCAAATCGCCTTGGCTGTATTCGCTAAATTTTCCTGCGGCAATACCGCGAACATCGGCGGTTTTTTCATCATGACTGATGAGGGTTTCTATTCTAGCCGCTGCCCAAGGTGATACATAAAGCGAGATACCCACGGTAAGGATGGCTAAGGGAAAAACAAACAGAAAAACCGCGCGGTAAAGCGTCCCTGCCCCCGCACCTGCGGAAAAAATAGCTGACATTTCTTGATCGCGGTACATTCTGCCCAACACCATCAAGGTTGCCATAAATAATGCCGCTGGTAAAAAAGAAGCACTGGCAATAATGGTTTTTAAACCCATGATATTGAGCAAGGTTTCGTTGGAAATCTGTCCATCAATGGCTTGATTCAGTACACTAATAAATTTTCGGCTAACAATAATCACCACAATCACTGACCAAACTGCCAACAAGGTTTTTAGTAAATCCTGCGCTACCATTTTGTCTAGGATGCTGACCCACACCCTTCGTTCAGTGTTATAGCCTTTTTTCCAATCTACTGTACCCAAGCGCGTATCTCCTCAATCAAAATGATAGTTGTGTTGTATAATTGCGGCACAATAGGGTATAAGATTCCAGCCTTTAGACCCTACACAGAGCATCCAAAACCTTTTAACTTATTAACCTCAAAGCCAATACTTATGGACTATTCTATAGAAACCGCGCCATTAAAAGAACTGCAATGTGATTGTATTATTGTTGGTGTTTACCAAGACTCGCCATTTTATTCATCTGCAAGCGATCTCAATGACAGTAATCAAGGGCTTATTAGCAATATTCTTAGCCGTGGTGACCTCAAAGGAAAAAATGGTGAAACCGTTGTGTGTCATATATTACCTGATACTGGCATACAACGTATTTTGCTAGTTGGGCTAGGCGAAAAAGCAAAATTGACCAGTAAAAACTATCGTAAAGCTCTGCTTGCCGCTGTTAATGCCTTAAAGAAAACACCGATAAAGTCAGTGGTGTGTACGCTAGCAGAGTGCGAAGTCGAAAGTTATGATTGGCAATGGAAAACGCGAGCCTGTATCGAAGTATTTAATGATGCCTTATATCAATACACAGAAACAAAATCCAATAAAGAAGCCGAGTGCAAGCTTGAAAAACTCAGTATTATCGCACCCGATGTTGAGTTGCAACTCGCACAAGCAGGTTTAGCACAAGGTCGCGCTATTGCTGAAGGCGTTGCATTTACTAAGCTACTGGCTGATTTACCTGCCAACATCTGCACCCCGACCTATCTTGCTGAACAAGCAATTGAACTGGGGCATAAACACGGCAAACTTGAAGTGACGGTTTTAGAAGAATCCGAACTGCAAGCCTTGGGTATGGGCTGTTTTATGGCGGTATCACGCGGTAGTCGTCAGCCTGCTAAATTAATTACTCTGAATTATCAAGGCGGCGAAAAAAACGCCAAGCCCATCGTATTAATCGGCAAAGGGCTAACCTTTGATGCAGGTGGTATTTCATTAAAAACCGCCGCTGGCATGGACGAAATGAAATACGATATGTGCGGCGGTGCAGCAGTGTTAGGTACATTATCAGCAGCGGCAGAAATGGATTTACCGCTTAATATCATCGGCTTGATTCCTTCCTCTGAAAATATGCCCGACGGTGATGCCAATAAACCAGGTGATGTTCTCACCAGTATGTCAGGTAAAACCGTAGAAATCCTCAATACCGATGCCGAAGGACGCTTGATTTTATGTGACACGCTCACTTATGCAGAACGCTTTAATCCCGATGTAGTGATTGATTTAGCAACACTGACAGGTGCGTGTTTAGTCGCATTAGGACGTGTACCCAGTGGCTTATTGGGCAATGATGACATCCTGTGCAATGACTTATTAGCCGCTAGCGAAACCGCCAATGACAGCGTGTGGCGTTTACCGCTCTGGGAAGAATATCAAGAACAACTCAAATCGAATTTTGCTGATTTAGCCAATGTGGGCGGCAAAGACGCAGGCACCATCACCGCCGCGTGTTTTCTATCACAATTTGCCGAGAACTACCGCTGGGCGCATTTAGACATTGCAGGCACAGCGTGGCGTACAGGACAAGCCAAAGGCGCGACAGGTCGTCCTGTGCCGCTATTAAGTCAATACCTCATCAATCGGGCAAATGGCTGAAATTAGTTTTTATATTCTGCCAACCCAGTCGCAACAGGAGCGTCTGTTATTCGCCTGTAAACTGATAGAAAAAGCCTATCGTAGCGGCTGTTTTTGTTATGTACTGACCGATACAGCGGGACAGAGTCAACAGATAGACAACCTGCTCTGGACATTCAGAGCAGGCAGTTTTATTCCGCACCAACTTTATACAGGCGACATTCCCGCGCTTGAACAAGTATTAATCGGCTCACTCCCCGCACCCGCACACTGGCAAAAAACCGTGATTAACTTATCCTCACAGTGTGCCAATGCTGAACGGGTGTTGGAAATATTGGATAACAGCGAAGCGACTAAAACCGTGGGTAGAGAACGCTATCGGCACTATAAAGAAGCAGGGCATACGCTGACTACGCATAAAATGTAGGTTGGGGTGAGGGTCGAACCCCAACATTTACACTATTAAGGATTAAATAATGAGTAAAAATTTTACGTTTATCCACCACTGTGCTGCTTAAAACCACTGTAAGTTGAACGTTTTGAGTCAGAATAGGATTTAACCAGTTAGCTCTTACTTGGAGTGCAAGCTTTGCTTGCAAAGTCAGGCAAAACCTGACCCCCACAGCGCAAGCAATATAGCCTAACTTTTAGCCAAGTTGATAACCTGCATCAACGGGCGACACGACGGAAATAAAAATTAATGGCTCATCACCATTATTAACTACGCCGTGTACTTCACCAGTATGAGCAACGACCACATCACCTGCACTAATTATTTGTGTCGCACCTGAAGCATCTAAATAGTACAAGCCTTTGCCTGCTAAAATCGTCCAAGTATCTTGTCCATTAGGATGAATGTGAGCAGGAATTTCTTGTTCTGGTTTAAGATGCCACGCAATAATAACCTGATCCTTGGATTGGGTAATAATCGAGCGTATTGGCTCTTTATCTGTGGGCTGTAAAAAATCAGCACTGTTAAATAATCGAGTAGTCATAATGTTTAATTTCTCACGTTAGTTTTCGAGCATGACTGCCAGTCATCAATATCGCTATAATCAAGTTTAACCCAGCACCTGTATTTAACACAATTCAATTATTTCCACTGAACCATCTTTCAGCACTTCTGCCATCTGACCTTTGGGTGCATCAATAAACTGTACCGCAAGTAATACTGCATAACGCGACCGCTACGATAATGATAAAAAATGCGAGGAGTCGCTATTTTTGCGAAATATTTTTAATATCTAACTTGGATTCAAGTCTCAAGTGCAATTCTAGTTATCATGCGCAAGGCAAGCGCATATAAATTTCAGACAGAAAAAATAACATCACATCTAAAAGAATCACTCAAAGCCGCTTTAAAGCGTTTTCGCTTTATACTCAACTTGGAGGGTTCTTTTTTTAGCAGATTAATGGCGAGTTGACGAATGATATTAAAGTTTTCAGGGGCGTATCCAGTGCGAATGCGCGAATCATCTTCTTTGAAGGTGACATCGAGAACCCAATGCAAGGAATTTTCAATGCTCCAATGCGCCCGCGCCGCGTGGGCAAAGGAAGCCACATTGGTCAAGGTTGTGATGTAGTAGCGTTGTTCAACGCTGACCTTGCCGTTGACAATGCGCTCACTTTCAACCCTAGCAATACTTTTCAGTCCTTGCCAGCGAGCCGCGTTGGGCAAGGTATCTAAACAAGTCGATAAAACGCAGCGTCTGAGATTGCCACGTCGAAATAATCACGGATCGCCTCGTGCAGCAATTTTTGATTATCCTTCACTGCCAGTACATAATCGGCTTGTTTTTCAATGATTTTTTTAGCAATATCTGTTTGACAGCCCATCGCATCAATGGTGATGATACAGCCTTTAATTTCAAGCAGTTCTAGTAATTCGGGTATCGCGGTAATCTCGTTAGATTTCTCGGCGGTTTTCACCTGCCCTAGTGACAAGCCCACACCACTCGCCCACGCACTGACCCTATGAATCGCCCCCAGCTTATTTTTGCGTTGGTACGAACACCGTGCCGTTTTTCCATCAAGGGCTACGACTTCGCCCTCACTCAGCTCCGATAGGCTTCGCGCCCACCGCACAAAACATTCGGTCAGTTTCTCAGGCTCGATTCGTGCTATCACTCGTGCAATACAGTCATGCGACGGAATACCATTTTCTAAGGCTATCCACTGGCGTAACCACTGTTCTTTTTCTTTGCCAAAATGCTCTATCGCTTCCCAGCCCTCTGCTCCACTAATTACGGCACAGATCGTTAATATGAGTATATCCAGTAAGTTATGCTTTTTATGTCGCTCTATTCGCGGGTCTTCTAATGATGAAAACGCTTCTTGTAAACTGAGTGCCTCTGACTTTCCCCAAAAATTAGTCAGTATCTCTGTTTTTTGAGTCAATTTATACGCGCTTGCCCTGGTCATCGAATTAAAAATAATCAGATTATACTGCTTTAGCTATAATGGCATGACGGCTCTCCGTTTCGTTACTTTTGCTCAAAAATAACTCTACGCTTTTGCCGTCATGCCTTCAACTCCTTAAAATAAAAGTCGAACATCGCGTTCACTAACAAAGTTTTTGCCATTGATTTTGATGAAAAAGCGGTGCGTGTTAGGCGCACACTGAATTTAATTGCAGGCGATGGACAAACCAATGTGTTGCATTTAAATACACTGGATTATGAACGCTGGGACGAAAAAATCAAAGATGAAAACTGGTTAGATATTTACGGCGAAGGCTGGAAAAAATTACGCAAATTGCGCGTAGATAAAAACAGTAACCGTGATTTTCAATTTGATGTGTTAATGGCAAATCTACCGTTTGCGGGTGATATAAAAGAAACCCGTATTTTAATTAGGTAAAAAAGATAACGGCAAATATCAAACGTCTGTCGGGCGCGATATATTATTTATTGAGCGTAACTTAAACTTTTTAAAAGCGGGTGGACGTATGGCGGTGGTATTACCGCAAGGGTGTTTTAATAATTCTAGTGATAAACAAATCCGTGAATTTATTGCGAGGCATTGCCGAATTTTGGCAGTGGTGGGTTTGCATGGCAATGTATTTAAACCGCATACAGGCACAAAAACCACGCCCTGTGTAACCACCCATCATCTGCGCGAACTGCGCTATTGTGAGCAACTCACAAGCGAGGACTGGGTAATTGCCCTGCGTCTGCTTTGTGTGAAGGCAAAACTGCACTGCTATCGAAACAATCACCGGCTTAATGCGCCGTGATAACTCACAAATCGACAGCGGACTCATCGCCTTTCCAATACGCCCTCACGAATCAGGGTACAAAGGGCGTACACCGCAACAGTCCGCCACCAACTTACATAGTCGACTGCGTGACTTTAAAACCGAAGTCTGGCGATTCCTCACTGATTGGCGTATCCCTTTCGATAACAACTCCGCCGAACGCCTAGTGCGTCCTGTGAAAGTCAAGCTTAACGTCACTGGTGGTTTTCGAGCCATGAGTGGCTCTGAGGCCTTTTGTATCATCCGCTCCATTTGGGAAACCCGTAAACTGAATCATCTCAATCCGTTTGATTCGCTTCAATTTAGATGGGGCTGAGTAGTTACTATTTTTATTGCTATAAAGTTTGTCATCTATTTATCTCCATACTTGAACTGCGTATAACACTAATTAGCTGCGTAGCTTGGGTTGCAAAAAGGGGCAACCCAAGCTACAGGAACAGTGCTTTCAATGCGACCTGAGAGGTTTTAAAACCTCGGAGGAATCGTTAAACTACACGTCCAGTACGCCCACATTCAACGCATTCTGCACAATAAAATCACGACGCGGTTCAACGACATCACCCATTAGCGTGGTAAAAATTTCATCGGCAGCAATCACATCTTCAATGCGCACTTGTAGCAAACGGCGATTATTGGCATCCAGCGTGGTTTCCCATAATTGTTCTGGATTCATTTCGCCTAGTCCTTTATAACGTTGAATATGCTGACCTTTTTTGATTTCTTTCATCATCCATTCAAAGGCTTGTTTGAAACTGCTGACGGGTTGTTGACGTTCACCCATTTGCATATATGAACCTTCGTTAAACATCCCTGCGGTATTTTCTGCGTATTGGGAAATTTTCACATAGTCTTTGCTGGCAAAAAAAGTAGAGGGAAAAATAAAGGTTTTGGTAATGCCGTGCAGGCGTTTACTGACCACCGCAGAAAATTCGTGGTCGTTTTTATAGTCCAGCGTGATGGTGAAAATGGCTTTGCTTTCACAGTCAACTAGGCGTTGCTGCATAGCGGCAAACCACGCGCTGAGTTTTTGTTCGTCCTGTCTAATGTCGTCGGTCATGACTTCCATGTAACAGAACTGCTCTAAAAACACATCGTCATAACGTCTAGCTAAACGGTTAATCACAATGACTACATCAGTAAAGGTTTTTGCCAATGTTTCTAGCCCTTGCCCTTGAATAGCAGGTGCGCTGGCATCGGTGAACAGTTGCGCTTTATCCAAGGCGAGTTGAATAAGATAGCTGTTTAATTCTGCATCGTCTTTAACATAGCTTTCTTGCTTACCTTTTTTGACTTTATACAACGGCGGCTGAGCAATGTAGATATAACCTTTTTCGACAATTTCAGGGAGTTGGCGATAGAAAAAAGTGAGTAACAGTGTGCGAATATGCGAGCCGTCAACGTCCGCGTCAGTCATGATAATGATGCGGTGATAACGCAATTTAGCTAGATTATATTCGTCTTTGCCGATGCCACACCCTAAGGCGGTGATGAGCGTGCCGACTTCTTCCGATGAAATCATTTTGTCGAAACGGGCTTTTTCGACATTTAGAATTTTACCTTTTAACGGCAAAATGGCTTGCGTGCGGCGATCTCTGCCTTGTTTAGCTGAACCACCCGCTGAATCCCCTTCCACTAAAAATAGTTCAGATAGCGCGGGGTCTTTTTCTTGGCAATCTGCCAGTTTGCCAGGCAAGCCTGCAATGTCTAGCGTGGTTTTGCGACGTGTCAATTCGCGGGCTTTACGCGCAGCTTCTCTGGCTCTTGCCGCATCGATAATTTTACCGACGATGGTTTTAGCGATTTGCGGTTTTTCCAACAAAAATTCTTGCAGCTTTTCATTCATCGTTGATTCGACCAGCGGCTTTATTTCTGAAGATACTAGCTTATCTTTGGTTTGTGAAGAAAATTTAGGGTCGGGGACTTTTACTGACAATACAGCCGTTAAGCCTTCTCTGGCATCATCACCTGTGGTCGATACTTTTTCTTTTTTCGCTAAACCACTGGCTTCGATGTACTGATTAATAGTGCGGGTCAACGCGCCTCTGAAACCTGCTAAGTGACTGCCGCCATCACGTTGTGGAATATTATTGGTATAACAAAACACATTTTCTTGGTAGGAGTCATTCCACTGCATAGCGACTTCAACGGTCACACCTTCTTTTTCGGCAATGAAATAAAACACGTCAGGGAATAACGGGGTTTTGTTTTTATTCAAATGAGTGACAAACGCACTAATGCCGCCTTCAAATTCAAACACGTCTTGGCGTTCGGTGCGTTCGTCGTTCAAACTGATACGCACGCCTGAATTTAAAAATGACAATTCGCGCAAACGTTTTGCCAAAATATCATAATGAAATTCTAAATCGGTAAAGGTCGCGCTGCTGGGTTTAAAATTGATTAACGTGCCTGTGCCTTCAATCGCACCGACTGGGGCTAAGGGTGCAACAGGATTACCCATCACATATTTTTGTTTGTATAACTGCCCGTTTCTGCGTACTTCCAGATTTAATTCTTCTGATAAGGCATTAACCACCGACACCCCAACACCGTGTAAACCGCCTGACACTTTATAAGAATTATCATCAAACTTACCGCCCGCATGAAGCACGGTCATAATCACTTCGGCAGCCGATACGCCTTCCTCTTCGTGTATATCGACAGGAATACCGCGCCCATCATCGGCAACCGTCACCGAACCATTACTATGAATAATCACGCGGACTTCTTTGCAATACCCTGCTAACGCTTCATCAATGGAATTATCCACCACCTCAAAAACCATGTGATGCAAACCAGAGCCGTCATCGGTGTCGCCGATATACATACCAGGACGTTTTCTGACTGCGTCCAAACCTTTTAAAACCTGAATATTGGTACTGTCGTAATGATCGTTAGCGTTAGTCATGAGTCTTTGTTTTCCTGTTGTTGCATGAATATTCCATGTGGAACATTATTCGATTTGTGTTGCGATGTTCCACGTGGAACATTTTTAATCTGGATTTTGGGGCGGTGTGGGTTTGTTTATGATGGGGTAATTATACACTATTAACTATGTGTATCTTAAGGTAGGATGAGAGCGCATTTATCCAATGAGTTGATCGTATTCAGCAAATCTCACGCGCCTTGCCTTGAGACAATTCAAGACGCGCTTTTTCAATCAGATTATTCAATTTTCCAGCACGAAAATCTGCCGCAATTTTTGCGTCCCACAATTCATCTGCAAATTGATAAAACCAGTCACGAAATATTGCTAACTTTTCAGTGGGTAAGTCGCTTACTTTGGCTTCAAGTTCTTCAATATCAGTCATGTTTAAACTCCCATGAATTCAAGTCATAAAATTACATCTGGTAAAGTAAGATGGGGAGTGCAATAGGATGTGACGACGATAGGAGGCGCATCATTCGTGTCAACTCGAACGATGCGCTTCGTACCTCAGCACATCCTATGTAGCGCATCTTATCGCGTTGCTAACGCTTCATCAATGGAATTATCCACCACCTCAAAAACCATGTGATGCAAACCAGAGCCGTCATCGGTGTCGCCGATATACATACCAGGACGTTTCCTGACTGCGTCCAAACCTTTTAAAACCTGAATATTGGTACTGTCGTAATGATCGTTAGCGTTAGTCATGAGTCTTTGTTTTCCTGTTGTTGCATGAATGTTCCACGTGGAACATTATTCGATTTTATCTTGCGATGTTCCACGTGGAACATTTTTAATCTGGATTTTAGGGCGGTGTGGGTTTGTTTAGGATGGGGTAATTATACACTATTGGCGGTGTAGCTTAAGGTAGGATGGTTGACTACGCGCTTAATGTAACGGCTCTGCAATTCCCAAATCCTTACAGATTTTTCGTGCTAAGTAGCTGAATAAAAGTTTTCTGGTATTTGGAGCAAGGTTAAGCCGTTCGTGGTGAGCCTGTCGAACCATGAACGGCTTAACCATCCACCCTTCGACAAGCTCAGGGCGAACGGTTAAGCCTCTAATTAATGCCTGAAACTTTTTGTTCTTGACGATTAACGTAAATTGTATGATTTCCACCCTCGCGTAGACATTCACAGCCGTGTTGTTCTAAATAGCGCAACAAGTCACGCCGAATGTCGCCATATCAAAGGTTTCTTTGATTAGTCACTACCCTGTAAAGCTTCTTCTGCTAAGAAACGATTGGCTTCAATAACGAGGGTAATCGCTTCTATTAAATTAGTACGCGCCTCTTCTAAGGTTTGCCCTTGCGTATTTGCGCCTGTTAATTCTTCTACGAAGGCAATATAACCCTCAGGCACTTTTTGAAAAACGGCTGTTAATTTCATTTTATTTTCTCCAAAATTTATCTAGTAAAGTAGGGTGGGTAGGGTAACCAGGGCAATCGCACTTAAAAACACTTGAAAATAAAATCTGATAGGGGTAATAAGACAAGTATTTTGCAATCGATGACAGAAAAACCAACGCCGTCTATTATTCACTACTTTTCAAGCATTGAAGACCCACGAGTCAAC
>JAPLRZ010000050.1 GCA_026398895.1 Methylococcales bacterium
ACTCAATAAAAAACTAATATACATAGGCAACGTACAACGTGCCGTTGGTGGGCGACTTGGTTTCCTTATCACAATCTTGCTATTTTCTTGGTTAGGGGATGTTCGTATTTTATAGCATCTGTCAATGCGTAACTTCTATTAACTTAATGGAACTATAAAAGCGGAGTAAAACAGCTTTAGCTGTTTTTATGCCAATAGCTAAAGCTATTGGACTCCTGTTCTGCGATACTATTTTTTATTCCAACGACAACACTAAACGCTTACCTAATGCTTTGGCGGCTTTGTTTAATTGATTTAAGCTGGCTGAGTTTCTCGGATTTTCGAGTTTTTCCACATTGGATAGAGTTGTGTTCATTGCATTCGCTAATTCCACGATTGAACGATTACCTCTTGCCTTTTTCATCAAAATAGCCATTTGAATTTTAGGCTCTGGGTAAGCTAAAAAACCACCATCAGGGCAAATTGATGCTTCGGGAATGGTTTGATTCATTTCTAAGCGACTTTCTAACATGGCGGATAATACTTCAACCGCATTAAAAGCAGCTTCTTCCAAATTATCACCTTGAGTAAAGGCTTCTTCAATATCAATAAACTGCACAAACAGAACGCCGTTTTCTTCGGCTTCAACGGTGTAAGGAAAACCAACATTCATCTTAACTTTACTCCTGATTGTTTTTCGATAGATTTGATTACGCCAATACCTAAGTCTTTACTACCATGTACAGAATCGCAAAGCCCCTGCTTTTCTCATGATGTGATGACTACCGTTGACTCCAACCAGTACCCAGCCCTCTTTTTTCAAACGTGCAACGATTTCTTTACCATTCATTACTATTTAATGCGATATTCCGCAGAACGCGCATGAGCGGTTAAATATTCACCCCGCGCCAATACAGAAGCGGTTTTACCCAATTCACTCGCGCCACTTTCTGAGCAATTAATTAAACTGCTACGTTTTTGAAAATCGTACACGCCTAAGGGTGAGGAAAACCGCGCTGTGCTGGAGGTTGGCAAGACGTGATTCGGCCCCGCGCAATAATCGCCCAAAGCTTCGGCGGTGTAGCGTCCCATAAAAATTGCGCCTGCGTGACGGATTTGCTCACACAGAGCTTCTGGATTTGCTACCGATAATTCCAAATGCTCAGGCGCGATAATATTCGCCACTTCAGCGGCTTGGTTTAGACACTCGACTTTAATCAACGCGCCGCGTGTGGTCAGTGATGCAGTGATAATTTCAGCGCGTTCCATCGTTGGCAACAGTTTGTTAATACTGGCTTCAACGGCGGTTAAAAACTCGGCATCATCACTAATCAAAATCGCTTGCGCATTTTCATCGTGTTCGGCTTGTGAGAATAAATCCATCGCAATCCAGTCTGGGTTGGTTTTGCCATCGCAAATTACCAGAATTTCCGAAGGACCTGCAATCATGTCGATACCAACTTGCCCGAACACCAGTTTTTTCGCGGTTGCCACATAGATATTACCCGGCCCGACAATTTTTGCCACCGCTGGAATCGTTTGTGTGCCGTAAGCCAACGCCGCCACCGCTTGCGCTCCGCCAATGCTGAACACTCTATCGACACCCGCCAAATAAGCTGCCGCCAATACCAGTTCATTGCTATCACCGTTAGGCGTTGGCACGACCATAATCAATTCGCTCACTCCTGCGACTTTGGCAGGAATGGCATTCATCAACACCGACGATGGATACGCCGCTTTGCCGCCTGGCACATACAAACCCACGCGATCTAACGGCGTGATTTTTTGCCCCAAGACCGTGCCGTCCACTTCGGTATATTGCCACGGCTGAATTTTTTGATGTTCTGCGTAAGCACGGACTCTATCAGCGGCTGTTTGCAAAGCTTGTGCTTGTGCTTCGGGTAAGTTTTCCCAAGCGGTTTGCAATATCTCTTTCGATATTTCCAACTCACTCGCGTTAATCACTTCACGATTATCAAACCGATTAGTGTATTCAATCACTGCCGCATCACCGCGCTTGCGGACATCAGCAATAATATCTAATACCCGTTTATGAATATCTAAATCATCAGTTTCATTCCATGCCAGCAAATTTTTTAATTGTTGGTCAAAATCGGCTGAGCTAGTGTTAAGTTTTTGAATGATTAAATTAGACATAGGATTAGGCGAGTCAGTAAAAATTAAAAAGAGTGTCAGCTTGGGTTATTACTCACCGCTTCGCCAACGTCCGCTCAAACTGTGCTAACAATTCAGCAATCGGGGCATTTTTCATTTTCATGGCGGCTTTGTTGACCACGAGGCGGGAGCTAATGTTCATGATTAAATCACGCGGTTCCATGTCGTTGGCTTTTAGGGTGTTGCCTGTATCGACTAAATCCACGATGCAATCAGCTAAGCCGACTAGCGGAGCAAGCTCCATTGAGCCGTACAGTTTGATGATTTCGGCTTGTATACCTAGGCTGGCAAAATAACGTTCAGCGATTTTGACAAACTTGGTCGCGACGCGCACCCGTCCTTTAATGGGCGGTGCGTTTTTACGCGTGGCGGTCATTAACCGACAACGGGCAATGCCTAGGTCTAACGGTTCGTAGAGACTTTCTGCACCGTGTTCGATGAGTACGTCTTTACCTGCGATACCTAAATCAGCCGCGCCGTATTCGACAAAGGTGGGAACATCGGTGGCGCGGATGATGACCAGTTGCACATCTTCGCGGGTGGTGTTTAAAATTAATTTGCGGCAGGTTTTGGGATCATCTATTGGGACGATACCCGCTTCTGCCAGCAAAGGCAGGGCTTCTTCATAAATTCTGCCTTTTGATACTGCAATGGTGAGCATAGTAAAACCTTATTGAGGAACGCGGCGGATGGTCGCGCCTAATTGAGAGAGTTTTTCTTCAATGTGGTCGTAGCCTCTATCGATGTGATAAATGCGATCCACGAGAGTACTGCCTTCGGCAACTAAGGCGGCAATGACTAAACTAGCAGAGGCTCTTAAGTCAGTCGCCATCACAGGCGCACCTGTTAATTTTTTCATGCCTGTACAGATAGCAGTGTTGGATTCCAGTTTGATATTCGCGCCCATGCGTTGTAATTCTTGAACGTGCATAAAGCGATTTTCAAAAATGGTTTCAGTGATAATCCCAACTCCATCGGCAACGCAGTTCATGGCGATAAATTGTGCCTGCATATCAGTTGGAAATGCGGGATAGGGAGCAGTACGCAACGACACAGCTTTGGGTTTTTTGCCGTGCATATCGAGGGCAATCCAATCGTCACCCGTGGTAATTTCCGCGCCTGCTTCAACCAGTTTTTCTAATACTGCGTCGAGTATATCGGGGCGAGTATTTTTCAGTTTGACTTTGCCACCTGTGATTGCCGCTGCGCATAAATAAGTGCCTGTTTCAATACGGTCAGGTAGGATGTCATAGTGCAGTTCTTCTACGCCTAATTTTTCCACGCCTTCAATGATTAATACATCGGTGCCGATACCTGTAATTTTCGCGCCCATTGCATTGAGGAAATACGCTAAGTCAGTGACTTCGGGTTCTTTAGCTGCGTTTTCGATGATGGTCGTGCCTGAGGCGAGTGTTGCCGCCATCAGTAAGTTCTCTGTGCCTGTGACGGTGATTTGCTCTAACACTAAACGACAGCCTTTAAGCCTATCGACTTTAGCGTGAATAAAACCGCCTTCGACAACGATGTCCGCGCCCATTTTTATTAAGCCATTCAAATGAATATCGACAGGACGTGTACCGATTGCACAACCACCAGGAAGGGAAACATGAGCTTCACCAAACCGCGCTAATAAAGGACCCAATACCAGAATAGACGCTCGCATGGTGCGCACTAATTCATAAGGGGCTTCATAGCTAGTGATAGTGCTACTATCAACTTCGATATTCATTTTCTCATCAACCAGCAAGCTGACTCCCATACGACCGAGTAGCTCCATTGTGGTGGTGATGTCGTGTAGATGCGGAATATTGCCGACACTGACAGGGGTTGTTGACAGTAGCGTTGCAGCAAGAATGGGGAGGGCTGCGTTTTTCGCGCCAGAAATGCGCAGTTCTCCAGAGAGTCGTGTGCCGCCAGTAATTATTAATTTGTCCATAATGGGGAGGTGATAGGTGAGAGGTGAGAGACATAGACCTGTCAGGTTTTAAAAACCTTACAGCTCTGTTGTTGCAAAATAACTGGATTTATCAAAACCGCTGAGCTTGGCAAGATTGTGTAGTTGTTTTGGAATATTTTTAAATTGTAACTGGATTCGATTGTAACGGGCGTGTTTTATCCATTCAATCATCAGTGCGAGACCCGCGCTATCGGTGCAAGTTACATTACCAAGATCAATAGTGGCAAATTTAGTCGTGTTTAGAAAATCAAAGGATTTGACGGTTTTCTTATCAAT
This sequence comes from Methylococcales bacterium, assembly GCA_026398895.1. GTDB lineage: Bacteria > Pseudomonadota > Gammaproteobacteria > Methylococcales > Methylomonadaceae > UBA4132. The sequence goes on from JAPLRZ010000050.1 coordinate 4,388, forward strand.
AGTCGCAAACGTCAAATCACCATCGACAATAAACTGTCCAGCACCTTGGTCGATAACCGCCAATTTACTCATTTTTTATCCCCTTGGGCTTTTTCTTCGGCGGATTTGAATAAAAACTGACCGATGATTTTTTCAAGAATTATGGCTGATTGGGTAATATCAATCTTGCTGCCATTTTTCAAAACCGTGTCTGAACCACCTGCATCGAGATTAACATATTGTTCACCGAGTAAACCTGCGGTAAAAATACTGGCAGTGGTGTCATCGGGCAAGGTATTGTATTTTGCATCAATTGCCATGCTCACAACCGCTTGATAGGTTTTAGTATCAAAACTAATATCGGTCACTTTGCCGATTTTAACGCCTGCGGCTGACACGGCTGATTTAATTTTTAAGCCGCCAGAACTTTCAAAACGAGCGGTGACAGTGTAAGTATCTTGCTGACCAAATGAACTGAGATTGCTCACTTGTAAGGCAAGGAAAAATAGCCCAGCAAACCCTGCTGCGACAAAAAGACCCACCAGTGTGTCTTGAGTGGCTGTGTGCTGCATATTACTTATCTCCAAACATAAGTGCGGTAAGAATAAAATCAAGAATTAAAATACTAAATGCCGAATTGACCACCGTGCGAGTGGTGGCACGACTGACACCTTCGGAGGTAGGAATGGCATCATAGCCTTCAAACAAGGCAATCCACGAGGTAACAAAACCAAAAATAATGCTTTTAATCACGCCATTGAGTATGTCATCGTAAAAATCGATTTGGGTCTGCATTTGCGACCAATAAGAGCCGTCGTCCACGCCTAGTAAACCAGAACCGACCAATTGTCCGCCAATAATACCCACCGCACTGAATAAGGCGGCTAATAAAGGCATCGAGATGAAGCCTGCCAAAAAACGTGGGGTAATGATACGCCGTATCGGATCAACTGCCATCATTTCCATGCCTGACAATTGTTCAGTGGCTTTCATTAAACCAATCTCTGCGGTTAAAGCCGACCCCGCTCTGCCTGCAAATAATAAGGCAGTGACCACAGGACCTAGTTCTCGAACCAATGAGGCGGACACCATAACGCCTAAACTTTCTTCCGCGCCAAAATCAGACAGAATATAAAAGCCTTGTAAACCCAGCACCATGCCGACAAATAAACCTGAAATGGTGATAATTAAAAATGACAATACCCCAACAGAGTAAAGTTGATTCATTAATAAGCGTGGCCTAGGTAACACGCTGGCAATACCTGCCAACGTGCTTAATAAAAAATAAGTACCGCGTCCGAGTTTGGTAAAACTGGTGCGAGTGTCTGCACCTAGATTTTGAAAAAATTGCATCATATTTTATTCTGATTCAACAAAAAGTTGGGTTAATTTGGTTTTTAATTCATCAAAATGCGGATGTTTAAAATTATACTGTTCGTTAGGGTAAACGATATGATAAATCCGATTGAGAATAGCCTTATGATTTTCTTTTGATTCAAGTTGAGAGCAATCTAAAAAGCATTCGATACAACTTCTTAGTTGCTGATCAATTGTTGATAAGATGAGGGATTCTAAGTTACCGTTTTGTGTTATGGGGTCACGCATAACATAAACTTGGCTAATGTTTTTAATACCTAAGTTAGTAATAACGTTATCTAATTTATCTTTAGTATTCAAATAGCCGCCATATACAGCATCTTTATTAATATCATCTGCATCCAATACAAATAATATTTTTCTAATTGTGTCACTATCTGTTTCTAATTTAACATCTTTGTATTTTCGGTGATTTTCATCAAAGAAATAACTTTTACTACTCATTATGTACGATATAACATCATTTTTTCTAAATCCCATGTGTTCAATTAGAGATTTTAAGAACTGTATATCCGTTTCTCCCTCACAAAAAATAGCGACCTTGCTCATTATTACCAACCTCTTAATTCGCGTTCATCGGCAATACTGTCTAAAATCATTTCATAATCGCGGGTTATAGATTTAATTTCCTGATTTTTATTTTTAACCAACAGAGTGTAAGAAATATCCTGTTCGTCTAATTTTTTAGCCACCCGTGCAAATGATTCCAGCATTTCTTTTGAATGGGTAGTGGCAAATATTTGGCAGTTGGTTTTTTTAGACAGCGTTAAAATTATTTCCCATAATCTATCAAGATGGTCGTAATAAATACCGTTGTCTATTTCATCAATAAATAAATAGCCGTTTTCACAGGCATAAAGAGCGCAGATAATGGAAATATAATGTTTTAAACCATCGCCAAATTCGGTTATATCACGGTATTCACCGTTGGTTTTGCACTGAGGTTTATCTATTACTTTAAAAATTTCAATACTATTATCAAACTCTCTTATAAAGCTATTTAATTCATTTTCCTTATCATTTTTCTGAATATTTTTAAATAACTCTATTAGCTTAACATCTTGTAATTTAAATTGACCAAGAAAATTAATGTTGTCATTTTTTTCATTAATTATGAAATTTAATATGCTAATTTCATTTGAATTAATATTAATTGATTCATTTCCTACACAAAATATGTACTCTTTTTTAAGTTCTTTTAATGATATAGAAAAGCTCTGAAAATTTAAATTAGATTTTGCCTTGTAATTTTTATAGTAATCCAAAAAAAACAACAAGTCTTTTTCTTGCAATGCACTTCCTGTTGCTAGATTTAAAAACTCTCTTTGTATTTTTACACTAATAATTGCATTAACCATATGTGCAATATCTTTTGAACGAACATTAATATAACAAGCCTCCATAAACGCGGTTTTACCGACATTATTCTTACCGCCAATTAAATTAACCCGCTTAAATCCAGACGCTTTAAAATCCGCAAAGCATTTAAACTGCTTAATTTCAATATCGGTTAAAAAATGCGTGCCTGTTTGTTCAGTCATAATATTATCGTGAATAGACGAAATGATTAATTCGTAGATACCATCTCTCCAAATCAATCGCAAGCGACATTTAAGTCGTTTGTGGTTGATAGGGTTTCTGGCGTTTTAGAACACCAAAACAAATCTGTACCAGTTTTCGCATGGCTGCGCCGAGTGCGGGGTTACTTTCCAGCAACGCTTTGTTTTCTCTTAATTTATCGTGTTTGTTGATGTGGTCTTCAATCAGTTTGTCTAGCCGTTGTTGTTCGCTTTCCAGCTGTTCTATCATCAGCGTTAATGAGTTAATCACTTCGTCTGGTGCAAGGCTAATCACTGCTTTTTCTTGCCGATTTTTCTCGCGTTGCAGGTCTTTTTCAATGCCGTCAAAGCGAGCAAGCAGGACTTTTAGTGTGCGTATTTCGGGTGCTTCGGGTTGCCAGACCTTAGGATTTTCCTTGAAGCCATAACCCGCTGACACCACACTGTCTTTTTTGTCGTTTTTGCTTCTCACGCCTAAGCCTTGGGCGTAAAACTTCACTTGCGCGGGATTGACCACGGATACCTTCGCCCCTGCGTCAGCCAGAAAGGTCGCCAGTTGTTGGTGATAAATGCCTGTCGCTTTCATGACGAAATGGTGTTCTACCATCGCTAACCCTGTGTTTTTCAACGACCCGTCCAGCTTCGCTTTGCTAACATCTATACCTATTGTGTTCATCTCTTTCACTCCCCTTGTTCATTCAGCCTCTTTCCTACAGGAAGGACTCGGATACCATTTAGATCCAGAAATCAGTGCATGGGTTTTATCTACCTCACAGACTTGCCTCTAAGGTTGGGGTGCCGCTTTTTGGCAACCTAACAAAACCCTGAACCGCTGTCAACACCACATCCTTTCATCACCGCATTTTTGTTGGGTTGGCTTATCGCCAATCCAACCTACACATCTAACGCGATAAGGTGCGCTAATCATAGGATGTGCTAAGAAACGAACACGCTCGTTTTCGAGAAATACAACGCGAGTGATGCGCCTCCTATCGTTGGCACATCTATCACCCTGATATTTAAACAATTCAGCTTTGAATTACAGGAATACAAACCTAGGTTTGAACTCCATTAGCCTTGCTTAAAACTGTGTATCAATCGCCGATCTTTTTTATTCGGCTTGTGTTCGGGTGGTGTAAAACCTGACAATGCTCGTTGTTCACGCAATACCAAAATTTGTTGCTCACGTTTAGCCAAGCTTTCAGTATCTTCCTGATACATTAACACCGCGTCTTTTGCAGCGCGGCGTTGTGCGCTCAGCGCGGTGATGGTCACTTGCCAGCGTAAACCCTCTTTACTAATATCCAGCACCGCGCCTATTTTTACTTCTTTGCTGGATTTAACACGCTGCTCATTCACATGGACTTTACCACCGCCTATTGCATCGGAAGCCAGCGAGCGCGTTTTAAAAAACCGCGCTGCCCACAACCATTTATCTAAGCGGATAGATTCAAGTTCAGAGTGCGCCATGTAGCTCTGCGTTTTTCTTCAAGCCTCTAGGTAGGGAAAAAACTACTTTTTCTTCAATACCTTGAATCTCAACAGTTGATGTGCCACCCCACAATTTTAATTGCTCTATTACTTCCTGCACTAATACTTCTGGAGCAGACGCGCCTGCGGTTACACCCACGATATTCACGCCATCAAACCAAGCTAACTGCATATCTTGTGCTGTGTCAATAAGATACGCCGTTCTACCCAGTTGTTCAGCAATTTCACGCAAACGATTAGAATTTGAACTATTGGGTGAGCCGACTACCAGTATCGTGTCTGCTGATTTAGCCAATTCATAAACAGCATCTTGACGATTTTGGGTGGCATAGCAAATATCGTCTTTTTTCTGTTCTTGAATCGAAGTAAATCTGGCTCTTAAGGCATCAACCATGATTTTTGTATCAGTCATCGATAAGGTAGTTTGGGTCACATACGCCAGATTATCAGGATTATGCACCACCAATTTTTCTACATCAGCTGGCGTTTCGACTAAATAAATGCCGCCATTGTCGGTACATTTTTCGTACTGCCCCATCGTGCCTTCGACTTCAGGATGCCCCGCATGACCGATAAGAATCACTTCACGGTCTGACTTAGCGTGTTTCGCTACCTGAATATGGACTTTAGTCACTAACGGGCAAGTGGCATCAAACACCGTCAACTTACGTTCTTTGGCTTCTTGTTGTACTTGTTTAGACACGCCATGCGCACTAAAAATAAGATAAGAGCCGACAGGCACATCGGTTAAATCTTCAATAAAAATCGCGCCTTTTTCTTTCAGCCCATCCACCACCGTGCGGTTATGAACCACTTCATGACGCACATAAATCGGTGCGCCAAAAGTTTCAATGGCTTGATCGACAATTTCAATAGCGCGATCAACACCAGCACAAAATCCACGAGGGTTAGCGAGTAAAATTTTCATATCTTGAGTCTATAGGTTGGTTATTTCACAATGGCGTTATTTTAACTCAACAAGGCAACTACGGCTATTAAGTTAAGTAATTGTGTGCGCGAATTAATTTGTGCCTACTTTGCTTAAACGTTAAATGTTAAATAATTGGTAGTGGTGAAAATTAAAATTACTTTGTAATTAGGAGGAATCAAAAAGCGTCAGCTTTTTACAAATCAGCAATAGCTAAAGCTATTGGACTCCATTAAAAACAATCGCTTACTATTTTAGCTGCTTAATTTAAACTAGCACCAAAGGTTATTAAGTTCTTAGTAACATAACAAGTAAGGATGTATTGCTTAACGTTGGAGGTCAGGCTTTGCCTGACTTGCAAGCAAAGCTTGCACTCCTAAATACACGCAAACTTATTATCACGCACTTAGTATAATGCGCCTCCTATTGAAGGCATACCTACCATGCTGATATTTTTAGTATTTATAACTAGGTTAATAAATCCTAAATACTTGCTGTATGCGTTCAAATTCATAGAGATAAGGTTTTGCAACTTCGCGGTTTGCGGCAATAACGATTAAATCATGTGAAAAAACAGAGGTGTTATACCAATTAAAACTGCCATCGATGACAATATAGTCATCAATAATGCAGTATTTAGAATGAATAGGCGAATACGGTACTAAATGATCATCTTGTCCATACACGAGTCCCACTTTTACACCTGATGATTTTAATCGCTCAATAACAGGTAAAAGGGGGCGGTTTAATTCTTCTTCCATTGTGCGTTCAATACCAATTCTTCCTTGTCGGGCTAAATGTCCATTAAATAAAATATGTACAGTGACACCTCTATCTTTAGCATTAATTAAGGCACAAATCACACTTTCATTATATTTACCTAATAAATCGCCAATCAAAAATAAACTAACTTTAATTGAATGTTTAGCGCGGTTAATTTCAGCCAGAATAGCATGGTGGGGAAGATAACTTTCACCATTGCTCATGATATGTCTGCCAAAGGTATACAGTAAATTAAATTGACTAAAAGGATCTATGCCATACTTTTGAATAACTCCCCCGCGTTGGCTTTGAAAAATATTATTGAGTAATCGAGCGACCCCTTTTGAATGAAAGGTCATGCCTGATTCCCAATTTGATCCCCAGCGATCAAAAGTAATATTAAATGAGCCTAGAATGCAGTCCTCATCATTAAATATAATGAACTTAGTGTGCATATCTGGATCGACTTCAATCAAATGATGAACTGGCGTACAAACAACACCCAGTAATTCAACCCCTGCACGTTTTAAACGAGCATAATTGTCGCTATTAGTGAGGGTCATTTTTCGCCAATCAACAATACATTGTACCCATACCCCTTGTTTACTTGCATGAATCAAATGGCTGGTAAAATCCGCATCATCAATACAATCTACACTGACTTTAATTGTGCATAATCTATCAGGATATTCTCGTTTACAGTGCATCACCTTATCTATCATTTCGTGAATATAACTTTTAGGATGATAAGGATGATGCGGTTGTCCTTTGGTGAATTTAGGAAACAATTGTAAGGAGTCAAAATGATGGTTAATCCAATCCACATCACTTTGCAATTCATGTGCATTTAACTCATAGGTTCGATAATGGTTAGGGGTTGAATGCTGGCTATTTATTTCTCTGTATTGATGTGAGTCTGAATCGCTATGTAATTGTCCCCAATCCATAAAGATATATTCTTTTTGTGATGGAATAGAGTGGTCATCTTTATGGATAATAAAGGAAAACTTTACACAGGTTATTTGACCAAAGGAATTAGAAACAGGGTGTATATAAAAATCTCTAGTCTTGCGTTTATGATGATTCCATTTAACATCATACGCATCGGTATCGATAATATAGGTTTCACAAATATTATGGTTACGATAAACTTTTAAAATAACTTTTAGATTAATCTGATTACCATGAAACAGTTCAAAGTCTATTTTTCCCCAGCGCAGAAAAAAATTATGATTAAAGTCATTCGTTCTTGCAAATGAACGTCCTAATTCGCCATGTACTGGTTTAGCATAATTTTCAGCTATTTGTTCCATATCTCCACCTTTTATTATTATTTTTCAAGCTCAAACAGATTCAAACGTCATTAAGTAACCAAAATGATCCGATACTCGCCCGTACTCTTGATCGGTAAAAATAACTTTTGCGGAGACCGCCTTTAATTGGCTATTTTTTTTCATAAAAATATAGTCAATTCGGTAATCATCGGCTAATAAGTCTTGCCAGTGTGCATCATTAACTCTGAAAATTTGATCAAATATACCGTGTTCATTAACCGCTAAATACTGATCTTCATATTCATTTGAATCAATCACAAATCCATAACCTTCTGTACCCGCTGTAATATTAAAATCGCCGCATAATAAGGTTGCTTTAATATCATCACTATTATTGCTGTCAGCCCACGTTCGTAATCGTTGAAATTGCTCCTTAAAACCACCTTCCATCCAACTTAAGTGCGCAGAAAACACATTAATAAAACCAACACTCGGAACATCAACGCGTGCTTTTACCACTTTCCTAGAATCAATACAGTATTCGTCATGGCTATCTGATACATATTGGGCTTCTTGATGAGATAAAGGGTAACGACTTAAAATAGCCACCCCTTCTCTATATTTAGCAAAGCCTAAATGTGACCAATCGTAATGGATATAAAATGGTTTTGTTAAGCGGTCATTGATAATTTTTGCGGCATTAGATTCCCAATCACCTTCCCCATCACGCCAATATTCAGCGGCTTCCTGCAAACAAATAATATCAATCTCTAATTCATTAATAGTTCTAGCAATTTTAGTGAATTTTTCGTCCTGATTTTCTTCTTGATAGCAATGTAAGTTTAATATTAAAACTTTTAGTTGTTGTTGTGGAAATGAATAATTATAACCTCCATTATTTTCCCATATTATTTTTTTCCGCTTATTTTCACAACTGATAACATATTGTAATTTACCTAAATTACTGTCATCAATACTTGCTGTCCAGAGTTGAGTGCCATATTGATTTGGGTTTCTAGCATTACTTGATAACTCAGTATCCCAATAATTCTTTTTAAAATTACAATGTGTTTTTGTGATAGTTTTCCAATTATCCGTCGTCCAATGAATGATAACGCTGCTTGCATTAAAAGATCGGTGTACTCCAGTTGAGATAGAAATTGTTTGCTGATTATCATGCAAACAACTAGGAAAACCAATATTTTGTATCAGTTGATTATTAGCTAATCTAATACCAGAATCTGCCGCGCTAAAATAATTATGTTTATGATTATTATCCAAATACTCTTTATTTAACACTCGATAACGCAAGCTAAACTTAATATTACCTGCAAGTAATTCTGTTTCCGTTAAAGTAAAGGTAATACTTGCAGACCAATATTCTTTATCATGCCCCAACATACTGTGATATTCAGCAGGTAGCACTTGCCAAATTCCCTCTTCACCCGCCCAGATAACATCAATTTGTTTAGCATAGTCAATATTTTCTACCTGCATAAAAAATGTTAATTTCTGTTGAACGGGTGTTGTTTTTCGAGTGATTACATTTTCTACATAGAGCAGTTTAATTTTATTCATGTTTGTATAAGCCCCTAAGCAAAAGTTTTTATGTATCTTAACGCGTAAGGGGCATAAGTGATAGTGTCATGTAAGTTGTTGGCAAAAAGTCATCGGGTACATAGATAATTGTTTCAAACGATGTTATCTATGACGATTAACTTATGCGTAATTACTTATAATCACAGAGTTGACCCACTACCCACAGTAGATTGAGTGCTAGGTGTTAATAATGTGGAGGCACTTCATCAATACTCGCACCATTGCCACTGCTTTCAGTTGATAGGCTATTAATGCGTTCATTGAGTAATTGGCAGGTTTTTTCTAACCGCTGTATTTGTTGCTGTTGCTCACTGACTATTTTATTGAGTGCTTGCAGCAGGTCTTCTTGATAGGCGGCTTTTATTTCCAATTCGATAAGGCGGTCATCATTCATTGTCTTAAATTACTCTGGAAAATTGTTGCTGTTTTTGTGCTAGATAACGGTCGAATACCATGCAGATATTGCGTATCAATAAACGCCCTGCGGGTAAGACTTGAATGCCGTCTGCATTGACTGTGAGCAAGCCATCGGTTTGCATAACCTTTAATGCGTTGAGTTCATCGGCAAAATAATCGCTAAAGTTAATCGATTGCGCCTGTTCAATGGCGGTAAACTGACATTCAAAATGACAAATTAACTGCATAATTACTGCACGGCGTACTTTGTCATCTTCACACAATCCTACGCCTTTGAAGACTGGGAGTTTACCTTGGCTAATGAGTTGATCGTAGCTTTCTAAATCTTTAACATTTTGGCTATAAGCATCGCCGACCATGCCAATGGAAGTAATGCCCAAACCAATCAAATCACAATCAGAATGGGTGGAATAGCCTTGAAAATTGCGATGCAATAAACCTTGCCGTTGAGCAATCGCTAATTCATCATCGGGTTTGGCAAAGTGATCCATGCCGATATAGACATAACCTGCATCGGCTAGTTTCTGTCCTACGCTTTGTAAAATAGCGAGTTTGACTTCTGGGCTGGGTAAATCAGTGTCATTAATTTGCCGCTGGGTTTTAAAGCGAGCAGGAATATGGGCGTAGTTAAAAATCGAAAACCGATCTGGGCTAACGTGCAGAATTTTATCCAGTGTTTCGTTAAACGAATCGACGGTTTGCAATGGTAAACCGTAGATTAAATCAATATTGGTGGAGCGAAAGCCTTGTTTTCTTGCTGCGTCTAATACCGCAAAAGTTTGGGCTTCGCTTTGGACGCGATTGACGGCTTTTTGCACATCTGGATCAAAATCTTGTACACCTAAGCTGATGCGATTAAAACCCAAGCTACGCAGTTGTTGAACGGTGTGTAGATTGGTTTCTCTGGGGTCAACTTCAATGGAATATTCGCCGCTGTCATCGTCTTTCAAAGAAAAATGTTCACGAGTAGCCGTCATGACTTGCTGCATTTGCTCATAACTTAAGAAAGTTGGCGTACCACCGCCCCAATGCAGCTGATTGACGACACGGTTTTTAGCAAACAACGCGCCCTGCATGGCAATTTCTTTGCACAGATTATCGACATAAGGCTGAGCGTGTGAGCGATTTTTGGTGACGATTTTGTTGCACGCGCAATAAAAACATACGGTATCGCAAAATGGAATATGCACATACAATGACAACGGGCCACCTGCGGCATTGGATTTTTCAATATGTTGACGGTAATCAGTATCGGTAAAACCATCGTGTAGTTCCAACGCGGTGGGATATGAGGTATAGCGCGGTCCCGCTTTGTCGTAGCGATTAATCAGGGGTAAATCGAAGTGTAGGGTTTGATCCATGCTATTTCACCACGCTATTGATGATGAGGGTGTGAGGTGTTTTATCCGCTAAAGTTACGTCATCAATCACGCCGATTAAATCGCCTGCTTGTTTCATCGCATTGCCCGATTTAGATACCCGTGCCAGTAATTTTACATTGGTAAAATTGGATAATTTCATTTCTGGAGTCATTGCTTGTGCGTCATTTAAACTGACGGCTAACGGTAAATCTTTGACTTGTTTACGGACGATAGCCAGCGGCATTTGCGGCCCTGAGGTGGCTTGTGCATAGACAAATAGCGTGTCATCAGGGCTAGTTTGTTTTTGTAATTCAGGCGCGACACTGACTTGGACATTGACAGAGGCTGTTGCAGTCGTGGGTGCTTGTGTGTCTTTAGGTGTTGTGTCTGGACTATTGGTAGTCTTACTAGCTGTTGGTACGCTTGCAACTTCACCATTGCTTTCTGCAATTTTAGCGTCTATTTTTGCCAATAAATCGCTGGTTTCTTGTTGTGCTTCAGAACCCTCAGGCAAGGAATCTTTTAACGTCGTCCATAATTTTTTGGCAGCCATAAATTCACCTGCCTGCGCTTTTGCCATACCCGATAACCACAAGGCATTCGGATTATTAGGTTCTAAGGCTAGGGCTTTAAAGGCTAATTCAGCCGCTTTGCCTGTGACTTGTTGATCGTTAGCAAAGGATAAGGCATCGGCATACTGCAACATCACATCGGGTTTATCGCCCAATAATTTATAGGCTTGTGCGTACGCATCGACAGCTTTGGCATATTGCTGTAAGTGTTTATAAGATTTACCTAGCATTAACCAACCTTGGGCATTTTTTGGGTCAGCTTTCATTTTTTCGGCTAAGCCATTGACCATTTTGTTGATGGCTTCTTGGTTGGGCATATCGGGTTCGTTGCTTGCCAGCATTTCAGGTGTTGGGCTAATGGCTTTATAATTACCCAGAAAGGCATACAACGACCCGCCTAATACAGGCAACATAATCAAGAGTAAATAGGCTAACCAGCGACCTCGTAAAGTAGAGGCTTCGCCTTGCGTTTGTAATTCAAGATCATCACTTAAGGCTTGTTCTAACTCAGCACGTTGTTCATCATATTGTGTTTGGCTTAAGGCATTCGACTGTAATTGCTCAGTCAATTCAGCTAAACGATGTTGAGCAATAGCGATATTGCGTTCGTCAATCGCCGCTTTTGCTATCGGGCGTTGTCGCCATAGCGGCGGTAAAATAAATAACAATGCCAGTAATACTAAACAAGCAGCAATCAGCAAAAATAATGCGTCCAAAATTAATTCTCCGAATTTTTATCAGTCAATAGACGACGAACAGCCGCCAATTTTTCGACATCGCCTTCCGTGTTGACAGGCACAATAGTTTTTTTACGGCGCACAAATAACAATACTGTCACTACACCGATAATTAAAAAAGTCACAGGTCCTAACCAGAGCAGACCTGTTTTTGCTTTAAAAGGGGGGTTATATAACACAAAATCACCGTAGCGTTCAGTCATGAACTGCAATATTTCATCCTTGCTTTTACCTTGTTGCAGCATTTCATGGACTTGGCGGCGCAAATCAGCAGCGAGCTCGGCATTAGAATCGCCGATAGTTTGGTTTTGACACACCAAGCAGCGTAGTTCTGAAACCAGCGTGTTATAAGTGGCTTCTTGTTCGGGATTGCTAAATTGGTAAGCATCTACTGCACTAGCTAAGGGTGATAACAGTAGTAAAAAAATAAGTATTAAAGATTTCACGCGCTTTCTGCCTGTAATTTTGTGATGAGCGGCAGTATGGTTTGCTGCCATAATTCAATGGTGACAGGTCCTGTGTACTTGTCACGAATCACGCCTTTTTTATCGATAACAAAAGTTTCTGGAACGCCATAAACGCCAAAATTGATACCAATACGTCCATCTGAATCCATGATGCTAACATTGTAGGGATTACCTAAGGTATCCAGCCATTTTTTCGCGTCCGCTGGGTCATCTTTATAATTTAAACCGACAATCACAACCGCTTTTTGTTTAGCCAATTGATTGAGTATGGGATGTTCTTCACGACACGATACACACCATGATGCCCAGACATTAAACAGCCACACTTGTCCTTTTAAATCCTGAGTGGACAGTTTTTCAGTAGGCGCGGTTAGTTTGGGCGCGGAAAATGTGGGTGCAGGTTTATCAATAAACGGTGAGGGTATATCACGCGGATTGAGTTTTAAGCCCATTGCGAGAAACACAGCTAGGACGATAAATAAAACTAAGGGTATGATGAATTTAAGCATAGTTAACAGGAAAAAGTGAAGTTTATGGCGTTTTGTAGCTGAATAAAGCAAAAAAACGTCAAACGATGGTTAACAAACCACCTTATTGAAAAAAGACATTATCGTCATTGTCGTCTTCTGATAACAGCGACTCGCCCGCAATACGCTTTTCTTCCATTACCCACTCGCCTAAATCAATCAAGCGACAACGTTCACTACAGAAAGGTTTAAACTGCTGTTCAGCCGTCCAAGGCACAGCACGCTTACAACTTGGGCATTTTACTATGAGTGAAGATGACATCAGAATAAACAGCAGCTTAGGGTAAAAGGAATATTGTTGGCTGTTTGAGTAGGACGAATATTATCGACAGACGGATTCATAAATCTAACCGAGCAACGGTGTTTACCGCCACTGATTTCGGCAAAACAAAGAATAGATTTGTCTACGCTCACTTTGAGCATTTGATAAGACATATCTTTATCCAAGGAAATTTGAAAAAAGCCAGCAGAGGCGACCTCTCGACTAGGTGATCCACTGTTACGAATAAAATTAAGGATTAGACTAATGGCTATACGAATATCATCAAATGGCTGACTCCATTGCTGAAGATTTTTTAAGCGTATGTGTTCATCCTGTTCAAGCCAATAATGATATTCGGGTAAGTCAAAAGAACACGAGCCACCAGGAATAGTGCTACGTTGGGCAATGCTCTGAAATAACTCGCTTTGCATGACATTAATGCCAATTTTACCTTTGACCGCATGAAGTTTTTTGCTCATAAGGGAAATTTCAAGCAAAACACTCACATTAGCTTCTTGTTGCTCTGCCATGTTGCGTAAGGTTTTTGCATCACGCTCCAGTTCTTTTAGCACTTCTGATTTCAAATCATTGCGTTGAAAAATCATGATAATATCCAACAAGGCACTCAGCGCGGCACGTTTATCAGACGCGGTAGCACCCGCAGAAAAATGCAAAAATTGCTGAAATAGCTGTTCTAGTCTTATGAAAACACGAATTCGTTCATTGAGTGGAAATTCATAAGTAATGGTGGTATTCACAGAAGGCTTTATCCTAGTAAGTGCTTAATGAAAGGTACAAATTGTGCAGTTTTTCAATCTGCATCGCAAGTTCAGTATCGGTTTTAGTGTTATCAATAATATCATCTGCCTGTGCTGTTCTAACAGCACGCGATACTTGACTATCTATAATAGATTGTACGCGCTCAACAGTGAGATGATCTCGTTCAACGACTCGTTTGATTTGGAGTTCTACAGGGCAATCAATTACCAGTATTCTATCGACAAAATCAGTCTTGTGAGTCTCGAATAATAATGGAATACTGATGAGGCAATAAGGCGCGTTAAGTAATGCCACTTGTTCCCTTATCATTTGATATACCAAGGGATGAATAATAGCTTCAAGCTTTTGCTTTTGTGACGAATCACTGAAAATCAACTCACGAAGTGACTCTCTATTTAGCGAACCATCGGCACACAAACTAGCCGCGCCAAACTGTTGTTCAATTAACGTAAGTGCTGGCTGTCCAATTGCAACCACTTGACGCGCTAGTTCGTCCGCATCGATGACAGGCACATTGAGTTGAATGAAAAACCGCGCCACTGTACTTTTTCCACAACCAATACCACCTGTAAGCCCTACTTTTAACATTCTACAAACCTGCCGATGTTAAATACAGACGATTAATATCATTACCCCACAGTAATGCTATCCAGCCTGCCGCCGCTAAATAAGGCCCAAAAGGAATGGGAATATTATGATCACGCTTAGCAAAAATTATCATGGTAATGCCAATGACTGCACCAACTAATGACGATAATAAAATAATCAGCGGCAAGGTTTGCCAGCCTAGCCACGCACCGAATAATGCCAGCAATTTAAAATCGCCATAGCCCATGCCTTCTTTTCCAGTGACCAATTTGAAACCTTGATAAATTGTCCAAAGCACCATGTAACCTGCAATAGCACCAATAATACTGGCTTGCGTATCAGTGTAAACATCAAATAAACTCAATGCGAGTCCCAGCCAAAGTACGGGCAGGGTAATCGAGTCGGGCAACAACTGGTGGTCTATATCAATAAAACTCAGCGCAACTAACACCCAAGTCAGCACCAAAGCAAATGCAGCTTGTGCTGTATAACCAAAATGCCACGCGACTATTATTGAGGTAATTGCTGTAAAAGCTTCTATCAATGGATAGCGCAGGCTAATAGGATTTTTACAGTTTGCACATTGCCCTTTTAAAAAAATATAACTAATCACAGGTATATTTTGATAAGCCTTAATCGGTGACTGGCAACGTGGGCAACGGGACAAGGGTAAAGAAAGATTGAAAGGCTCACCCTCTTCCTCGGCTTCCATCTGCAAATATTCTATACAGTCTTTACGCCATTCGCGTTGCATTATAATCGGCAAGCGATAAATAACGACGTTAAGAAAACTACCGATTAATAAGCCAATAATTCCCGCTAAACCAGCAAATAAGTACGGTGAAGCTAACAATAATGCTGTCATTTAGCCAACTGCCGCGCCCAATTTGAAGATAGGTAAATACATAGCGACAATCAAACCACCCACTAATATACCTAATATGACCATGATGATAGGCTCCATTAAACTGCTGAGGTTATCGACCAGATTATCTACTTCTTCCTCATAAAAATCAGCCACTTTACTTAACATGGCATCCATAGAACCAGCCTCTTCACCGATGGCAACCATTTGCTGTACCATAAATGGAAAAATATCAGTCATTGCCATTGCTGCCTGTAATCGATTACCCATAGATACTTCTTCACGAATTTTCATCACCGCTTCGTAATAAACAATATTACCACAAGCACCCGCTACCGATTCTAAAGCTTCGACCAATGGTACACCCGCCGCTGACATGGTGGATAAGGTTCTAGCAAAGCGTGCAATCGCTGATTTATTTAAAATCAAGCCAACGATGGGCAATTTGAGCATTAATCTGTCCAAAAAATGGTTAAATTTGAGCGATCGTTTTTTGAAATAGCCAAAAGTATATTTAACACCAAGAATGATACCCAGAACAATCCACCAATTTTTTTGCATCCACTCCGACATACTAACAACCATTTTTGTGAACGCGGGTAGGTCTGCACCAAAACTTTCAAACAAGGCGGCAAAAACAGGAACAACAAAAACCAGCAAAATAGTGGTAACAATAAAAGCAACAACTAACACCGCAACAGGGTAAGTCAGAGCCTTTTTGATTTTTTTCTTCATTGACTCGGTTTTTTCTTTATAAGTGGCTATCTTTTCGAGTAACCCCTCCAATATCCCCGCTTTTTCACCCGCTTCAACCAAATTACAAAACAACTCATCAAAGTAGATAGGGCGTTTTCTCAGCGATTCAGCTAAGGTATCTCCACCCTCAATATCAATTTTTATACCTAGTATTAAATCACGCATACTCAAGTTGTCGTGACCTCTACCGACAATATCAAATGATTGTACCAACGCTACCCCTGCCTGTAACATAGTTGCTAGCTGTCTGGCAAAAATAGCAATATCACTTGGCAGGATTGCTTGTGATCTAGGGCCGAATAACTGTATTTGCTTGGGTTTTTTCTTGATTTTGGTAACCCGATAGCCCATTTTTCGCAATTCACTTTTTGCCGCCATATCATTTTTTGCGGCGATTTCTCCCTTGATAGGTTTCTTGTTTTTATCAAGACCTTGCCAGAGAAAATCTATTTGTTCAAGTTGTTCTGCCATTGTTACTCCTTCGTTATACGGTCAATTTCTTCTAAGCTGGTCATACCCATGCGTACTTTGTTCAGTCCAGACCTTCGTAAATCGTTAAAACCTTCGGCTAAAGAGCAATTAGCTATTTCCATTGCATTCGCGCCATTTAAGATGAGTTCACGCAATTTTTCTGTCATCTTCATTACTTGATAAATACCGACTCGACCTTTATAACCATTGGTACACAGATCACAGCCAACAGGACCGAATATGTGTAATTCACTTAGCTCTTCTTCTTTAAAGCCCGCGTCCATAAGTAGTTTAGGGGGAAAGTGAACTTCTTTTTTACAGTGGACACAAAGCCTTCGACCTAAACGCTGCGCCATAATTAGATTGACCGAAGACACCACGTTAAAGGCTGGAATACCCATTTGTAGCAGGCGGTTTAACGTTTGTGGTGCGTCATTGGTATGTAACGTTGATAGCACCATGTGTCCTGTTTGTGCGGCTTTAACGGCAATCTCAGCGGTTTCTAAATCTCGAATCTCACCCACCATGATAATATCAGGATCTTGTCGTAAAAAAGCGCGTAACGCATTGGCAAAAGTTAATCCTGCCTTAGGATTCACGTTGACTTGATTAATACCTTCTACGGTAATTTCGACGGGGTCTTCGGCAGTGGAAATATTAACATCGGTGGTGTTAAGAATGTTTAGCCCTGTGTACAGAGTCACAGTTTTACCACTACCCGTAGGCCCTGTAACTAACACTAAGCCGTAAGGTCGATTAATTGCTTCAAGAAAAAGTTCTTGTTGAATGGGTTCAAAACCCAGCTTTTCAACACCCAATTGCGCGTTAGTGGGATCCAAAATACGCATAACGACTTTTTCACCAAATAACGTAGGACAGGTATTTACGCGAAAATCGATGGCACGGTTTTTAGATAAAATCAGCTTGATACGACCATCCTGTGGAATGCGACGTTCAGCAATATCCATTTTCGACATAACCTTGATTCGAGAGACAATTCTATTGGCTATGCCAGGAGGTGGACTCACAATAGTATGCAGCATTCCATCTGTTCTAAAACGAATCCGAAAGGTTTTTTCATAAGGCTCAAAATGTATATCTGATACGCCTTTTTTAATAGAATCCAATAATACTTTGTTGACGAAACGCACAATCGGGGCTTCGTCAATATCGGCATTAATATCGACTGTGGGTCCTTCTTCACTAATAGTGACAATATTGTCAAAATCCTCATCAACCATATCGCCAATAGAATCGCCTGTTTCTATAGCAAGTTCAATAGCTTTAGCCAGTTTGTTTTCTTCAACCAAAACTACTTTTGGATTCAACAAACTATGGAATTTAATATCATCTATTACCTGAGAATTGCTTGGATCAGATAAGGCAATAAACAAAGATTTGCCTCTGACAAGCAGAGGCAAGGTGTTATGTTGGCGAATGAGTTTTTCGCTGATGATGAGTTTTTCGCTGCCTTTAACAGCAGGAGTGTCAGCACTTTTTATCGGGGGAGGTAGACTACGACAATCAATAGCATCCAAATCAAGAAAAGGCAGACCAAACTGAATAGCAATTTTTTCCGCAACCGCTTTACTGTCAATTAATTTATGAGAGACAAGATAACTCAGCGGCGAAATTTTATATTTTTTCGCATCTTGGTCATGAATCTTGGCATCACTTTCAGTCAGCAAATCGCTCTGAACAAGAAAGCTCATAATACCGCTAAGTTGGACATTTGGTGCAGTAGCCATTTAATCTTATGTTGTCAGTGGTGAAGAATATGAGCGTATAGGGTACGCATTGCGTACCCTAAGTGCTAACTTACAAAGATTGAATTTTACTTCTTTGTTGCTCAAGATTGTTAAGTATAGAATGTAAATCAGCCAATTTTGCTTTTTCTTTATCGATAACATCAAGTGGGGCTTTATCAATGAAGTTAGAACTACTTAATTTACCTTCAATTCTGGGCAATTCCTTGCTGATTTTTTGAATTTCTTTGTCCAGTCTGATTAATTCAGCTTCTTTATCAATCAGCCCCGCCATTGGAATCAAAATTTTCAGATCACCAACTAAAGCCATCGCTGATTCTGGACTTGCCTCATCAGGATTTAACCAAGTGATAGACTCTAGGCGAGCCAGCCTTTCTAAATAACTGCGATTGTTAGCTAAACACTGTTGGTCAATCGTTGATCCATTCTGCAATAATACAGGCAATGGCTTACTAGGGGCAATATTCATTTCCCCACGAATACGGCGCACACCTAGAATAAACTGCATTAACCATTGGGTTTCAGCAATCGCACCGACATCACAAGCTGTCTCATCATAGACAGGATAAGGCTGCAACATAATAGTATCGCCCGCAATACCTGCTAATGGCGCGACTCGTTGCCAAATTTCTTCGGTAATAAAAGGCATAATCGGATGCGCTAAACGCAAGATACTTTCCAGTACGTTTAACAGCGTTTTGCGCGTGCCACGTTGCAAGGCTTCATCGTCTGATTGCAACGATACTTTTGCCAACTCCAAATACCAATCGCAGTATTCATTCCACACAAATTCATAAATCGCTTGCGCGGCTAAATCAAAACGGTAATTGTCAATCGCGTGGCTGGTGGTTTTCGTGACTTCATGTAAACGAGACACTATCCAGCGATCCACTTGCGTATATGTACACTGTGCATCGGATAATCCACAATCCTGTTCTTCGGTGTTCATCAACACATACCGTGCCGCATTCCATAATTTATTACAGAAATTGCGATAGCCTTCAGTCCGCGCCAAATCAAACCGAATATCACGCCCTGTTGAAGCTAACGATGCAAAGGTGAAGCGCAACGCGTCTGTGCCGTAAGATGAAATACCATCTGGAAAATCTTTGCGCGTGGCTTGCTCAATTTTCTTTTGCAGGTGCGGCTGCATCATACCTGCTACGCGTTTAGTCACTAAAGTTTCCAAATCGATACCATCAATAATGTCGATAGGATCAATAATATTACCTTTAGACTTGGACATTTTCTGCCCTTCGGCATCACGCACTAAGCCGTGAATATAGACTTCTTTAAACGGCACTTGTCCTTGAAATTTCAAGCCCATCATAATCATCCGCGCCACCCAGAAGAAAATAATATCAAAACCTGTCACTAACACGCTGGTTGGATAATGCTTGACTAATTCTTCGGTATTTTCAGGCCATCCCAAGGTCGAAAACGGCCATAACGCAGAGGAAAACCAAGTATCCAGCACATCTTCATCTTGTGTTAGTGGATAATCAGCGGGCAATTTATGTTGTTCACGAACCGCTTGTTCACACCGTCCAACGTAAATATTACCCAGCTCGTCATACCACGCAGGAATTCGATGCCCCCACCAAATTTGCCGTGAAATACACCAATCTTGAATATTACGCATCCAATCAAAATAAGTATTTTTCCAGTTGTCGGGGACAAATTTAATATCGCCGTTTTCGACAGCGGCAATCGCAGGTTCAGCTAACGGCGCAACTTTCACATACCACTGATCGGTTAATAACGGCTCAATGACTGCGCCTGTTCTATCGCCACGCGGCACCATCAACTTATGGTCGGCAATTTTTTCTAACAAACCGAGTGCCTCTAAATCAGCCACCATTTGTTTACGCGCTGCAAATCTATCCATGCCTTGATACGCCGCAGGAATCAAATTGCCTTCGTCTTCTTCATTGCCACGAATCGCTGCATCGACAGTGAATAAATTAATTAAACCACCATGTGGTAAAGCTTGCATCGCCGAGGTATGCCTATGACGAGTCCACACCCCATAATCATTAAAATCATGCGCAGGGGTTATTTTCACGCACCCCGTACCAAACTCAGGATCAACATAGTCATCAGCAATAATTGGAATGCGTCTGCCTGTCAAAGGTAATTCCACAAATTCACCCAACAAATGTTTATAACGCTCATCATTCGGATGAATCGCCACTGCCGCATCACCGAGCATGGTTTCAGGGCGCGTAGTTGCAACAATCATAAACCCTTGTCCATTGGATAACGGATAACGCAAATGCCACATAAAACCGTTTTCTTCTTCGGATAATACTTCCAAATCAGACACAGCGGTATGTAACACAGGATCCCAATTCACCAAGCGTTTACCGCGATAAATCAGCCCTTCTTCATACAGCCGAATAAACACTTCCTGCACGGCATCCGACATTCCCTCATCCATCGTAAAGCGTTCGCGTGACCAATCCAGCGAAGAACCCATACGACGCAATTGACGGGTAATCGTACCGCCTGATTCCTCTTTCCATTGCCAGACTTTTTTAACAAACTCCTCGCGTCCGTAATCGTGGCGCGTTTTACCTTCGGCATTGCACAAGCGTTCAACCACCATTTGCGTGGCAATCCCCGCGTGGTCAGTTCCCGCTTGCCACAGTGTGCTATAGCCTTTCATTCGATGATAACGGGTAAGCGCGTCCATAATCGTATCTTGAAACGCATGACCCATGTGCAGACTGCCCGTCACATTCGGCGGCGGAATCATAATGCAATAAGATTCTGCACCCTCTTTCGGTGAGAAGTAATCGTTAGCTTCCCAAGTGTCGTACCAACGTTGTTCAATCGCGTGAGGTGAATATGTTTTTTCCATGTGTGACTCGTTTTAGTTATAAATAAATTTTTATTAAATTGAAGAAATTACCGCGATTATTATCTAATTCCCACGCTCTGCGTGAGAATTAATACTGACCGCGCTGAGGTCTGTTAATGGTTCAATATGGTATGTAGGAACGAGAAAAATTCCGCTACGATTCATCTAGGCTTATGCGTGAAATGTTTTACATTACAGGTTATTAATTTTCTTTTGTGTAACAATGCTGTTGCTCCGATTAATGCGTTAGCGTGTCTATTGAGTGGCTATAAAAAGAACTCGTTTGCGCCCCTCATTGGCCGCTTGGGTAAATGGGTTCAGGACGGTATTTACTGGCGAACAGCAATAACACAAGCAAACTGCTCCACAATAAACTAGGTATCAGCCAAAACCAGCGTTGATAAAACGTGCTAGGCGGATTTTTAAGATAGGGGACTTCATAAAAACCAGCCCATTGTTGATGTATCGGCGATTGTTGCAGAATTTCACCTGATGCTAACGATACCGCAGAAATACCTGTATTGGTGACACGCAATACAGGACGACGAAATTCCACGCCTCGCGCCAGTGTCATGTAAAAGTGTTGATAGGGTTCTTGCCACGCACCATACCAAGAATCATTGGTGACATTGACAATAAACTGCGCTCCCAAATTGGCTAAATCGCGGGAAAACTTGGGAAATAGACTTTCGTAGCAGATTTGTGCGCCAATTTTGTAATCATTCAAGGTTAATAATTCAGTCGCTCCATTGCCCCGCGCAAAATGTCCTGTAGCGGGTAGCCAGTTGCGAATTTTTGGGAAAAATTGTTCCAGTGGGATGTATTCACCAAACGCCAGTAAAATCGATTTACTGTAATGTGGCGGGATAATTTCGCCGTCTTTATTTAACACAAACAATGAATTAGTAATTAAGCGTTGTTTTTCATCGGCACTGTACGCGCCCGTAATGAGCGGCAGTTGTCGCTGATGAATAAAGTCAGCTAACTCAATGGGTGCGGGATCATTTTTGAATTGTTCTCCTAATAAGGCAGGAAACGCAGTTTCTGGCCACAGCACGAAATCAATATGACGGTCTTTGTAGCGATTAAACGCTTCATCGGTTTGGTTGAGATAACGGTGCAGTATTTCATTACCAAAACCCTTGCCCAATTCTGCCGCCAATTTTTCAGAATTTTCGATACTGGCTTGAATCATCAAGACATTAAGCGTGGCATCGGGTTTGGGTAAGCGAGCTTGAAGCCATAAACCTCCGCCATTAAGCAAGGCGAAAATTAATAACACTGAACTCGCTAGGATTTTACCTTTTGCTTGGGTACGATGTTGCCATGCAATCAGTAACGGTAAATTAGCCAACAAGGTCAACGCACTTAAGCCGCTAAAACCAATAAATTCAGCCCAATGATACACAGGCACAGTAGAGCCATACCACGAATAGCCAAAATTCCAATCGAACAGAGTGAACGAATACGCTTCACATAACACGGTAATCATTGCCATCAAATAAAGCGATAACCGCGCTGAACATTGGCTTTTATGTTGTACCCAAAACCACAGCAAACCTGCTAATGGCACAAACAAATGCGCAATGAATCCGTAAACCAACAAGCCAAATACCGCGACTGCCCAAGGTAAATGGGCGAATTCGTGCAGTAAATGCGCCATCCAGTTAAAGCCAATCAGGGTAAAAATAAACGCGGTGATGAAACCGCCGATTAGCACAGGTTTTAAGCGGCTTTGTTGTGACCAAAATAGCCACAGCGGCACAAAACAAAACAATGAAGCCCACGGTGGAAACGGAATATAACTGGTGCCAATAAAGACCCCAGACAACACGGGTAATAGCCACGGTTTAAGGTAATTTTTCATAGTTAAACGCTATCGCCGTGGTAATTGAGGGTTGCCAACAAACGCATATTGAGCTGCTGATAGGGTATGTCTAATAGCTTAAACGCGGCTTTTATTTCCAAGCTTTGTATCTTTGCCACTGAGCCGAAACGAATCGTAAATAATTTAGTTCGCCTGCCTTCGGGAAAGCGGCGCATGATGTCATGAATACGAGCATCTATCAGTTGTCGCGCTTGTTGCAGTGCGCTGTCAGGCTCAGATTTTACACTCGAAAACACGGCGGTTTTTGCTGTGGGTGGTGAAATAATTGCTGACTTATTAGCGATAGCCGCTAATTTTTTGCTTTTACCATGAGCAACCAATGGACTGAGTTCATTAACACTGACTTTAGCACGAGCAGATTTTTGTGAATCGGGTGTGTTTTCCATAATTTTATTGGAAGGTACAGAAATAAAAACGCGGCAATGATGCGGGGTATAAACCTAGGTTTATACGCCACATGATTTCAGTCATTAGCCTAGTGGGTTGCAATAGTTAAAAGGGAATATCATCATCGTAAGGTGCGTCATTAAAATTATCAGGACGACCACTAGGCTGAGCAGGTGTAGATGACGGCACACGACTTGCTGGTGCAGAATAACCGTCTTGTCCTGTTTGACCGACATCAGGTTTTCTACCACTACCAACTAAATCAAGAATATTGGCAATTAAATCTAGGCTAGTTCGTGTTGTACCATCGTTTGCTTGATACTCGCGAGTCGTTAATTCACCGCTGATAAAAACCTGCTGTCCCTTCTTTAAATAGGGCACTATGCCCGATTCTGCACGTTTACCAAACAGGCTAACTTGTATCCATAGCGTTTGTTGCTTATCTCCAAATCCAACATTATTTGCAACCCGCACACTCAAAATTGCGGTACCCGATGCGGCATAACGTACCACTGCATCAGCGACAATCGCGCCAGTGAAACTAAAGACGTTTGACATAAATTTTAATCTCCTAAATAGTTAGTGTGTTGGCGGATTTGCCGTGAAACTGTTGTGCTGCCTTACGATACGCAAGACAGGCATCTTCTTTATTTTTGAAATACCCCAAGTTTTTATTACTTCCATCTACCCTTATTATTACACGCCACGTCTCTCTATCTGCACGCCAATAAACACCTTTATGTCCAGACGTATTTGTTTTTTTATTTATTGCATAGACTCTTCCCCGTGAGCTATCAGACAGTTTTTTTCTTGTTTCCTCTGAGATAGGCTTTCGATTTTCTTTCCGTTTATTTTTTTGTGCTTCAGATAATGGAATTCCTTTAAGTGCTGTTGATATTTTTAATCTCACTTCCTCAGTAACAATTTTTCCTTTATTAGATTCAGATATTTTCAATCGTGATTTTTCAGATACAAGGTGTCCTTTTCGACTGCCAGACATTTTCTTTTTGGTTTCTTCCAACATAGGTGGTCTTGATTTTTGAGATTCAGACATTTTCTTTTTTTCTTCGACTGTCCTTGTTTTTCCTTTGTTAGCATTTGATATTTTTAATCTGGTCTCTTCATCAACAATATGACCTTTCCGAGATTCTGACATTCTAATTCTCGTTTCAGCAGACGCAATGTGATTTTTACCTCCAGTCCTTAAGTTATAACCATTTGGCGACAATGTATTAAATTCTTTGATATAAAACACTTCCCAATCGTTAGCTTCTTCAACAGAGAGATTTTCTATCAAAATTTCTTGTGTGAAGCTTGCGAATCCATATTTTTTAATTGCGTGGAAGAATATGGTGCAGCCATTGTCATTCTGATGTTTTCTAATCCGCCTTTCTAAATTCTTAGTTTGCCCAATATAGCGTCGTCCATTAGGGGCTGTAAAACAGTAAACTAAATAATTATTTTCTATCATGGATTATCATTCAGGGTTAGTTATTTATCGATTACTTTGAGCGACTAGCAAGAATTTAAGTAATTTCGTAACAGTTCCATTGTTAGTATGAATAATAGGGTACGCTAAAAACAGCCGCATCTTCGTACTGTTTTTTACAGCGGTTCAAACAATGCAGTCAATTCATCAGCCGTCAATGTCAGGCTTTCTTCTTTTGCACCGTCGGTATAAATGCTGTTTGCCAAAGCGCGTTTTCGCTCCTGCATGGCGAGAATTTTTTCTTCCACAGTGTTTTCTGTGACCAGCTTATAAACAAACACGGGTTTATCTTGCCCGATACGGTGAGCGCGGTCTGCGGCTTGGCTTTCAGTAGCAGGATTCCACCACGGATCATAAATAATGACGGTATCAGCTTCGGTGAGGTTTAAACCGACACCGCCCGCTTTTAGGCTGATTAAAAATACATTGACCGCGCCGCTTTTAAAGTGTTCGATGGCTTCATCACGTTTTTTTGTTTGCCCTGTCAGTTTGCTATAGCCGATGTTGAGACTATTCAATTCGTCTTCAATCAGGGCAATCATACGAGTGAATTGGGAAAAAACTAAAATACGCCGCCCTTCTTCTAGTTGTTCTGGCAGCATTTCCATGAGCAAATCCAGTTTGGCGGACTCTTTAATTTTCTGCGCTTCTTTGAGCGGCAAAGTGCGTGGATCACAGCAAGTTTGGCGCAGTTTTAATAATGCGTCGAGAATAGTGATATGACTACGCGCTAAACCTTTTTCAGCAATGGCATCGCGCACTTTTTGTTCCATAGTTAAGCGTATGCTTTCATATAACACGGCTTGTTTGGGGTATAGCGGGACGCTACGAATAATTTCGGTTTTAGCAGGTAATTCGGTGGCAACTGCTTGTTTGGTACGGCGTAGCATAAAAGGCGCGATACGCCGTGATAATTGAGCTTTGCGTTCGCTATCACCTAGGTTTTCAATCGGTGTGCGATAGTGTTTTTTGAAGCGGGTGCTGTCACCTAAGAACTGTGGCATTAAAAAATCAAATTGCGCCCACAATTCGCCTAAATGATTTTCCATCGGTGTTCCTGTCAGGCATAAACGATGATTGGTTTTGATTTTACGCACTAATTGGGCAGCAATCGCAGTGGGATTTTTAACGGTTTGTGCTTCGTCCAGTATCAAGTAATGATAGTGATGCTTGAGTAATACTTCTTCGTCTCGGGGCAATAAGGGATAAGTGGTCAGCACTAAATCGTGGTCGTTGATTTTGTCGAACGATTGTTTGCGTTCTGCACCTTGTAATATCAACACGGTTAAGTCTGGGGTAAACCGCTCTGCTTCACGCCGCCAATTACTCATTAAGCTGGTTGGGGCAACGATTAAACACGGTGATGTCATGCGTCCAGATTGTTTTTCTACTAGCAAATGCACGAGTGTTTGAATGGTTTTACCCAAGCCCATGTCATCAGCCAGTATGCCTGCAAATTGATATTCGCGTAAAAATTGTAGCCAGTTTAAGCCTTGTTGTTGGTAAGGGCGTAATTCGGCTTGAAAATTAGTGGGTAGGGCAACCGATTCGATGCCTGCAAAATTGGTTAATTTTTGCGCAAGTTCCCGCAGTTTTTGCCCGCCTGTTAGAGAAAATAGCCCATAACTGTGTTTTTCTAGGTCGGTAAGACTGGCGACATTAAAACGTGATAATTTCAGCGACCCGTCTTTACCGAACAGACTGGCGTTAAATAGTTCCATTAATATTGCCAGTATCGGCTTGAGCTTTTCGCTAGGTACGCTGAGATATTGATAGTCACCTAACGGCAGGTTGAGACTATCGGGTAGC
This sequence comes from Methylococcales bacterium, assembly GCA_026398895.1. Classification (GTDB taxonomy): domain Bacteria; phylum Pseudomonadota; class Gammaproteobacteria; order Methylococcales; family Methylomonadaceae; genus UBA4132. The sequence continues at coordinate 31,362 of JAPLRZ010000050.1, forward strand.
GTGTCTAGCGAATAGTTTTCCAGCACGGGCATAATCAACGGCAGTAATGGATATGACTGCCCGTTAATATCAACATTAAAGCGCATTTCAAACCAGTCATTATGACTTTCACTAATTTCTGCATCCCAATGTTGCGCACTTTGAAAAGCCAGTTTGAAGCTATCTTCAGTGTTGATAATCCAGCCATCTTGCTCTAAGACGGGGAGTGCGTTTTGCAAAAAATTATTCCAATGTGCCGCGCTTTCCATAGCGGTTGTCGCTTGGCTAATTAGCAGTAATGAGGGATCATCAGAGACATCAAAGCTGGGCTGATTAAAGCCCCAGTCGTTTAAGTGATCGATAGCGTTTTTTTCACTGTTACTGTCGCGTTGAATGCGTAATAAGCCTTGCTTAGTTTGTATGACACGGTAGGTTTCAGGTGTTTTTGCCGACAATTCCCATTGATCGTAATAAAAACTCACTGCCATGAAGTGATGATAATGGGCATTTATTTGTTTACCGAGTAATCGTAATCTAGGTGTTGGTATCAGGTCACGCACATTCGTTAGTTCGATTTTTTTCGGTGCAGGTAACGGACAATCGGCATGATTAATAAGTAGCTGCTTACTAAATTCATCGGCATAAGCCGCTGGAATACGGGGAACTGAAAGGTATTTTTTTAACTGCTCTGTGGTCAGATTGGGTGGATTAATCGCACCTATCGTCCCTGTGTTGGAATCCAAATACTGTGGCGGTTCGGTGAACATCAATAGAGCGTTAGGCTCAACAGTAACCGATAACTGGTAATCACCCGTGTTGGATTGTTGCCAGTTAAAGCGCAAATCTCGACACTCGCCTGCCGTTAATGCGGGACGAATACAGTCTTGCCAAAATAAACGACCTGTTGGCAATAGCTTTGATAACGCCAAAAAACCGACAGTACCTGTCAGAATAGGGGTGTTCCAATAATAACTTGCATCTAATGCAGGTAGTAGTTTGATAATGTCTCGGTCTTCATGTTGCAGGTAACTGGCTTCTGAATAACCAAAACGAAAGGTATCTAATGACAGTTTTCGTCCCTTGTTTACCCCCCCCGTTTTTTTTGTTTTGGTTACTATTAGATCAACAGTGAATTCGTGCGGGATTTTACCGTGATTAAGTAGATAGGCAATAAAATCTTGGTTGCTATCGCGGTGTGGTGTTGGTTCGTCCAGACTATTTAGCCACGTTAAACAGCTAGCATCGGGTGTGGAACTTTGTTGGGAATATTGATACATGAAGCAGGCGGCAACAATGTGTTTACAGTTGTAACCAACTGGGCAGGAGCAGTTACCCTCAATCGTAGCAGAACTATAATCAGCTCGCCAAGTAATACGAATGTTTTGTTTATAAGGGATAACATTATTACCCTTAACCGTTGCACTCAATTGAACAAAAAGCACCCCTTTATTAACAATATTGAGATTAAGCACCCGTCCTTTTGCATAATATTCTTTACCGTGTTCATAAGAGCTGGCAGTAAAGCTGCGTCGTATATCAGAGGGTAGTAGTTCTTTAGGTGTATTCATTAGCACAGTCTATTGAGTGGCAAAGCAGAGTAGGGCGAGTATTATAAAGCGGCTAGTAGTTGGTGGAAGCATTTTCCGTTCAATGCTCAGACATTACTATGATTAAAAATGCAGTAAGAAAGTGAGTCAACTCGAATTATGTCGTCCACAATCCGCTAATTATCTGGGTTTATACGATGAGATCATGCCCCCTACTATGATTTTAATGAGGGTATAATTTTGCGCTTAACTAGCTGGCAGGGTTTGCCATTGCCTTCAATGTGATACATTGTTCCTCATATCTAGCTAACAAAAAAAAATATTATTAATATTCATTAAGTTAACAATGATTGCCGTATGTTGGCAACAAAAAGAATAAGCTATCAAAAACAGACTTTAAAATTATTTAGCTATTTTTTAATTATAGTTTTGACACGAAAGCACATCTCATGATAAAAATTACCCCGTTGTTTAGAAAATAATTCGGCAACCTGCTCATCATACGATGTTGAGTTGCTCTCTTGAGGAGAGGGAAAAACATACACATAACTATAAGTTTAGAGGATTTTAAAATGGCTGAAGTAGAAGAAAAAGATAATATGTGGTTGATTGTTGGTGTTTGTATCGCTGCGATTATCGTTTTAGTTGTTATGTTAAAAGCTGACGAAACTAAGCATTTGGCTAGTGGCGCAGTTGCTGAATCACAAAAAGAAGTGTTTTCAAAAGTTGAAAAAAGACACACTAGCAATAACAGTACTGCTACGCAAATCTCAGGTAAATAAGATACTAACTGTTGTTGCGTAGGTGTTCAAAAATAATAATAAGCTGTAACGAATTAAAAGTTTTATTATAATTAATTTATTTTTCGTTATAGATGCGTAGCATCAGATATTAAACCCCCATACTTTTGTAAGGGGGTTTTTTTTTGCTCTACATTTTATTTTCTGCTGACCGTTCTAAGGCGTGTATTTTTTCTTCCAGTAATTTTACTTTTTTCAATAAATCGGGCAGTTTGCTAATTGCCACTTGTTCCTTATAGGCGGTGCGCTTATCTTTTGCAGGGCTACCAAATACTTGTGTACCTGCCGCTACATCACCCGCTACACCAGAACGCGCCATTACCACAGCCGCTTGCCCAATCGTCACATGATCAGCTATCCCTGAACTGCCTGCCAAAATAGCGTAATCTTCGATAGTACACGAACCCGACACGCCTGTTAATCCACACATAATGACGTGCTTACCGACTTTATTATTGTGACCTACTTGTACCAAATTATCTATTTTGCTCCCCATGCCTATGGTGGTACTGCCTAACGCGCCTCTATCAATGCAGGTGTTCGCGCCAATTTCGACATTATCAGCAATCACCACATTACCCACTTGCGGTACTTTAACATGGGCGTGATTTCTAAATTTATAGCCAAAACCGTCGGCACCGATAATTGCACCTGAGTGAATAATAACGTTATCGCCGATAACCGTATCATCATAAATAACGGCATAAGGATAAATGCGGCAGTTTTTACCTATTTTTACATTATTGCCGATATAAGCTCCTGATAGTATCACGCTATTTTTATCAATATTGACATTTTCACCAATCACGGCAAACGCACCAATATAGACGCTATCATCTAACTGAGCATTGGTTTCAACTACTGCGTGAGCTGAAATGCCTGCGTCATAAACTTTAGCAGGATGCAATAAACTAACCGCAGTAATAAACGCCATTTCAGGATCGCTACAGCGTAACAAAGCTACGGTTTCTGGGCTTTCATCAACGACAAAATCATTAGCAATAAAACAAGCACAGGCTTTTGAGTCTTTGAGATAGCGGCTATATTTGCTATTTGTTAATTGTGTGACTTGAGCTACTTGAGCCGAGGTTATATCAGCAGCGGAATAAATCAGTGAGGACGGATTGCCTCCATCAATATGAGCATTACAAAAATCAGCAAGTTCTTTCAATGTAATTGGCATAATTATCTCTGCGGTTATTTTGTATGAGGTGATAGTGTATCAAACCTATAAGGATTGCTTAACTATCTGTTAAGTATTGGCTGGCAAACTAATAAACAAGGTTCATTGCGCTAAATTCCTTTAATCGTCTACAATCGTGTCATGCAAAAAAATAACGAACCAAAAGCATTTTTTAGTGAATTTTCAGAATCTGATCGCCAGCCGATAGAGCGAGCCTTGGCGATTGTCGCACTTATTCCTAATGACCCACATTATCATCGCCCTAAAAGCATTGATGTGGCGATGATTTTAATGGATTTTAATGTCGATTTAACGACCATACTGGCAGCGATTTTAAGTGATCCACGCCTAGAACAGTTAACACCGCCACTCGATGTAAAAAAGCAGTTCGGTGAGACGGTTGCAACACTGGTTAAAGATGTAGTGTGGTTGAATAAACTGGCAATTTATTCACCCGATATGACCGATAAACCTAATCAGGTAGAAACCCTACGCCGTATGTTGCTCTCCATGACGCAAGATGTGCGCTCCGTGTTAATCAAATTAGCCTATCGAATTCAATTTTTGCGCACCTTAGCTAAAGCTTCCTATGAATTACGCCATTTTATTGCCCAAGAAACCCTCGATATTTACGCTCCCATTGCCAATCGTTTAGGCATACATCAGTTTAAATGGGAACTGGAAGACATGGCGTTTCGCTACTTACAGCCAGCGACTTACCGCCAAATTGCCAAATCCCTCGCCGCTAATCGGGTACACAGAGAAAATTGTGTTACTGAATTTATTGATTTATTGCAAAAAACGCTGGCAGAAGAAGGCGTTCGTTGCGAATGTTATGGTCGCCCCAAGCATATTTACAGTATCTGGAAAAAAATGCAGCGTAAACAACTGCCGATAGACGAGTTGTACGATTTATTAGCGGTACGCGTTATCGTGGATAATTTAAGCCATTGCTATACCGCGTTAGGTATCGTTCATAATCTATGGCAAACCATTCCTAAAGAATTTGACGACTACATTGCCAATCCCAAAGAAAACGGCTATCAATCGCTACACACCGTTATTTTAGATCAGCAAGGCAATCGTATAGAAGTACAGATACGCACTCAAGAAATGCACGATTATGCTGAATTGGGGGTTGCTGCACATTGGTCTTATAAAGAAGGTGGCAAACAAACCGCTACGATGGAAAAAAGCATTGCGACCTTACGCAAACTTCTCGAAGAAAAACACAGCGATGATAATTTAAGTGATGGTTTTCGCAGTGAATTATTTAGCGATAGAGTGTATGTACTAACACCCGCTGGTAAATTAATTGATTTAGTCAAAGGCTCGACACCGCTAGATTTTGCTTACGCGATTCATACCGAAGTAGGGCATCGTTGCCGTGGTGCAAAAATTAACGGACGTATTGTACCGCTCACTTATATGCTCAAATCGGGTGAACAAGTTGAAATTTTAACGGCTAAAGACGGCGCACCCAATCGCAATTGGATAGACCCAAACTTGGGCTATTTAAAATCGCACCGCGCCATTAATCGGGTAAAAAGCTGGTTTTGTAATAAAGAACAGGCAGAAAAAATAGCGTTAGGAAAAACCATACTGGACAAAGAAGCACAACGATTAGGGATAAAAAATCCCAATCTAACCGAGGCACTGAGTCATTTTAAACAGCCAGATACCAATACTTTATTGGAAGAAATTGGTCGGGGTCATATTAATAACCGCCAACTAGCGGCGTTTTTAAAAGTTCCTGACTTAGACGCTCCTCTTACCAACACAAAACTGAAAAAGAAGCCGCCTAAATCGGTTATTTCTGTCGAAGGAATTGATAATGTGCAGACTTCTTTAGCACATTGTTGTTCGCCTGTTGCAGGTGATACCATTATTGGCTATATCTCGCATCATCATGGCATTACCGTTCATCGTACAGATTGTAAAAATATCACTCAGCTCAGCGCGGAAAAACACGCACAACTGATTTCGGTGACCTGGGGGTCGGGGCAATCCAGTCATGCCGTGGCAATTGTTGTGACTGCCTACAACGCCCAAAATCTATTGAATAATGTGTCGCAGATATTAGCGCAAGCTAAGATTCATATTTTTAGTGCCGATATGCGCAGCAATCCTGATTTATCAGGCGAACTTAATATGAGTATTCAAATTGAAAGCACTCATCAGTTAAGTCTTATACTCAATAAAATTAGCCAATTACCTAATATTATTGAAGCGAGACGACAAATTTAATCCCAACGATTATCGCGCACTTGTATTCTGCCTTGCTCGATACGCACAGGAAAACAATCGATAGCTTCATAAGCAGGCGGGGCAGTGACCGCGCCTGTTTTGATACAAAAACGTGCGCCGTGGCGTGGGCAAATAATTTCATCGCCTTCTATCGTGCCGCTGGCAATTTCTCCGCCATCATGGCTGCACAAATCGGCAATCGCATAACATTGACCATCAATTTTAAAAATGGCAACATCGGTGTCATCAACATTCACCACGGTATTTTCACCCTCAGCGAGAGCGGTTTCATTCATTACATCTATCCAATCAGACATTGTTACCCCTTTAAATAAACATCATAACGTAATAATTTTCCTGAAAAACTTTCGCTAGGCTTGCCGCCTAACGGTTCAGCATCATCAGGGCTTTTCACCACCACGCGTTTACCCGCCGCTTGTAACGCGACGCTAAACAACTGGTCTTTGTCGGTATCATCACCGAGTAAATCACGCAGAATAACCATCGCTTTTTTCGCTAACGCTGATTTTTTGCGTTTAGGCGGAAACATGGGATCAAGATAAATGCAATCAGGCGGCGTTGTCAATGAGGTTAACAAGTCGATTGCATTGCCTGTGTGCAGTGGTGGCATTGATAGCTGCAATCTTTGCACCCAGTCTTGTTGTGCTAAGCGATTAAAACCATCGGTTAATAATTCTGCCATGATGGGTGAGCGTTCGATACAGCTCACTTGGTAGCCCATGCGAAACATGAACAAACTATCTTGTCCCCAGCCCGTGGTTGCATCAATAACGGTTTTAGTTTTGCGCCCAACCGCTTGGGCTAACGCGCCTTGTTTGGGCGCTGGATATGAGTGCTGTTCACCGTTGCGCGGTGCTATGTCAACGCTTAAGCCGCCTTTTTTGAGTAGTTCTCTATCCAATAATTTTAAACAACCATCTCGCCAGCATAAAAAAAATAGTTCTGATAGCGTATCGGCTTGCGTGGTGTTTCGTAGCGGCACGGCTAAACGTTCAGCGAGTTGTTGAAATATAGCATTATCGCCTTGCCCTTCATACAGTACCGCGAGTTTACCTGTGAACATATTAATTAAGCTGCTTGAGTGCCAGTTGGATTTTATGCTTCATCTGCTGATCGGCATAAGGCTGTTCAGGACGAATCGGCGCGGCAAGAGCTTTGTTAAAATAACTTTTTGCCGCCTGTTCCTCGTCATGAGCTAACAAAAATTCACCGTAAAAATAATTGCTAACCATGCCATTAGGATTAATTTTAAGCGCGGTTTCTAGCATGGTTTTGGCAGTGTCATCATTGCCAAACGCAATTGGCCAACTAGGTACTTTGTCATACAATGTGCCTAACACGATGTACGCCGCGCCATTCATCACTTGTGGATTAATGGCAATGGCTTTGGTCAATAAATTCCGCACCTCATTAATCGTTTGCAACGCAGTCAATGGATTTTGATGCTTGGCATAAGAGGCTTTAACCAACGCTTGCCAGTAAATAACGCTTGCATCATTGGGATAGCGTTCAGTGAGTGGCTGTATTTTTGTCAGCAACTCAGAGTATGCAATGGCTTGTTTTGCTTTCGGGAGTCCGTAATAAACCGTTGCCCATTCTGATTCAATACCTTTAAGGCTATCCTGTAGATTCTCTGCAAAACACTGAGTTGATAGCAGTAGGAGTAACAAAAATACTCTAATTTTCATGCCAGCTTGTATAAGGATGAAGCGATAAATTATTATTGTAATAACGCAAATCATCAGTAACTTCCGCGCCTAACCAAGACGGTTTTACAAAACTTGCGCCAATTTCTGACAGTTCAATCTCTGCGACAATCAAACCTTGATTATCACCGTCAAATTCATCAATTTCCCAAGTATGTCCATTATCAGTGACAAAATAGCGGGTTTTTTCAATTAACGGTTTTCTGCACAACGTGCTAAGAATTTCATCGGCATCTGCCAATGGAATTTCGTATTCATATTCGTGGCGGTGTGTGCCTATGGTAGCCGATTTAATATTCAACCACGCGTGTTCATTACTGGTACGCACGCGAATAGAGCTAGTGGGTTGTGAGCTTAAATAACCTTGTCTATAGCGAATCGAATGGGTCACACAGTCGCGCCAGCTATCATTCGCTAATAAAAACTTGTGTTCTATTTCTATTGCCATGAGTGTATCAAAGGTCGCAGTGACTTGCGTCACAAAAAGGTGGGTTTTGTGTTTCAGAGCAGCCACATAAATAGATACGCTTAGTTTCTTCAGCGACAAATTTAACCGACTTTTTATCGGGAGAAAACTCTCGATGTGAACGATCACACAAGGGCATGGTTTGACTAAAACCACAGCTGCACCACCCATAGGTTTCGCCTGCTTCTACATCAACAGGCATGGGAGAATTTGTTTTGCTGGTCATAATAATGTGTTAATTAATAAAAATGGCTAATTTTATAACATCTTATAGCAATCAGCTCAAATCATTGAACACTTGACGAACAGCAAAGATGCTATAAAATACGCGCTCTCAAATGGAGCGGTAGTTCAGTTGGTTAGAATACTGGCCTGTCACGCCAGTGGTCGCGGGTTCGAGTCCCGTCCGCTCCGCCATATTTCAGCGTAATTTTCAGCTTACGCAAGCCTAGCAAGCCTTTAACGGCATAACTTTACATTACATGGCAAGACGAAACGAGCATAGCTTGGAAGAAATAAAAGCAATGGTGTTAACTGCTGCTGAGAGCATTATTCTCGAAGAGGGTTGTGCTGCATTAACCATACGCAAAATTGCGATGGAAATAGGCTATACCGTCGGCAGTGTCTATATGGTATTTGCCAGTCGAGCGGATTTAATTTTACATATCAATGCCCGAACACTGGAGGACATCGCCACGCATTTACAGCCTATCAGCAGGTCAGGCGATATTGAAGCATGGCTTAATGGGTATTTGCAGTACGTTCGTGCCAACACGCACCGCTGGCGACTGCTTTTTACTCAGTCCGCATCCGAAAATCAAACCCTGCCTGATTGGTACCAAGTTCAATTAAACGCAATTTTTCAGCAATTTTCTGCTTATTTCACTTGCACATCATCCGAGAAAAATCCGCAAGCCATACAGGCACTGTGGCAGGGTATTCATGGTATTTGTTTATTATCAGCAGAAGCAGAGATAGAAACTTCGGGATTGTTATTACTCAAAACCTTTTTGCGCGGTTGGTCGGTTTAGTCTTGATTGTCGGGCGAGAATAACTCAATCAACCGATAGCTGGTCACCGTCACTCATTGCCAAATAAATACTAGATTTTTCCGATGAATAAAGCCTGTCGCTAACACTATCGCAGAAATGTGTGTGGAGTATTAGTTTTTACTCTGTACAGGATTGTCTAATTATCATACAGTTAACCAGCAATCAAAATTATTTTTTAACTATGATTGTTCGCGGGGTGTAAATTTAGCTTCGCGTTTTTATTCCGAGGTTGTTTTTTATTATAAAAATAATATAAAGGTCATAACTATGAAAACTGAAGAACAAACTGAATTGACAGATAAAGAATCATCAAGCGAAATATTGGACGGTGAGGAAACCCCTGCTTCGACTTTTAAACCGTTTTTGCTCGGTATTGCAGGTCTTGCTGTCGTCATGGCTATTTTAATTTTGCTACCGATGCTTCTTACCTTCTTATCATCGGGTGATGCTCGCGCTCCCTCTCAAATTCATCATGCAGACCCTTTAGGTAAACGTGATCCGAACACAGCTTATAAAGGCTTATAAGCTCAGAAAGGGTAAATTCAGACGGTGTTTGCCATTGCTTTTACTTTTGGGCATGACTGCCAGTCCTTTAAAGGACTGGCGGTCATTAATATCGCTATAACAGGTTTCACTCACTACCGTTTTTTGATTCCCTCTGTTACTAACACTTTGACTTTACCATCACCCAGTTTCTGAGTTGATAACTAACGCATTTATCACACTCTGTTCAAATGCGCGTACTACACTGACATCGTTATCTACCTTTGGAGCTGCGGTTTTAAGTGCATGACGACGCGTTGCATGGTGCTTGGGATTGCGGCATTCTTCAGCCAGTTTTGCTGCGATTTGCACATAGTCCTCACGCGAACTGGCAATTGTGTCAGTAAGTCCAATTTTACGCAACAATCCTGCTGCCAATCGCTGGCGCATAAACTCACCTTCTAGGGTTACGATGGGTAAGCCTCGATGCACCGCCTGCCACGCAGTGGTATAGCCAGAAAATGAGGGGCAATCGAGATAGACATCACATAAATCAAGCAAGGTCTGAAATTTTTCCATCGATTGCCAAGGAATCACTAGCAGATGTTGTTTTGGATTTAAGCCACGATCAACAAAACATTGCTCAAGTCTGGCAACTATCTGATCGGTTGCCCAAGTATCCTGACGGTCGCCTAGCAAAATAAATACACTGTCATGCACCACACTGGCAATAGTGGCGTAAAGCGCGTCATCGACAGGATCAAACTTGTAGATGGTTTGTGCGATTATAAAGCGCACGCTACTGCTTGCAGTCAATTGGGCTACAAGTTCAGGCGATAATGGTTCAGGTAAAATATTGATCGGGGTTGTGCAACAGCCAGTGTTAGGCAAGCGTATCAAGCGTTCACGATAATGACTATCCGCATTCGGTGACTCAAGTAATTCCCCTGAAAAATACAGGTCGATAGTCGATAATCCTGTGGTGATGGGATGTCCCCAGCTTGCAATTTGTAAAGTTGCAAAACGATGTGAGGCTAATCTGGCTGATAGAGGATCCATGCCAATTTCTGGGTAAAAAATAACATCAGCTGCGTCCGTTTCCAATGCGGTTAACCAGCCTGCTAACTCAGTAATCGTGTGCGTATCGCGCCATTCATTCGCTAATGACTTGGCAAAAGCGGTTTCTTGGTCTTCGATTTTACCTAAATGATAGAGTATTAGCTCAAAACGGCTACGATCTAAGTTGACTAACAAGCCTCGAGTAATAACATCCCAAACCGAATGACGGCGAAAATGATGTGAAATGACCACCATGCGTATTTTTTTTGCTAGTGGTTTAACAGACACAGAGCGACTAGGGCTTGTGACTAAATCGCCATAACGCGACAATCGCTGGACATGATTGCCAGCTCGATAAGCCAACAGAAAAGGCAAAGGCAGAAGCTCCGCCTTGTGTAGGGATTCTTGGTGACTTGCTGAGGAATTTATCCAATTTGATAAATTGCTCAGGGCATCGTCGAATTGACTGGGGACTAAAATCGAAGCGGCCGCACTTTTAGGGATGACGGGTAACGACATAATGAGTTGTATAAAGTGCAGCTCTGTATTATCGGGAATCGCCGTTAATGCAGTCTGTAAACTGATTTCTGCTTGTGAAAGCTGTCCTTGATCTTTTAACAGGGTAATAAGGTTGCAATGCGCTTCACTATAATCGGGTTTAATCGCTATTGCGCGTTGATAGCTGGCTTCGGCTTCGGAATAGCAATGTTGTTTTTTGAGTAACAACCCTAAGTTATTATGTACTTCAACATAATCTGGTTTAACCACTAAAGCACGTTGGTAGTTGACAATGGCTTCATCAACACGGTTAAGGTCTGCAAGAACAACACCTCGGTTATAAAGGGCATCAAAACTATTCGGATTAATCGCTAAAGAACGGTCATAACTGCTAAGCGATTCTTCTAAACGTTTAAGATTGTATAGCGTATTAGCCTGACCAAAAAGTGCTTCGGCATGATGGGTGTCGATAGATAATAGCAGGTCGTAATTGATGAGTGCTGCATCAAAACGATTGAGAACTTGTAAAGTGATTCCGCGCCCTATCAATGCATCGATAAAATCTGGCTTAATAGTCAATGCCATGTTATAGCCGATCAAGGCTTCATCAGGACGATTAAGCGTTTGTAATAAATTAGCCTGATTTAAAAGAGCATCAACACTGTCAGGACTCAGCTCTAATACCTTGTCATAGCAAATCAATGCGTCATCAAAGCGATTCAATGCTTGAAACACCGCGCCTAAATTTGAATATGCCGCAGAATTATTGGTATTTATAGTGAGTGACTGCTGGATTAACTCTACCGCACGTTGTGGCTGTCCCTTTTGATTTTTTAATACGCCCAAAAAATGCAGCACATCAACGTGTTGAGGCTCGGTGTGCAATATCTCTTGATACAGCACTTCAGCTTGCTCCAACTGCCCTTGTTGATGCAAGCTAAGTGCTTGTTGAAATTTATCGGCATTGGCTGGTAATGACTGCCAGTCCTTTAAAGGACTGGCAGTCTTATGTGCCGACACATAAATATGATCGGGAGCGAGTCCCGCTTGATAGCGGTCAAACATCATTTGAAAAGCAGATTCAATGTGTTTGGCAAACAAAGCGGTGTTAAATAATGGCGTAGTCAGGTGGTTATCGGCTAACTTTTGTTTCAGCGCGGCGAGTTGTTCTGGATGAGTGGCTAGTTGAATTGCCAGTGCCTCATAATCTTCATAATTACTGGTAATTAATTCGGGTAAGCCAATAGCATTGAGTAAACTCGCCGCCACGCGGCTGGCAAATGCTTCACCCATACAAGTCAACACAGGCAAGCCTACCCATAGCGCGTCATTGGTGGTGGTGTGTGCGTTGTAAGGTAAGGTATCTAAAAACAAATCAGCTAAGCGATAGCGTGCTAAATATTCTGGCATCGCCATGCGTTGGGCAAAACATATCCGCTCAGGGTTTATGCCACGCGCTGCTGCTTCAAGACGACAGTTTTTGGCAACATAAGCATTATCTTCCAGCAGCCATAACACGCTACCTTCAACTTGATGTAATAGCCGCATCCAACTATCAAATACGGCGGACGTAATTTTATGATTATTATTAAAACAACAAAACACAAAACCCTGAGCAGGTAAGCCAAGTTCTGCTCGTGTAAACGACCTATTTGCAATGAATCGCTTGCTATCACTGCTCATATAGCTATTGGGCAGATAGGCTATTTTTTCCGTGTAGTAGGGCTGATATTCGCTGGGGATTAAGGTGGGATCAGCCAATAAATAGTCGATGTATTCTGACCCCATCGTACTGGCATAGCCCAAGTAACTCACTTGAATAGGGGCTACTCGCATTGCGAAAATATTGGTTCTGCCACCTTCGGTAAAGCCATTTAAATCCACTGCAATATCACAACCAAGCTGTCTAGCCAAGCGCACAACTTGTTCATCTGATTGCTGGCTAACATCAATAAATTGATCAAATGACGGTTCTAATCTTAGGCGCATTTCATCTTTATGATCTGCGGCATACAAAGAAAATGCAATCACTTCAAACCGAGAATGATCATGGTATTCAAACAATTCCGCCATTAAGTAGGCAATAGGATGATTACGAAAATCTGCGGAAAAATAAGCGATTTTAATTTTTGAATGGGTGTGTTTTGACAAGGGTGGTAACAGTAACTGACTGGGGTATTTTGTTTGGCTATAGATTTCGGCAGCTTTTTTCTGTAAGGCGGCAGAGGATGTCATTGCCAATACAGAAAAAGGTGTGACTATTTTTTTGCCCTGTTCTATCTCGCTAACAAGTTTGTTAGTGTGATGAACTAGGTCTTTCCAGTCACACATTTTCATTTTTGAAGACAACCAAGTGCCAAACAAAAAAGCATGGTCTGGCTGAATGGCAAGAGCGCGTTCGTAGTAAATAATCGCATCGCTAAAACGTTTAAGTTCTTGCAACACCACACCACAGCCTAGCAATGCTTCGGTATAGTTTGGATTGACGACTAAAGCGCGTTCATAGCTAGCGAGTGCTTCATCATAACGCTTAAGAGTACATAGCACCGTTGCACGATTGGAAAGAGCTTCAGGGTAGTTTGGATTGACTTCTAAAGCGCGGTCATAGCTGTTAAGTGCCTCGTTCAAACGTCTGAGTTCTTGTAATATGTTGCCACGATTGCTGAGTGTTTCCACATCATCAGGCACGATAACTAAAGCCCTATCATAACTGTCGAGTGCGTCATTGAAGCGTTTAAGCTCCTTTAATGTGTTGCCACGATTAGTGATTACTTCCGCATAGTTAGGTTTGAGAGCTAACGCACGGTTGTAACTGGCAAGTGCGTCGTCAAAACGCTGAAGACCTTGTAATACAACACCTCGATTGCACAGCACTTCAACATAGTTTGGATTGATAGCTAATACTTGATCGTAGTTAGCGAGGGCTTGATCAAAATAATTGTGGCTTAGTAGTAAATTGGCACGATTAAATAATGCTTCATCATAATCGGGCTTGAGTGTTAACGCACGGTCATAGCTGGCGAGTGCCTCGTCAAAACGATTAATAGTTTGTAGTGCGAGAGCTAGGTTTAAGTGTGCTTCTGCATTATTAGGGTTTATGTTGAGTGATTGCTGAATTAAATCAATCGCGAGCGGTGCTTGTCCATGTTGATTTTTCAGAATACCTAAAAAATGTAGAGCATCAACGTGTTGCGGATTCGTTTTTAATAGCTGTTCATACAATACTTCGGCTTCTGCAAATTGCCCTTGTTGATGCAAACTTAGCACTTGTTGAAATTTATCATCACTAGCGAGCAGTGGTTTTAACTCAATAACTGCTTGTTGCTGGGTGGTATGGATTTGCTCTTGAATGGGTACATAAATATGATCGGGAGCTAAGTCTGCTTGATAGCGGTCAAACATCATTTGAAAAGCAGATTCGATATGTTGGGTAAATAATGCGGTATTAAATAATGGCGTAGTCAGGTGGTTATCGGCTAACTTTTGTTTCAGCGCGGCGAGCTGTTCAGAATGAGTGGCGAGTTGAATTGCCAGTGCCTCATAATCTTCATGATTGCTGGTAATCAATTCGGGTAAGCCAATAGCACTAAGCAAACTCGCCGCCACACGACTGGCAAATGCTTCACCCATACACGTCAATACAGGTAATCCTGCCCATAGCGCATCACTGGTGGTGGTGTGGGCATTACAGGGTAGGGTATCTAAAAATAAATCCGCCAAACGATGACGCGCTAAATGTTCTGGCAACGCTACGCGTTGGGCAAATACTATTCGTTCAGGATTTATGCCCCGCGCTACTGCTTCAAGGCGACAATTTTTGGCAGCAATGGCATTGTCTTCCAATAGCCATAACACACTGTCTTCAACGTGATGCAATATCCGCATCCAACTATCAAACACCGCTGGGGTAATTTTATAATTATTATTAAAACAACAAAATACAAAACCCTGCTCAGGTAAGTCCAGTTCTGCACGGGTGAATTGTCTATTGGCAATGACTCGGCTGGTATCATTGACCTGATAGCTATTCGGTAAATAGACACAGAATTCTGAGTAATAGGGCTGATATTCTTTTGGAATTAATACCGAATCTGCCAATAAATAGTCGATGTAATCGGCACCCATTGTGCTGGGATAACCTAAATAACTCACTTGAATGGGTGCGGCACGCATGGCAAAAATGTTAGGTCGGGCATCTTCGGTAAAGCCTTTTAAATCAACCGCAATATCAATCTCTAGTTGTCTAGCCAGTCGCACCACCTGTTCATCTGATTGCTGACTGACATCAATAAATTGATCAAATGCCGCTTCCAATCGTAAGCGCATCGCATCTTTATGGCTTGCTGAATGAAAAGAAAAAGCGATAATTTCAAACCGTGATCTATCGTGACGATCAAATAATTCAGCGATTAATTGGGCAGTAACATGAATACGAAAATCTGCGGAAAAATAAGCGATTTTAATTTTTGAATGTGCGTGTTTTACTAGCGGTGGCAACAGAAAATGACTAGGATATTTTTCCTGCACATAATAACGGGCAACTGTTTGCTGGATTGCCGCTGATGAAGTCAATGCCAAGACAGGAAAGGGGGTAGAGGCTTTTATCCCTAGGGTTATTTTTTTTATCAGCTGTTCACGATTAGTCTCAAAACCACTCCAATCACATAGCCGCATTTTATTATGTAACCAAGTACCCAGCAAAAATGGATGGTCAGGCTTGAGGGTAAGAGCGCGTTCATAGCTACTGAGTGCTTCATCAAAACGATTAAGAATTTGTAAAACATTACCCCGATTAATCAGGGTTTCTACAGAATCTGGTTGAATCGCTAACAGTTGGTCACACACGCTCAGCATCTCTTGATAACGATTGAGGTTTTGTAATACCGTGCCACGACCAATAAGTGCTAGCCATAAATTAGGTTTAATGGCTAATGCCTTATCATAATTACTTAGGGCTTCGTCAAAACGACTGAGTGCTTGTAACGCATTACCCCGATTGCAGAATGCTTCTGCATAATCTGGCTTAATGACTAGCGCGTGATTATAGCTAGCAATAGCGTCATCAAAGCGTTTCAGGCTTTGTAATACGTTGCCACGATTAGAATGCGCTCTGGCATAGTTGGGATTAATAGATAAGGCGCGATCATAACAGGCAAGGGCTTCGTCTAACTGATTCAGGTCTTCTAGGTCATTGCCCTGATTAATGAGTGCTTCAATCGTATCTACTTCGATGATTTGTTCGGAGGTAGTTGGTAAAGTAACCGTATCAATATCCTCTGATTGCGTTTCCACGCTGATATGATCAGGTGCTAATCCTGCTTGATAGCGATCAAACATCATTTGAAAAGCAGATTCAATATGTTGGGTAAATAACTCAGTATCAAACAATGGCGTAGTCAGGCGGTTATCGACTAACTTTTGTTTCAGCGCGGCGAGTTCATCTGGATGGGTAGCAAGTTGGATTGCCAGTGCTTGGTAATCGTCAAGATTGGTAGTAATTAATTCGGGTAAGCCAACAGCACTAAGCAAACTAGCTGCCACACGACTGGCAAACGCTACCCCCTCACATGTCAATATAGGTAAATTCACGCAAGTCAACACAGGTAAACCCACCCAGAGTGCATCACTGGCAGTGGTGTGTGCATTATAAGGCAGTGTATCTAAAAACAAATCAGCTAAGCGATGCCGCGCTAAATGGTCTGGTAACGAAGCGAGTCGTTTGGCAAAAATTAATCGGGTAGGCTCTATATTGCGTGCTTTTGCTTCTCGCTGTAAGTTGTTGACTGCATCCGCATTACTTTCACTCAGCCACAATACACTGCCTTCAATGCTATGCAATAAACGCATCCAAATATCAAACACCGTTGGCGTTATTTTATAAGCGTGATTAAAACAGCAAAAGACAAAACCGTGTTCAGGTAAGCCGAATTCTGCCCGCGTAAATTGTCTATTGGCAATGGGACGATGAGTATCATTGACCAGATAGCTGTTGGGAAGATAGGCTATTTTTTCCGTGTAATAAGACTGACATTCAGTAGGAATGACGACTGAATCAGCCAGTATATAATCCATATAATCCACGCCCATCGTGCCAGAATAGCCCAAATAGTTGACTTGAATAGGAGCGACTCGCATAGCAAATAAGTTAGGTCGGCAACCCTCGGTAAAGCCATTTAAATCAACAGCAATATCGATTTCGAGTTTTCTAGCCAGTCGCACAACTTGCTCATCCGATTGCTGGCTGACATCAATGAATTGGTCAAATACAGTTTCCAGCCTTAAACGCATATCATCTTTATGGTTTGTGGCATGAAGAGAAAAAGCGATAATTTCAAACCGCGCTCTATCATGACGTTCAAATAATTCAGCGGATAAGTAAGCAACGGCGTGATTACGAAAATCCGCTGAAAAATAAGCCAGTTTAATTTTTGAATGCGTGTGTTTTTCTAGTGGAGGCAATAGAAAATGACTGGGATATTCTGCTTGTGCATAAATGGACGCTGCTTTTCGCTGCAAAGCAGGAGATGAAGACATTGATTGGACAAAAAATGGTGTAAACGCTTTTTCTCCGCGTGTTATTTTTTGCTGGAGCGTATCAAGATTGGTATCAAATTCACGCCAATCACATAGCTTCATTTTTAAAGACAGCCAAATACAGAACATAAATTCTGAGTTTGGCTTGATAGTAAGCACACGTTCATAACTATTAATTGCGTCATTAAAGCGTTTGAGGTCTTGTGACACATTGCCCTGACCGATCAGTGCGTCTATATAGTCTGGTTTGATAATCAAAGCGCGTTGATAACTAGCCAGTGCTTCATCAAAGCGTTCAAGATTGTGTAGAACTTTGCCACAGTTGTAACACGCTTCGGCGTAGTTTGGCGTGATGCTCAAAACACGTTCATAGCTTATCAGCGCGTCAGAAAATTGTTTACAGTCGAATAGTGCGTTGCCACGTCCTATGAGAGCGTCGATAAAATCAGGCTTAATGCGTAATGCACGGTCATAACTGGCGATAGCTTCCTGAAAACGTTTGCCTGCTAGCAAGGCGTTACCTCGATTATAGAAGGCTTCGGGATAATCGGATCTAATCGTCAAGGCTTGATCATAACTCGCAAGTGCTTCATCAATACGTTTCATGCTTTGCAGGACATTACCCCGATTAGAATGCGCTCTGGCGTAGTTAGTATTAATAAATAAGGCGCGGTCATAACTGGCAAGTGCTGCATCAAAATACCCAAGGTCTTCTAGCTCATTGCCACGATTTATCAGCTCTTCAACCGTATTTTCTTCGATGACTAAGGTGCTTTCAACGCTGGCAGCAGTTTCATCCAAACGATCAATATTTTGTAATGTAAGCCCTTCATTAAAGTGTATTTGTACGCTATCAGAATGGGCGGGCAGTGTTTGCTTGCTTGAATCAACAATGTCTCGCGTTTGACGCTGTTTTTTTATCATCGCTACACAGCGTAATGCTTCAGGGTGTTTAGGTTGTGTTTTTAACAGCTCTTGGTATAACAATTCAGCCGCCGCTAATTGCCCCTGATGATGTAATTGTTGCGCTTGCTCCAATGTATTAGCTTCGGCGGGCGTTAATGTGAGTGTTTGCTGTTTGGCTAATGGTGAGTTTTTTCGTTTGCCAAAAACTTTTATTGCCGCAAACAGTTGTGCGGGTTTTTGGGCAATTTTAGCCAATAAGCTGGGTGGATTGGATTTTTCTGTCGGATTTTCAATAACTACCGTTTTTGTAACGTGGATTGTTGGCAATGGTTGTTGCTGAATTTTAATAGCGGGTATCTGTGTGGGTACATAAAGATGATCTGGAGCTAAGCCTGCTTGATAACGGTCAAACATCATTTGAAAAGCGGATTCGATATGTTGGGTAAATAATGCGGTATTAAATAATGGCGTAGTCAGACGGTTATCGGCTAATTTTTGTTTAATGGCAGCAAGTTGTTCAGGATGGGTAGCCAGTTGAATTGCCAGCACTTCATATTCCATAGGGGTTTGAGTCACTAATTCTGGTAAACCGATGGCATAAAGTAAGCTTGCCGCCATTCTGCTTGAAAATGTTTCTCCTAAATAGGTCAATATGGGTAATCCAGCCAATAAAGCGGCACTGGCGGTTGCACCTGCATTATAGGGCGAGGTATCGAAAAATAAATCAGCTAACTTTTGCCGTGCTAAATGCTCTGACATTGTCAACTTTTTGGCAAAGACTATTCTCTCAGCATCAATGCCACAACTTGCTGCTTCAGCGCGTAAATTTTCTGTAGCATCATCGTTATCTTCCAATAGCCACAGCACACTGCCTTCAACCTGACCTAATATTCGCATCCAACTCTCAAATACCGCAGGGGTGATTTTATAATTGCTATTAAAGCAGCAAAACACAAAGTCTTGTTCTGGTAAATTGAGTTCTGTACGCGTAAAAATTTTATCGCTAATAGACAATTTGCTATCGTTGACCTGAAAGCTATGGGGCAAATAAGCAATTTTTTCACTGTAATAGCGTTGATGTTCTGTAGGTATTAATGTGCTATCAGCCAGTAAATAGTGCATATAATCGGTTCCCATCGTCCCTAAAAAACCTAGATAACTAACTTGAATAGGAGCTACTCGCATGGCAAAAATACCTGTGCGAGAATTGGCAGTAAAACCATTGAGATCAACAGCAATATCGCAACCAATCTGTCTAGCCAGTTGTACAATTTGTTTGTCCATTAGCTGGCTGACATCAATAAACTGATCAAATGAGACCTCTAACCTTACACGCATAGCGTCTTTATTGCTGACTGGGGAAAAAGAGAAAGCGATAATTTCAAACCGCGTTCTATCGTGACGTTCCAACAACTCTGCTATCAAGTGCGCAACGGGGTGGTTACGAAAATCCGATGAAAAATAAGCTAGTTTAATTTTTGAGTGCGTGTTTTTTACCAAGGGAGGTAATAAAAAATTGCTGGGATACTTTTGTTTTGCATAGGTTTCCGACGCTTTTTTCAGTAGTTCGGCCGATGAATAAATGGAATGTAAAGTAAACGGTGCAGCTACTTTTTCGCCGCCTTCTATCGCATTTGCCAATTTATTAAGATGCGTGTCAAATTCAGTCCAATCACAAATATTCATCTTGATATGCAGGTAATCACCGAACATAAACGCCATGTCTGACTTGATGGTAAAGGCGCGTTCATAGAAGGTAATCGCCTCTTTAAAGCGTTTCATGTCTTGCAATATTACCGCACAAGCAAACAATGCTTCAGCATACTCTGGCTTGATAGCTAAGGCGTGTTCACAACTTGCTAAGGCTTCGTCATAACGCTTAAGCTCTTGTAATACATTTGCTTTGTTAATCAATGCTTCTATATAGTCTGGCTTGATGCTTAAAGCACACTCATAGCTAGCCAGTGCTTGATCAAGACGATTAAGATTTTTTAATACAATGCCACGACTAAATAGTGTTTCAGTATGATTAGGATTGATAGCAAGAGTCTTATCATAGCTGCTCAGAGCCTCATCAAATTCTTTATGGGCTAACAGTAAATTACCGCGATTAAAATAAGCATCGGCATAATGTGGTTCAAGGCTTAAGGCGCGGTTATAACTAGCAAGTGCTAATTCAAAGCGATTAAGCTCTTGGTAAGCAAGCCCAATATTTGAATACGCTGCGGCATTGTTGGGGTTTATGTTCAGAGATTGGTTGATTAAATCAACAGCAAGCTGTGCTTGTCCACGCTGTTTTGCAATCACACCTAGCAAATGCAGGCTATCCGCGTGTTGAGGCTGACTTTGTAATATTTCTTTATACACCTGCTCTGCTTCTGCCAATAATCCTTGTTGATGATAATCAACCGCGCGTTGAAATTTATCACTACTGTCAGGCGTTAGCTGACTTTGTTGAATAGACTCCAAATTAGTTGCCACATCATCTGGTACATACAGATGATCGGGAGCGAGTCCAGCTCGATAACGATCAAACATCATCTGAAAAGCGGATTCGATATATTGGGTAAATAACGCGGTATTAAATAATGGTGTAGTCAGGCGGTTATCGGCTAACTTTTGTTTAACTGCGGCAAGTTGTTCAGGATGGGTAGCCAATTGGATTGCTAGTGTTTCATAATCGTCCATAGATTGGGTCACTAACTCAGGCAAGCCAATAGCATTCAGTAAACTGGCAGCCATTCTGCTCGAATAGCTTGTGCCTAAAAAAGTGATTAGCGGCAGCCCCGCCCATAATGCCGCGCTGGCAGTCGCCCCTGCATTGTAAGGGCTGGTATCTAAAAATAAATCAGCAAGACGATGACAGGCTAAATACTCAGGCATGGGTACACGTTGGGCAAATACTAATCGCTGGGCAGCAATGCCGTGAGCGGTCGCGCTTAGCCGTAAGTTTGATTCAGCATCAACATTGCCGCCTACTAACCACAAAACACTGTTCTCAACGTCACGCAGTATTCGCATCCAACTGGTAAAAATCGTAGGCGTGATTTTGTAATGGCTATTAAAACAACAAAACACCACGCCCTGTTCAGGCAAACCGAGTTCTGCACGCGTAAAAACTTTATCGCTAATAGACAACTTGCTATCATTGACTTGAAAGCTATGCGGTAAATAAGCACAGAATTCGTTGTAATAGGCTTGGTGTTCAGTTGGAATTAACACCCGATCAGCCAGCAAATAATCGATGTAATCCGCGCCCATTGTGCCGAGATAACCGATGTAGTTCACTTGAATCGGCGCAGCACGCAGCGCAAAAATATCGGTTCTACAGCCTTCGGTATAGCCATTCAAATCCACAGCAATATCGATTTCAAGCTGTCTGGCCAGTCTCACAACCTGTTCATCGGATTGTCCGCTGACATCAACAAACTGGTCAAATGCTGCTTCTAATCTTAAGCGCATATCATCTTTATCACGCGCTGCATGAAAAGAGAAAGCGATAATTTCAAACCGTGAACGGTCATGGCGTTCAAATAATTCAGCCGTTTGATAAGCAACTGCGTGTGAATAAAAATCAGAGGAGAAATAGCCGATTTTAATTTTTGAATGTGAGTGTTTTACCAATGGTGGTAACAGAAAATGACTAGGGTGTTTTGTTTGAGTATAAATCTCGGCAACTTTTTTCTGCAAGGCGGCGGATGAAGAAACCGCTTGTAGGGTAAAGGGTATCGACACTTTTTCGCCACGTTCTATGGCATTGGTCAATTCACCGAGATCATGATTAAATTCATGCCACTGACAGCTACTCATTTTCGTGTATAGACGCGTGCCGAGAATAAACTCTAAATCTGGCTTGATGGCAAGAGCGTGTTCATAGCTGCTGAGTGCTTCGGTGAAGCGTTTGAGACCATTCAATACAGCACCTCTGCCAGCAAGTGCTTCGGCGAAATCTGGCTTGATAGTCAACGCACTTTCATAGCTGGCAAGTGCTTGATCATAACGTTTAACAGCTAATAACACATTGCCCAGATTAGAGAATGCTTGCGCATAGTCTGGCTTGATCGCTAAAGCTCGTTCATAGTCAAGAATAGCTTCATCAAAACGCGTGAGTGCCAGTAGTGCGTTACCACGATTGTAATGTGCTTCGGCATTATTAGGTTTTAAAGCTAAGCTACGATCATAACTGGCAATGGCTTCATCGAAACGCTTGAGTTCTTGAAGCGCGAGACCGAGATTTGAATGAGCGGCTGCATTATTAGGTGCGATTTCAAGTGCTTGACTGATTAATTCCACTGCCCGTTGCGATTGTCCGCGCTGGTTAACTAACACGCCTAAAAAATGTAAGGCATCAATATGTTGAGGTTGATTTTTTAGTTGTTGTTCATACAACACTTCAGCTTGTTCCACACGTCCTTGTTGATGCAAGCTAAGTGCTTGTTGAAATATATCTGTATTGGAGGGAGGTATCGTTTCTTGGGTTGGAGCGGTGGTTTTGTGTGTGTGCATTATTTAGTATTTCCCGTCTTTTATAAAAGCCGCCACTCATAGATAATGTAGGCGGCAAACCATAATCTTTGCTGCTATTTTTTTGCCACAATTAACTTAATAATATCGCCACTACTTTCATCCACATGAACCGAGCTAAACGCGCAGGATTGTACATTTTTAACGGTATTGCGATTAATATTAGCACCCACTAGGGCAACGACGGCAGGATTAACAAAATTCATCACACTGGCAAGCGCGGGTTTTGAACTTAAGATATGCTCTAGTAAAATTACCTGCCCATCGGGTCTACACACGCGGTACAGCTCTTTTAAACCTTTTAATGGCAACGGCACAGAGCAGAACACAAAGGTAGCAATCACGGTATCAAAACTGTTATCGGCAAAATACAAAGACTGCACATCCATTAAATCCAATTCAACCGTGACATTTTTTCGAGTGCGTTTTTGTTCAGCTCGTTTGAGCATTTCTTTACTGAAATCAATCGCGGTGATTCTGGCATCGGCGGGATAATAATCAAAGTTTTTACCTGTGCCTACTCCCACTTCGAGGATGTGATGACCCTGCACTTTTTCCCAACATTTTTTACGCCAGCCTTTAAAAATTAGACCTTCGATAACGGCTTCCATGCCCTCAAAATACGGAGCAATTCGATTATAACGTTGTTGTATGTCGGTACTGTCTGGCTTCATAATAGTCGTTGCTCATGGGTTGAGATTGCTGAATATTACAGTGCTAACTTACGCTTCATCAACACTATTTTAATCTGTCATGTAAAATACTCGTTATCAGGCTCAAATGCCAACAACTCATTAAAACTATCAAGCACTTTGGATTAGTCATAGACGTGAAGCAACCATTAGAAGATTTAGTACAAACGCCTCTTCCCACTCAGCATGGCGAGTTTATTCTGCATTATTACAGCAACACTCTTGATGACAAAGAGCATATTGCCTTAGTGAAAGGTGAGGTGGCAAATCAAGAAAACGTGCCTGTGCGCATTCATTCCGAATGCTTTACGGGAGATGTATTAGGCTCAAGACGCTGTGATTGTGGTGAGCAATTAGCAATGGCGATGCAATACATTAATGACGCAGGTTTTGGTGTGGTGATTTATCTACGCCAAGAAGGTCGGGGAATTGGCTTATTGAAAAAGCTCCAAGCCTATAACCTGCAAGATCAAGGTATGGATACTGTTGATGCCAATATTCACTTAGGCTATCTTGCCGATGAGCGCGAATATGACGTTGCCGCATTAATACTGGAAAGTCTACGAATAAAATCAGTCAAACTGATGACCAATAATCCTAAGAAAATAGAAGCATTGACCAAACTGGGTATCAAGGTAGCGGATCGTATTCCTATTGAAGTAGTCGCACACGATGACAATAGGGGTTATTTAAAAACCAAAGCTAAAAAAATGGCGCATTTTTTATTTGATTCAAAAAAAGAATCTGAATAGACAGAGCTTGATTTGAGTGGTTTACTGGGTAGTGGGTGTGTCTGTTGTTTAGGAGTCCAAAACACGTTTTGGACTCCTAACTATAGACAACGGAACCTAAATGTAGGAAAAACATAGGTTTGACCCACTGCCCCTATACGCCACCTCAGGCGGGGCAGTAAATACTAGAGTTTTGATGAATATAAATGAGAGTCCTAAGCGTCTTAATAAATCACAGATCAGCACGTTTACCGCTGATGCCTTTCAATCCGTCAAGCACACCAAAGTACATCATTTGCAGACGTTGCCACCTATCTTCTGCTACCCACCCAAAAAAAATGGCGGTTTTTAAACATCTAGTCATCTCAGCGATTTTCCAACCCCAAGGTATATAACTCCGCCGAGACAACAATACACTGTTGCGAAACATATAGTAATAGCGAAAGTGTTTGTGAAACGGCACAATCCGTTTGCGAAAAAGCCAACAAACCTCTCTTCGTTGTTCTCCAAGCGAGTGAGCCATCACTGCTCCACGCACTCCAAATACTTGTAGCCCTTTGGCTTTGGCACGCAAGCACCATTCTGTATCAACGAGGTCTATAAACAACCCCTCATCCATTAGCCCAACTAAGTCTAGTGCAGTAATAGGCAACAACGATCCAGAAGACACTAAGAAATCGGTATCTACAATGTCGGAGTTATTCACATACTCGGAAAAAATAAACCGTCCGCGCTCAATTTTTACAAACTGAGATAAGCTACCATTATCCGCATCGTGGTATTGTGGACCAATCGCCGCTACCTGTAGCCCTTTTTCAATCAACGCCGCGTATGCAGTATGCAGTTTAACCACCATCTCCGCACCGACTTGACTATCTTGATCCAGCAACAATATAAATTTTGCGCCTTGTGCAATAGCGATCTTGATGCCAATGTTATGCGCAGCTCCGATGCCTAAATTTTTTTCCTGCGGGAGTAAATGCAGTTTTGTATTAGCCTGATTTTCAAATGTGTCGAGCCAGTTAGGTGAAAAATTTGATGAACCATTATCGACAATAAAAACATCAGCTACTTGGTCTAACACAGCTTGAATAGTCGTTCGCAGTGCTTCCGTATTGGGATTGTAGGTAACCAACACAGCGGATACATCGGGACAATAATCTTTATTTTCCATCATAAGGTTAAAACCATCAGCTTCCAGCTGGTTAGCTCCAGCTGATAAACTGTCTCATTTTGAGGTGTGTGGTGGACTACAGGTATGGCGGTAATACGGTTTTTCAAATTGAATATCACTTTGATTGGCTGACAAAATACCACTACAAGATTTTGACAGGTGATGTTGCTAAACGAGTTAGATATGTCGTATGTCAGGTGTGTGAAACGTTCGAGATACGGAGAATGGGCGAGGTAATTAGCAAGGATCATTATTTTTTCGGATTCACCTGAAATTAAAAAATGCTCATCTATAATAATGAAGATTCTGAACCTGAGTCGATAGGTATGGTCTTGCCCTTATAATTTGTAGCAAATAAAAGTAGCATTGCAGCAAAAAGAGAAAATATATAAATTACAGTATTATTATGATAATTTTTAGGTTTTGGACACCCTGGAGTCGACAGATTAGTTCCATTAGCATACTCTACAGACAGGCACGAAGCGAAAGGTAATCCATCTTTATCTGATTTCCACAGGCTCACACCTTCTCCAGTTTTAGAAAAAAATTCACCAGAATTATAAAGCGCAGGAGTCACATTAAAAAATTTATATTCATTATCTTTTAACGTAGATAAATCAAACCCTATTTCTTCACCACCACCTTCTTTACTATGCAATCTTATTGTTCCTTCACCTTCATTCGTTCGTGCATACGTTCCAAACATAATACCAATTTTTTTAATTGGTACGTTATAGGTAATAATTTTTTTTGTAAAAACAAGTTCGATTTTTTCTCCATCAAGAAGAATAGAGGGAGATGGAACGAGTGTGTAAGTCGAGGTATCCACATCTTCTTTGATGCGAATAGAATTAGCAAAAGATAATCCTAATTTCTTTGCAAAAGCAACTGCCTCGGTAACATCACCATCTAATATGTCAGGACAAACAACTCTTTCTCCATGTATTTCCTTTTCGTAAACACATGCTAGAGCATTACTTTTTCTCTCAGCAGCCCATGTATAAAAGCTAGTAAAGTCAAACGCACCTTTAACATGAATTACATGGGTTACTGATATAACAATAAAAAAAGCGATAGTTAACCTCGAAATAATATAATTAAAACGAAATGTTAAATAATTTCCTAAGATAATGGCAACCCATGGTAATAGTATAGTTAACCAAAAAAAATGGAATCTCAATTGCGCATGGGAAAATATATCTCGGAAAGAAGAAACTGTATCAGGTCGAAGATTAGCTCTACCTGCGGATACAATAATTGCATACGAAAACACGGCAAAAAATAGAACACCATACAGATACAGAAGATTAAACTTCCTTTCTCTTATGTTATCTTCATTACTTACCCAGAAGTCATAGAAAAGAAATATAAAACTGCTTAGAATAGCAATAAAAACTAAACTGGCAAGCAGCAATGATGAAATACTGGAGTTATTAAAAAAACCGATAGCGCGTGCAAACATTCCTAAAAAAAAAGCCCAGAAATCAATATCAATAGGTAATGCCCAAGGGTTAGAGGAAGAAATTAAACCCTTTTGTGCAAAAAGAATAACCCATAGTTGTACTGGCAAAGTAACTAAGGTAGCCATCCCTATTCCGATTGCAGAACTTTTATAATACGGGATCATTTTCTTGGGCGCGACACTCAAGACAAACATTGTCCACACAGTGATGGATAGCAATGCAATAGCACCAGAAATATAAGACAACCCACCCAATGTTCCTATAAAAAAAATACAGAAAGCATGTAATCCAAGATGAGAAACAATTCTGCCAACTATAATCAAAAGGATTATTAATATACTCAAGATAGGTAGTGCTTGATGGTAAGCGCAGCTTTGTATTCCCCAGTAAGTGCCAGACTGAAGCATAAAAATTATAGGAAAAATACCAATGGCTAGAACCAGTTTATTGACTGCGAATTTACGAAGAAGAGAAAATTGGAGATAAGTTAATCCACCCAATACAAACAAGAAAGAAGTACTTTGATAAAGTATATTATTCCCTGAGAATAAGTAAATGCTTAAAGAGTCAAAAAATCGTCCCGTCACATACATCGTATCATTTGATGGGGTAAATAAATAGGGTAACGAAAAAGACCCAGCATTCTGGTGACTAATATCCCTCCAGTCGTCATCTATTGGGATATCAACACTGTGTGATGTAAGTGAAAATAAATTGAAAAAAAACATCGATATTATGACTAAGGAAGTTATCAAAAATATAATATGCTCTATAAATATTTTATTTTTAATGAAAACTATCCATAGTTTTAGTGTATCAATTTTGCTAGGATAGGTCGTATCGATTATTGTAGTTTTATTATTATGCGGTCTTTCCATTACGAATTTACTCAATAAAAATGTCACAGGAGTGGTAATTAAAATAACAAAAACCATGCTTAATTTTGGATCTATACTAACAGTCTCTATTAGTATTTTTAATATTGCTATTCCAAGAGTATATTGAACGACATAAACAATCGGAAACTGTATAAAACGCCTTAGATTCAAAGGCTGTACAAATACATAACGCGCATTCAAAATATATGAAATAACAATGCCGATGCAGTAGGAAATAGAATAAGCTATCGTATATGAAAAAAGCTCTAGTAATAGAAGATAGACGAGATAACTCAGTATGGTATTAACCAAACCCGCAATCAAAAACCTGATAAATGGTTTACGCATTTCGCTTTACCAGTGTTTCAAACTCACTGTAATCTCTAATATAATCACTTGAATCATAATACTCAGAGGCGAATACTAACAACACAGCATCAGAGGAGTAATGATATTGAATACCCCATGTCATTGCTGGCAGATAGAGTCCAATGTTATTGCGATCTAACAAAAATTCCTCACGCTTCCTGCCATCATCCGCAACTACGCGCACTGAACCCTTGACCGCGATTAAAAACTGCTGACATTTTATATGGGCATGTTCACCGCGTGTCTCAGTTGTAGGTACATCAAAGACTAGAAAATAACGCAGTGGTTTAAAAGGAATTTCTCGCTCAAACTCGCCAACAGAAAGACTACCACGCATATCTGGTACTGCACGGAAGGTATGAAGCGTAACACCAGCAACTGTTGTTGATACCTTACTTTGATCTTGATGATGTGATTTTTCAGTACTTGTACCCTTGCCATTTTTTGCATCAACATAGCCAATAATTTTAGCGGGATTCCCCGTTACAATGGCATTATGTGGAACAGATCGAGTAACTACTGAACCCGCTTCAATGATAGCATTACCGCCAACGGTGATGTTTGCTGATATTGTTGCGTTAGCACCAATAAATGCTCCTTTAGCTATTAACGTACAGGCAACATTCTCAGAACATATCCCATCTCTTTGAGACCGATCATTTGTAAAAGTCACATTAGAATCAATAAAAACATCATCTTCAATGCGCAAACCATCCCATAATTGAACTCCACATTTTATCGTTACTCGATTACCTATTTGTACGTTATTTTCTATGAAAACATAATCACAAATATCACAGTCGCTACCAATATAGGCTTTTGATAAAATATGAGCAAATGCAGCCACTCTCGTATTTTTTCCTATACTAGCACCTTCCTCTACTAAGGCTTTTTCATGAATAACCATTAAATTTCCTTTTTTGCATTAAATTCATAAATTATTAAAGAAGCTAGTGACAGTATTTTTACACATAAAAGTAAACCTTATCGTTAAATTCATATATTTAGCTATCCTTTGATGGAATATATATTTCAGCTGTGCCATCAATTACTTTTTTATTGTTTACTGTACAATATGTATTAAAAAACACTCTCTTTTTTTCTGTATCTACAGCGGTTACCACTATAGTCGCTGTAACAGTATCATCAATATAAACAGGCTTCTTAAAGCTTAAGTTTTGAGAAACATACACACAACCTTTTCCTGGTAGTTTTGTTCCAAATAAAGCAGAAAAAAAACTCGAGCTTAGCAACCCATGAGCGATTCTTTTTTTAAATCGAGAGGCTTTCGCATACTCATCATCTACATGTACTGGATTTTTATCTCCAGATATAGCTGCAAAACCTTTTACATCTGCATCTGTGATTGTCTGTGAATAAGAAGCACTCATACCAACCTTTATCTCATTTATGCTATATGTTTCCTTTACTAATTGCATTTCAATATCGTTTATAATCATGTCAAAGACTCCCAAAACTTAACAATTTCTTCTGGGTAACCCCTTTGAAAATGTTTTATCCACGGATAAGCAGGTCTTCGTGTGCCGTCTTTTAATCTTATTTTTGATGCCAAACAAATTTTTCTCGCTGGAGAGCCGCTATATAACATGTTATCCTCAGTATTTGATGTAACTAATGAATGAGCGGATATTAAACAACCCTTTGCAATTTTAACATTAGGAAGTACAACAGACTGTGTAGCAATTACAGCATAGTCTTCAACTGTTACACCTTGTAGTGTATTACTTGGAGGGTGAGGGTCGTTGGTTAAAACTACATACGGAAAAATCCATACATAATGACCAATTTTTGATTTTTGTCCTATATGTACATTGCTATGAAATCTAACGTAATCACCAATTTCACAGTGTCCTTGTATATCACTTAGCGTGCCAATTTGTAAATTTTTTCCAGCAAACGTTTTTTCTCTAACAGTTACTCGATGCCCTGTTATTAATCCGTCCCCAAATATAGAACCCTCATAAAATATACTATGTGACCGAATATATGAATTATTACCTATAACTATATTTTTCCCTTCTGACAA
This sequence comes from Methylococcales bacterium, assembly GCA_026398895.1. Taxonomy (GTDB): domain Bacteria; phylum Pseudomonadota; class Gammaproteobacteria; order Methylococcales; family Methylomonadaceae; genus UBA4132. The sequence continues at coordinate 61,721 of JAPLRZ010000050.1, forward strand.
GTTATTAGAAACACCTATCTCACAATATCCCTCTATTTTTACATTGTCCTCAATAATTACATTGTCATATATAGTTGTAAATTGCCCTATTTCAACATTTTTTCCAATTTCAGCTTTCTCTGAAATAATTGCAGAAGGATGTATTTTCATTTTATTTTCCCAACTTAAATTCAGTGACTTTTAGCGATATGATACGACCCAATTTATTTGCGGGGCGTTCGATGATTCGATGTAACAAAAAACAAAAGGCAAACAATGACACTAATGTTAAAAAATTGGCGCATTGTTGTAATGACAGTAATTCCAATGTTAAAAACTTTTGACCTAGTTTTAATGACAATAATTCTAGCGCATTTTCTTTAAAAATATCAAACATTAAGTTATGAAAAAGATAAACACCGTAAGTTAAATCAGACAATAAAAGAATTGTCGTGCTTACTTTAAACCTAGAGCGAAAAAACCAAGCAACCGTGAATAACAAAAATCCAAGTGCTGCAAAATGATGAGGTAACCAACCCGATTGGTAACGACTGATTAGATTAAAATAATTCACAAACACCATTATTATTAATGCAAAAAACCAGCTAAAGCTTATCCAAGCTTGCTCATATAACCAAAAACCAGCTCCAAGAAATAAAAAAGGACCATAAATCAAAAAGTAGCCTTTAAATACTCCTATAGCTAAACCATCGGGGAATATTGGCAATTGGTTCATCAAGCCTGTTGTTATCAGTAACACAAAAATCAACAAATGTTTTCGCACACCCCAAAAACCAGTAGCCTTAAGCATAGCCATGAAAACATAGAAGACCATTTCAATACGCAGAGTCCATTCAACCCCAGTTAGTGTATAAGATGTGCCAAAAAAATCACCAATCAATAGTAATTGTGGCACTAATAAAGAAAATGAGAACCCCCAGTCTTCGTAGTGAACAATAGTTTTTTGAATTAATACAGCGGTTACATAAAGCGGATAAATACGAAAAACGCGACGAATCAAAAAGCTGCTGGTTTGTTCAAGCGATAATACTTGCGAAATAATATATCCAGAGATTAGAAAGAAAACGATAATTCCCGATCCGCCTGCATAAACAAAAGGCATTAAAAGTCCAAGTAATAATTTCGGTGTTGCATGTAACTGACTATCAGCAGCAGCGGTGACAATATCATCATAAAACTGATGTCCAATTAATACACTTATAAAAGCGAAAATACGAAGATGGTCTAAAAATGCAATCCTTGTTACTTGTTTAGTATTTGACATTTTAAATTCTCTGTATTTTCATAGCTATCCCATAATTTAAGATAAGTAAATATTATTAAAAATAACTGTATTACAAAAATAAATCGTTGTTCAGGAACAATCAGTAAGCTTTGTGCAAGTATTAAAGATAACGGAAACCATACTCGCCACAATATATCTTTTTGCTTTAAATATATGCTTGATATAACAAATACAGTAATATTTAATACCATCACTAAAGGTGAAAATATTCTTTCACTCGGCGAATTAAGATATGCTTTGCTCCACGGAACAAAACTAGAAAAATAAAACTCTATTCTTCCAGCAAGAAGATGAACAATATCACTCCACTGTTTTTGCTTGTAGGCAGTAGGCAAGTCAAGTAGTGATGATTGCCAAGGCATTGAAGTGGCTTTCTCAAAGGGTAGGTTAATACTGGGTGGAAGAAAGATGGTATCATAGCCATAGTAATTACTTGAAAGGTGGATATCTCTCCAATACGCCACAGTTGTTGGATCAAGGAAAGCAAACACACCTGTATGTTGGTATGTTAACAAAAATTGCGGGGTAATACAGACAAAAAATAGACTCGTCAGCAAAAAATTCCGATGCGATTTTACATATAAACTTTCAATTAGAAACCAGATGACCAATATCAGCATTGGGTACAAATAGGCGGCTCTGATTAATACACTTATTCCACCTGCAAAAACAAACAACAATACATTCTTCCTGCAAAAGCCAAGTATAGCAAGTCCTGCAAAAATACCAGATGACGCATCGGTAAGATTGACTGATACCAGACCAGCAAACATTAATTCAAGTAAAATAAACACACCACTAACTTTAATCATCAAAACCATAGAGCAGTTGCGATTGAGTATACTCCCTGATTCAGAAGCAATGAAGAGCAGCGAAAAAAACAGTAACAAAGTGTGATTAAAAGAAGCAAGACCATGAGGCATAAGTGCATTAAGAATAATCGCACCCACAGGTCTAAGGTTATCATAACAAGAAGCTATGTTATTTAAACATCTGTCACCTAATTTTGCATAGTGGTCGCTATCACAACATTGATCAAACTTCATCACATTAAAAATACTCATTAGTTAGGCGAGACATTAAATGATTCTGCTTTCATCACCACTGCTAATGGTCGCCGTTTAGTGTTTTCATAAGTGCGCCACGCATAATCCCCCACGATACCTAATCCAAGAGTATTAATTCCGCCAAAGAAAATAACTGTTAGCACCGTCGCCGCATAACCTGGTATTTCAATACTACCGTAAAATTTAGCCAGCAAAATAATAATGGACATCAAAATGGAAATACTTACTCCCAAAAAACCAAATAAGGTAAGTAAGCGAATGGGTAAATCGGTGAATGAAAAAATACTATCAAATAGATAGCTTATTTTTTTCTTAAATGTCCACGCACTTTTGCCATGTTTTCTAGCGACTCGGCTATAAATGACTTCCTCACGCTTGAAGCCTAACCAAAATATTAACCCAACCAATGAAGAGTTTGCTTCTTCAAGACTAACCAACTGGTCACGAAATACCTGATTACAGCCAAATATATCTACACCTTTTTCGGGAATATCAGAAATAACAAATTTTTTATACAGTTTCCAAAATGTGTTTGAGGCAAACCGTGATAACACAGGGTCATCGCGATCTTCACGATGACCAACCACCACATCACAAGCACTACTGATTAATTTTTCAAGAAATTGTAAGACTAACTCTGGCGGTTCTTGCAGATCAGCCGCGATAACAGCAAAATAATCGCCCGATGCTGCAATTAGCCCTGTGCGTATTGCAGCAAAAGAGCCAAAGTTGCGCGAATGTAGCATCAATTTTGAAGCAAATAAAGCGTTAGGTAACGCGAGGTTCAACAGTTCATAGCAATTATCTGGACTGCCATCCACGACAAACACTACTTCTACTACTTGATTAAAATCACGCTGTGCAGTGTTTGCAATCTTGCTTAATGCGGCAAGTAAATCAGGAATGGATTCGGCGTTACGGTAAACAGGAATAATGATAGAGAGCATTACACTTTCCAAGTGTTGATACTGTTGATAATTACGTCCACTTCAGCATGTGTCATCTCTGGAAAGCATGGTAAAGTCAATACTTGATTACATTGCTGTTCTGTGACTATTTTACTCACTTCAGAAAACAAATGCGCACAAGCAGGTTGCTGATAATCAGGAATGGGGTAGTGAATATCACTTGGAATTCCAGCGGCAGCGAGGTGTTGTTTTAGAGAGCCTCTATCTGTTGTTTTAATGACATATAGATGTGCAACGTATTCCTCACCGTGTACTATTGGAGTCACAATTTTTTCGTGGCAAATCCCTTTAGAGTATCGTGACGCAATTTCACGGCGACGTGTATTCCAGTTATCCAACAAAGGTAGCATAATTCTTAGTATTGCTGCCTGCATTTCATCTAACCGACTATTGCGTCCTCCAGCTAAGGTGGCATGGTATTTAGATTCCCATCCATACTGGCGCAACTGCCGAACACATTGTGCTAAATCATTGCGATTAGTGACGATTGCGCCACCATCACCCAAAGCACCCAAATTTTTGGTAGGATAAAAACTAAAGCAACCGATGTCGCCAAATGATCCTGCTTTTTTTCCATTCAGCACTGCGCCATGTGCTTGTGCGCAATCTTCTATAACAGGAATATTTTTACTGTTAGCTAATTGTACAAGCTGTAAAACATCTGCTAATAAACCGTATAAATGCGTAATTACGATAGCATCAATTTTCTGAGTAGATATTAAATGAATAGCATCCGTGACATCTATCAACAAGCTGTCAGGGTGTATATCGGCATAGACAGGTGTAGCCCCAGTTGCTAGTATCGCTGCCGTGCTGTACATTCCTGCATTGGCAACGGTTAATACGTTGCTGTTCTGTCCTATGTTAAGAGATCGTAGTGCAAGCTCCAAGGCATCCGTACCATTACCTAATGTTACACAGTAATCAACGCCACAATAATCGGCAAATTCTTTTTCAAAAGCAGCTACTTCGAGTCCAAGGACAAACCATCCGCTTGCAATAACACGATAAACAGAATGCTCAATCGCAGATGCAATTGGAGTAATATGACGATTTAGGTCATTAATAGATTTCATTTTTATATGTACCTTTTAAATATCAACTGATGTTACACGCCTTTGACGAAAAATCAATTAGTTACAACAATACAATTTACTATACTTAATTAATTTTTCTGGATGCCTAGTAACACCAGATATTAATGTAAACATAAACAAATTTGTTCAAAACAATGAACTTAATTTAGTTATTATACATGGATACCTAAGATTTATGAGCGAACGATGATTGCATTTTGTTCGTTGACCGTACGTTCAGCTAATAGCAATCGATCTACTGAACAACCTATACTTCCTTTTGACAAAGAAATAAAGAATTCGGGTCCTATAGTTTCATGGAATGAATTTTCTCGTAGGTGAATAGCACCTATTTCAAAAAGATCATTCATGATTAATCTAAAACTAGAGGGTGTGAATTGCCAAGCATGAATGTCGTAAAATTTATCATGTTGCTGTAATTCTTCAAATACAGCTTTAGCATCGTTCAATGGTCGAAAAAAAGATAAAGATCCACTATCACCATTTTTCCATGCGATTGCCCCATCTCTTAGACAGTTGTATGCAATTTCATCGAAGACCTGTCCTGGCGTATGTCGCTGACGTTTTTCTAAATGGGCTTGTAATATTTGCCCTGTCGTTGAATACGAGCGAAGACAGTCAAATGCAAATCGTTTGTCAGGAACAGCAAGCACTAAAACACCATCGTCATTTAAAAGCTGTTCACAATCAGAAATGAAGCCAAGAAAATCGGTAGTATGTTCAACCACATGTGAAGCGATGATGTAGTCATAGTGTCGGTGTTTACCTATTAAATTAAGTATTGATCCACCATCAGAAATATAGTCAACCTCCTCAATCTTTAATAAATCAACATTTGGTGCACCTTTATATTTTTCTCGGAGATTAGCAGCAGACAAATGATCAAGTATCTCAACATTGTATCCATCTGCTTTTGGAACGAGTGGATTAAAGCTAGGACCAATTTCCAAACCTAATCCTGTTGCATCGAAAAGAGAAAATAACAGGTCTTTTCGACTTGGTTCGGCTTGACTTGGTTCAGTTTGATGATTAATTTGGGGTTTTATTGTATCTATTATCTTGTTTTTCAATATTTGGAAAATATTCAGATTTGACATAAATTACGCTTTATAACTAAAAATCGCCACAATTGGCAGGGAAATTAACTTCGTGGAGATTAAAGTCCAAGCGCGTTAATTATTTTTTTATACTGGTTAGACCAAGCATACTTTGAATTTGCATCTGCAAAAGCAGTTGAAGCCATGTCTGGATACGAACTGATATTTTCTATTGCTTTCTGAATAACTGTTGTCCATTGATGTGCTTGGGCAATATATCCATTTTTTCCATCTTGGATTGCTGTGGCGTAAGTGTAGGAGGGTGAAGCTATACTTAACGTACCAACAATTGCAGATTCAAAGTATTTAAGTTCAGATTTGCAATTAGTGAACACGTTAGACTGCAAGGGCATTAAATTGAATTCGACGCTACTAACCAATCGTTGTAAATTAACATAATCTTGAAATGGTTGGTATTTGATCCTATCACCAAATTTGCTCAACGTAGAGCCTACTTCGATATATCCCACAACCATAAGCTCAACTCTTGGATCATTATCCATTACTTGTTCTAAAGCAGATGTAATAATTGCATAATCCAAATTATGAGAGGGCGAACCACTAAAATAGCCAAGAGAAATTGTATCATTTCTTGCGAATCCCGATGCTTCCTTGCTACGAAAAATATCTTCGGAAAGAACCAATTGTTCATTATTTATAAAATTAGGAACTACGCTTACTGGCAACCCTGAAAACTCTACGATTCTATTAGCTAAATAGTCATTAGTTGTAATAGCACTATCGCACAAACGTAGCGTCTCGCCCATTCGACTAAGATAGGAAAACCAATAATCCCATAACGCTGGGTTATCGGTATCTTGATCAAGGGTGTTAATAATTAGGTGTGCATAGTTGGTATTAAAAACAAAGTCATCTATATCAAATAATACCCGCTTACCTCGAATTCGAAATTTTGTTATTAACTGATTAATTCTATGACAATAACGAGATCGACAAATAACCAGTACATCAGCGAGATTAGCAATCTCGTCAAAGAAGTGCAAATCATCTAAAAAGAAATAACTGGCCGAAATATTGCAATTTTGTTCATTATTTAGTACTTGTACCATGTTGTAAGCACGGTATCGGAAAGTGCTATTGTTAGCTGTTTCATAAAAATAAGCGACTCGATATTTCCCGCGTGCAAGTGTTTTAATCCTCTCATGTAGTGAAATATTCCAAGGATCAGAATATGGTATCGCTGCACGGTTAGCAGTAAACATCATAGTTCCCCAGATAATTGCTGAATGATTTCATCTAGTGCTTGATGCCAGTCAGTGAGAAGCCCATTGTTATGATAATTTTGCTCACGAACATTAGAATCCATTGCAATGGTTACAGCTTTTCGAAGTGCTTCAACGAGGGTATCGCAGTCAGCAGCCGCGCAAATTAGATTTGCTGAGTAACAGCTCAAATCACGTTTATTGGCAAATTGATTGGTAACCACCACGGCACCACTTGCTACTAAATCAAGAGGGGGATAACTAGGGTGCGGGGTATACATCAGACTCAGCCCAAGATCGATTGTACCCACCAAATCGGCATATTCTGACCACGTTAGGTTCTGGCATTTTGTAGGCACATATCCATTACCGAATGTTATGTTTGGTATGTCTTTGCCAACAAGGTAAATTTCCCATAGATCAAGATCAATAATCTGCTGTAAAACTGCTTGTTCAATAACCTCAATCCCCAGATAGAAAAGATTACGTTGATTGTTGGGGCGGGCATAGAAGAAAAATTTATGTTTTTCGTTTTGATCCTTTGGTCTGGGGTGAAAAATCTGACTAGGAAAGGCAGGTTCAAACCATGTTGCTTGCAAGGAAATATTATCAAAACCATCCTGAACAAAATGGTCGAATAACAATTTCGTATTTATTATAAAACGTATATCACGGTTACGCAGAATCGTTTCACATCTGAACCGTTCATCACCAAACGAATAAAACATTCGCTCATCTTCTTGCAACAAATAAATTATTTTGTCGTTAGGTACACTCGGTAAAGTAGCGGCGGTAGTCCACCATGAAGTAGTTATAAATAAATCATTTTTAGTAATATCAAGTTCATATTTTTGATCCCAAAACGCCGCGAATTTGAACTGTACTTCGTGATTTAGCTTTATTCCGTAAAGAGATAAAATATGATCAACATTTTCGGGTTTAGCGCGTTCGGTACGCGTAATAATCCGCAATTGTGCATTCAATTTATTTGCAAGAAGTGCCGTAAAAATCAGGGTAGTACCTACTCCACCGAATAAACTACCACTACTGATACTGTCAGTCACAATATTTACACGGTGTATCTGTGACTGTGACTCTGGCAAAAAATAAGTACGCAAAGGCGTAACGGACTGAAAGCAGGTATGGGAAATTTGCGTAGCGTTTGTAATTATATTGTTGGACTCTGAATTTCTTCCTACATTCATATCTACCGTAGCCAAAGTTATTTTTCTTCGATTGCTGATACGTTGCTTTACACCGCTCCAACCTTCTTGTGAAAAAACTCGCCATACTTTCTTGATGTTTACAATAACACCACCAGAGCGGATAACACTTAGTATCGATTTAATAGATCTAACAATATTTTTTACTTTTAGCGATATATAACGCATAGGTGCTGTTATGCGCCAACTTGAACTCCCTCGAATATCTTTTAATGCCTCGTTGTAGATTTGATTGAGGTTAGCAATGTGAGCATCACGTTCAGCTACGAGTTGATTAAGGTTAGCAATGTGAGTATCACGTTCAGCAGCGGCTTGATTGAGGGCTTGATTGAGGTTCCTAATGTGAGTATCACGTTCAGCAGCGGCTTTATTAAGGTTGACAATGTGGTTATCACGTTCAACAGCAGCTTGGTTGAGGTTGACAATGTGTTGCTTCAGTTGGTTTAATTCAGAACGCTCAAACTGTCTCGAACCCAACGCAGCAAAATAGCTTATCAATTGTTGCTTGTCTGAGGAGTTGGGTTGAAGCCAGTCCAATTTTTTATCATCTGGTGCATTGTTTAACTGCAACACTCCAAGCCCGTGAGAATGAACAAACTCCAAATTATTTGGATAACGCACTTGAAGCTCTTCCCATAATTTCCACACACCAAAATTGCGTTCACGAACATTCGTGTCGTGAAACATAACTACAGCACCAGATGCAAGTTTGGGCAGCCATGTTTCAAAATCATGACGAACAGCTTCATAAGTATGCAGTCCATCAATGTGTAGCAACTCTATTGATTCATCGGCAAAATAAGTTGCGGCATCATCAAACGTCATTCGCAATAGCCGAGAGAACCCAACATAATGCTCCTGATGATACGCATCAACTTGGGCAAAAACTTCATCATTGTAATACTCTGAATGTTCATCTCCTTGCCATGTATCAACGGCATAACATTTTGTTGAAATACCAGTTTCGGCAACTGCTTGGCAGAATGAAAAGTATGAATGTCCGTAATGAGTACCTAACTCGACAAATATTTTAGGCGAGACTTCTTGTGTCACCCACGAGGCAAAAGGCAAATGCCCTAACCAAGCACTGGGAGATTGAAGTAAGTTTGGGGTAAATGAGGCTGCTGGAATTAGATTATTTTGGTTCATGATGGTTATAAATTTTGTTATGACTCAAATTGGTAATGATGAGCTGCGAGTGCTGTATAAGGGGTCAATAAATATATTGTCTGGTACGCAATCACTCAAGTTTTCATCGCTATCTAAAGTTTGTCTATATTTGTGGAACACAGCAAGGGTATGTTTGTTTTAATTTTATTTGCATCCCACTCCCACCAACGAATTACAAGTAACTTTTCAATCATGATTGATGAAAAACGATACCGAACTACTTTGGCTGGATTGCCTGCGACTATTGCATATGGTGGGACATCTGTAGTCACCACAGCACCTGCGCCTATTACAGCTCCATCTCCTATGGTTAACCCCGAAAGTATTATTGCTCGAAAACCAATCCAAACATCGTTGCCGATTTTTGTTTCACCTTTTGAAGAGGGGTGTCCGTCCATACCTGCTAAAGGGTCACCGAATGCTATGCGTAAGGGGAAAGTTGTCACCCAATCAGTTCGATGTTCTCCACCACCAAATATCACTACCTCATCCGCAATTGAGCAAAATGCCCCAATATGGACACGCTCTGAATCGTCCCATAACATAAATTGAGGATTGCCATAAGTATATTGTCCTACAGAGACGCGCAGATCAGTTGGAATCAACTCAGGAATTTTAGACAGCATGACTATTTTACCTCGACAATATTCAGATTAACCTCATTGAACTGTATTCCAACTAATCCATACCTAAGTTTAGAAGAACACACAGTAAAAATCATTGCATCATGTAACCAGTGATGCTGGGTATGTTCAAAAGGGTTACCTTCTGCGATAGAGACTGTCATTGCGTATTCTCCATTAGGTAACAAAGGCATTTGAAATTCAAATATGGCTTTAATTTTCTCGCCTTCATTAACTGATAAAGGAGGATTTACATAGGTATAAGTGTGTTCTCCAAAAAGCACTTGTCCTAAACGATCCTTTACAAACCAGCCTAATATGGGGCTGTAAATACTTTCATTGGCTATCGCGATAATTTCTAGGCTGACCAATTCACCTCCATGCAACATAGGCATATATTGCCCATCTTTATCTAATAGGCGTACAGACAAAATTTTTGCTTTACCAGTCTCCCATCCAGAGGATTCATCGAGTTGGGTAAAGTAGGTAACTAAGGTGTCTTTGTCAATTGTAACATTAGCAACTTCTATAACATCAACGAGTTCGCTATTTTTCTCTTCCAGCTTTGGTTTTTTATTAACGTCCATGGATGTTAAGGAAACTGTATCACCATAAATTTCTTGTAACGTAAATTGTGTATAGGATTCTATAACTTCTTTCGCTATGCCAGCTTGAGAAATCACTCCCTTATTAAGCCATATAGCATTTTGGCAGAGATTTACAACGCTTCCAGTATCATGACTAACAAATAGGACTGTGCCTTGTTTCATGAAACCACGAAGAAATCTCATACACTTTTGTGTAAATACAGCATCTCCAACCGCTAAGGCTTCATCAATAACCAGAATATCCGCCTCGACATGGGCAATAACTGCAAATGCAAGTCGTAACATCATCCCACTGGAATAGGTTTTCACAGGTTGTTCGATAAATTCACCAATGTCAGCAAAAGCGGCTATATCATCGAAGCGTTCTGTCACTTCCTCATTGCTTAGCCCTAAGACAGCGGCATTCATATAAACATTTTCACGTCCTGTGAATTCGGGATTAAAACCTGAACCCAATTCTAGTAACGCGGCGACACGTCCATTAATTTCTACCTGTCCATCAGTAGGTGTAAGTGTGCCGCACAGTAGTTGTAATAAGGTTGATTTACCTGATCCATTGCGTCCAATGATACCAACGGTTTCGCCTTTTTTAATTTCAAAAGACACATCATTTAATGCCCAAAATTCATGAAAGTATTGTTTGGGCTGACGACCAACAAGTCTTTGTAGACGCGGGGCGATAAACTGTTTGAGGCGATCGTGCGGATTATTATAGATTTGATAACACTTGCTTAAGTGGCTGGCACGAATGGCAATATCGGTCATAATTTTTTGCTACTGTTGAGGGATACGGTGATGATTTTCTGATTGCAGACGTTATAAAACATCAGCAAAACCTTTTCTGGTTTTTTGAAACCAAATAAAGCCCAGCCAAGCAATTGTACATGCCATTAAGGTATAAATACCGATTCCCAACCAGTCTGGTAAATGCCCCCAAATAAGGACTTCTCTGGCTTGTTCGATGATAAATGTTAAAGGATTTGCCATCATAATAGGACGATATTTTTCTGGCATGGCCGTAATAGGAAAAAACACGGGGGAAATATACATTAACACCATGGTAAAAATGCCAATGGTTTGTCCAATATCACGCACAAACACGCCAAACGATGCTAACATCCACGCAAAACCAAGACTAATAATAATTAATGGCAATAATACCAGCGGCGCGAAAAGAACTGTCCACGGCAAGTAGTGATTGAATATAGCAAAAGCAATTAGCAAGACCATTAGGCTGACTAGGCTATGAAATAATGCCGCACATAAACTAACCACTGGCAATATTTCTAATGGGAAAACAACTTTTTTTACATAGTTGATATTGCTAATGATGAGTGTTGGTGCGCGGTTTAGCACTTCGGCAAACAACCCATGAACAATCATACCCACAAAAAGTACTACCGCAAATTGGGTTTTGCTTTCTATAACGCCTTCAGCACCAACCCAGCGAGCTTTAAACACTACTGAAAAAAAGAAGGTATAAACAGCCAGCATAAAAATAGGATTAAGAAACGACCACAACAACCCCATGACTGAGCCTTTATAGCGACCAATCACTTCACGTTTCGTCATCTGTATAATCAGTTGACGGTTGTGTAGTAAGCTACGCAGCAAAGCTATCGGTGAAATAGGTTGTGTTGCGTGAGGATTCATGAAAATAATTCTGCTTGAGAAAGAGGCAAACCCGCTTGATCTTTAACAGAAAGCCGAGGTTCATTTTGTAAAGACCATTCAATACTGATAGTTGGATCGTTCCAAGCGATACAGCGTTCAAATTCAGGCGCGTAATAATCGGTTGTTTTATACAAAAAATCAGCACTCTCTGTTAGCACTAAAAAGCCATGCGCGAAACCAGCAGGTATCCAAAGTTGATGTTGATTGTCTTCAGACAGTTCTAAGCCGACTGATTGCCCAAAAGTGGGTGAAGACTTGCGAATATCAACGGCGACATCAAAAACTGTACCGCGTACTACTCGCACTAATTTACCTTGTGGCTGCTGAATTTGATAATGTAGTCCGCGTAATACATCTTTGCTAGAGCGACTATGATTATCTTGAACAAAACGTAGATCTAGTCCAGTGGCTTGATTGAAAGCGTGTTGATTAAAGCTTTCATAGAAGAAACCTCGTGCATCGCCAAATACTTTAGGTTCGAAAAGAAGAACATCAGGAATAGCGGTGGGAATTACGTTCATAATGGACTCCGAATATCGTTATAGGGACAGCTGAATAGCGTGTATATTTTTGTGCCAATAAGGTCTTTCAAGCTACGGCGGATAGCTTCTAGGTTACGTTTTTGATTAAGCATACGAAAAATAATGTCCATTTTGTCAGGTGTTGTTAGCCAGTTTAAAGCAAGGCTAGTATTGCTTATTAACCTAAATATCATCAACTTTGCTAATCAAATCAGCCTCCATTATACTTGGCTTTAGTAAATAGTGCGTTTTTTTGTGAGGAATGTAGTGCTAAATAGTGTTTGGTCAGTCAATAAAATACCCTGAAAATAATCAATTTTTGCTAAACTTGCTATTTTTTGCAATGAAGGACAATGGACTTGCTGTCTCATATAAAAATTGTGTTAGTCGAAACATCACACGCTGGCAATATCGGCGCGGTGGCGAGGGCGATGAAAAACATGACAATAACAAGTTTATGTTTGGTCAAGCCTAAACTATTTCCTTGTGCTGAAGCAACGGCAAGAGCATCAGGAGCTGATGATATTTTAGCGCGGGCAATAGTGTATCAAAGTTTGTCAGAAGCAGTGGCGGATTGTCAGTTAGTCATTGGTGCAAGTGCGCGAGGTCGAACCATCAGTTGGCCAGAATTAACGCCTAGACAATGCGCTGAAAAAGTAGTGTTGCATGAGCCACACAACAAGGTAGCGATTGTTTTTGGTCGAGAAAATTCGGGCTTAAAAAATCACGAATTAGATTTGTGTCATTTTTTACTGCGTATCCCTTGCAATAACCAATACAGCTCATTAAATATTGCTGCTGCGGTGCAGGTCGTCTGTTATGAATTGTTTGTTGCTACAGGCGTACAAGCAGAAAGTTTGGTCGGTGATAAAGGTGAGCAACCCTTAGCCTCTGCCGAACAAATGGAGTCTTTTTACCAACATTTACATCAGACACTCATCGATATTGGCTTCATGCACCCCGATAAATCAAAATCCATTATGCGCCGTTTGCGACGCATTTATAACCGTACCTTACTGGATACCAAAGAGTTGGATATTCTTAGAGGTATTTTAAGAATGTCTCAAGACCACAATAAAAGGCACGATGTTTAATCGCTCAAAAGTCTTTTAACAGGAGTAAAACAGCTTTAGCTGTTTTCTAGCCAATAGCTAAAGCTATTGAACTCCAGCGTAAATGTTAAAAGAGGTATGCTTACCTACTTAACTAATTAATGCGTACATTAGTTGACTATTACGCTAGGTTAAGTATAGTAGCGATACTTAACATTATTTTTATAAGGTGATTTTTATGCGCTTAACATCTAAAGGTCGTTATGCAGTGACGGCAATGCTTGATTTGGCTTTTCATAGTCAATTAAAACCAGTGACCTTAATCGACATAGCCGCTAGGCAAACGATTTCTTTATCGTATTTAGAGCAATTATTTGCTCGTTTGCGTCGGGCTAACTTAGTTAAAGGGGTACGCGGCCCTGGGGGCGGCTATAGTCTGTGCAGCAACCCCAGTGATATTAGCATTGCTGATATTGTCGCCGCAGTTGGTGAACGGATTGATGCCACTAAATGTGGTGGTGAAGCCAATTGTCAAAAACATCATGCGTGTTTAACGCACGATTTGTGGATGGAATTAGGCGAGCATATCAAAGTTTATTTGGAAAAAATTACTCTGGCTGATCTTTTAATCAAAAACAACGTGCAGAAAATTGCTGAAATGCAAGATCAAGAAGCGCAACAAGTCGTTGAAGTTCGTAACTACGCGGAATTAATGAACGAAAGACAATGATCTACCTCGATCACAATGCCACCACCCCGCTAGATGAGCGGGTGTTGGCGGCAATGTTGCCTTTTTTGAACCGCTATTATGGCAATCCTTCCAGCTTATACCGTCATGGAAGATTGGTTCGCAGTGCAATCGATGCGGCGCGTGAACAAGTCGCCGCATTTGTTGGTGTGTCGGCAACACAAATTATTTTTACTAGCGGTGGTACGGAAGCCAATAATCTGGCATTAGCCATAGTGAACCCCGCCGCTAAATTCGCCATTTCTGCTATTGAACACCCATCCATCATACAACCCGCTCTGCATTTAAAAAATCAGGGTCATGAATTAATTATCATGAATGTGGATAGCACTGGCACCATCACTCAAGATGCGATTAACCAAGTCATTGAACAACAACCGCAGTTGGTTTCAATGATGCTCGTGAATAATGAAACAGGTGTTATACAAAATATCGGTTGTTATGCCGAGCAGTTAAAAGCCAATAACATCCTAATACATACCGATGCCGTGCAAGCGTTGGGTAAAATTCCCGTACAGTTTGACGCGTTAAATGTCGATTTAATGAGCCTATCCAGCCATAAAATCTACGGAGCTAAAGGTTGTGGCGCGTTGGTTGTAGGTAGCGGTGTTTTGATAAATCCACTCATATACGGTGGCGGACAAGAACAAAATCGTCGTTCAGGAACGGAAAATGTCGCTGCCATCGTTGCTTTTGGTAAAGCCGCCGAATTGGCTAACAACGAACTAACACAACGCAGTAAACAGCTGTTTTCGCTTAGAATTTTGCTAGAACAACGCTTAGCCAACATTCCCAAACTCACTATTTTTGCCGAAGTCGCACTCAGATTACCCAACACCGTCTTATTTGGCATTGAAGGTATTGATGGTGAAATGCTAGTGATGCAGCTAGATCAAAAAGGCATCGCAGTTACCAGTGGTTCAGCCTGTGCCAGTGGCGGCAACGCACCCAGTCATGTGTTATTGGCAATGGGTATTGAGCCTGAGCAAGCTAAAACAGCGGTACGAGTTAGCTTAGGTATCAGCAATACTGAGGCTGAGATTCTCGATTTTGTGACAACATTAACAGGCTTGGTTGGTTAGGTGATACACCCTACACGAGTACAAAGTTGAATGCCCCGCCCCGTTCTGGATAATCTTGCAAACTTTTAATGTAGAATGGATACGCTAGAAGATTTTAGCGGTGGGCAAGCATCTTTTTGCTTGCCCACCGATATTGTTACGATTCCGTGTGGGTAAACAATAGAGCCGTTTGCCCACGCTACTCGACTCCGTCGCGCTTCAAGCATACCCCGTCGCGCTTCGAATCAATCGAGTTTGACTTCGTTGATTTTAGTCAAAGCCTTTTTTTCCATGTTCATGTTCATGATCGCGTTCATGTTCATGCCCATGTTCCGTTACCGTGATATTGTAACGGCTTCTAGGTAAACCTGTCACCGAATCAAACGCTCCGAACTGTATAGTATGCTTACCAATTGGAAGCGGTTTAATCATGATATGAACCCCTTCACCCACAGCTCCTGTTACCGTATACGGCTGCCCATTATGATTAGGGTCAATGTAACAATCTCCGTTGCCAAGTAGAAGGCTATCAAGCGCGGGGGAGGTATAATCGAATACAGGCGTTTTCACCCGAAAAGGCGACTCACAGGAAGCTGGATTTGTCGAATTACAGTTAGTCGGCATTCCTTCAACTTCCTGTCCATCGATAATGATGCGACTTTTCTTGTCAAGGATACCCCTAATGAAATCTTTTTGGGCGCGAGCGCGAAGCTCAGTCTCGGTAAAGTTAGTTTTTTTGATTACATTTTTATTAACTTCATCGCAAGCCTCATTGTCCCACGAAGCGTTAGCGAGCGATAAGAACAGAGCAGTTCCGTGCGGGACTGTGCAATCACGGATTACTGCTCTCTTCCCCTCAAAAGAGCCTCCTATGAACCAGACATCGTCTGCCTGCCCAGTACTGCAATCGGCGGTATCGAAAAGCGGATGATGAACGGTCGGCAGCGAATACACCCATCTAAACCACTCTGCCATCCACACGTTGTAACTAAGACCGCGATAATTGTCATCTGGTGACACGATATAGCGATTTTCTGCATGATCTTGGTCAGCTATAGCTGGCATAGCATTTATTAATAGCACCAAGGACGCAGCGAGTATTTGTAAAGTGAACCCTGTGACGGGATGTTTTGTTTTAGTTTTCATCACACATTACTCCTTTGAGTAAAATTCAGGGTAAGCGCAACAAATAAAGACTTTATAAAATAAATTTAAGATGGAATCACAAAAAAGCCAAGGAAATCCGTTTTTGAAGGTAATAACTTGTTGGTTTCAGCATAATTTAAAAGTCAAACGCACTTGACCTGAGCAAAGTGTTATTTTCCGACACCTTCAACTAGCTATTTTTATAGCGTAGCGAGTGGGTCGGTCGGGGATCGATTGATACCACTGATTATTTACCAAAACTTAGGCGGGTTACGCGCTAAATTCTGAGTCTAACAGTAGGCAATCGGTTGGCAGTGTATCAGATATATTCTCTAATAACATCATCCGAATGGTGTATTTTAGAATTTTTATTTTTCTGGAAATTTATTTTAACTAATTGAAATATAAGTAAATTTAATATAACTTATTTTATTTACTAAATTTATATATTTAAATATAGTAAATATTCTGTTTTTCTTGAACTCAAAAGCTAAGCTTGTGAAGTCTTCGATTGCATAAATTGCATAATTTGATACCTTGTTAAATCGGCTGGCGTATCCACATCCCATTGCTCTGCTAACTCATGATAAATAATGCCAAATTGCTGACAACGAGTGCGGGTTTCTACCATCACTTGCTCACTACCCCAAGGTATATTGGTGAATAATTCGGGTTGTGGACGATTCAAACCTATCAATACATAACCACCGTCTTCGGCGGGGGCAAACACTGCTGTGGTTTTGTCATTTAATGCACTAATGGCAGACGCTAATTCTTGGCTGGTTAATGAGGGGCAGTCACAACCGATTAACACGGCTCGTTGGTAAGACTTGAGTGCGGTACACAGCGCGTGATTCATTCGTTCACCTAAATCATCGCCTTGTTGTTGCCAGCGTGTCAGTGAGTAATCGTGTTCCGCCTGAATAAAAAAATTATGGTCAATTGATGGCGTACACCACAATTGTACTGCGCATAGCGGTTGCTGGGTTGCTCGTTGTAGTGTACTTAGGCTAAGTTCACTGTGCAGCTGCATGGCTTGTTCAGCGGTTAATGTTGGGATTAAACGAGTTTTCACCTGCCCTGCAATCGGGGCTTTGCAAAAAATCAACAGCACTGCATCAGGATATAAATAGTCCATTACAAACGGCGATGTGCTTTAAACGGCAATAACAATAGCGCGATAAAACTCAAGGCTTGTGGCTCACGGTAAGGTTTTAAACCAATATCCATCGTTGCTTGTGGCTGTTTGGGTTCAGCTATGTAGGTTCGACACCAGCGATCCCAGCAAGACAAGCAAAAGCCATAATTGCTATTAAATTCTTTGGGGTCAGTGGAATGATGAATACGGTGCATATCAGGCGTGACTAACACCGTGCGAATGATTTTATCCAGTCTAATGGGGAGATTGACATTAGCGTGATTAAAGGTTGCCGCGCCATTGAGTATAATTTCAAAGATAAACACTGCTGTTGGATTCGCGCCAAGCAAATAAACACACAACGTTTTATACAACAGAGAAATAATGATTTCCAGCGGATGAAAACGCACAGCGGTACTGGCATCAAAAGCCACATCCGTATGATGCACTTGATGTAACCGCCATAACCATGCCCAACGATGGGCGATAATGTGTTGGCAATAAATAGCAAAATCCAAAAATAACAAGGTGGCTATAATTGCCAACCATGACGGCAAGGCGACTAGATTTAATAAACCGATTCCATGAGTAGCCGCATAAAGCGCACTAAGATAAGCTAAGCCGCCAACGGTAACGCGCACTATGAACATATTAAATGCCGCTAAACCTAAATTAATCATCCAGCGGTGTTTACGGTCGGGTGGCTGATTTCTACGCGGGCTAAGTATTTCCCAGCTAATCATCAAAGCAAAAATACCCAGCGCGACGCTTAAGCGAATTAACGTTTCCATAACAAACCTGTGCGATAAAGTTCAGCCAAATAATGGGGGTCTGCGCCCAGCCAGTATCTTAACCGTAAACTCCACATCAATAATATTGCTTTATAAATGCCGTATTGTTGCCAGCGTCGCGCTGAGCTGTTGACTTTGGCAGTTAAACACACGGGCGAGCTGATTTTTTTTAACACACTGCTTAAGGCAATGTCTTCCATTAGGCTAATGTCAGGATAGCCGCCAACGGTATTAAAAGCAGTTTGACTGACAAATAACACTTGGTCGCCTGTGGCTATGCCCGTTAAACGTGAACGCCAGTTCATCATAAAGGCAATGATTGTAAACATGACAGATTCACCGCGTAGTTGAATGTCAAAGTGTCCCCAAACTTGCTCGATGCTGATAACTTGCTCAATTAGCGATAACGCGTGTTCGGGCAGTTCAGTATCGGCATGAAGAAATAGCAAAATATCACCTGTCGCTTGTTTCGCACCCTGATTCATTTGTCTGGCGCGTCCTTGTTCAGAGCTTAAGATTTTATCCGCGTAAGCTGCGGCTAATTCGATGGTGTTATCACGACTACCGCCATCGACTACAATAATTTCAGCATGGTCACGCAACGGCTGTAAGGCAAGCAAGCAGTGTTGAATACTGGCGGCTTCATTAAGGACGGGGATGATAATAGAAAAGGGGGTTCGTTTCACGTTCTCGCTGTTCACAGTTAAGGAAATAGTCTAATAAAAGTTGGGTATTCATATATGATTGTGCATTTAACGACTTACTGTTCTAGCTTGAAACCTATGAAATTGTCGATATTACTACTATTTATTGCTCTCAGTGGCTGTATGCCCGCGCTTCATCCGATGGGGGAAAAAAATCAAGCGGCTAAAATCAGCGAGTCGGCTTTTATTACCGAAGACGGCGCGAGCTTGCCGCTACGTCATTGGCTGCCCAAAACAGAGGTAAATGCGGTACTCATTGCATTACACGGTTTTAATGATTATAGCTTTTTCTTTGCCACGCCCGCCGAGTATTTGAGTCACTTAGGAATTGCTTGTTTTGCCTATGATCAACGCGGTTTTGGTTCATCTCCTAATCGTGGTTTGTGGGCAGGTCAAGAAACCTATATCGATGATTTGCAAGTGTTGACGCGCTTGTTAAAGCAACGTTATCCTAAAATACCTGTGTATTTACTCGGTGAAAGTATGGGAGGTGCGGTGATTATTAGTGCGATGGGGCAAGCGACTATGCCGCCTGTTGATGGTATTATTCTTGCTGCACCTGCATTGTGGGCAAGAGAGACGATGCCGTGGTATCAAACTAGCTTGTTATGGGTAGCCGCTCACAGCGTACCTTGGATGGTGCTGACGGGTGAAGGCGTGGTAAAAGTCACGCCGTCGGATAATATCAAAATGCTTCGTGCTTTATGGCATGATCCTTGGGTGATTAAGGGGGCGCGAGTGGAAGCGATTTATGGGCTAACAGATTTGATGGATAGCGCATTTGATAACGCTCGCTCGCTGCATGAAAATACCTTAATGCTGTATGGCGAAAAAGATGACATCATTCCTAAAGAGCCGACTTACGCCTTTTTACAAACCTTTCTCGCCACCGATAAAACCAACAAAACCGTGGCAATTTATCCAAACGGGCATCATTTATTATTACGCGATTTGAAAGCAGAAACCACATGGCAAGACATTGCCGCGTGGATTGGTCATCAATCCGACCAGCTACCATCGGGTGCGGATAAGCACGCTAATGAAATTTTGACCAAACTTAAGCATGATACTGAATTAATACAATAGATTGACTGTGAGGGAGTAGTCATAGAAAATAGCCAATTCAGATTTGCAATAAATACGCCAACCACAACATGGACAATAGCGATTCCTCTCAAAACAATTTAGTCACCGTTCGTAACTTAAGCTTTGCTCGCGGTAACAATAAAATATTTGATGATATTTCTCTGGATTTTCAGCGCGGCAAAATCACCG
This sequence comes from Methylococcales bacterium, assembly GCA_026398895.1. Taxonomy (GTDB): domain Bacteria; phylum Pseudomonadota; class Gammaproteobacteria; order Methylococcales; family Methylomonadaceae; genus UBA4132. Next base: position 82,192 of record JAPLRZ010000050.1, read on the forward strand.
CTATCATGGGACCCAGTGGCACGGGTAAAACCACGCTACTAAAACTTATCGGTGGGCAGTTATTTCCTGAACAAGGCACAATAACGGTTGACGGTCAAAATGTACACCGTTTGCGCCGTGCAGAATTATATGAACTGCGTAAACGCATGGGGATGTTATTTCAAAGTGGCGCGTTACTCACTGACATGAATGTCTATGATAATGTCGCGTTTCCATTGCGTGAGCATACCCATTTGACTGAATCCATGATTCGCTCCTTGGTATTGATGAAATTACAAGCAGTCGGTTTAAGAGGCGCGAGTCAATTAATGCCTAATGAATTGTCTGGCGGTATGGCAAGACGGGTAGCAATGGCAAGAGCGATAGCTTTAGACCCAACCATGATTTTGTATGATGAACCGTTTACAGGACAAGACCCCATCTCAATGGGTGTGCTGGTATTGCTCATCAAAGCCTTAAATGAAGCCTTAGGTTTGACCAGCATTATCGTCTCCCATGATGTCCAAGAAACGTCACAGATTGCCGATTACATTTATATCATTTCAAACGGCAAAGTGGTCGATCACGGCACACCTGAACAAATTGATAACTCACCGTCTGAATGGGTGCAGCAGTTCATGAAAGGTGCGGCAGACGGTCCTGTACATTTTCATTACCCAGCCAAAGATTATATCGATGATTTGTTATCCACTGGCAAAAGATATTAAGGTGCTTCGTAGTTTCGTAGGTTGGGTTGGCGATGCGTAACCCAACACTTACCATTGAGATGTTAGGTTACGCTATCGCCAACCCAACCTTGTATCTCTCCAAAGCAAAGGAGAAAACGGCTATAGTGTTTAGCTAGCATTATAACAGAGTGCATGATCAGAGTTTGAACCCAACCTTAGATGCAAGTCTGTGAGGTAGATAAAACCCATGCACTGATTTCTTAACACTGAATGGTATCCGAGTCCTTCCTGTGGGAAAGAGACTGAATGAACAAGGGGAGTGAAAGAGACGAACACAATAGGTATATACCCATTGCCTTTCAAGATGCTGTATCTCTGAATCCCTATAGGGCTTGAATTAACTATAATTTTGAAAATATCAACACAGTGTCTTCAAGTTGAATGGGTATAGATGTTAGCAAAGCGAACAACAATGGCTAGACAAACTGATTGAAGACCACATCAACAAACACGATAAATTAAGAGAAAACAAAGCGTTGCTGGAAAGTATCCCCGCAGTCGGCAAAGTGATAGCCACCCGAATGCTGATGGTGATTGGCAGTCGTCAGTTTGACGATGCTCACCACTGCGCGGCGTACTTAGGCTTAGTTCCCGTACAACACGACTCAGGCAGTAGCGTCAAAGGACGCGCACGACTGTCCAAAGCGGGCAACCCCGTGATTCGTGCCAAACTGTACAGGGCGGCAGTCGTAGCCATCCGCTACAACCCCGACATTAAAGCCCAATACGAACGCTTAACCAATAAAGGCAAAAGCAAAATGTCTGCCCTAGGCGCGGCGATGCGTAAACTGGTACAGATTTGCTTCGGTGTCTTAAAACACCAGCAACCCTATCAACCACAAACGGGATGATTTTTCCGCTTGCGATTGATTTGGAGAGATGGTATCTACGCTGCTTACACAATCTTCAAGGCTTTCGGTAGTGATGCAGATGATTCGGAAGACTCACCGACACTAACATCCCACTCACCTACTGATTCTTCATCGACTTTAACATCACAGGTAATTTCACTGTCGTTTGAAAGGACGTGATCAGCAATAATTTCCTTATCACCATTTACAATTCTCACTTTTTTAATGGAACTAAGATTCTCACCTGTCATTGTGAGTTTTACTACGCCACCGTTATCCTCTTTCTTTGCTTCTTTTGGAGTCACGCTACGCAGTAACGGCAGAGGCTGTGCGTTATCTAAAGCTTGAGCTGAAACAGCTGTCGGTGATGTTCTTGAGCCGAGGTAAAAGCTTGTAACAGATGTCATTAATGTACCAAGTAGCACGAGCAACTGTTTCGCGAAATCATTACTCTCAGTAGAATTAGGTTGTGTATAGGTAAAATTATATTTTTCTGGGCTACCTACTATTTCTTTTTTATCTATATTTATCAAGGCTGGGTGATCTGCTATATACTTATTAATATTCTCTGATGACCAACCCGTTATAGTATGAGGCTCACCTCCATTTGATAAACTAGAATATAAAAAGACAGCAAGGATTGAAAATATCACTACTAAAGCCAAGGCTATGACCGCGCGAATAGAGCCTTCTGGCAATCCCAACGCTTGATCTTTATTAGTTAGACCCAGACTCCAGAATGACATGGTTAAGATAGCCAGCAGGACTATCAATATTGACAGCCCAGCTATAATGAGAAGCGGCAGCTTGATAGCATCATTAAAGTCTTTTATTTCAATGATGAATCTCGATATAACATATAAAATAGCCGTTAGGATTATTACCCCGATGCCGCCGGCACCCCTTTTGTTGTACTCCTCCTCCTCCTGAGTCTTTTTAGTCTTAGCAGTCTTCATATCATTAGCTCCTCTGATTTAGTATTACTTCTTAAAGTTGAAGAATATAGTTAACGCACAATAAAATGATACCGTTCGCACTGAGCTTGTCGAAGTGTGAATATGGTTCGACAAGCTCACCACGAACGGGTTTTGTAATCATTTTATCTCTGTTAGCTATATACTTCACACAGTCATAATTTGAGTTTCTTACAACAAGTTCAAGGTTTGGAAATGTGAACCGCTCAAGGTGCAATAGGATGTGCCAACGATTGGAGGCGCATCATTCGCGTCATATTTCTCGAAAACGAGCGCGTTCGTTCATCATCCTATGATTAACGCACCTTATCGCGTTAGATGTGTAGGTTGGGTTGGCGATAAGCCAACCCAACAAAAATGCGGTGATGAAAGGATTTGGTGTTGGCAGCGGTTCGGGGTTTTGTTGGGTTGCCAAAAAGCGGCAACCCAACCTACGCAGCTATGATTAGCGCACCTTATCGCGTTACGGGTTAGACCTTGCTGTTTTTAAATGCACTCAACGCCTTGTTTGCATAGTCGTTCCGCTTCTCGTAGTGTTCTACTCCCACTTTCGCCCTTTCAAATTTTTCTTGAAAGGCTTTTACAGCTTCCTCCAACCCAGTCGTTTTTTGCAAAGCTGGAATAGCTTCTTTTTCTGACGTTTCTTTAAGCTCATATTTGAGATAACCGTAGCTTGCGTCATCTTTCTTCCAATCATCTTTGCCAGCAAACTGATTGTTTTCGCACCATTTGAAAAATGTCTTGTGACGATGCCCCGTCCATTGACACCATCCGTAACCACCTTTACCATCTGGTTGACCAATTTCACGCATATCCTTAAAGCCAGTGCATTCATGTCCAATATTGCCAAGAATGCCAGCGGCTTGAATAGCTGTGAGCGAAAAGTCAGCTATCAACAAACGCATGACTTTAGGTGCTTTCTGTTCAAATGACTCGCCTTGTACAAATGGCGACGGATTAGGGTTAGTTGTAGTGGGTGACTGCGACCAATTCAACCAACGAAAACAAACAAGTTTATCTATTAAAAATTTTTGTTCGCATACTGCATCTGGGTTTCCTTGATTGCCACCCAACATAGTAATGTGTGTAGAATCCATTTTAATAAAAAAGCCAACATGACCAGAGTTATTTTTTGCCAGCGGCACCAGAACACAAAGCGCGCCCAATGGTGGTGGGGAATCAATAGGCTCGCCCCAGTTACGCCAATCGGCGGCTTTTTTTGATTTCAGGTTTTTCTCCACAACTATTGAATTACCCGATTGTGCCATACAAAAACTGATAAATGAGGCGCACCACGCTTCACCGTCTGCGTCTGTTTTTCTTTGCCCACCTGCTTCATCGTGGTACTCTCCAATACGCGGGTTGCTCCCAGTACCAGCTATCTCTGTCACACCTGATTTTAATTCTTGATACGCCACAGTCAGCCAAGGTGGTTCACCGCTATTAATTGGCGAGGATGTACCATTAGGATAAAGTTCACTCCAAATAGCTTGAGCAGCCTGCAAAATTTGCGTGTCAATGTTAGTGAGCAGCTCTTCAACCGTTGAGTCTTTTTTGTTGATAATAGCGGTTGCTTGTTTAGCTGGCAGATAATTCTTGATTGCGGGTAACGATAATTCACTGAGTTTTTTCTTTGCATCGACATCGCGTGCCTTTAATATGACATCCGCCATTTCCATGCCAAAAGCACCAGTCAAATAACGCTCAATGCGAGTTGGCAAACCCTGCCTTTTTTCCTCAAAAGCAGTAATGTTGCGTGCTGAATGATATGCCGCGACTAGGGCTTGATTTGAATAGCTGACAATGGATTCGGTTGTCAAATCTTTATCTTCCATAGACCCAAGCAATTCAGCCCATATTGCTGGCGTGAATTGAAAAGGACCTATCGCTGCTGAACCGTCAGTAGCTCGAATATTCTGCATACCGCTTTCTATCTGTGCAACGACAGCAAGATAATCACGATCTACGCCATAACTTTTTGCGGCAAAGCTTAATGAATCAATAAATAGCTTTTTATCAACTTGTAATAAAGGCTCATCATCCGTTTTTTCTTTCAGAAATTTTGCGAGGATGTAACCCTTTCGCGGACTGGGATCATTTGAAGCAGATAGCACTTCAACGTGCCACCACTCTTCACCATTAGCACCGCCAACTTTTCCAATGCCGTTGATAATGTGTGAGCTATGAACGTCTTCTAGCTTAGTCGAAGTCGTGGAAGCTTCAGAACGTAGACTTACAGAAATTGTGTCTTGTAATGTTAGTTTCATATAGGTAACCTGTATTCTCGTTGTTTAAATGATATTAGGATTAGCCGTCTGATAATGAGTCCTGCAGTTCAGGTGTTAAAACACCCGTTGGCTGTTTCTTCTGAGTTTCTTGAAACTGTTTAATTGACGGACGTAGATCATCAAGGTTTTGTGGGTTGGGAGGGACATTTTGCACACCATGACGGGTGAGTTGTGCTGCAAAAGATGTTAAGTCCGTTTTCGCACTAGGACTAACATCTTGTCCGAAGAAAAAACGCTCATAGGCATTTTGAAATCCTCGGCAGTCCTTTTTGCTTATGAGAAAGCTTATTTCAGTATCGTGGAGTTTGCCACTATCACGCTCATTACCATTAACAACATTGGTCGCGCGAAATAGCTTAATTGCTTCTTTTGTTTGCTCATCAAAATCACCGCTAGATTTTATACAAAGTGTTTGTTGAATTTGTCTAACTTCGTTTTTATCTAGCTTACATTCATTAGCTTCACAACCTTTTGGTTGTTGATCTTTAGATGGGAGCGGGTCTGCTATAAAAGTGTCATTAGAATAATTTAGCGGCGGACCTTGTGGTGTTCCAGTATTGTTTGGAGTTGTTGGCTGTTCTACAGGTACACCACTAATAAGGGGCGAAAAAGTCACTGGTGCTTTATTTTGCGAAATCAGATCCTTGTTCACTTCAGATTCTTTTATCTGAAGCCCAGCAGATGCGGTAATTCCGACAAATGCACCTAATAAAGTACCTGCGTTATAGTATTCCTCGATGTCAATAATAGCTGCATTCAAAGGGTACTCCTCGAATGATTGCTTCATTCCATATCTAATGCGATTTGCAACTGTTTGACGTAACGCCCGCATTTGCGTGTGAATCGCGTTTTTCGCTTGATCTAAAAGGATTTCTTTATCAAATGCTTGCTTGCTACTAACTACTCCCGTGGCTATCCCAGAAAGTACCGCTGTACCAGTCATCGCACCAGCGGTGGTAAGTGCCAACGTAGTGACCGTTGTTAAAAACGTAACTTCTCTAGTCTCTCTAAACAACTTTCTTTCAAATTCAGAAAAATTAATATCAACCCCGATCATTTCTGCCGAAAGTATTTTATTGCGGCAAGATTTCTCATTACACGCATCGATATTTTTTCGCTCAACAATCGGTCTTACTTCCTTAAGAGCCGCTTCAGTCTCTATTAAGCGATCAGGGTAACCACTTACCGATGCGCAGCCTGAAATCATTAACGGTAAAACTAAAACAGTGACAGCCATTTTGTAGTTAATACCACTACAAAGCAGAGTCCTAGGTTTTAATGACGCACTTAATATACCCATAAAATAGTATCCTTATAATCAATAGATAAGACGTGACTAGATAAATAGCGACAAAATAACAAATACCCGTGTGGCGGTGCAACAGGCTTTGCGTGTGGCGAAAAACGCCACATCGTAGTCAGCAAAATAAGAATTTTTCTGCTTAATCAAGTACCTATTGTAATAGGGTACAAAGGCTGGGCGGATTATACAACCCGCCCCAGACGATTTAATTTTGGCGGAATGTTCAAACCCGAAGCGCGACGGGGTGAATACCCCGTCGCGCTTCGGGTTTGAACTTACAACTCCATTATCCTATCGACAACCATTAACTCCCCCACTCAAACCGAGACAACTACAATAATGCTCCAAGCAACGAATGTGGCAAGCAGCTATAACTGCGTGCATGCCCCTTCTCTCTATATCTGGGCAGCTGTCAAGGCATTGGTTTTTTCTTTCTTCACAATCAAATTTTTTCGGAGAATTTGTCGGAGAATCACAGCCACAGACTGACATTCCACCTGGATCATAGGTGGGGATAGTTTTCCAATTGCCGTTCCATTGCAGACCAGAACGGGAACAAACGTTCGGACACTTGCCCTTGGCATCGTTCTGGTTGTAGATCGGACCAGCTTTGATGTCGGTTGCTTGGCTGATGCCGCCTGTGGCGAGAACGATGAACACTACAACAGCCATTTGGATAAGTTTCTTCATCATAAAAATTTTCCTAGTTAATCTGAGTTCGGGATAAGAAAAGAGGCAGCCTCGTTAAAATTTGAGAGAATACAAAGTATCTAACACCAATCAATGGGGCGGACTCGATTAATCTACGCCCAAAACCCTATTGTCTTAGGTGTGAATATATTTCGCACTCTTATCCGTATTTATTGTTGATTTAGAGTAAGGCGTGACTAAATAAGCACAGCTACAAAATAACAAATACCCGTGTGGCGGTGCAACAGGCTTTGCGTGTGGCGAAAAACGCCACATCGTAGTCAGAAAAATAAGAATTTCCTGCTTAATCAAGCAGTTATTGTGGAGAGTAATCTGAGCGAAGGTTATTGCGATGCTTTAAGGCTAAAGATTATTTTCGAGCAGCCACTGCGCCGCACGCTGATAAAGTTCTGCGGCATTTTTAATGCCTAACTTTGCTTTAATGCGTGCGCGGTAACTGTCGATGGTGGAAGTGCCGAGATGGAGACATTCGGCACATTCGCGTGAATTTAGACCACAGCCGATGAGCTGAAAGACTTCGATTTCACGGTCGGAAAGTTCGTTTATTCTTAATGGCTGTGTGGCGTTATTGTCCTGCCCCAGTCGTTCCAAAATCGCTGTGTTGGTAAGTTCGCTGACATAGATTTGCCCATCTAATACCTTTTTGACCGCTTTGATAACGTCAAAGGGGGATGCTAACTTGGAAATATAGCCTTTCGCACCTGCTTGTATAACTCGTTCTGCGTAAAGGTTTTCTGCGTGCATCGATAGAACCAGCACGGGAAGTCTAATATTGTGTGCTTTCAAACTTTTGATGAGTTCCAGCCCGCACGATCCTTGTAAGGTAATGTCGATAATCGCAGCATCAGGGTGTGTCAGCTTAATATTGCTCAGTGCGTCGGTGATATTATCCACCTCGCCGCACACCGTCATATCGGGTTCATTGTTGATAAGTTGTACCAACATGGCACGAAACAGTGGGTGATCTTCGACAATAAGAATGTTTTTTTTCGCAGTCATGAGGTGGATGCCACTGACAAGGGGGGAGGATTAGGTATTTTACAGGATACGGTAGTGCCTTGGTTTGGATTGGAATCAATGTTGAGATCACCGCCTAACGCTCTAGCGCGGTAGCGCATCGAACATAAACCCATGCCTCGCGGGCTATTTGCGAGCAGAGCCAAGCCATTGCCATCATCGGCGATGATAAGAGTCAGGGTGTTTTCGCACTTGCTTAGCACAATGGTGATTTTTTTGGCATCCGCGTGCTTGACTGCATTGGTCACCGCCTCTTGAGCAATTCGGTAAAGTTGCTTGCTGTGTTCTGGATTATTAATCAGGGTGTCTTCGGTTTCGGAAAAGCAAACCGACAGTCCTGACAGTCGTGCGGTATGACTGGCTAAATCTTCCAGAGCCAGCGACAGACCAAAATCATCCCATTGTGTGGCGAATATTCCATGAAGTAAATCGCGTAACAGCGAAATAGCATCAATCACCAATCCGTGAATGTATTCAGCCGTTGTTGCTTCTGGTTGATTTAGGTGGTGCAAATCATGGGCTAGAAAAGCCAGTGCGTAGCCAATTGCCGCGAGATGAGATCCCAAACCGTCATGCAAATCCCGTCCAATACGTTGCTGTTCCCGCTCGCTTGCCCAAAGAATATCTTGTTCTAATTTCTGGGCGCGTTCTATTCGTCCGATTCGCGCTAGGGCGAGTTCTTGTTGGCTCTTTACTGCACCGATAGCAACCACGAGAACCACGAAATAAAACAATTGATTGAACACAGCTAATGCGAAGCCAACATCGCTTTGATAAGGATTGTTGTCGATATGTACGCCCCACCAAGTCATTGTGCATAGCAGGGCAAACGCAAATCCAAGACCTTGATTAGTTTTCCAAACCACGAAAATAATAGGCAACGCATAGGCTACCAATAAGCTATATTCCCAGCCAATCTTATAATCCATCCATCCTATCAAACCCACGAGTATCAGAGCTTTAAAAAGCACCTGAGCTTGAAGAATGTTGCTAAAGGGTAATAAGTTAAACTGATGTTTTTTCATGCCTATCGATTCCCAGTTAATTTTTTCTAAGAACGAATTTTTAACCCGTAACCTGAGTGATGATACTTGGATTCAACTAACAAATGCAATGTAGCGGTGTCGTTTAGTGCCAAATAACCGCATTGTCGGCTATTCATACAATGCTACACTATCGCTCATACAGCGCATTCCCCAAATCACAAAACACGTTTTAAGGAAACACCATGTTAATTAAACTCACAGGCGGCATTGTTTACGACCCTGCCAGCGGCATAGATGGACAACAACAGGATATTTATATTCAGGATGGGCGCATTGTTAATAAGCCTGTCGGCGATTTTTTGCTGGATAAAGAATATGATTTGAAAGGCAAAATTGTGATGTCGGGTGCTATTGATATGCACACCCATATTGGCGGCGGTAAGGGTAATATTGCGCGTACTTTGTTACCCGAAGACCATCGACAAGACCCTGTATACCGTAGCGATATTACCCGCTCTGGTTGTGGTCATGCCATGCCTAGCACCTTTGTCACGGGCTATCGGTATGCGGAAATGGGTTATACCGCTGGTTTTGAACCTGCGGTATTGCCGATTAATGCACGTCAGGCACATAACGAAATGGCGGATATTCCCATACTGGATAAAGGTGGTTATGTGATGCTGGGCAGTGATGATTATTTGCTGCGAATGCTGACCGCTAAAAAAGACCAAAAAGCGATTAATGATTATGTGGCGTGGACGATGCACTCTGCCAAAGCGATTGGCGTTAAAGTGGTCAATCCAGGTGGAATTAATGCCTTTAAATTCAACCAACGCCAGTTAGATTTGGACGAGCAGAATAGTCATTACGGTGTCACTCCGCGTGATATTTTGCAAGTGTTAGCCACTGCCGTAAAAGAACTGGGTGTGCATCATCCGTTACACGTTCACGGTTGTAACTTAGGCGTACCAGGCAATTTGCAAACCACGCTAGATACTATTCAAGGTATCGGCGGTTTGCCGATGCACTTAACGCACATTCAATTCCACAGCTATGGCACCGAAGGCGATTTAAAGTTTTCCTCAGGCGCGGCACAGATTGCCGAAGCCGTTAATGCCAACAAAAACATCACTGTCGATGTTGGGCAAATTCTATTCGGGCAAACCGTCACCGCCTCAGGCGACAGTATGCGCCAACACGCCAATAATAAATTTGCCAGCCCCAATAAATGGGTGACGATGGACATTGAATGTGACGCAGGTTGTGGCGTTGTGCCGTTCAAATACAAAGATCAAAATTTTGTTAATGCCTTGCAATGGGCAATTGGTTTAGAAACCTTTTTATTGGTCAACGATCCGTGGCGCATTTTCTTAACCACTGACCATCCTAACGGCGCACCGTTTACCAGCTACCCGCATTTGATTCGCTTGCTGATGGATAGAAGTTTCCGTAATGACGTGCTGTCTACCATTCATCCCGAAGCGCAAAAAATGACTACGCTCGCAAGCATTGAACGCGAATATACGTTACAAGAAATCGCCATCATGACTCGTGCAGGTGCGGCAAAACTCATTGGCTTACAAGACCGAGGCGGCTTAAGCGCAGGCAATTGGGCAGACATCACCGTTTACACCGATAACGCCAACCGTCAACAAATGTTTGAAAAACCCGATTATGTGTTTAAAGATGGGCAGTTGGTGGTTGTTGACGGCAAGGTAGTTTCCACCAAGTGGGGAACAACGCACGTTATGAAACCTGATTATGATCCGTCTGTTGAAAAAGGTTTAAAAGAGTATTTTGATAAATATCTCACCATGAAACTGGGCAATTTTAAAATCAGTGATGATGAAATTACCGAAGATGGGCGCGGTAGTTTAACAGTGCATCCGCTGAGAAATTAACGGCGTAGACCTGTCAGGTTTTAAAAACCTGACAGGTCTTGTTCAACAACACCGTTTTACCCCCCGCCATTTTTCATCCTGCCATTGTTTAAAAAACGCTTTTTTACTAAGTGGTTCACCATTGGTCGCATGATGTTGAGCATAATGGATTAAATACCGCTCATAAGCATCATCACCCGATAATTGTCGAATGGCTTGCCAGAAAATTTTAATGGTATTCAACATGACTAATCCCTAACCCAATCTTCAACTAAACGGCTAGGGCTGTGCGGTGATTCTGCTAAAGCGGGAACAGGTTTTCCCATGAGATAACGCACACACACGCGCACCATATCAAACACAATCAACCATAACAAGCTGACAAAAAACAAAGTAATAACGGCATCGAGTTGAAAATTAAAAATTAATTTCGGTGCAATAGCGGCTTTATCAGGTGGCAATAAGCCTGCGGCTAATTTAGACGATAAATCATTGGCTGCCGCCAAAAAACCAATGCGACTATCGTCACTGGTGAGTTTTTGCCATGAAGCGGTGCTGGTGATAATAATTAGCCATAACAACGGTACGCCTGTGATAAACGCAAACTTGCCTTTAGCGGATTTGACTAAAATCCCTGTGGCAACACACAAAGCAATCGCAGCTAACATTTGATTAGCAATGCCAAACAATGGCCACAAAATATTCACGCCACCGTTAGGATCAATCACACCGATATACAAAAAATAACCCCATAGCGACACCACCACCGCACTGGTAAAAATTACTGACGGAAGCCACGAAGTTTGCCCCATGACTGCCCATTTATTGCCCAAAATATCTTGCAACATAAACCGCCCGACACGCGTACCTGCATCCAGCGTGGTCAATATAAAAATCGCCTCAAACATAATGGCGAAGTGATACCACAACGCCAACATACTTTGCCCGAATGCACTACCGAAAATACTCGCCATGCCGACTGCCAAAGACGGTGCGCCACCTGTGCGGGCAAACAATGTGGCTTCACCCATTTGTTGGGCTAAAAGCTGCATTTGTTCAACAGTGACGGGATAACCCCATGAAGAAATTTTAGCAACAGCATCGACCGCTTCTTTACCGACCACACCCGCTGAACTGTTAATGGCAAAAAATACTCCAGGCTCTAATACGGTCGCGGCTATCATTGCCATCACCGCCACAAACGATTCCAACAACATCCCACCGTAACCAATCATGCGAATATCTCGTTCATTGGTTAATAGTTTGGGCGTAGTTCCTGAGGCAATCAGCGCGTGAAAACCAGAAATCGCGCCACAAGCAATGGTAATAAATACAAACGGAAATAATTTACCGCCAAAAATAGGTCCAGTGCCATCGACAAATTGCGTAATTGCAGGCATTTTCACATCGGGTTGCAACAAGATAATAGCAACTGCTAACAGCGTAATCGTGCCGAGCTTCATGTAAGTTGATAAATAATCACGCGGGGCTAATAACAACCACACAGGTAAAATCGCAGCGGCAAAGCCATACGCCATCACCCACCACGCTAGCGTTAGCCCTTCGTGGTCAAATAACACCCGCAAAGTCACGCTTTCATCAATCACCCGTCCACCAGCAACTGCCAGTAACAATAATATTACGCCTAACGCCGATGCTTCCAACACTTGTCCAACACGCACATAGCGCATATATATGCCGACGATCATGGCGATGGGAATAGTCGCCGATACGGTAAATGTCGCCCACGGACTGTGCTTCATAGCATTCACTACCACCAAACCCAGCACCGCAATCAGAATAATCATAATCGCAAAAGTAGCAATCAACGCCGCTGTACCACCTAACGCGCCCAATTCATCCCGCGCCATCTGCCCTAAACTTTTGGCATCACGGCGGGTGGATAAAAATAGCGTCACCATATCTTGTACGCAACCACCCAGCACCGCGCCAAACAAAATCCATAATGTCCCTGGTAAATAACCAAACTGCGCGGCTAATGTCGGACCGACTAACGGGCCTGGCCCTGCTATCGCAGCGAAATGATGTCCAAACACTATCCATTTATTAGTTGGGATAAAGTCACTGCCATTTTCTAAGCGTTCGGCTGGAGTGGCGCGGGTTTCATCAACCATTAACACGGTCGCCTCAATCCACGCCGCATAAAAACGGTAGCCTATGGCATAGACGCACAACGCGGCGGTAATAAACCACAGTGCGTTAATCGGTTCACCACGATTTAAGGCGATACCTGTGACAGCACCCGCTCCCAGCACTGTAATCGCTATCCACAGCGTGTTTTTTAGTAAAATATTCATGAGTGTGTTCTTCTGATTGTAGATTTAGGAGTGATTATCCTGAAAATTTATCGTATTACAAATAAATGGAGTAAAACAGCTTTAGCTGTTTTCTAACCAATAGCTGAAGCTATTGGACTCCTAATCAGAGCGTCACTTGTGCAAAAAAAGATAATTCCTATAGCGCATCACCCGTAGGGCGTGAATAATGCAGTTTTTTTATAACACTCAACGCACTCTATGAGTTTACGCTATCAAATCAACATCCGAATTTTTTTCCTGTCCTTGTCGGTATTACTGCTGGGCGGGTCTATTGCTATTTGGCAAGCGCGGACTGCCGTTAATAAAGAAGTGAATTCTTCGATTCAACTGGCAGTTAAGCTAATCAGTTTCGGCTTTTCACACAGTTCACCAACGCCCGACTGGTTGCCACAACTGAACGCACTGGAAGAAATCCGCCATTTAACGGTGCGAATACAACAACCCTCTGGGCAGATTATGAGTTTTCCGCGTACGAATTCGTCTAGCAATGATGAACACAATCCTCCACAATGGTTTATTAATCTGGTGCAAGGCGAACCGCTGAACACGCAACATACCTTAACACTTAGCGATGGCAAACAACTGACACTGCTGATTCAAGCCAATCCACTCGATGAGATTACCGAAGTGTGGCAGGAAAATATCGCCTTTTTTACTTCGTTTTGTTCACTTACCTTGCTAAGTTTTTTTGCTGTCAATTTGGTGTTTAACAAAACCCTTAACTCCATCACCACCATAGTCAACGCGCTAAAAGTCATCGAATCTGGGCAGTATCAGCAAAAATTACCGCCTTTTGCTATCAAAGAATATGCCGATATTGCCAACGCCATTAACCAACTCGCCGACAAACTCAATAGCGTTAAACGGGAAAATCGCGCCCTCGCTCAACACACACTGGAAATTCAAGAAGATGAACGCCAACGTTTAGCACAAGAACTGCATGACGAATTGGGGCAATCATTGACTGCGATAAAAGTTATGGCGGTTACCGTCGCACGACCTAAAGCCGATATTAAACAAAGCACCGATGCCATTATTAGTACCTGCAATCATTTAATGACCGTGGTGCGTTCTATGATGCACCAATTACATCCCTTGATTTTGACGGAACTGGGCTTAACTGCCACCTTGGAAGATTTGATTAATCACTGGGCAATCAGACAACCCGCCTTGAAAATCAGCTTAGACTGCACCAATCAAGCGGATAACTTAGACGCTAAAATCGCCATTCAATTATTCAGAGTCGTACAAGAATGTTTAACCAATACTGTGCGTCATGCCAAGGCAAGCCACGTCAACATCAAGCTAGCAATTGACCGCGATGGCTTGAAATTAACCGTATCAGACAATGGACAAGGGTGTATAACTAACGAAAAAACGGGCTTTGGCTTATTGGGTATGAAAGAACGTATTAATAGTTTAGGTGGTGAATTTACACTACAAAGTCAACCCCAACAAGGCATGACCATCCTTGCGAGCATTCCCCTGTCATGAAACCACCGATAAGAATTATTTTAGTAGACGATCACGCGATTGTTCGTGCGGGTTTTCGAATGTTATTAGCCACCGAAGACAGCATTAATGTCATTGCCGAAGCCGAACGCGGCGAACAAGCTTGTCAGCTTTACAGTGAATGTCAGCCCGATGTGCTGGTCATGGATTTATCCATGTCAGGTATCGGCGGACTGGAAGCTATTCGGCGCATCTGTCAGCGCGACAGCAACGCCAAGATTTTAGTATTCAGTGTCCACGATGAAAGCGTGTATATCGACAGAGCTATTAATGCAGGTGCAAAAGGCTATATCAGCAAAAACGCCCATCCTGATAGCCTGATTGAAGCGATACAACGCGTTGCCGCAGGTGAACTGTACATTGAACACGGCTTATTGAAACACGCTGAACCCTCAGCTAACGAAGCGTTACCCAGCGGCGACGACTATAAAGCGATCATAGAATCGCTATCCGCCAGAGAATTCGATGTGTTTTTATTATTGGCAAAAGGCTATACCGCCCACAAAATCGCCGATGAACTGTGTTTAGGTTACAAAACCATTGCCAATTACAGCACACAAGTCAAAAGCAAACTGAAAGTGTCCACGGTAGCGGAGTTGGTGCATATTGCGATTTTGTTGGGGATGATAAAAAATTGAAAAAGCGGGAGTCCAAAACACGTTTTGGGCTTTTCTTTTCTTTGCTCGTTCTCGCACTGCTCGGATCTTTATTCACAGTGAACGATTTTTCCGTTCGTCCTGAACAAGCAATTCCATGACTAAATAATCACAAGCACCACAGCCTGTAGTCGCACCTGTCGCATTGGCGATTTTTTCCAGCGTGTTGGCTTCATTAGCAATCAACGCCTTAATTTTTGCTTTCGTTGTTCCGCTACAATGGCAAATAAGTGGGTCTTGTTCATTTGGATGGTTGTTATTCATAAATTGATTTGATGCTATTTAAGAAGAAAAACGAAGCGGCTAGTTAATCGTTTACAATAAGATGAAAAACGCTGGAGTGCTTGTCAGCTTGCACGCCAAGATAGCCGCCTCTTACAAAAGATTACTATGCGACAAACCAGACTATACACTCCGATACCTTTAATCATCAATCAAGCTATCGAGCTTGATGACGATAACGCCCATTATGTCAGAACCGTATTGCGGCTAAAAAAAGACGCACAAATTATCCTGTTCAATGGGCTAGGTGGCGAATATTTTGGCATTGTTACCGAAGTAAGTCGAAAATCCGTGCGTATCGTACTTGAACAGTGGATTGATCGCAGCGTGGAATCACCGCTACAACTAAGTTTAGGCTTAGGCATTTCACGCGGTGACAGAATGGATTTAACGGTACAAAAATCAGTAGAACTGGGTGTGCATCACATTAGCCCGCTATGCACAGAACGCTGTGTGGTGCAGTTTAACGCCGAAAAAAAATCCCACCGCTTAACACATTGGCAAAAAATAGCTCAACACGCTGCTGAACAAAGCGGTAGAACCCTATTAGCGCAATTCACCGACATCACAACACTGCCAGACTGGCTACCTCAGCAGCAAGGTTTAAAGGTATTTCTTGATCCCTATGCCAATAGGTCACTTGCTGAATTAAGCCCGATTGATAATAAAGTAACTTTACTAACAGGCCCAGAAGGCGGGTTTTCTTCTGCTGAACGTGAATTGGCAACAGCGGCGGGGTTTATGGCTGTGCGTTTAGGCAGTCGTATTTTAAGAACTGAAACCGCATCATTAGCCGCCTTAGCCGCTGTGCAGATGTTGTGGGGTGATTTTGGAGTTTCATCTTGAACGCGAAAATTGGGAGTGTTATGTTGCAAACTTGCCAGCAAAGTTTACGCATAGCGTTTTATGCCCTAGTACCCTTACTGGTATTGCTGGTCGCTATTTCACTGTCTTGTCTATTGGCTTTTTTTGTCATTAAAGGCGTGGGAGACCTTGTTCCCTTTCAAAAGATTATCAGCAAATCAACCCAGCTTTTGTTGATTTTAAGTATTTTCCCCACCATGAAATTACTTAATATCGACAAAGAACAGTTAGGCTTTGCCGCACGTCCTATTTTTCTCAAACAATTAGGGCAAGGATTGGTGTTAGGTTTGCTCACTTTGCTACCAATTTTTGTGATTTTGTATATCGCAAAAGTTAATGTACTGGATACCACCATACACTGGACGCTTGGTTTAGCAGCGGCAAAGCTCGGCTACAGTTTATTATTGGCATTAATTATTTCACTAATTGAAGAGCCGTTATTTCGCGGTATTCTCATTACAGGGTTGAGCAAAAAAATGCCTGTCGTTTTAGCGATAATCATCAGTGCAATTTATTACGCAAGCCTGCATTTTTTAGATAACAATATTGTCATACCCGCTCAAGACGTACATTTATTCAGTGGTTTTGCCTTATTAGGCGGTGCATTTGCCAACGTATTTAATCCACTGATGTTTTCATCGATTCTCGCCTTGATCATGGTAGGTATTTTTTTAGGCATCATCAGAACCCAGATAAAAACCAGTTTAGGGCTATGTATCGGCTGTCATGCGTGCTGGGTATGGCAAATAAAAATGAGTAACAGCTTATTTGATACCAATATGTTTTCAGATAACCTCTATTTAGTTGGCAATTATGACTTGATTATCGGCTCTTTAGTCACGGGCTGGCTGACGCTCGAAATCGTTAAATATTTTATTTACCGACACTATATTCTATCTAAACGATAACATTCAGGGGCAACGGCTGTTGGACGATTGAGCAACAAATCAACTAACAATTGTGCGGATGCAGGTCCCATCACTAAACCATTTCTAAAATGCCCTGCATTGATGCTTAAATTAGCAATACTTGGATGCCTGCCGATGTAAGGCACGCCATATTCAGTTCCAGGTCGCAAACCTGCCCAGTGTTTAATGACGGGATAATTGTTCAGTGCGGGTAATAAATCAACCGCAAAACCAGCGAGTTGCTCATAAGCCTTAGTTGATGTGGTTTTATTAAACGCCTCGTGTTCAACGGTACTACCCGCCAAAATTTTTCCATCCAACCGTGGAATCAAATATTGGTCATTATCTAAAACGATATGGCGCAAAGTGTCTGGCTTAGCATCAAATAACACCATTTGTCCTTTGACAGGGGCAATATTAGGTGTGTTACTACCAATAAACTGTTGAAATAACTTCCCCGTCCACGCCCCAGCCGCAATAATCAGCTCATTCACGGCAACAACACCTTGCGTAGTTGTGATGGCGGTAACGCGCTGGTCATCGTGACTAACAGAGATTAACTCACAGTGTTCACGCAAATCACAGCCGTGGTTAATTAAATACTGCTTCAATGAGCGCACCAAACGTGGATTACGCGCCTGAGCAATGCTGGGCATCCATAACGGATTAATAGGCGTAGTATTTAGCTCGGCAAAAAATGCGCTATTCGCCTGCTGATAGCTAATAGCATTATTTTCACACCAGTCCACAGCGGCGGTAAAATCTGGATTTCTAGTAATTAATAAACCACAAGGATTCCATTCGGGATCTATTTGTGTGTCGCTAAATAGCTCATCTGCCAAATTAGGATAAAGTTGCAAACTTTGCAGCACTAAACGAGTAATCGCATCCGCTTGTCGCCACGGATACAAGGGCAATAAAATTCCACCACCTGCCCACGACGATTCTTGACCCAATAAATTTTTTTCAATGACGGTAACGCTGGCTCCTGTTTTAATAAATTCTCTCGCTGTTAGTAGCCCGATAATGCCGCCACCGATAATGGTAATGTCTGAGTGTGTGGTCATGAGATAAGTAGCTATAATTGATGTTAATGGAAAGGGTAAGTTAATTATAACCTATGAATAAAGTCGCGACGAACGCACGGAAATGCAACCAAATTACAAATTGTATTTTTGATAATTTTTGTTGTTTTTTATAGACAATAGTTGCTATTTAAGGCGTATATTTCATTACTTGTTGATAATTAAAGAGTAATTGATATGAAAAAAATACGCTTAAAACTTGTAGCGAATTAGTTTTACTGCTAATATGACCTCCGTAACAGGGCTTTGTTGTATTAAAGCCAATTTTTTGTAAGATAACAACCTCATGAGGGGGCTCAATGACTTTTAAACAAACTAAATTAGTGCTGGGTATTGCCACATTAGCGATGGGAGCCGCACTGGTTTCTCCACAAGCTATGGCACACAAAAGTAGCAAAAAACATCACCATGCAAGTCAACCATCGTACAGCAAAGTTGACTTATTAGAGTCTCAAGTTCGTGCGATGCAAGATGAAATAGCTTCTTTAAGAACACAACAAGCGAGTGCTGCGCCTGTTGTTGCTGTTGATACTGCTAAAGTTGAAGAATTGGATCAGTGGATGGCATCTGTTAAAGCTGCGCCAGTTATCGAAAAAACTAAAGACAACATGATGTTCTTCCGTGGTGGTTACGGACATTCTAACGCGACAAGAGGTGGTACTTTAGATCCCACAACTATTCCAAATGTTGGCAGCAGCATCAACGGTCTTGGTAATGGTCGTATGGCTGATAAAGACGCATGGTATATGGGCGCAGGTTTTGACTTTAGCGTCAACAATAATCTGTTTGGTCTGATGGACAATACTGAAGTATTGACTGAACTGATGTTTGATTACAAACAGTATGCACAAGGTTCTAAAAACGGTATTTCTGGTGGTGTAGCTAATGCGGCTAATGTAGGCGTGATAGGTCTTGCCCCTCTAACTGTTAATAACCAAGCTGCAACAGTGAGTCAATTCACTTTAGCTGCCTCTCCAAAAATTAAATTTATGAAAGGCAGTGCCTTCAGACCTTGGTTAATTCCTGTTGGTTTGGAAGTTAATGTTATCAGCCCACCATCTAATGCAATTACTGTATTGAATCCAGGTATGCAATTCGGTTTAGGTGCGGATTACAAAGTCTGGAAAGATTTGTATGTAGGTGCTGATGCCCGTTATCACCAATCATTGGGTTCAACTGATGGTGTTAGAATTAACGGCGTAACTGCTGGTGGTTACCTCGGTCTTGGTTTCTAAGCAAAACGCTTAAAACCGATTCAAAAAGAGAAGGAGGGTTTTTAAATCCCTCCTTTTTTTTGTCTAAAAATCAGTATCATCGACTTAACAATGAAAACTCTTTATCCTGAAATCCAACCCTTTCACAGTTTTTTTCTCGACACAGACAGTCAACACCGTGTTTATGTTGAGCAAAGCGGTAATCCTGATGGCATTCCTGTAATTTTTTTACATGGAGGGCCGTGTTCAGGTACTAAGCCCCATCATCGGCAATTTTTTAATCCTCAACACTATCATATTATTCTATTCGATCAACGTGGTTGCGGCTTATCGTTGCCGTTTGGAGAGCTGGAAAATAACACCACTCAAGATTTATGTGCCGATATGGAGCGTATCCGTAAGCAACTCACTATTAAGCAATGGCTGGTGTTTGGTGGTTCTTGGGGCGGGGCGTTAGCGTTGTACTATGCGCAACAGCACACTGACAAAGTTCAGGGACTCATTATTCGTGCGGTATTTTTAGCACGGCAACGGGATTTAGAATGGTTTGCCAAAGACGGTGTTGGACGAATTTATCCCGAACAATGGCAACGCTTAATCACCAGCATTCCTAATGCCAGTCATCATAATTTAGTCGAAGATTGCTATGAGGCTTTATGGAGCAAAGACGAAGTCACGCAACGGCGAGTTGCCAAAGAATGGCTAGCATGGGGAGCGCAAGTGGCTTTAGGCAATGATTATCACCCGACCGATGAGGCTATTAGCGAAAAAACTCTCAAGCAAGCGCGTATGGAATTGCATTATGCCAAGCATCGTTATTTTATTGACGAAAACCAACTCTTAGCCAATTGCCACCTGTTAGCCTCAATTCCTACTGTGATTATTCACGGACGTAGAGATTTAGTGTGTCCTATTGAAGCGGGTCTGAGTCTGCATCAAGCCCTGCCTCATGCTGACTATATTATTTTGCCTAATGCAGGACATATTGCCCAAGGTGAGGATATGATAGACGCGCTGGTTTCTGCAACTGATTATTTTGCAGAAAATCACGCTCTCGAAAAGAGTTAAACTACCAAACACCTTACGCGGTATTTTTTGGGTATCTACTTATGAACTTTAACATTATTTTTTATCTTATTTTTATGACTTTCGGTATCAGTACAAACAGCTATGCAACAGAGCTAAAAAACTTACCCTCTTGCCCTAGTAGCCCTAATTGTGTGTCTAGCCAAGCCACCGATAAAGAACACTTTATCGCGCCGTTTAAAATAGTGGGTGCAATTAATGTTGCCTCTACAGCTTTACAAAACGCGCTACTCAGTCAAAAGCGCACGATTATTACCGAGGAAACAGCAAACACGCTTCATGCAGAAGCTACCTCGCTAATTTTTCGCTTTGTTGATGATGTTGATGTGATTTTAGACACCGAGGCACGCTTATTTCATATTCGTTCTGCATCACGCATGGGTTATGGTGATTTTGGTGTTAATCGCAAACGTGTTGAATCGGTGCGTTCGCAGCTACAAGCGGCTGGGGTGATTGAATAAAGTAAATGGGAATAATGCTTGGCAAAATCCCACCGTATCACTTTAGGCGTTTAATGCTTGAGAGTAGGCTCTGTCATATTCGGGAATATGACTTTCAAACCAAGACTTAATTAACTGGCAAATTCTTACGGTTAATTCTAGCTCACCTGCCTGAATTTTTATTTCCATCGCAGTACAAGTGCTTATTAATTCATCGTGTTCTATTTTGTGGCGGTCATAACCTATAAATTTTTTTACCTGCATTTCATGTTCTTCATGAGAAAAATGTGCAGCAACAATGCCAAGCAAAATCGTCAGTTGTTCTGCTATTTCAGGATTTCCCGCACCCTTTGTTCTCAGGTCATAGAGTATATTCAGATTTTGGAACACCTGTTGATGTTCATTATCAGCAAAGCCAACATTTGTACCATGTTGTTCAACAGTCCACGTCATTAAAGACATAATTTACTCCTCATTAATATTATTATTTTTCATTCCGTTATATTACAAATCAGAGCGACTGATTAATGCGCTCTTGATGTAGCTCTTGCACCAATTGTCCAAATATTTCCTCACGACCTTCAAATAAACGATTGATGGCAGCGCGTCCGTCTAGGCTGTTGCGTATGGCTAAGCGTTCTTCGTGATTGTTAATCAAGCGTAATGCTGCCTGTATGTAATCTTCAGTCGTAGTAGTCACTAGCCAACTGGGTAGCCCTAGTCGCTCAAATAAACCTTGATCGATATGTTCATGGGGTTCATTGCCTGATTTACAGACACCAACTAAACCAACCGACATTAAATCAACAATACCGTTCATATTACCGAATGGAAAAGGATTGATATATAAATCACAGCTAGCTATTTGCTGTAAATAATAGGCGTAACCTTGTTGTTGATTCACGGTTGCCCACTGACCTAAATAACGCTCAACCACTTGAGTGACTTGTAAACCGACTAGCCCTCTTGCTGCACCAATAAAAAATTGAAAATGTACAGGTGTAGAGGATTGTTCGGCAATTTGCCGACAGGTTTGTAAAAAATCTGGATTCAGTTTCATGGTGGATGCCACCATCGCAATTTCTACTACAGCGGGTGCTTCACGCAAGGGTGCTTGCATCCAATCGTCTGCGTTTTGAACAAAAGGGGTAAAGGGAAACGCATCATTGGGGGTTTTGATAACTTTTTCGGAAAAACAAGCCTCATCACCGACAAAGTCTTCATCAATAATGAAATAATCCATTTGCGGGGCGAAGGTACTGGCAGAATGTCCGAGGGTGGTGATTTGTAAGGGTGCAAAGCGCAAGTTAGCAATAAACATGGTGTACAGTGTCATGCCAACACTGGGCATATACAGCACTTGCACATCACGCTCCTCAGCAATTTTGGTGATTTGATGCAGTAAAGCGGGAATATCGCCACTGTCACTACGTTCAATAAATTCATCAAATACTGCCTTTCCTATTTCATCTATGGTCGATGCTTCGCCTATGCCAATAAGATAAAAGTGATCCTTGGCTTTGCGTATGGCTTTACCCAACACCCGATACACAGAATGGGTGGAATAAAACCATTCCAATACCACTAACATAACAGGCTTACCTGTCGCTGGTAATCGTGCAGGTACAATTCTGTCACTAAACCCTAGTTCCAAGATTTTATGACGCATTAATTGATTGAGTGATGCTTTAATATTGTGTTTGCCCGCATAACCCGAATAACTACAGTGCATATAAACATCATGAAAAATACCGACAGGCAGTTGGTCTATCGTGCCACACTCAAGCAATTTTTCGGGCAACCAGCGTAATAGTGTCTCTCGTTTGGCATGAGCTTCTGGACTAGAGACAAAGCGTGAAGACAGCAATACCAAATATAAATTGGCTGCCAGTAGTTTATTGGTCTGCCAAAGCGCGTCTGGATCAATATCAATTTCTGACTCCAGCGAATATAACAGACAAAATTTAGCCAAGTTACTGTTATCTACTTGTAGTGGGCTTGAAAAAGGACCATTTTGATTAAATGAACGAATAATATGGTCGGAATTGCGAAATGGGCTAACGGCAAATAACACCGTAATCCAGCGATGATATTGTATGACTTGAATAAAACCCGTTTCAGAAAAATGAAATTCAGGGTCAGAAAATAAGGCGGTAGTCGCCGCCGCAATGCGAGTCAAAATGTGCAAATCGACTAAATCGGCGTTCACCTGCATAGCTTGTATAGTGCAGGAGCTAAAATTTTCGCTGAATGAGCCGTAACCACTGTCTAACATTTGCAGTAATTTTAGTAATTCTTGCATAGCTAACTCGTATTGACGTGAATAGGCTAGGCACTCAAATTTTTCTAATTGAAAATCCATGATGACGGTCTCTAATAGGGTGGATTATGGGCAGTGGATAACACATTTATAAAACGATGCCATTAACAAAAAACGCCAACATCAAAATAGTGATGTTGGCGTTTAAGATAATTCAGACTTTTTACCGCTGAGTTATTTGCTTATTTTAAGTGCCAAAAAGGCAGGATTACCACGATGCTGTATTAACACAGCAATCGATTTATCAACAGGCAAGGCATTGACCAATTTATCAAATTCTTCAACGCTGTTAATAGTTTGATTTTGAATGCGTAAAATCACATCGCCTTGTTGAATACCTGCTTCTTTGGCTGCTCCTTTTTCTACTTCACGCACTAGCACGCCACCTTTTGGCACTTGCAATGCCTCTCTTTCTTCCGCATTCAGATCGCTAATTTTAATACCTAATTTATTGGAAGGCTTGGCTTCTGCTTTGGCTTGATGTATTTTTTTGTCTGCCTCAGGTAATAGCCCCACTTTGAAGGTGACGGTTTTGGTTTCGCCTTGGCGAATAACTTTTAAGGTAGCACTGTTGTTAATTGGTGTAACACCTACCAGCGGCGGCAAGTCTCCTGAGCTGATAATGGCTTGACCATTAAATTCAGTAATGATGTCACCAATTTGTAAATCAGTTTGTGAAGCAGGGCTATCGGGTACGATTCTAGCGACTAACGCGCCTTGTGGTGTTTTCATACCAAAGGATTCCGCCAGTTTTCGCGTTACATCTTGTATTTGTACTCCTAACCAGCCGTGAGTTGCTTTGCCGTTGACTTTTATTTGCTCAACCACATTCATGACTACGTCCATCGGAATCGAGAACGATAAGCCCATGAATCCACCCGTACGACTATAAATCTGTGAGTTGATACCCACCACTTTACCTTCCATATTAAACAAAGGACCGCCTGAGTTACCTGGATTGATGGCAACATCGGTTTGAATAAACGGCACATAATTACCACCAGGGAGACTGCGACCTTTGGCACTGACAATGCCTGCCGTTGCTGATTGCTCAAAGCCAAAGGGCGAACCTATCGCTAATACCCATTCACCTACTTTAAGTAATTCAGGCGAGCCGATGGTCACAGCAGGTAAATCAGTAGCTTCAACTTTTAACACTGCTACATCAGTACGTTCGTCTGAACCTATCAGCTTAGCAACCAATTCTCTGCGGTCTGATAGTTTAACGAGGATTTCATCGGCATTTTTAACCACATGATGATTGGTTAATACATAACCATCTTTGGAAATAATAAAACCAGAGCCTAACGATTGCGAATCCTCATCGCCACCTTCATCTTCATCATCTGGATTTTGAAAGTGTTTAAATAGCTCTTCCATTTCGGGGGGCAGCCCTTCGGGTATCGCGGGTTGTTTTGCATTGTTGGTCTTAAGCTCAGGTTTAGCTTTGTGGGTAGTGCTGATGTTGACCACGGAAGCACCATTGACTTTTACCATGTCAGTAAAATCGGGCAATTGCGCTAACACTTGTTGGCTGACTAAAGTCAGCAAGAAAAAGCACCATTTAATAGCATTGAACATAAAATCTCCATTCTTTAACGGAATAAAATAATTGATTATAACGAATAACAATCGTCGGATATATCAGGGATATTGGACTGGCATACGGTAATTTGCCAGATGTAAAGGCGACGGCTAAATGAGCTGGAAACACCTATGCAAGATTGTAACTCATGGAAAGAAAATCATAAGGGCAAAAAATAGATTTAAAAGCCCTTTTGACTGCTTATTCGCGATAAGTCTAGCCTAAGTCGAGAGTAATAGTGCAGAACAGGTGCTGCTTAATGATCTTTGTTATGGATTTGTGTCGCAAAATCAGTCGAAATCCATAAGAAATCATTGGTTTTTAGCGCGTGACTGACTACTGCATAACGCTTCAAGGTATCTTTCAATTCAGGTTGCGTTTGCATGACTTGTAACAAGCACAGCGTTTCATCATGATTTAGATCACCATCTAAGAATCGAGAAAATTTTTCATTCATAGAAAATCACCACTGGTAAGTAGAGGGGTTAATGCGCTATCAAGGGCTTCACGCGCTCTAAAAATACGAGAGCGCACCGTGCCAATAGGGCAATTCATTGCGTGTGCAATTTCTTCATAACTCAAGCCATTAAATTCGCACAGTATAATAGCCACACGCATTTCTTCTGGTAATTCATCAATGGTTTTTTTAATGGTGGCGAGTATTTCTTGATTTAATAATGCCGTCTCTGGGGTTTCCATCTCTCGTAGCTGAGGAATATTTCCACAGGTTTCAGCCACCTCTATCTCTATTTGGCAGTCGAAATGTCTTCTTGATCGTGATACTAAATTATTTTTTGCGGTATTAATAGCGATGCTGTATAGCCAAGTATAAAAAGTCGATTTGCCTCGAAAACTGCCGATAGCTCGATAGGCTTTAATAAATGTTTCCTGTGTCACATCCTGAGCTTCGTTAATATCTTTGACATAACGATTAACCACCTGAATAATTTTATGTTGGTATTTAATCACCAGAAGATCAAATGCCAATTTATCCCCCTTTTGTGCGCGTAGCACCAGTTCTTGATCTGGTTGCTGGTTTTTTTTGGGGTAACTATTCACGCAACGACACTTGAATAGCTAGACCGACAAAAGTAAATTTCATAAATTGTTACAGTATTATTACACTATGTGTGTGCTATCACGCTAAAAAGCGTTATTATCGCCAAATGGTGCTTACTAAGCTACCTCCTCCTTATATTAACTGAACTAATTTGCTTTATTATGACTTATTCAAAAAATTACGATGTGCTTATTATTGGAAGCGGTGGAGCGGGCTTAAGTCTAGCTTTAAAACTAGCCGATCATGCAGTTCAGGTTGCTGTTTTATCAAAATTCGCCTTAACAGCAGGTAGCACTTTCTACGCACAAGGCGGTATATCCGCCGTTTTTGATGCGGGTGATTCTATTGAATCGCATATTGATGATACGTTAGACGCAGGTGCTGGCTTATGTAATCCAGACATTGTCAGGCTCACCGTCACCCACGGCAAAAAATCAATTAATTGGCTACGCGAACAAGGCGTTGCGTTTACCGAAGAACAAAGCGCATCGGGTGAAATAAAACTGCATTTAAATCGGGAAGGTGGACATTCGCATCGGCGCATCGTCCATACTGCTGATGCTACGGGTAAAGCGGTGTCCTTGTCATTAATTGAACGCGCCAGAGAACACGCCAACATTGAATTATTTGAGCATCACAATGTAGTCGAACTTATTACCAGACCTGATGACACTGGCAAACGCGTGGTAGGTGCTTATGTATTAGACGTTAAGCAACAACAAGTCAAAACCATGACTGCGCGTGTTGTTGCACTCGCTACAGGTGGTGCAAGTAAAGTTTATTTATACAGCACTAATCCACAAAGTGCCACGGGTGATGGTATTGCCTTAGCGTGGCGAGCAGGCTGTAAAGTTAGTAACATGGAATTTATGCAGTTCCATCCAACCTGTTTATACCATCCTCATGCGCAATCTTTTTTAATCAGTGAAGCAGTCAGAGGCGAAGGCGGTAAATTAATTTTGCCCGATGGTTCTGCCTTTATGCACAAATTTGATCCCAGAGCAGAACTCGCCCCGCGTGATATAGTCGCCAGAGCTATCGATCATGAAATTAAAAAACGTGGTATCGATTGCGTTTACCTCGATATAAGTTACAAACCAGCGGAATTCGTGCTTGAACATTTCCCTACTATTTACGAAACCTGTCTCAAATTTGATATAGACATCACTAAACAACCAATTCCCGTTGTACCAGCGGCGCATTACACCTGCGGCGGTGTGTTAACCGATAGTTATGCGCGTACCAATATTCACAATCTTTATGCGATTGGTGAAGTCGCCAGTACAGGCTTGCATGGAGCTAATCGCATGGCAAGCAACTCATTACTGGAATGTTTGGTATTTGCTGAACGCGCCAGTGAAGATATTTTACAAAAACTTGATTCAGTTGCCTCTGTGCCAGAAATTCCTGACTGGGATGAGTCAAAAGTCACTGACTCAGATGAAGAAGTCGTGGTATCACACAACTGGCATGAACTGCGCCGTTTTATGTGGGACTATGTGGGTATCGTAAGAAGCGACAAACGCCTAGATCGTGCCATGAGTCGCGTTGAATTACTGCAAAAAGAAATCGCTGAATATTACGGTCATTTCCGTGTCACCAGTGACTTGCTGGAATTACGCAATTTGGTGATTGTTGCCGAATTAATTATTCGTTGCGCTAAGCAACGTAAAGAAAGTCGAGGCTTACACTACACCCTAGACTATCCAGACACCGATGACACCCAACCCCCACAAAATACTGTTTTAACACCTTAGGGCGGGCAATGCTTTACCAACGGTGGGTTAGATATTAATGACTGCCAGTCCTTTAAAGGACTGGCAGTCATGCTAACCTTTCAGGTTTTAAAAACCTGAAAGGTTTCTTCACTTATTTCCCCGTCAATAAATGCTTTCTCTGGATTAGGTAATTTTTCCATTGTTTCTTAATAACATCGCTTTGTGGCTAATATCTTCTATAGATAAATTTTCATTTAATCCTTGCCGCCATTTTGTATAGTCAAAAGGTTCGCGTTGAATGAGGGTAATAAATCTTTCGGTTTCAACATCACCTAGATATTCGCTAAGTAATGCGATAGCTTTTGATTTTATTTCTGTGTCGGTTATCATGGAAAAACCTTTTTTATAAAGTTAATGGGGTCGCTAATTTCTAGTTCAGTAATTGCATTTGCTTTTTTGATTACTTTATCATCAGTAGTAAGAAAATAATCTGCTTTTGCAAAAATGGCACAGGCAATATGTAATGAATCCATTTTTTGTAGCCCTTTGCTATTTAACAGGAGAGCCGTTTTAATAATGCCTGTATTTTCTTCAATATCAGTTATGGCGTATTTTTTCCATTTCATGATTTGCTCTTGTCGTTCACGAAATGGATTTTTGCTGTTTTCATAGTCCAGAATATACGACCAGATAAGTTGATAAGTGCCGCGTCTAATTTCTTCCTGTATAGCCAGTTTTGCTTCAGTTTCTATTCTAATCCGTATATGCGATTGTTCGTCAAAAGGACGGTTAAATAGACAGTTATCTAAGTAAATTTTAATTTTGTTTTTTCGCAATAAATAGACAATGAATATTTAGTTTTTCGGCTAATTATTGAATGAATTTTTTGTTTGTTCGTTTTCGCTTTTTAATATATGTATGACATAGTCATTTCTTATGGGGATTTATATTATTTTGTTGGGTTGCTATTGCAGCTCAACCTATGCAGCTATTTTAAGAACGAGATATTTGCACCAAGCATATCAAGGTCGGGCAGTTTATTTTTTTCTATAATTGGCATTTTAACTGTGCCACATAGATAGTAAGTTCCCGTATAGTTTTCAAAACAAGAGTCTCTGTCTTGTGATGGGTCACACAATATAGTGAGATTGTACCAACTAGAATTTTCTGTACCTTTAAGTTTTTTATAGGTTGTTGATATAGAGTTCCCTGTTGATATAACATCACTTATGACAAATATAATCTTCTTACCTTGAACGATATTTTTAAGCGTGTCATTAATTCTCTCAACATCATCGTATGAATCTCTTTGGCTTCTGACAGCAATACAACAATTACGAATATTTGTAGCAGCTCCCAATCTTGATGATAAGATTGCCCCCCACAAATCAACGCCTACTAAAAGACAGTTTTCTCGATTAATTCCTTGTGGTATTAATTCATTTATTTTTCCCTTGAAAGCCTTAATTACTTTTGAAAAAAATGAGTAATCTCCCAGCAATCCTTGAGTAGATACCCACGAAAGCGAAGTTAATTCAGTATTTGTATCAAATCGACCAAATTGATATAGTTTTTTACTAATAATCTCATCATGAATACATTTTTCAAGTTCCGTAAAAATTACGCTAATTTTTATAGATGGAATTGGAATTATATCTATTTCATTTGATTTGGTATCAGCTATTTTTTTATCCTGTTCAAATTTATTTTGACGATCATTACCAACAGGGTAAGCAATAACATTTTTTGACTCCCATTCACCTTCAAGACCAGTTCCATAATGACCAGAAAAACTATAAAAATATAGTTTGGAAGTATTAAAATCATTTGCGAATACAATGCGTACTTGTGGTTGTATTTTAGAAATTGTTGTTGCTTTTATATTCAAACTACTGGCAACTGATAAAACCCTAGTACCATTAATTATGGCATATTCGGGTCGATGTACATCACCCGAAAACCAAAAAGCCATATTGTTTACCGTAGATTTTGCGGATAATCTTTTATATAAATCACCACCATCATGCCAAATATGTTTTTCAGACCAACTACTGTCTTCTTCATCAAAAGGAGCTTGATTTTGAGTCTCATAACTCGCTGCTGGATGATGAGATAAGATAAATAAGTTATTAATTTTATGTTGTCTAACCTTAATAACAATATTATCTTTTGTAATTTTATCTAAAGGTGATGAGAAACCATTTTTAAACGATGAACCAATAGAATCCAAGCATAATATGGCATCATTTTCAGTCATCTTATACAATTCAAATCTATCTCCATTAGTTAATAATTTTTTATTTTCATTAAATTGTTTAGAAAATTCTTTAAATTCACTAAGACTACCTGTTTTCCTATCAACATCATGATTACCATTAATAACGAATATATTATCTACTGAAATTTTTAAGTTATCAGCCAGATGTTTTATAACATCAAAAGCATGGGAATAATTCTCCACTTTTGCATGATTTACTATATCACCAGTAACAAAAATATAGTCTACTGTAATCAGGTCGTCACTGATTTTTTGTATAAGAGATTCAAAATACTCTGGGTAATACGCAACCCTCAGTGCTTCTTCTACACCATTTGGTTCATTTATATGTAAATCTGTAATATGCAATATATTCATGTACTAATCCAGTGAGTAACTTAAATTATCTATACAACAATCACGAAGACTGACAAGACTATGAAGCCTCATATCGCTACCCAATGACTCTTGCTTAGTATATTTCCCAATAACAAAAGCGTGCCGAACTCTTCCACCCAGAAAATTACAATAAGCCGAAGCTATTTTAGCTTCCGTACCTGCGATTAAAAAATCCCCTATATATACACAATAACCTAAACCTAAATTTTGATCTCTATTGGGTGCTTCCAATATGTCATGACGCGGGCCAATATGATCAACAATATGTATTTTTGGACCTGATAAATAATGGAGTATTTCCCATACAGCACCAGCAATAGCTGCACCTCTAAGACTAACCGCAACAATAGTATAAGAGTCTGGTCGTTCTTCCTGTACTACTCTATTTATTATTTCAGCAAGGAGAATAGCAACCCATCGAAACTTTAACGGATTTGAAATTAACATAAACGCATTAAACTCGCCAGAAGCTATCAACGGAGTTGATGATAATCGTGTCTTGTTGTCAAATTCTTTGTAGGTTTCTTTTACTTCTTTTATTAACCATTGTTTTTCTAATTCTAGCGCGTTACTTATAGTGTTTTTTACTGTTGAGCTGCAAAAACTTTTATTTATAAAACAATAACTTTCTGTATCTCCATCGCAAAAAGAATGTATATTTTTATGTTGGTTTTTATCTAAATGTTCAACAAAATGTTTTACGACGATTGACTTTTCATCAGTTGAGAAAAAAATAATATCCTTCTTTGTTGATAACAAATATTCTTTAATTGGATCAATAAAATGGTCGTCAATATCATTAATATCATTGCAATTAATTACAATTAACTTTGTGGTAGAAAGACCATCCTTTTTCAGATGCTCAACAAAGTGTTCGCCATTGGATTGCGAAAGGATAGTAGGAGCAGAATCACACATCCAAGAAAACAACATCATACGGGTGTAAAAAAAGTCTTGGTGAGGTATAAAATAAATCACAAATAAAACCTCTTATAAATTAATTGGGATACTAAAAGAAACACGAGAACCCCTAATAGGGTTAGACCATTTTCTAATATAACCGTTATCTCTATCACAATGCTCGGCTTTGTAAATTGTCTCTGGAAGTTTTGAAATTGAATATTCAGCACCATTTGCATCGAAATATCCTATGAATTCATTCCAAATATTCTCGCGCCAAAATATTTCTCCAGCATTTGAAGCAATAGAAATACTCCCTCCAAGTTTTATAACCGTAGATATGGCTCTTTTTAAACCAAAACCATTTTCATTTATTACACTACAAAGGGCTATCGAAGTAATATCTGCGTTATCATTATTTAGTAAATTTAAATATACATTTTTTGAAAATAAACTACTTTTAAATCCAACACCAATATCAGAGATACTAATGGTTATTCTTTTTCCAGACCTTTGTATGCCTAGAAATGCCGCCGACTTACCCCATAGTAATGAATTAATAGCAATTTCAGCACAAGTACGAGACATTACCAAAGCCAAGTTTTCTCCCAATTTTTGCTGATCTTTTTGAATAAACAGAGACTCGCATTTATCAATAATATCTGCTCGGTAGTTTTCTCGATGACGCTTTTTCCATTCAGATAATTGGTTTGCGTCACTAATATCAGGTAACTGAGATAACTGATTATATGCAAGCAACTTTGTATTAGGATTTGTTTTACCTACTTCATGTCCTCCAATCTCATAGGGCCATTTAAAGAGATCATATGAATTAGCTATTTTAAAAAAACCTATATCTGATAAAAAACCAAAAATATTAGGATTCCAATCAATTAATACTGGTTGTGGGTATCCTACAAAATGACGCACTCTATGTGCTATTGCCAAGAAAAAAGAAATGGCAGCAATATTCATTTCTTTATCCCTTAGACTTCTAATATCCCAGTGAATTATTGATTGTTCGCCTCTTTTCCAACAATCATTGAATTCCTGCAATCCTTTAGAAGTATGCTTATAAACAGAAGCAATTCCTTCTAGTCCACCTATATTAATATAAATCTCTTGTTTATCAGAAGGCATTCATAACTCCTTAAAATAGTTGTCAACATGATAGTCCTGTAGGTTGGAATAAGTCTGTTTGAGCGTAAGCGAAAGCAGCCGTTTCCAACAAACTATTCTGCACAATACCACACTTTGTCAGAAATACCCGCCCTGCACTACCGTTTGGCTTGGCTTTTGTGATAGTTTGCTTTATGTCACGCTCACGCTGTTTGGTGGCATACTTGCTTATTTTTGCTGTTGTGCTAAAAGCATTCTATGGTGTAATGAGAAAATTACGCGCTACAAGCGTAGGTTTTTTATTTTCGGGACACACAAAATCATGAAAAAACTTCTATTATCATTATTAGCCATTATTCTTATTATTGAAGAATGGTTGTGGGACACACTTTCTGCTCTTGGACATTTTTTAGCTTGTCATTTAGGATTTGCTAGATTTGAACAGTGGTTATTAAAATCATCGCCTTATCAAGCATTGTTTGCTATCAGTGTTCCTATTTTGTTGATAACACCGATTAATATTACTGCCTTTTGGTTATTGGGCAATGGCTTGATTGTGCAGGGCATCGCACTGGAAATAGTTGCTAAATTATTAGGTACGTTATTTGTTGCACATTTTTTTACCCTAACCAAAAAACAGTTATTAACATTTCGCTTACTGGCTTGGATATACAACACAGTTTCTTATTGGTTAATATGGGCTCATGAAAGAGTTATCGAAACAGAGGCTTATCGATGGGCAAAAAAAATCAAGACTCGTGCAAAAGCAACGATGGCAGCATGGCTTAAAAAAAATTGACGGTGGGCTGTTATGGGATTGGGCTAGTGACAATTTCGCTGTGAGCGGATTGTGACACAAAACTGTAAGGCGGCACGCTGTGCGTCAACCAAACATTACCGCCTATAGTTGAACCTTGCCCTATTGTGACTCGTCCTAACACGGTTGCCCCTGCGTAAATCACCACGTCATCTTCAACAATCGGATGACGTAACGTACCTTTAACTAGCGAGCCGTCTTCTTCTTTAGGAAAGCGTTTCGCGCCCAAGGTAACGGTTTGATAAATGCGAACATGATTACCGATGATAGTAGTTTCACCAATGACCACGCCCGTGCCATGATCGATGAAAAAACTCGCACCGATTTTTGCTCCTGGATGAATATCGATACCTGTGGCAGAGTGGGCAATTTCAGCAATCATTCGTGCCACCAATGGCGCACCCAATAAATACAGTTCGTGGGCAATACGGTGGTAGATAATAGCAATCATGCTAGGGTAACAGACTAAAATTTCATCTAAACTGGTTGCAGCAGGATCGCCTTCGTAAGCGGCAACCAAATCAGTATCTAACAATTCACGAATAGCGGGTAAGCGGGCGGCAAGCTGGCGATTGATTAAAGTAACCTTTTTGCCACAATCAACATCATGAACATTATTTTGTTCCGCTTTAAAATAGCATTCGCGGCGAAGTTGTTCAAATAAGGCAGCGAGTGCTGAATCAAGCGTATGCCCTACAAAATAGTCGATACCTTCATCCGAATGTCCACCCGTACCTAAGCGATTCGGATATAACACCGCCGATAAATCATCGAGGATTTTAGCAAGCACTTTACGCGAGGGTAATTTAGGCGGTTTGCCCTCACGATTACGACTTTCTAGCGATTTCAAACGTAAGGTACGCAATTGTGCAACAATGCTATCGATGTCGCTAACAGAATTAGCCCTTGAATTTGTTGTATCCATAAATTATTTTCTCTGAATATTCGCGTAACAACGAATTAAAAATAGTGTGCGTTAGCGTAATTTTAAACGGCTGTGCAATAACAGTCCAAGCAACAACAAAGCGATAAAATACATAATTGGCGCATCACCTATTTTGGCATAAGGCGTTAAACCACGCATCGGGATTATATTATCGCTCAACACCGCGACTTCAAACAATGGTAGTTGCTGAATGATGCTGCCATTGGGTGCGATAATTGCCGTTAATCCTGTATTGGTTGAACGCAACAAAAACCGCCCTGTTTCTAACGCCCGCATTCTTGCCATTTGTAAATGTTGATGCGGTTCTATTGAATTACCAAACCAGCCGTCGTTGGTGACATTGACCAAATATGCCGCGTTTTCCAATCCTTTAATCGCGTAATCTCCAAACACATCCTCATAACAAATAGAGGTAATGAACGAATACCCTCCCGCGCTTAGCAAAGGCTGATTATTAGCACCCGCAGTAAAATCACCCAATCTAAGTTTTAGTTGGCTAAGAATAAACCCTGATAACGGTTGCCACGGCATGGTTTCGCCAAAGGGTAATAAATGCTTTTTTCGATAATCAGCGATATGATTGCCTAGCGTCATAGCCGCATTGTATCTTTCACCACTTGCTGAATCTATCGGCAAACTGACGATTAAATCAGTGTGATGTTGCTGTGCCAACTGATTTAATGGCATTAAAAAAATCTCGTTAACCTCCGATAAATAAGCGGGAATAGAACTTTCTGGCCAGACAATGACCTTAGCATCCCAATGTTGTTCAGTCAGGGTTTTATACAACCGTAAGGTGTTGATTTTATTTTCGGGTAACCATTTTTTATCTTGCGTAATATTGCCTTGAATCAAGGCGACTTTAATCGGCGCACCAATCGCTTTCGTCCATTGCACGGTTTGCAAATAACCGCCAACTAGCCATAGTGCAACCAACACGCCCGCTATTTTTACATTTTTATAGTGTGCAAAAAATAGAATACAGGACGCGCTTAACGCCACTAAAAACCCAGTGCCATAAACGCCAATGATTGGAACATAACCCGCTAACGGCGTTTCCAATTGTGAATAACCAGCGAGCAACCAAGGAAAACCATTCAGCACCCAGTAGCCCCGCAGATATTCCACCAACAGCCAAATCACTGGCATCAGCAACACGCGATTAATGTTTGTTAGCTTGGCACAAAGATAACCTGCCAAGGCAGGAAACACCGCCCAAAAAGCCACAAACAAGGTCGTCAACGCACCCGCGCTGGCAATACCCGCACCGCCAAAATCGTGAATGCTGACATACACCCAAGACACACCTAAACCAAATTCACCTAAGCCAAATAAATAGCCGCGTAACAATGCCCGTCTAGGTGAAATATTCTGCCAACAAGCAAACAGTAAACTTAATGCCAGTATCGCTAAATAAGCATAATCAAATGGAGCGAATGCTAAGGTGAATAACACGCCCGCACCAAAGGAAAAAAAATCTCCCCAATACCGCTGGAAAATTTTTTTTATCACGGGGCGGGAGGCGCAATTTGCGCGGCTTTATCCTCTGCTTGTTTTTGTTCAGATAGATACGTTCCACCCATCACCACCGCCATAATCAATAAGTAGATAATAGCTGTCACCCGTCTTGCATTTTTACTTTCGTTATAATTACTCATTGGTTAATCCTGCCATAGTTTTAAAGTTATGATCTCGCGACGCACAAAGTAGACGTTTCTGATAAGCTGCGTAGTCTACAAGATTTGGTAATGTAGCGCATTTTATCGCGTTACAACAAGGATGTGGCGACACTAACTTAACAGTCTGAAAAGAAAAACTAGAGTTATAGTGCTTTCAGTTTCTATTAGTTACCCGAAATGGAGTACAAACTTAGTAGTCAGTCCATTTAGTTATGACGAGCTTCTGATTAAGGTTAAGCCGTTCGTGGTGAGCCTGTCGAACCATGAACGGCTTAACTGTCCACTCTTCGACAAGCTCAGGGCGAACGGTTAAACCTAAAATCTTATGTTGTATAAAGACGACTGCGTTATATTGTTACCGTCAAAAACATCGTACAAAACCATAGTTTGAGAAAATGCGGTAAAATACTCAAAAAGCACTCACTTAACCAAGGTAAATAAACAACATTATGACTATTTCACTCACTGAAACTGCGGCAACGCAGATTAAAAAACAACTGGAAAAACGCGGATCAGGGGTTGGTTTAAAATTGGGCGTAAAAAAATCGGGTTGTTCAGGTTACGCATACATATTAGATTACGCTGATAAACTCAATGAAGATGACGCGGTATTTGAAGACTTCGGCGTTAAAGTCATCGTCTCTGCCAATGATCTTGAAATTATTGACGGTATCGAATTGGATTATCGCCGCGAAGGTATTAATGAAGCCTTCCAATTTAATAACCCGAATGTCAAAGGCACTTGCGGCTGTGGCGAGAGCTTTTCTGTCAGCTAATTAAAAAAGCCATATCCACGAAAAGTACGAAAGACACGAAAAATTTGTGGAGTCCAAAACAAGTTTTGGACGATTTTAACCAGTCCAAGTCATGCCTTGGACTCCAATCTATATTTTCGTGCTTTTCGTGTCTTTCGTGGACAAAAAAATAACTCCCCCATTCAAAAGAATCTAAACAATGCCCCTACTCCGTTTATCAAATATCTCCATCGCCTTTGGCACTCACTCTTTATTAACTAACGCTGAATTTCAACTCGACGCTGGCGAACGTGTCGGCTTACTCGGTCGTAATGGTGAAGGCAAATCCACCTTGATGAAAATCATCGCAGGCAACATCCACGCCGATCACGGCGACATCTGGCGACAACCTGAATTAAAACTCGCGTGGTTGGAACAATCCCCAGACCTACCCGATGATGCCACCATTTATGACGCAGTAGCGGCAGGTCTAGGCGAATTGGGCGAATGGATTACCCGTTATCACCATTTGTCGATGACGATGGACTATGAAGACGAAAAAGCCCTGAATGAATTAGGCGACTTACAACACAAACTGGAAGCGCAAAACGGCTGGCACTTTCAACAGCGCGTTGAAAACACCCTGAGCAAACTGGATTTACCGCCCGATTTAAAAATTAACAGCTTATCAGGTGGCTGGAAACGCCGTGTCGCCCTCGCAAAAGCCCTAGTCATCGAGCCAGAAGTCTTATTATTAGACGAACCGACCAACCATTTAGACTTTGAATCCATCACTTGGCTAGAAGAACAACTGCTCAACTTTCAAGGCGCGGTGTTATTCGTCACCCACGACCGTGCTTTTTTACAAAAATTAGCCACCCGCATCATTGACTTAGACCGTGGCAATCTTGTTTCATGGCAGGGCAGCTATGACGACTACCTACGCCGCAAAGCCGCCGCCCTAGAAGACGAAGCCAACCAAAACGCCGAATTTGACAAAAAACTCGCCGATGAAGAAGTGTGGATTCGCCAAGGCGTAAAAGCCCGCCGCACCCGCAATGAAGGACGTGTCAGAGCCTTAGAAGCCCTACGCGCCGAACGCGCCCAACGCCGTAACACCCAAGGCACGGCAAAAATGGCATTAGAAACAGGCGACAAATCAGGCAAAAAAGTCATTGAAGTCACCGATGTCAATTTTGGCTATGGTGACAGAACCATCATTAAAAACTTCTCCACCCTAATCCAACGCGGCGACAAAATTGGCTTAGTCGGTGCCAACGGCGCGGGTAAATCCACGTTATTAAAACTATTACTGAAAGAACTAGAACCCACTAGCGGCACAGTCGAACAAGGCACACGCCTAGAAATCGCCTACTTCGACCAACTGCGCGACCAACTCGACCCCAACATGACCGTTGTCGATACCGTCGCCGATGGCAATGATTTTGTTGAAATCGCAGGCAACAGAAGGCACGTCATGTCCTACCTAGGGGATTTTTTATTCGCCCCTGCCAGAGCGCGTTCACCCGTCAAAAGTCTATCAGGTGGTGAAAAAAACCGCTTACTGCTCGCCAGATTATTCACCAAACCCGCAAACCTAATCGTCATGGACGAACCCACCAACGACCTAGACCTAGAAACCCTAGAATTGTTGGAAGAAAAATTAGTCGATTTTTCAGGCACACTATTAATTGTCAGCCACGACCGCGCCTTTCTCGACAACGTTGTCACCAGCGTGTTTGTCCTCGATGGCACAGGTGACGTAGAAGAATTTGTCGGTGGATACAGCGACTGGTTGGCATACAGCACCGCCCAAAAACAAGCCCAACTAAAAAAGGCTAGCGATGCGCCCAAAAAAGACAAACCCGTTGCAACTGCCCCCGCGTCTGCAAAAAAGAAAAAACTCAGCTTCAAAGAACAACAAGAACTGAACAACCTCCCTGTGTTAATTGACGAACTAGAAGCCAAACAAGCGGCACTCACCGAACAAACCGCCGCCCCCAGCTTCTACAAACAAGATAAAAAAGCCGTCGCCAAAACCCTAGACGAACTCAACGCCCTAGAGACCACCCTAGAACAAACCTACGCCCGCTGGAACGAATTAGAAGCCCGCGCTGAAGAAAATACCGAATAATCATTGCAACTGAGGGCAAACTACCTTATCCTTGCCCTCCTTTCGTAGCGACTACGAAAACGAAATAAGGAGAGATGGCCGAGTGGTCGAAGGCGCACGCCTGGAAAGTGTGTATACGGCAACGTATCGAGGGTTCGAACCCCTCTCCCTCCGCCAAATACAAAAACCCGCAAGCTGATTGGCTTAGCGGGTTTTTTATTGTCCAGAGAAATGATGAATTTTTGAATTAAACGCAAATCGAAGATAATGAGCAACTAAGTACAATTAAAGAGGTTCAAATCATGGCAACGGCATCCTATCAAAATATTATCACTATTGAAGCAGGAAAAAGAGGGGGTAAGCCATGCGTCAGGGGTTTACGCATTACTGTTTATGACGTGCTGTCATGGTTAGCCGATGGCATGACCCCTGCTGAAATTATTGAAGATTTTCCCGAACTCAACACGGACGATATAAGCGCGTGTTTGCGTTTTGCGGCGAACAGAGAACATGACTTAGCCAGTGTTAAAGCACTATGAAGTTGTTACTCGATGAAAACCTATCGCGGCGTATCGTGCCTTTTATTCAAGGTCTTTATCCGAACTCAACACAAGTCGCATTAATTGGATTAGAACAGTCTGACGATAAAACCATTCGGCTATACGCCATAGATAATGATTTTGTGATTGTTACCAAAGACGCGGATTATTACGACATGACCGTACTGTATGGACAACCCCCTAAAATCATCTGGTTAAAAACGGGCAATCAATCCAAAGCCGCTACTATCAAAACATTGCAAGATAACCAACAAGCAATAGAAAAAGCATTGATGATGGATAACAAAGCGTGTATTGAAATTTTATGAAAGATTAATATTAACTCGATTGATGGGCTTCGTACCTCAGCCCATCCTATCGTGCTAACCTTTCAAATATCCACAGGATTAATAACAGTTAAACCTGTAATATTTTTAAAATCATCTACGTTTCTTGTGTAAACATCCATATTATTCAATAACGCAATGGCAGCAATAATACTGTCATTTGATTTCATTTTAAATTGTTGCCGTAATTCAATCGCTTTATCAACTACGGCTTCATTTATCGGCATGATTTTCAGGATTTTAAAAACGTTTTCAAAATATTGCTTTTCAATCGCTGTTAAGCGTGGAAACCCTAAAACTTCAAGTTTGGAAATATGCGAAACGCCATTTTTTGTATCTAAAACAAGTGGCTTTAAATAAACAAATTCAGTTTGACACGAATAAATTAGGATATTGCTATCTAATAAAATCATTTCATTAATCCAAAGACCGCTCTTGCCGTTCTGTTTGTTGCCATGTTAACGGGTCGCCAAAGGAAGTGGTTTCTTGTGAAAAGGATTTTACAAACTCAATAGCCTCATTTATGTCATCTTGTTTACGGTTTTTGGATTTTGTTTTTTGCAAAACAAACCGACAATGAATATTTAGCTTTTCAGCTAATTCTTGAATAAGTTTTAAGTTCTGCTCGTTTTCGCTTTCTAATACTAACTGTGACATAGTAATTCCTTATGGGGATTTATATTATTTTGTTGGGTTGCCAAAAAGCGGCAATCCAACCTAAGCGGCTACACAGCTTATCGAGTTACAAAAATCACATCAGCCAACGCAGTAAAAGTTTGCGACTTTCCTTTATAGCCGAAGCTAACTTTCAAATCTTCCATTTTTTTACTTTTGAAGTTGTCGAGATATTTTGTAATTGTCGGTTCTAACAAGCCAAGATTTCGCTTTAATTTCCAAGAGCCATTAAAATCATCCGAATCAACAAGCATAAGAAATAATCTATTTTCAGAACCAAAACGCATTTCACCTTGGTTTTCATATAACCATGTTGCAAGCATTTTTGGATTAATCTGAGCCTCTTTAAGAATTTGTAATTTTTCGTTTTTTAATATTGCCAAAACAGAACGACTGAATTCATCATTTTTATCTTTCATTCGTTCAGTAATTTCATGATAAATATCAGCATCCTTTGCTTTTTTATCAAAACAAATACCGCCTTCTACGGCTTTATTTTTTAAATACGTTAATTCAACAGGCAAGCCCATTTCTTTGCGCTTTAATTTTATGTATTCAGCAGGAAGATAAGTTACTTTTAAATCAAATGGAATAGAATTGATGAAAAAATCAACACTTTTTATTTGTCCAACCGTTGGCAAAACTAATGGGTGTGACTTAAAAATATGTTCAATTAAAATGCTACTCCAGTGGTTGTACCAACTGTTTAACACATAACCTTGAACAGCAATATTTATTTCACTGTCAAACTTTGAAATAAGAGTATCGTAAGATTGGTGGACTTTTACATAACGACTTATCAAATATTTATCTAATGAATTTCTATAATCACCGCCCCAGTCAAAATTTTTGAGTTTATAAAGCTCAGAAACCAACTGTTCCATATCAAGTGCGGCAACTTGC
The DNA here is from genome assembly GCA_026398895.1 of Methylococcales bacterium. Classification (GTDB taxonomy): domain Bacteria; phylum Pseudomonadota; class Gammaproteobacteria; order Methylococcales; family Methylomonadaceae; genus UBA4132. The sequence continues at coordinate 123,427 of JAPLRZ010000050.1, forward strand.
TTACCATGTTTAACTTTTATGTAATTATTCAAAATTTCATGTGAATTTTCAATATCATTGCAAAGCCAAGTAAATAACTCGATAAATTGCTTACCTAATGTCATTTCTTTAAGAGCGATATTGTTATCTTTTATAAATTCAGCAATAAGCTCCTTACGACCAATCGATTTAGTTTTTAACCATAAAAGCCCAATGTTATCACAATTAAATTCTTCAAGCTGTTCACTTTCATAGCGTTTCTTCCAATAATTAAAATCTTTCATTGCTCTTATTCCCCTTGTTTAATTGCTGATAAAAAATACTTTTTCTTGGGCTGACAAATAAATAAAATTTCTTTACTTCCCGCTACACTGCCTTTTCCCCCTCTGCCGTTAGTGTAGATTTTGGCTTCAATTTTAACTTTCCTATGTTTTGAGAGCATTTTTTCAAATTCTTCTATACAAGGATAACTGCGATTGTTATAGCTGATTAACCAATGCGGTATATTATCAGCAAGCTCGAATAATTTTTCAAAGGAAGCAATAACGTCTCTTTTTTTATCAAAGCCACTAAAGCGTTGTGGTTCATAGCGTTTAATGCCATTAATAAACTGTTTGTCTTGCCAATATTCGGTAAAGGTTTCAAGTAAATGATAAAAACTTTGATAATCAGCGTGGCTATCGCAATAAGGCGGGTCAAAATAAACTAAATCAATATTATCTAGTGTCGGCAATAACTCTAAAATATTTTGATGGTAACTACGATTATCTTGTTGGTTATCAAAAACAGCTTGATTATATTCGGGTAATAAATCTGAAAAAATAGCTTTTAGTGGTCTTATTAAACTACGATTACGTTTAATGCGTTCAGGGTCACTGGCATATTGCAAAGCTTGGGTATGTGCAAAATGCCCCATTGTTATCTTTCGCGTCATACTTCGATTAATAACCGTATAAGCTAAGGCTTGTTTATAACGATTTTCTAATAACGGAATATTAGCGCGTAAATTATCTAAAAACTCGGTTTCGTCTTGTTGAAAAAAAACATTAGTAAAAATATTTTCAATTAATTGGAAATCTGTTTTATTTAAGGCAGGTGAAAAAAGTAAATTAACATCATTATTGGTTAATAGGGCGTTATTATTTTCAATTAATGCTAAACCAATTTGATGATTAAAATTCAAAAAATCATTAGTGATGGTTTTAAATCCCAATTGTTTAAAAAGGAAAGCCATAGACTGCGAACCCGCAAAAGCATCCAGCGCGGTTGTTATTCGATTAGGAATAAATTTATTTATCCACGCTAAGTGCATAAACTTCGCACCTAAATACTGTGGAGCTGGGAATGAATGGTTGAAATAGGAGGGAGTATCAAAAAGCATTGTGATTTTTAGGTTTAATTTTTTGTAATCTTTCTTGTAACTCTTGCCCCATTTTTTGGTGCATTCTACTTAGGGTATTAACTCGCCCCATAGTCCTATTAAATAGACTTTTATATTCAATCGGATTTACATTGTTTTCATATTCCTGTTCACATTGGAAAACAGCGGCTTTTATTTTTGCACGTTCTGTTTTAGGAAGCGTTGGTGTTTCAGTGTTTAAATTAACTTTATGGAGTTGCTGTCTAACTCCATTTGACATTATTTTATGTTTAGCTTTATTGGGATTAGCATCAATACTCTTTAACATACCATATACTTTACTGATAATATATGACTGCTCTTCTTTGGAGATATTTCTTGTACAGGAAACAGTAATATCATCAACAAATCGACTATATTGATAACCTTTTTGAGATAAATCAAAAACTAACTTTGATTCTCTTTCCCAAAGAACTAAATTGCATAAAAAACCACTGGCTTTTCCGCCTTGCACTAAATAGCCATTTAACGTTACAAGTTCAGATAATAATTGAGATACATCATTAGGAAATTTGAAAAAACCAGCCCAAACTTCATGGACTACTTTTTGACTTATTGATGGGAAGAAATTAGAAACATCTTCTTTAATGACTACTTTTTTATTGGTATGAATTTGGCAGTTAGATAAATAATATTTACCCTTTACTCCACCCTGAATATAATCAGGATAGATAACTCTCTTTAGCAATGAGCTACATATTTTTTCGTGAATACGTTTAAGCTCTGGTCTAACATCATAAGTTAAACGTATAGATTTATCTTCTTTCTCAACTCGTTTCGCCACATAAAAATACTTGTTCGATTTATTGGCAAGTGTAACAAGCTCTTCTTTTGTTAAGCCTAAAACTTTAGAAAGGGCTTCAACACTACCTATGAAATTATGAGGATATATTGGACTCATTAACATCGGCGGTCATCAGTTGCAAAGCAGTTAGGGATATTTTTTCAGCTAGCTCCTTGCTAATCCCATTCAGTTCATTTACATCTGAAGCTAAAAACATAAATATACTTGCAGGAATATTAAGCGCGATGCAAAGTTTATTGATAGTTGATAAATTCGGGTCTCTTTTACCTTGTTCTAATAAAGATAAATAAGAAATAGACAAATCAGCTTTTTCAGCTAATTCAGTTTTGGTTATGCCTTTTTGTGTACGGCAAAGCTTTAATGCTTTACTAATATTCATTATTTTTACTCTAAAAAAATTAGTGACCTGCTGTAATCGTGTTATTTAAACTCGTCCCAAACTCTTTCCAATATAGGAATAAGAGCTAAAGCTTTACCAAATAAACTTAGTATTTGATTAACTAAAATCTGTCGATTTTCATAACTCTCTAAATCTTTAATAATCTGGTCAAGTTCTTCACGTTTACTACTGTCTATATCATTATGTAACTCTGCTCGAAGTTTTTTAATAGTTTCGATAGAGTCTTTTAAAAGTTTTTGATTTTTCATGTTTAAACTCATGTTCTGATTAGGTACGCAATTTCGCACCAGTCGACAAAACGATATTGAACCGAATAGAACTGATATAGACAATACAGGTCACTTAATTTCCGCGCATTCCAGTCGATTATTAGCTCTTTACTAAGTTGATATGTTCTAATCAATTTAGTCCTGCTAGTAGAATCCGTGTGCTGGATGGTAGATTGCCAAAATTTATGCAATCGACTCTTAAGTGAGCCACAAACTAATTCAATATATAGAGTTTAACTTTTAAAATACATCAGGGTGGTTCACCCTGTCTGTGATGCGCATAATAGCCGCATATATTTACTTAGTCAACTATTTTTTTACTGTTAGTCAATAAAATGGCAATATCCCGTAGATTGTAATGTGTTTACGATTCCTCAACAAAGTCCTGTAGGTTGGAATAAGTCTGTTTGAGCGTAAGCGAAAACAAGCGTTTCCAACAAAATATTCTGCACAATACCACATTTTGTCAGAAACCCCCGCCCTGCGCTACCGCCCGTCGATAAACTTTCTTCGAGGAGCTTCGGGACAGGCTAGTGTGGGCTTCGCGACCCACTCACGACACCACCCGATACCCTCACAGCACCTGACATTGAGCAGTGACCGACGCGTCCGATGCGATAGTGACTTTTGGCAAGACAAGCACGGCAAAACCCAAAAGTCAGGCGTGTGGTTTTACAGTACCCGCAAAGGTGATGAACCAAAGTCGATAGCTGTGTTTATCTGCGGTGAAATACGCATTATTGCTATAACAAGAGATAAATCGGGGACAGATATTACGTTTTAAAAACAAGCGCGTAGCTCGAATAGAGCAAAACCTTCATCACGATATGCGTTGGGTTTTTGTATGCAGGGTCAAAGTTTTTCGTTAATTCCTGCTTGCCTAAGAATCGCGTTAGCAGTGGGTTTAGATTGGATAGTGAACGGTACACTGATATTTTTATGAGTATAGAAGTTACGCATTGACAGATGCTATAAAATACGAACATCCCCTAACCAAGAAAATAGCAAGATTGTGATAAGGAAACCAAGTCGCCCACCAACGGCACGTTGTACGTTGCCTATGTATATTAGTTTTTTATTGAGTG